>DASTPP010000058.1:0-75909 GCA_035762175.1 Polyangiaceae bacterium | reverse complement strand
CCCGTCCTTTGGGGCCGCCGGGCCGCGGGCCGCGCGCGGCCACGACGCCGGGAGGGGGGAGGGGGCGGGGCGGGACGGTGGGGGAGGGGGCGGGGCGGGACGGTGTTGGGTCAGCGGGGGGCGGGGGAGGCGGGGGGGCGGGGTCTTCGGCAAGGCGCGTGCCACGGTGGCGGCGCATTTCGAGGCGAAAAAAGCCGGATTGTACGATGACGCGGGGCGCGAGGTTGGGGCGGGGGCGTACGCGCGCGGTGGGCCGCGGGCGTGCCACCCGAGCGGCGCTGTTTGTTCTCTCCGCGGGGTTTGCTACGCAGCCGAGCTCATGTCGGTTTACGAGAAGCTTGCGTCGACGCTGGCGCGCGTCGAAAAGGGCGGCGCGCCGAAGTATCACGAGAAGAACGCCGAGCAGAAGAAGCTCTTCGCGCGCGAGCGGCTCGCGCTCTTGCTCGACCCGGGGTCGTTCATCGAGGACGCGATGCTCGCGAACAGCGCGGCGCCCGACCTGCCGGCCGACGGGGTGGTGACGGGCACGGGCCAGGTCGGGGGGCGGCCGGTGTGCGTGATGGCCAACGACTCGACGGTCAAGGCGGGGTCGTGGGGGGCGCGCACGGTCGAGAAGATCTTGCGCATTCAAGAGACCGCGCGCGGCCTGCAGTGCCCGCTCGTGTACCTGGTCGACTCGGCCGGGGCGCGCATCACCGACCAGGTCGAGATGTTCCCCGGGAGGAGGGGGGCGGGGCGCATCTTCTACAACCAGGTGTCGCTGAGCGGGCAGGTGCCGCAGGTCTGCCTGCTCTTCGGGCCCTCGGCGGCGGGGGGGGCGTACATTCCCGCGTTTTGTGACGTGGTGGTGATGGTGCAGGGCAACGCGAGCATGTACCTCGGCTCGCCGCGCATGACCGAGACGACGATCGGCGAGAAGACGACGCTCGAGGAGCTCGGGGGCGCGAAGATGCACTGCGAGACGTCGGGCTGCGGCGACGTGCTCGTCAAGACCGAGCCGGAGGCGCTCGAGTTCGCGCGGCGCTACCTCTCGTACCTGCCGACCTCGTTCGAGGGGCCGCCGGCGCTCGCCGAGCCGCGGGCGCCGCGGGCGGGGCAGAAGAGCCTGCGCGAGGTGATACCCGCCGACGAGAACAAGGCCTTCGACATGATGGCGGTGGTCGAGTCGATCGTCGACGAGGGGTCGTTCCTCGAGATTAAGCGGCTGTTCGCGCGCGAGGTGCTGACGGGCTTCGCCCGCGTCGAGGGGCGGCCCGTGGGCATCGTGGCGAACCAGCCGAAGTACAAGGGCGGCATCCTGTTCGTCGACAGCGCCGACAAGGCGGCGCGCTTCATCTGGCTCTGCGACGCGTTCGGGCTGCCGCTCGTCTATCTGGCCGACGTGCCGGGCTTCATGATCGGCTCGCAGGTCGAGCGGCAGGGCATCATTCGCGCGGGGGCGAAGATGATCGCGGCGGTGAGCGAGGCGACGGTGCCGAAGGTCTCGGTCGTGGTGCGCAAGGCGTACGGGGCGGGGCTCTACGCGATGTGCGGGCCGGCCTTCGAGCCGGACGCCTGCATCGCGCTGCCGACCGCGAGCATCGCGGTGATGGGGCCGAAGCCGGCGGTAAACGCCGTCTACTACAACAAGATTCAGGAGGTGCCCGAGGGGCCCGAGCGCGACGCGTACGTCGCGAAGCTGCAGGAGGAGTACCGGCGCGACGTCGACGTCTTCAAGCTCGCGAGCGAGCTCGTCGTCGACGCGGTCGTCGAGCCCGAGCGGCTGCGCGACGAGGTGGCGCTGCGCCTCGCGCGCTACGCCCGCCGGCCGGCGCGGCGGGTGCCGCGCAAGCACCTCGTGCCGCCGATGTGAGGGGGCGAGGTCGACGCTCGGGGCGCAGGGGCGGCCGGCCTGAGCGGGGCGGGCTGGCGCTCGGGGCGGACTGGCGGCCGGCCTGAGCGGGGCGGGCTGGCGCTTGGGGCGGACTGGCGGCCGGCCTGGGCGGGGCGCCGGGGCCGCGCGGCGCGTCCGCCGGGCACCCCGAACTCGCCTCCCTTTCGGGGGTCTCAGACAGCGGGGCCCCCGCCCTCCGGACGCACCGCGCGGCCCCGGCGCCCCGCTCAGGCCGGCGGCTTCCTGCGCGCGGGGTCGACGGGGGCGTTGAAGGTCAGGCCGGCGGCTTCATGCGCGCGGGGTCGACGGGGGCGTTGAGCGTGGCGGGGCCGAAGGTGATGGTGGCGCGGTCGTCGCCGGGCTCTTCGAGCACGAGGCGGGTCGGCGAGAGCAGGTCGGGGGCGAGGCTCAGGCGCAGCGAGCGCAGGGCCTTGGCGGCGTCGGCGGCCTTGGGGGTGAGCGTCAGGGTCAGGCCCTCGGCGCCGCGCTCGGCGCCGACGGCGTAGCGGGCGCGCAGCTTGGCGAGGTCGCCGCCGAGGGCGACGAGCAGGTCGCCGAGCAGCGCGCCGAAGGGGCCGCCCGAGGCCTTGCCGCCGCCCTCGCGCGAGCGGTAGGCGACGCCCTCGGGCGTCAGCCAATACGTGGCCTCGTCGGGGGGCTCGAGGTGCCAGCGCAGGCGGTCGGGGCGGACCAGGGTCAGGTCGCCGCGGCTCGTGACCTTGTTCGCCAGAAGGCCGAGCAGGCGCTCTTGGGTGAAGGGGCAGGCGAGCGAGCGGAGCTTCTCGCGGGCGCGGCCGACGTCGCGCAGCGCCTCGTCGGCGGCGTCGGCGCGCAGCGGGCGGGGGGCGCCGAGCCAGAGCGCGAGGCCGAGGGCGGCGCGGCGGGAGAGGGCGGGGCGCGTCGTCATGCGCTCGGATCGTAACGCGGGGGCGGGGCGGGCGCCCGTCCGGCGACGCGGGGGCGCTTCGACCGCTCGCGCCGCGCGGGGCGGCCGGGCGCGGCGGGCGCTGATTCGGCGCGCTCGGGCGGGCGGCGCGCTCGGGCGGGCGGCGCGCTCACTCGGCGCGCTTGGGCGGGGGGCCGAGCTGGATGCGCTCGCCGAGGTAGGAGCCGATGAGGGTGAAGAGGATGCCGATGCAGGCCATGATGACGTACATCCACCAGGGCATGGTGCGCACGGTCTGCGACTGGAACAGGTAGAGCACCGCCACGATCGCGACGAGCATGGTGGCGGCGACGGGCTCGAGAAAGGTGCGCCCGGGCGAGACGAGGCCGATCAAGACGCCGCCGATGAGCCAGACGGGGATGGTGACCAACATGCCGTAGATGCCCTCGAAGTCGAGCACGGGCACGACGACCGGCAGGCCCAGCACGATGGCGCCCGTGAGCACGGCCTGCACCGCCAGCGAGATGCCGAGCCAGCGCAGGTTGAAGCCCTCCTGCTGGTAGCGGCGCTCGAGCTCTTCGGCGCGGGTGCGGCTGGGCCGCAGAGGGTCCATTGAGGCGCCGCACGAGACGCAGCGGCCGTTGCCCGGCGGCGGGCTGTTCTTGAAGCCGCACGACGGACAGACGACGGACTTGGCGACGGCGGGGTCTTGGGCCTGGGTCATGGCGGGGGAGTGTAGCGTAGGGGGGCGGTGGGGTTGCGCGGGCGAAATGCGAGGGGGCCGGGGCGGGCCCCGGGACGAGCCGGCGAAGGGGGGTGGGGCGGGCGCGCGTGGGCTGGGCCGATGTGGGCCGGGCCGCGGGTCAGGCGTTGCGTTCTGACGGGTGACCCTTCAGAAAGGAAGGTCGTGACACGGCCCTTGCTTCCATGACGCCGGTGCCTTCGCAACCCATGTCGCCCGGGCTGCAAGCCACGGTCAACGTCGACCCCGAGCTCGAGGTTTTGCCGGCCCCGCAACGTAGGGGCAAGTGGTTGACCATGGGCTTGATGGCGCTCGCCATCGCCGTCTCGTTGGGCATGACGCTGCTTCTCGGGGGGGAGGTCCACTACGCCTTCGTCGGGGGCTCGCCCCGCGAGGTGGGCGATCTGACGCACCTCGCGCCAGGCGGGGCCCTCTCGAACCGGTACGTCCGGGCTTCGGGCCTGCTTTCGATGGCGGGCGCGATTCGCTACGAGCGGCCGCTCGAGGGCGATTCGTTTCGGCTGGCGCCGGTGGCAGGAAACCCTAGCATCTGGGTGGAGATTCGGGTTCCCGAGGGCATGGAAGGGCCCAAATTCGTGCCGCCCACGTCGTTCGCGGGGCGCCTGGTGCCCTTGCGCGAGGCGGGGCTGCGGCACCTGGGGCTGGCGGCGAGCGTGCGGCGGCTGGGCGGGGGTGAGGTGCCCGAGGGGGCGTGGCTCCTGGTCGACGGCGCGTCGCCGAGGGCCTCGCGCTGGGCGGTGGCGCTGGCCCTGCTCTTCGTCGCCTTCGCCGCGTGGAACGCGGCGGGGCTGGTGCGCCTAACGAGGCCGCGGCGGGGGGCGTCCGCGGGCGGCTGAGGGGGCACGGGATGGCGCAGGTGTTGGTGGTCGACGACGAGCCGGGGGTGCGCTGGGCGCTCGAGGGGCTCTTGCGCGATCTCGGCCACGAGGTCGAGACGGCGCTCGACGGGGTGGCGGCGCTCGAGCGGCTGCGGCGCGGGGGGCTCGATCTGTGCCTGCTCGACATGGGGCTGCCGGGGCTCGACGGCATGGGGGTGTTGCGCGGCCTCGGGCAGCTCGGGGGCGACCAGGCCGACCGGCCGCTGGTCATCGTGGTGAGCGGGCGCGACGACATGGGCAGCACGGTCGAGGCGGTGCGGCTCGGGGCGTACGACTATTTGCTCAAGCCCTTCGACCTCGACCGGCTGCGGCTGACGATGGCGCGCGCGCTCGAGCAGCGGGCGACGAGCCGGGCGCTCGCGCGCTTCATCGCCGAAGAGAAGCAGGCCTTCTCGACGCACCAGCTCGTCGGCCGGAGCGAGGCGATCCGCGAGGTGTTCAAGACCGTCGGGGCGGTCGGGCCGACCCGCGCGGCGGTGCTGGTGCGGGGCGAGAGCGGCACGGGCAAGGAGCTGGTGGCGCGGGCGCTGCACTTCGCGAGCGAGCGGGGCGTCGAGCCCTTCGTCGCGGTCAACTGCTCGGCGTTCGCGCGCGACCTGCTCGAGAGCGAGCTGTTCGGGCACGTGCGGGGGGCGTTCACGGGGGCGGTGGGCGACAAGGCGGGGCGGCTGCAGCTCGCGGGCAAGGGCACGCTCTTCCTCGACGAGGTGGGCGAGCTGCCGCTCGAGCTGCAGGCGAAGCTCTTGCGCGTCCTGCAGGAGCGCACCTTCGAGCGGGTCGGCGACGCGCGGCCGCAGAAGCTCGAGGCGCGCGTGGTGGCGGCGACGCACCGCGACCTCGGCCGGATGGTGGCCGAGGGCTCGTTCCGCGAAGATTTGTACTACCGGCTGAAGGTCGTCGAGATCGTGCTGCCGCCGCTGCGCGAGCGGCCGGGCGATATCCCGCTCTTGGTCGAGCACCTGCTCGGCAAGCTCCGCCGCGAGCTCGGGGTGCAGGTGCGCTCGATCGACGAGGGGGCGATGCGCCTGCTGGTGGGGTACCCCTGGCCGGGCAACGTGCGCGAGCTCGAGAACGCGCTGACGCGCGCGTGCGTGCTGGCCCGGGGCGAGGTCGTCACGGCGGCGCACTTCGACATCGGCGACGTGCCGGCGGGCGGGGGGTCGCCGTCCGGGGGGGCCTCGGCCGAGGGGGCCGGGGCCGAGGCGGCGCCGCCCGCGGTGCTCGTGCCGCTGCGCGATCTCGAGCGCTGGCACATCGCGCGGGTGCTCGAGCACACCCGCTGGAACAAGCGGCGCGCCTGCGCCATCTTGGAGATTGCGCGCCCGACGCTCGACCGCAAGATCCGCGAGTATGATCTCGAGCGATCGCGCCGAGGCGCGGGAGGGGTGCGGCGTGACTAGCGCGCGGGGCGCCGAGGTCCTGGTGGTGGGCGGCGGGGTGGTGGGCCTCGCGAGCGCGCTCGCGCTCGCCGACGAGGGCGCGCGCGTGACCGTGCTTGAGCGGGGGGCGCCGGGCGCCGAGGCCTCGGGCGCGGCGGCGGGCATCTTGAGCCCGCAGATCGAGGCCTCGGGGCCCGGCGAGGAGGCCGACCGCTTCCTGGCGAGCCGCGAGCTCTACCCCGCGTTCGTCGAGCGGCTGCGCGAGCGCACGGGGCTCGACGCGGGCTACCGGCGCCGGGGGGCGCTGCGGCTGCTCGGCGCCGGCGAGGGCGAGGGCGAAGGCCTGCTCGGCTGGCAGCGGGCGGCGGGGCTGCGGGCCGAGCTCTGGCCCGAGGCGCGCCTGCGCCGCGAGGAGCCCGACCTCGCGCCGGGCGCGGCGCTCTTCTTCGCCGACGACGGCCAGATCGAGCCGCCGCGCTTGATGCGCGCGCTCGAGGTGGCGGCGCTGCGGGCGGGGGTGACGGTGCGCTCGGGGGCGCACGTGCGGCGGGTGCTCTCCGAGCGGGGGCGCGCCTCGGGGGTCGCGCTCGAGGACGGCACGCGGCTCGACGCGGGCTGGGTCGTCGTGGCCGCGGGCAGCTGGACGACGCTGGTCGAGGGCGTGCCGCTCGAGCCGGGCGCGGTGCGGCCGTCGCGGGGCCAGCTCGTGGAGCTCGCCCTCGGCGCGCCCCCGCTCGCGCGCGTCGTGTTCGGGGCGGGCGCCTACCTCGTGCCGCGCGAGGACGGGCGGGTCGTGGTCGGCTCGACGCACGAGTTCGCGGGGTTCCGGCGCGAGGTGACGGCGCGGGGGGTGCGCGACCTCTTGGCGGCGGCGGCGAGGCTCTGCCCCGCGCTCGAGGACGCGACCTTCGTGCGGGCGTGGTCGAACTTCCGGCCGTACCCGCAGGGGGGGCGCCCGCTCGTCGGCGAGAGCGAGGTGCGGGGGCTCGTGCTGGCGACGGGGCACTACCGCAACGGCATCTTGCTCGCGCCGCTGACGGCCGAGCTGGTGCGCGCGGCGGTGCTGGGGCGGGCTTACGAGGTGCCGGCGCGCACGGCGAGCTCGGGGCCCCGGCCGCCGCGCGCGACGAGCTTAGGGCCTCGGCCGCCGCGCGCGGCGAGCTTAGGGCCTTGGCCCCCGCGGCCGGCGCCGGTAGCGTGCGCCGCGTGGCAGGGCTGAGGTTCTTCGGGGCGGTGGCGCGCGAGCTGGCGGGCGAGGCGGTGCGGGGCGCTCGCCTGGGGTCGGGGCGGGCCTTCTTCGGCGCGGCGGCGCGCGCGCGCGTGGCCGAGGCGGTGCGGGCCGTGGAGCTCGAGACGAGCGCCGAGCTCGTCGTGGCCCTGCGGCCGGCCTCGGGCCACTACCGGCACACCGACTACCTGGTCGGGGCGCTCGCGGCGCTCGCGCTGCTCTGCGTCTTTCTCTACCACCCCGAGCCCTTCGAGTACGACTTCTTGCCGCTCGAGCTCGGGGCGGTCTTCGGGGCGGGGGCGCTCGCCTCGGCCTACTTCGGGCCGCTGCGGCGGGCGCTCACGTCGCGGCCCTTGCGGGAGCAGAGCGTGCGGCGGGCGGCGCGCGAGGCCTTCGTCGACCTCGGCGTCTCGCGGACGCGGGCGCGCACGGGGGTGCTCGTGTACGTGTCGATGTTCGAGCGGCGCGTCGAGGTGGTGGCCGACGTCGGCGTCGAGGCGAAGGCGCTCGAGGCGCCCTCGCGCCAGGCGGCGGCGGCCGTCGCGGGGTCGTTCCTCGGGGCGCCCTCGTTCGACGGCTTCGTCGCGGCCCTGCGCCGCTTCGGCCCCGCGCTCGCGGCGGCGCTGCCCCGCGACGACGACGACGAGAACGAGCTCGGCGACGAGGTGCGGCCGTGAGGCGGGCCTCGGCGCGCGGGGCGCTCGCCCGGGCCGCCCTCGCGCTCGCGGCGGCCGCGGCCCTCGTGTGGCCCGCCGAGGCGCCGGCCCGCCCCGGCGGCGGCAACACCTACCGGGGCAGCAGCTCGTCGGGCTCGCGCTCGTCGGGCAGCTCGACCTCGTCGGGCTCGCGCTCGTCGGGCAGCTCGCGCTCGTCGGGCAGCTCGTTCTCGTCGGGCAGCTCGTCGCGCTCGTCGGGCTCCTCGAGCGGCTCGTCGTTCTCCTCGGGCAGCTCGTCGGGCTCGTCGAGTGACTCGTCGTGGTCGCGGCGCCCGAGCTACTCGCTGCCTTCGGGCGGGTCGAGCTCGGCGGGCGGCGAGGTGGGCGGCTCGGTCGGGCAGTTCTTCTTCTTCGCCTTCGTCGGCGGCGTGATCGTCGTCGTCGTGCTCGTCGTGCTGTGGAACCGCTACAACGGCTGGCGGGGCCCGGGCTGGACGGCGTCGGCCGAGGGCCTGCGGCGGCGCATGGACGAGGCGGGGCGCGCGCTCGAGGCCGAGCGCGGGGGGGCGCCGGCGCCCGCGGGCGGGCCGGGGCGGCCCCTGCGGCCGGCCGAGGTCGTGGCGAAGCTGCGCAAGCTCGGGGCGCACGACGAAGACTTCTCGTACGCGCTCTTCGAAGACTTCGCCTACGCGCTCTACGCCGAGGTGCACCACGCCCGCGCGGGCGGCCGCATCGAGCGGGTGACACCCTACCTCGGCGACCGGGCGCGCTGGGCCCTGCAGGTGGCCCTCGGCACGCCGCGCGAGGTGCGCGACGTGGTCATCGGCTCGATGCGGGTCGAGTCGGTGCGGCGGGCGAAGGGCCAGGCGGGCCGGGTCGCGCTCGCGGTGCGCTTCGAGGCGAACTACGTCGAGGTCAACGAGAAGGGCGAAGCGGTCGCCTACTACGCCGAAGAGCGCTGGGCCTTCGAGCGCGAAGCGGGCGCGCGCTCGCGCCCGCCCGAGGCGGCGCGCGTGGTGGGGTGCCCGGGCTGCGGCGCGCCGCTCGACAAGATCGTGGGCGGCACCTGCAAGCACTGCGGCGCGGCGGGCTGGTCGGGCGAGCGCGACTGGTACGTGACCGCGGCGGTGTCGCTCGCGCGCGAGCCCCGCTCGCCGGCCGGGGCCTCGGGCGACGTCGAGGAGGTCGGCACCGACCTGCCGACGGCGGTCGACCCCGACGTGCGCCAGCGCTTCGACGATCTGCGGGCGCGCGACCCGGCCTTCGCCTGGCCGGCCTTCGTCGCGCGGGTCGAGGCGATCTTCGGGGCGTTCCACGAGGGGTGGTCCCGGCGCGAGCTCGGCAAGGTGCGGCCCTACCTCTCGGACAACCTCTTCGAGGCGCAGCGCTACTGGGTCGAGGCCTACAAGCGGGCGGGCCTGCGCAACGTGACCGAGGGCGCGCGGGTCGTCTCGGTGCACCTCGCGCGCGTCGCCTCGGACAAGCACTACGACGCCGTCACCGTGCGCGTCTTCGCCGCCTGCCTCGACTACACGCTCGACGAGTCGGGGGCGCTCGTCGGCGGCAGCCGCGAGAAGGTTCGTGAGTACAGCGAATACTGGACGCTCTTGCGCGGCACGGGCGCGAAGGGCGCGCCGCGGGCGGACGCCGCGTGCCCGAACTGCGGCGCGCCGCTCGACGTCAACATGGCGGGCCACTGCGCCTACTGCCAGGCGAAGGTCACGGGCGGCGAGTTCGACTGGGTGCTCTCGCGGATCGAGCAGGACGAGGCGTACGCCTGAGCGGGCCCGGCGCGGGCGCCTCAGCGCGGCGCGCGCGGCGGGGCGGGCCGGGGCGCGCAGGCGCGGCCGACGGCGATCGCGCCGAGGGCGGCGAGCCGGGCGGGGCGGGTGAGCGGGGGCGGGCGGGCGGCGGGGGCGGTCTCGACGAGGGCGTCGAGCCAGCCTTCGAGCGGCGGCCGCGCGAGGGCGCCGCGCAGGTCGAAGAGGGCGAGGTCGTCGACGCCGGCGGCGCGGGCGACGGCGACGTCGTCGGCGAGCTCGGAGGGGTCGCGGTAGGGCGCCTCGTCGCCGAGCGCGCCCGGGGCGACGACGCCGAGCGAGAGGGCGGCGCGCGGGCCGTAGCGGGCGCGCAGGGCGAGGCCGGTCGCGCCGAGCAGCGAGCGGGCGCCCTCGCGCCCGAGCGGGGGCAGGTAGCCTTCGAAGAGCGAGGTGTAGGCCATCGCGTGCACCGCCTGCCAGCCGATGCCGTCGACCGGCGTGCCGAGCAGCCGCTGCCAGCCGCCGCGCCCGTCGCCGGCGAGCGCGGGGGCGACGGCGGCGGCGACGGCGACCCCGCGCCCGGCGCAGGCGGCGACGAAGCGGCCGAGGCGGGCGGCGGCGTCGGGCTCGCGCGGCCGGCGGGCGAGCGAGGCGAGGGCGGAGAGGGCGCGGCGCCGGCCCCGGGTGAGCGAGCGCAGGGCGTCGACGGGCGGCTCGAGGTCGACGAAGAGCCCGGCGCAGGGCACGCCCCCGGCGTCGAGGCGCGCGAGCAGGGCCTCGGCGAAGGCGACGAAGGCCGTCGCGTTCCAGGCGTTGGCCCAGCGGCCGGCGCCGTCTTCGAGCATGGGCCAGACCGAGACCTCGACGCCGGCGGCGGCCGCCCGGGCGAGCGCGGCGGGGGCCTCGCCCGCGCCGCCGGGCCGGACGGCGAGCACGAGCTCGACGCCGCGCGCGGCGAGCGGGCGCAGGACGGCGGGGGCCGTCGCCTCGCCGAGGGGCAGGTCTTCGCTGTAGACGCGCCGCCGGGGGCGCGGCCCCTCGCCGCCGGCGCCGGCCGGGCGTACCCTCTCAGCCATGAGGATTCTCTACGGCGTGGTCGGCGAGGGGATGGGGCACGCGATGCGCTCGCGGGTCGTGCTCGAGCACCTCGTCGCGCAGGGGCACGAGCTCAGCATAATGGCCTCGGGCCGGGCGGTCGACTTTCTCCGGGCGAGGTTCGAGAACGTCGAGCGCATTCACGGCCTGCACATGATCTACGAAGAGAACCGCGTGCGGCTCGGCAGCACGCTCTGGTCGAACGCGCTCAAGGGCGTCGCGGGCGTGCCCGAGAACGTGGCGGCCTACTTCGAGCTCATCAAGGGCTTTCGGCCCGAGGCCGTCGTCAGCGACTTCGAGTCGTGGTCGTACCTCTTCGCCAAGGCGCACCGGCTGCCCGTCTTCTCGGTCGACAACATGCAGATCATCAACCGGTGCGCCCACCCGCCCGAGGTGCTCGAGGGCGCGCGCGCCGACTTCGAGCTCGCCAAGGCCTTCGTCAAGGGCAAGCTGCCCTTCTGCGACCACTACCTCATCACCACCTTCTTCTACCCGCCCCTGCGCAAGGAGCGCACGAGCCTGCACCCGCCCATCTTGCGCCCCGAGATCTTGGCCGCCTCGCCCTCGCGCGGCGGGCACCTGCTCGTCTACCAGACCGGCGAGGGCTACGGCGGGCTCGCCGAGGCGCTGCGCAAGACGGGGCTCGAGTGCCGCGTCTACGGCATGCGGCGGGGCATCAAAGAAGAGCAGGCCGAGGGCAACCTGCGCTACCGTCCCTTCAGCGAAACGGGCTTCATCGACGACCTCGCCTCGTGCCGGGCGGTCATCGCCGGCGGCGGCTTCACGCTGATGGGCGAGTGCGTCTACCTGCACAAGCCGATGCTCGCGGTGCCGCTCGCGGGGCAGTTCGAGCAGGCGATGAACGCCCGCTACCTCGAGCGCGAGGGCTACGGCCGCGCGAGCGAGGACGTCAACGACCCCGCCGAGGTCTTCGCCTTCCTCGAGGCGCTGCCCGACTACGAGGCGAAGCTCGCGGCGTACGCGCAGGACGGCAACCGCGACCTGCTCGCGGCGCTCGACGCCCAGCTCGACCGCGCGGCCGCCGGGCTCGTCTAGCGCGGCCGCCGGGCCGGGCGCGGGCCCCGGGCGGCGCTCAGCCGATCTCGACGCGGTTCCACATCTCGAGGCGCAGCCGCTCGCGCCGCGGGTCGCTCTTGGTGACCAGGCGCGCGGCGCTGACCGACGCGAGCAGCTCGCCCTCCTGGCCGAGCGCGGGCAGGACCGACTTGCCGACGAGGAAGGTGCGCCCGATCGGCCCGCGCAGCGGCTCGCCGCCGAGGCCGAAGAAGGAGGGCGGGTCGACGTCGTAGAGGGGCTCCATCGGCTCGGCGCGCAGCGAGGCGCCGCGGACGTGGATGCGGTCGACCTCGCGGCGCTCGCCGTTCTCGTAGAACCAGAGGGCGCGGCCGTCGTGGGGCGAGTCGCAGACGACGAGGTGCCGCTCGAGCCAGGGCAGGTGCATCCGCAGCGTGCCGAGCACCGCCTCGCGCGCCTCGACCGGCGGCAGGCCGCCCTTGCCCGGGGGCAGCGGCAGGAGGGTCTCGGCGACGAGCAAGACGTGCTCGGGGGGCGGCGAGCCCGGGGCGCTCATGCGGTCGGTGCGCTGCAGGCGCAGCGCGGGGCGGCGCGGGTCGGGCGGGGCGCCGGGGGGCTGGCCGAAGGCGAGCGACTCGGCGCCGAGCGGGTCGGGCACGCCCCTCCGGCGGACGACGAGCGAGAGCACGAAGCGGCCGAGGGCGGGGGTCAGGCGGGGCCAAGCGCGCTGGGCGCGGCCCGAGACGCCGGCGCCCGCGGCGAGCGCGGCGAGGTCTTCGCCCGTCTCGGTGGTGAGCAGGAACTGGCAGCCCGTGCGCGTCGTGTCGCCCTCGAGGAAGACCCCCTGCACGCCGTCGCGCCCGGCGGCGACGCGCTCGACGCGCTCGTCGAGGGCGACGATGCCGCCGTGGGCGGTGATGCGGTCGACGAGGAACTGCACCAGCTCGTCTTCGCCGCCGGCGAAGGCGACGACGCCGCGCGTCCAGGCCGCGTGCAGGCGCGCGGCGGCGAAGGGCGGCAGCGGGCGGCGCGTCGCGGCGAGGTCGGAGGCGAAGGCGACCGAGGCGTCGACGACGGCCCGGTAGGGGTGGTAGGGCGGCAGGTCGCCGAGCACGTCGGGGCCGCCCTCGCGCACGAAGGGCAGCTGGGCGAAGGCGCGGCCGGTGCGCTGGCGCTCCCAGAACGAGCCGGGGGGCCAGACGAGGTCGCGGCCGAAGGTGAGGTCGGTGCTCTCGTTGACGCGGGCGAGCGTGGTGTAAAGCTCGTCGAGCACCCGCCGCACCTCGGGGAACTCGCGGTCCATCTCGCGCTCGAAGAGGGCGAGGTCGGGCGCGATCTCGAAGCGCCGCCCGGGCAAGAGCACCGTGAGCATGGGGTCGAGCGCCACGGTGCGCCGCCGGAAGGTCTGCGACTGGGCGAGCTCGACGAGCGCGCGGCGCAGGGCGGGCGAGGGGGCGCCGAGCAGCGAGAAGGCGCGGCGCCGCAGGGCGTGGCCCTCGTACGAGTAGGTGGCGGGCCGGGTCGTGTGGCCGGCGACGAAGACCGAGAAGTCGCGCCGGGCGAGCAGCGCCGCCGCGAGCAGCGCCCCGGGCGAGCGCCCGAGCACGATGACGTCGTAGTAACGCCCCGTCATCGGCGACGCCCCGGGCGCGCGCGCGCCCCGGCACCCGCACCCGCGGCCGCCCCCCGCCGGGCGGCGCCTCGACGAGGACCTCGCCCGCGGCGAACCAGGCGAGCACCTCGACGAGCAGGCGGTGCTCCTGCCGCAGGACGCGCGCGGCGAGCGCGTCGCGCGTGTCGCCGTCGCGCACCGGCACGACGGCCTGCGCGATGACGGGCCCGGTGTCGGTGCCGGCGTCGACGAAGTGCACCGTGCAGCCCGCGACGGCGACGCCGTAGGCGAGCGCCTGCCCTTGCGCGTCGACGCCGGGGAAGGCGGGCGAGAGCGCGGGGTGGATGTTGATGACGCGCCAAGGGAAGGCGTCGAGCAGCGCCGGCGTGACGAGGCGCATGATGCCGGCGAGCACGACGAGCCCGACGCCGGCGTCGGCGAGGCGCGCGGCGAGGGCGCGGTCGTAGCTCGCGCGGTCGGGGTAGTCGCGGTGGGGCAGGCAGAGCGCGGGCACGCCGGCCCGCTCGGCGCGGGCGAGGGCGAAGGCGCCGGGGCGGTTGGCGATGACGAGGCGCACCTCGGCGTCGAGCGCGCCCGCGGCGCAGGCGTCGAGCACGGCCTGCAGGTTGGTGCCGCCGCCGGAGCAGAGCACGCCGAGCGCGAGCCTCGCCATGGCTCAGCGGAAGGCGACGCGCGCCTCGTCCGGGGCGCCCTCGGGGGCCCGGACGACGCGCCCCGCGACGAAGGGCGCCTCGCCGGCCGCGCCGAGCCGCGCGAGCGCGCCGTCGGCCGCGGCCGGGTCGACGACGGCGACCAGGCCGACGCCGAGGTTGAAGGTGCGGCGCATCTCGTCGGGCTCGACGGGGCCCTCGCGGGCGATGCGCTCCATCAGGGGGGGCAGGGCCCAGGCGCCCTGGTCGAGCTCGACCCCGAGGCCCTCGGGCAGGACGCGCGGCACGTTGCCGACGAGCCCCCCGCCGGTGATGTGCGCGAGCGCGTGCACCGCGGGGCGGTCGGCCGAGAGCAGCGCCGCGAGCGCCTTCGCGTAGATGCGCGTCGGCACGAGCAGGGCCTCGGCGAGCGTCAGGCCGAGCTCGGGCAGGCGCTCGTCGAGCCCGTGCCGCCCGAGCAAGACGCGCCGCGCGAGCGAGTAGCCGTTCGAGTGCAGCCCGCTCGACGGCAGGCCCACGACGACGTCGCCCTCGCGAGCCCGGCGGCCGTCGACGATCTCGGCGCGCTCGACGACGCCCACGGCGAAGCCCGCGAGGTCGTACTCGCCCTCGGCGTACATGCCGGGCATCTCGGCCGTCTCGCCGCCCAGCAGCGCGCAGCCGGCGATCCGGCAGCCCTCGGCGATGCCCGCGACCACGGCCTCGGCGACGTCGACGTCGAGCTTGCCCGTGGCGAAATAGTCGAGAAAAAAGAGGGGCAGGGCCCCCGCGGTGGCGACGTCGTTGACGCACATGGCCACGAGGTCCTGGCCGATGGTGTCATGCTTGCCGGCGGCGAAGGCGACTTTCAACTTCGTGCCGACGCCGTCGGTGCCGCTCACCAGGACGGGCTCGCGCAGCCCCGCGGGCAGGCCGCAGAGCCCGGCGAAGCCGCCGACGTCGGCGAGCACGTGGGGGGTGCGGGTCGAGCGGGCGAGCGGCTTGATGCGCTCGACGAGCGCGTCGCCCGCGTCGATGTCGACGCCCGCCTGGCGGTAGGTGATCGGCATGGCGCCCCGCTTACTGCGGCCCGGGCCCGGTGGCAAAGGCGGCCCGGGGCCCCCGCGGCCCGGCGGCCCGGCCCAAGGGCGGCCCGCCCAGGAGGGCGGCCGGGGCGCGGGGGGGCGCGTGCCCGCCGTCGGCGGCGTCCGTGCCGGGGGCGCCGGGCGGCCGGGGCGCGGGCGGGCGCCTGGGAGGCGCGTGGGGGCGTCCTGGCGGCCGCCGGGGGGCCTAGGCGGTCGCCGGGGGGGGCCTGGCGGTCGCTGGGGGCGCCCTGGCGGACGCCGGGGGGGGGCTGGCGGTCGCCAGGGGGGCGCCGGGGCGGGCGCTGTCGGGCGGGGGCGACGCGCCGCGCTGTCGGCAAAGCGGGGGCCGGGCGCGTGGCGGCGGGGCGGAGTTTTCTATAGATATTCGATACTAACGATTCGCCTGGTGGCTCGGTGCACCATCGTCATTTTGACCCGCATGGTGGATCCATACCCCACCGTCGCTTTGTCCTATTGCCATCGGGCGCACGGCCCGATTGGCTGGGAGGTAACGGCTGAGCACCGGGCGCGGCGGGCGTGGCCGGCGCGTCCGGCGCGGCCGCCGGGCCCGGCCGGCGCGGCGCGCAAAGAAAATCTTAACCGATAGCCCTAGTCTCTATTCCCAGGTCTGGGTGATCTGGTGTAAGGGTGGTGGGCCGGCTCCGTCCGACGCCGGCGCAGAGGGAGAGGCACCGTCACGTCGTCAGGCCGGCCGCCGCCGCGCGGGGCCCGGGGCCGCCGCCGTCCGCGCTCGCGGGCGCGCGGGGCCCGCCGGCCGCGGGGCGGCGCGCCCGTCGAAGCGCGCGCCGGGCCGGCCGGGCGTCGCCCGCGGCCCGACGCCTCGCGACCGCCGCCTTTCGAAATAGGAGGACCATGCGATTCTTTTCGAAGAGACAGCGATACCCGTGGCTGACGGGCGGGGCGGTGCTCTGCACGAGCTTCGTCGCCCTCGCGGCCGTGATGGACACCTTCGGCCCCCCGCCCGCCGGCGACCCCTCGGCCTTCACCGGCCCGGCGATCGGCACGGCGGCGGCCATCGACGCCCTCGCCGGGCTCGCCCCCGCCAACGAGGGCGCGTTCGAGGGCGGGGTGACGGGCACCAAAGAGGACGCCCACGACAACGTCGTCACCCGCCTGCCCGGCACCGGCGTCGACATCCCCACCGGGGCGCGCCCGAGCCCGCTCTTCGGCGCCCTGCCCTTCACCCAGAAGCTCCTGCTCTTCGAAGAGTTCGGCCGCGACGTGCTGCCCGGCGCGCCCGCCGCCCCCAACCCCTTCCCCCAGCCGGCCACCGGCCCGGCGCCCGAGAACGACCCGGGCGACCCCGCCGCGACCGGCCCGCTCGGCACCGCCCTCGAGGCCTTCCTCGGCCAGGCGGGCATCTCGCCCTTCCCCACCGAGTTCGCCAACACCACCGACGCGAACCCCTGGAAGACCGCCATCGAGGCCTTCCTCGGGCGCACGCTCGTCACGCCCCCGGCCGAGGGCCGCCCGCCCGGCAAGGGCTGGGCGCACCAACGCTGGAACGAGTTCAACCCCCGCGTCTTCTTCAAGACCGCCCAGGCCGGCGCCCGCGTCAACCACGGCTTCCGCGACGCCAAGCAGCGCCACGGCTACGCCCTCGGCGAGTTCGCCCCCGGCGGCCTCTACCACCAGACCTTCACCTCGACCGTCCCCGGCACCACCGTCACGGGCACCACCAACGGCATCGGCCCGCGCATCCACCCGCTGATGCCGGCGCAGAACCACAAGGCCGTCTGGACCTTCGACGGCACCTTCCCCCCGAAGCTGGCCGTCGCGCGCTACGGCGAGCCCATCTTGATGCGGCACTACAACGCGCTGCCCATCGACCCGGCGGCCAACCGCGGCTTCGGCATCCACACGCTCAGCACCCACGAGCACAACGGCCACAACCCGGCCGAGAGCGACGGCTACACCAACGCGTTCTTCTTCCCCGGCCAGTTCTACGACTACCGCTGGCCGATGCAGCTCGCCGGCCACGACACCGTCAACACGACCGGCGCCGACCCGCGCGCGGCCGCCCCCTGCGCGCCCGGCGAGACCATCCTCGTCAACGACACGACGACCGCGGCGACCGCGCGGCCCTGCGACGCCAACGGGCGCGTGCAGATCCGCGGCGACTGGCGCGAGACGATGAGCACGCACTGGTTCCACGACCACATGCTCGATTTCACCGCGCAAAATGTCTACAAAGGCAACGCGGCGATGTTCAACTACTACAGCGCCATCGACCGCGGCAACGAGGCGCACAACGACGGGGTCAACCTGCGCCTGCCGAGCGGCTCGGCCCTGCCCTGGGGCAACCGCGACTACGACGTCAACCTCGTCATCGCCGACAAGGCCTGGGACGACGACGGCCAGCTCTGGTTCAACATCTTCAACAAAGACGGCTTCCTCGGCGACCAGGTGCTCGTCAACTGGCAGTACAAGCCGTACATGGAGGTGCGCGCGCGCCGCTACCGCTTCCGCATCTTGAACGGGTCGGTCTCGCGCTACTTCTCGTTCGCCCTCGTCAAGCAGGTCAACGGCACGGGCGGCGAGCTCGGGGGCCCCATGGGCTCGAGCATCTCGTACAACCGCGTGCCCTTCTACCTCGTCGCCAACGACGGCAACCTCATGGAGCACGCCATCCCCTTCGACGGCACGATGGACCTCGACGGCGACGGCAACGCCGCCGAGCACAAGGGCCAGCTGCCCACCCAGGGCATCGCCGAGCGCTTCGACATCGTCGTCGACTTCGCCCAGGCCGGCATCGCCCCCGGCGACAAGCTCTACCTCGTCAACACCACCAAGCACCGCGACGGTCAGCAGCCCGACGGCAAGGTGCCGCTCGTGCAGATCTTGAACAAGACCCACAACCCCGTCGCCACCGCCACCGGCTGGTCGGCCGACCCCGGCGCCGGCATGGTGATGGAGTTCCGCGTCGTCGCGTACTCGGGCACCGACCTCAGCATGAACCCCGCCAACTTCCGGCCGGGCCAGCAGAAGATGATCCCGCTGCCGATCCAGCGCAACGACCCGCGCCTGCAGAACGCCCGCCACCGCGTCTTCGACTTCGACCGCAGCGCGGGCACCGACGAGTCGCCCTGGACGATCAAGACCGACGAGGAGGAGGCCCTCGTCATGGACCCGCGCCGCATCTCGGCCGCGCCCCGGCTCGCCACCGGCCCGACGCAGCCCGGCTTCGTCGGCACCAACGCCGCCGGCAACGACACCTTCGGCACCTTCGAGATCTGGACGATCGACGGCAACGGCGGCTGGAGCCACCCGGTGCACATCCACTTCGAGGAGGCCATCATCTTGAGCCGCGACAGCGGCCCCCTCGCCGAGTGGGAGAAGTGGGCCCGCAAGGACGTCTTCCGCATCGGCCCCGAGGACGACGCCTCGAACGACCTCACCATCGCGATCCGCTTCCGCGAGTTCGCCGGCACGTACATGGAGCACTGCCACAACACGCAGCACGAAGACCACGCCATGCTCCTGCGGTGGGACCTCGAACACCCCGGCCAGACGAAGCTGATGCCCGCGCCCATCCCCGGCTGGGACGGCGTCGAGTACGTCGACTCGGCCGCGCTGCCCACGTTCCGCTCCGGCTACGGCTTCGGCCTCGACCCCTGAGCCCGCCGCCCCCGCCGCCCCCGCGCGCCCCGCGGGCGGCGGCGCCCCCGCCGCCCCCGCACGCCCCGCGGGCGGCACCCCCGCCGCCCCCGCGCCCCCCGCGGGCGGCGGCGTCCCCTCCCGTCCGTTGACCCCGCCCCGCCGCGCGCGCCCGCCGCCCGCGGCGGGCCGGGCCGGCGCCGCGGCCGGCCCCCCCACCAACGAGGCCCCATGCCCCCCGTCCGTTTCGTCTGGCTCGTCGCCGCCTTCTGGGCCCTCACGTTCTCGAGCTGCTCGCTGCGCGAGCGCGGCGGGCGCGACGGCGCCGAGCGCGCCGCCCCGGCCCGGGCCGACGAGGGCGCCCGGGCCGGCGGTCGCGACCGCGCGAAGGGCGGGGGCATGTGGGGCGCGAACTACTTCCCCGACGTGCCGCTCGTCACCCACCGCGGCGAGAAGGTTCGCTTCTTCGACCTCATCAAAGACAAAGTCGTCGCCGTCAACTTCATCTACACGAAGTGCTCGGACTCGTGCCCGATGGAGACCGCGCGCATGCGCGACGTCGCCCGCCTGCTCGGCGACCGGCTCGGCCGGGACGTCTTCTTCTACTCGATCTCGATCGACCCCGAGAACGACACGCCCGAGCGCCTCAACGAGTACGCCGAGCTCTGGCACACCGGCCCCGGCTGGACGTTTCTGACCGGCTCCGACGAAGATGTCACCCTCTTGCGGCGCAAGCTCGGCGTCTACAGCGCCGACCGCAAGAAGAAGGACCACAGCCTCAGCATGGTGATCGGCAACCAGGCGACGGGCCGCTGGATGAAGCGCTCGCCGGGCGAGAACCCGTACGTGCTGGCGAACGAGCTCGGCCAGTGGCTCCACAACTGGAAGCTGCCCAGCACCGGCGAGCGCGACTACGCGAACGCGCCCGAGGTGCGCAACATCTCGACCGGCGAAGAGCTCTTCCGGGCGCGGTGCGCGTCGTGCCACACGATCGGCGGCGGCGACACGTTCGCGGTCGACGAGCGGCGCGTCGGGCCCGACCTCTTCGAGGTGAGCAAGCGGCGCGAGCGGGCGTGGCTCGAGCGCTGGATCATGGAGCCCGACCGGGTGCTGGCCGAGAAAGATCCGACGGCGATGGGCCTGCTCGAGACGTTCAAGATCGTGATGCCGAACATGCGGCTGAGCCACGCCGACGCCCGCGCCGTGCTCAAGTACCTCGACGAAGCGAGCGCCGAGGCGGCCAAGCACTCGGCCTACGTGCGGGCGAGCACGACGGTGCCGGCCGGCGGCGCGGCGGCCCCGGCGGCGGGCGGCGCGGCGGCCCCGGCCGGCCCGCTGCCCGAGCGCGCGCTCGCGCCGGCGCGCAAGGCGCTCGAGGCCTACGAGGCGATGCGCGCGCGCTTCGCCGCCGACGATCTCGCGGGGGCCCGGTCGCACGCGGCCGTCCTCGCCGACGAGGCCATGAACGCCGCGGCCGACGGCGGCCCCGCGCGCAAGGCCCTCGTCGCCCTCGCCGACGCCGCCCGCGCGGTGGGCGCCGCGGCCGACATCGACGCGGCGCGCCTTTCGTTCGGCGGGCTGTCGAAGAGCGTAATCACGCTCTTGGTCGCCGACCCGAAATTGCGCGAGGGGCGCTTTCTCTTCGTGTGCCCCATGGCGCCGGGGTATCAGAAGTGGGTACAGACCGCGCCGGCGCTGACCAACCCCTACTGGGGCAAGCGAATGCTTACCTGCGGTAACGCCCTCAACGACTGGGCCATTTAAGGCCGCGTCGGCGGGCTCAGCCCGTCGGCGGCGTCGGCGAGCGGAAGATCTCGACGCGCTCGAGCATGACGTCTTCGCGCGGCCGATCGTTGCGGTCGCGGGGGGCGTCGCCGATGCGCTTGACGACGTCGAGGCCGGCGACGACGCGGCCGAAGACCGAGTGCTTGCGGTCGAGGTGGGGGACGGCCTGGTGGGTGATGAAGAACTGCGAGCCGTTGGTGCCGGGGCCCGCGTTGGCCATCGAGAGCACGCCGGGGCCGTCGTGCTTGAGCTCGGGGTGGAACTCGTCTTCGAACTCGTAGCCGGGGCCGCCGACGCCCCAGCGGTTGGCATACTCGGGCGAGCGCGAGAGCGGGTCGCCGCACTGGATCATGAACCTGGGGATGACCCGGTGAAAGCGCGTGCCGTCGAAGGCGGGCGTGCCCTTGGCGGGGCGGTTCTGGACGGGATCGTGCCAGTCGACGGCGCCGGTGGCGAGGCCGACGAAGTTGGCGACGGTGCGCGGCGCGCGCTTCTCTTCGAGGCGCGCGACGATGGGGCCCATCGACGTGTGGATGCGGGCGTAGAGGTCGCCCTCGCCGGGGACCTGGATCGGGGGGAAGTTGACGGAGGCCATCGGAACCCTCGCTTTGGGCTGCCCGGCGGGGCCCGAGCGCCCCGGCCGCGAAGGCCCCTTAGCGCGCCCGCCGGGGCGGCGCACGCGCTCAGTGCACGGTGAAGGGCGCCGGCATGAAGAGCAGCGCGAAGAGCAGCAGGCAGAGGACGGCGACGGCCCGGCGGCCGGGGCCGAGCGGCTCGTTCGTGGTCGTCGGCGGGTGGCGCGTGCCGCCGACGCGCCCGAGCACGGTCAAGATGAGGAACCAGGCGAACCAGAAGAAGCTGTTCGAGAACGCCTGGGCGATCGAATCTTCGGGGAAGCCCGCGGCGCGCGCGGCGAGCAGGTTGCGCGCGAGGTTGGCGAGGCAGAGCGGCAAGAGGGCCCAGCGCACCCAGGGGCCGAAGCGGTCGTGGGCGCGGCCGAAGAGCGCGTAGGCGACGTGGCCGCCGTCGAGCTGCCCGAAGGGCAGCAGGTTGATCATCGTGACGAAGAGCCCGCCCCAGCCCGCGAACGCGACCGGGTGCAGGTAGACGTCGTACCCGGGCGGGATGGGGCCGACGACGAGGCGCTTGAGCAGCATGTAGAGCAGGCACTCGCCTTCGAGCAGCCCGTGCGGCGGCAGGGGCAAGACCTGCGAGAGCGAGAGCCCGTAGCAGAGCACGGGCAGGGCGACGGCCATGCCGGCGAGCGGCCCGGCGGCGCCGACGTCGAGCAGCGCGCGGCGCGAGGCGATGGCGCGCGGCATCGAGATGATGGCGCCCCAGGTGCCGAAGGGCGAGATCGGCATCGGCAGAAAGAGCGGCAGCGAGGCCGGCACGCGGTGCAGGCGCGCGGCGAAGTAGTGGCCGAACTCGTGCGCGAGCAGGATCGAGAGCAGGGGCAGCGCGAACACCCAGCCCCGCAAGAGCCGCGCGAGCGCGTTCGCTGGCAGCTCGCCCTCGACCTGGCTCGTGCCCGCGAAGAGCACGCTCGCGAGCGTGGCGCCGAAGAGCAGCAGGGGCAGCCGCCAGCGCGGCCGCCCGGCCTCAGCCGCGTCGGAGCGCGGCGACGAGTCGGTCGAGCTGGGGGGCGAGTTCGGCATCGAGGGTGCCCAAGTCGGTTTCGGCGCGCAGCCCGCCGCGGGGGCGGGCCGGGTCGGGGTGGACGGCGATCGTGGCGGCGTCGAGCCCGAGCTCGCCGAGGTGCCGGCGCAGCGTCTCGGCGTCGTCGGGGTGGACGTGGAGGGCGACGCGGCGCGCGCGCACGACCGCCGCGAGCGCCTCGCGCGTCAGGTCGACCATCAGCGCGGGCTCGAGCGAGAGGGCCCGGCCGAGCAGCCGCTCGGCGAGCAGCCGCCCGAGCGTCAGCACCTGCTCTTCGCGCGCGCGGAGCTCGCGCGCCTCGGCCGAGCGCAGCCGCAGCCAGGCCGCCGCGAGCGCCGCCGCGCCCTCTCCGCGCCCCTCGCGCTCGGCCTCGGCGCGCGCCGAGGCGGCCCTCTTCTGGGCCTCGGCCACGATCGCCTCGGCCCTCTTTTGGGCCTCGGCCACGACCGCCTCGGCCTCGGCGTGCGCGCGCACCAGCTCGGCGGGCAGCACCCGGCGGGTCGGCGGCCCCGAGGCGGGCCCGTCCGAGCCGGGGCCCGGGGGCGCCTCGAGCACGCGGCCGCGGGTCAGCCGCATCGGAAGCGGGCCTCGTCGAGCCCGACGCGCGCGCGCAAGAGCGCCGGGGCGAGCGCGCCGGCGCGCGCCTCGCGCGTGGGGGCCGTGGCGAAGGCGCCCCACCAGGGCGGCAGGGGCGCGCCGGGCGGCAAGAGCTCGCCGAGCCCGCCCGGGCCGCGGACGCCGAGCCGCGCCGAGGCCGCCGCGAACCCGTCGAGCCAGCGCGCCGCCCGGCTCACGCGGACGCCCCCCCGGGCGCGATCGAGAAGCGCCCCTCGGCCCCGACGACGACGCGCCCCTCGGCCGCGAGCTTGTCGAGGTGAGCCTGCAGGCTGAGCATCGCGAAGGGCCAAGCCGCGGGCGCGACGTCGTCGTACGCCCGGGGCAAGAGCTCGGCGAGGCCGAGGCCCGCGGGCCCTGAGCCCTCGCCGAGCGCGCGCACGACCTTCGCTTCGCGCGCGAGGCGGTGCTCGACGTACGCGCGGAAGCGCCCGCCGGGCTCGTCGATCGGATCGCCGTGCGCGGGCAGCGCCACCTTCGCCCCGAGGCCCTCGAGGCGCCGGAGCTGCCGCAGGTACTCGCCCATGTCGCCGTCGCCCGGCGCGATGAGAATGGTGCCGACGCTGGCCACCATGTCGCCGACCACGAGCGCCCCGAGCGCGGGCTCGTGGAGGCAGATGTGCCCGGGCGCGTGCCCCGGGGTGTGCAAGACCTGCCAGGCCTGCGCCTCGGGCCCGTCGAGGCGCAGGGCCTCGCCCTCGCGCAAGAGCCGGTCGACCGGCCGGGCGAGGCGCTCGGCCGTCAGCGCGTGCGCCCAGAGCGGCAGCCCGAGCGCCCGGGCGAAGAAGTCGGCGCCGCCGACGTGGTCGGGGTGGTGGTGGGTGGCGACGAGCGCGACGAGCGTGCGGCCCTCGGCGCGCAGCCGCTGCGCCCACGCGAGCCACGCCGCGCGCTCGTCGTCGTCGGGCGTCGCCGGCTCGACCAGCAGCACCTCGCGCGCGCCGAGGGCGTAGCTGTTGGTGTGCGTCGCCGGCGGCAAGGTCGGCGTGCGCGCCGGGAAGAGCTCGAGCGCGGGCAGGAGGGGGCGGGGGCGAAGCAAGGCGCTCGTCAACGCGAAGGGGCCGCGCCGGGGCCCGCCGGGCGGCGGCCCGGCCGGGGCGCCGACGGCCCCTCGAAAAGCTGCTCACCGGGCCCGGGCCGCCCGGCCGGCCGAGGCCCCCGAGGGGGCGCCGGACAGCGGGCTTGTTTAGCACGAAGAGGGGGGGAGGGCCACGTCCCGCGTTCACCTCGGCGCCCGTCCGCGCTAGAGCGGAGCCCACGGCGCCACCGAGGGCGGCCCCCTCGCGCGTTCGCGAGGGCCGCCCGCCGACGCCGCCGAGCCCGCCATGACCCAGCCCTCCTTCCGCTCGAACCCCTCGCCCGTGTTGGTGCTTGCCCCCTTTCTCGAGCGCTTCGTCCAGGGGCGCCGCGTGGCGGTGCTCGGCGACGCGCGCTCGGGCCTGACCGAAGAGCTGCTCGCGCGCGGGGCGCGCCTGGCGCAGGCCTTCGACGGGCCCGGCGAGCGCGCGGCCGAGCCCGGCGCCGGCCCGCGGCGCGGCGCGGGCGGCGCGGTGGCCGGCGAGGGCGGGCGCGAGGGCGCCTTCGACGTCACGATCGTGGCCGACGCGTCCTCGGCGCCCGCGCCCGAGGCCGTCATCGCGCGGGCGCGCCACCTCACCGCGCCCGGGGGCGTGGTCGTCGTCGTGACCCCGAACCGCGGCGCCGACGACCGGGCCTTCGGCTACTACGACCTCTACGACGCGCTCTCGCTGCAGTTCGCCCACGTCAAGATGGTCGGCCAGGTCGCCTTCAGCGGCTTCGCCCTCGTCGACTTCGGCCTCGAGGGCGAGCCCGACGTGTCGGTCGACACCAGCCTGGCCGAGGCCCAGGGCCGCGAGGCGCAGTACTACGTCGGCCTGGGCAGCGGCCGCGCTCTCGAGCTCGAGGGCTACAGCATCATCGAGCTGCCCGGGGCCGGGGCCGCCGCCCCCGCCGAGGCCGCCGCGCCCCCGGTCGACCACGCCGCGCGCGAACGCGCCGCGCTCGCCGCGCTCGAGCGCGAACGCGCCGCGCTCGCCGAGGCGCTCGAGCGCGAGCGCGCCTCGCTCGCCGAGGCCATCCTGGGGCTGCAGGCCGAGCGCGCCTCGTCCGAGGCGCTGCGCGAGTCGCACCGGGCGCTCGAGGCGCGCGTCGGCGCGCTCGGCGAGTCGCACCGGGCGCTCGCCGAGCGCGCGGGCTCGCTCGGCGAGGCCTACCAGGCGCTCGAGGCGCGGGCCGAGGCGCTCGCGCAGTCCAACCGCGCGCTCGAGGCGCGGGCCGAGGTGATCGCCCAGGCCAACCAGGCGCTCGAGGCGCGGGCCGAGGCGCTCGCGCAGGCGCGCCAGGCGCTCGAGGCGCGCGCGCTCGAGGAGGCGCGGCGGGCCGAGGCCGAGGCGCGCCGGGGCGAGACGCTGGCGCAGGGCGTGGCCGAGCTGCGCGTGGCGCTGCAGGCGACCGAGCGCGAGCGGGCCGAGGCGGCGGCGCGGGCGGTGCACGCCGCGCACGAGCTGCAAGAGCTGCGGCAGCGGGCCGAGCCGCTCGGGGCGCAGCTCGCCGAGCTGCAGGCGCAAGTGACGCGGGCGCGCCAGGCGCTCGCCGCGTCCGAAGAGCAGACGACGCGGGCGCGCCAGGCGCTCGCCGCGTCCGAAGAGCAGGCGACGCGGGCGCGCCAGGCGCTCGCCGCGTCCGAAGAGCAGCGGCAGCGGGCCGCCCAGCGCGAGCAGGCCCTCGCCCGCACGATCGCCGAGCTCGAGGCGAGGCCGCGCGGGGTCGACCCGGCCGAGCACCAGGCGCTGCGCGAGCAGCTCGCGGCGCTGCGCGAGCAGGCCTCGGCGCTGCGCGCCCGGCTCGTGGCGGTCGAGGGCGAGCTGCGCGCGCGCGACGAGGCCCACGAGGCCGAGGTGGGCGAGGTCGAGGCGACCCTGCGCGAGCGCGCCCGCGAGCTCGCGCTGCTGCGGCGCGAGGTCGAGCGGCGGGGCGCGCTCGTGCGCGAGCTGCTCGACGAGCGCGAACTCGCCCGCCAGGGCTCCGCGGGCCCCGACGGGGGCGAGGCGGGGGCCCGCGCCCGGCTCGACGAGCTCGCGGCCGAGCTCGGGCGCCGGCAGGCCGAACTCGACGAGGCGCGGGCGCGGGCGCGCGAGCTCGCCGCGGCGCTCGAGCGCGCGAGGGCGGCGCCCCGGGCGCCGGCCCCGGCGGAGGCCAACGTCGCGGCCCTGCAGGCCGAGCTCGATGCGCTGCGGCGCGCCCTGCTGCAAGAGCGTCAAGAGCGCCAGCGCCTCGAGGCCGAGCGCTCGGCCTCGGTCGACCCCTCGGCCGCCGTGTTGCTCGACCAGGTCGCCGCCGAGCGCGAGGCGCCGGGCTGAGGGGCGGCGAAAACCGCGCGGGCGGGGGCCCCAAGGTTGACAAGGCGTTCGAAACCCTTAGTTTGGCGCCGCTGCGCGGCGTCGCCTCGGCGCCCGAACGACCCGAACGAGCGGTACGGTACGCATGGGCTCAAAGCGCGATTATTACGAAGTCTTGGGCGTCTCCCGCGAGGCCGGCGCCGACGAATTGCGCAAGGCGTACCGACAGCTCGCCCTCAAGTACCACCCCGACCGAAACCCCAACAACCCCCAGGCCGAGGCCCTCTTCAAAGAGGCCACCGAGGCCTACGGGGTGCTGTCCGACGACCAGAAGCGGGCCTGCTACGACAAGTTCGGCCACGCGGGGCTCGAGGGGGGCGACTTCGCCGGCAACGCCCACGACATCTTTTCCCACTTCCAAGACCTCTTCGCCGAGTTCTTCGGGGGCATGGGCGGCCCGGGCGGCCCGGGGCGCGGCGCGCCGGGGCGAAGGGGGCGCGGCAACGACGTGCGGGTGCAAGAACGTCTCAGCTTGCGCGACGCCTTCTGCGGCTGCAAGCGCGAGCTGACCCTGCGCGCCCCCGCGCCCTGCGACGGCTGCGAGGGCTCGGGCGCGGCCAAGGGCACGCAGCGGCGCGGCTGCCCCATGTGCGGCGGCGCCGGCCAGGTGTCGACCGCGCGCGGCTTCGTCATGTTCACCCAGACCTGCCCCCGCTGCCGCGGCCAGGGCAGCGTCGTCGAGACGCCCTGCCCCAAGTGCAAGGGCAACGGCCAGGTCGAGAAGACGCGCAAGGTCATGGTCACCTTCCCCGCCGGCATCGACAGCGGCCAGCGGCTGCGCGTGCCCGGCCAGGGCATGCCGGGCGTGCAAGGCGCCCCCCCCGGCGACCTCTACGTCGACGTCGACGTCGAGCCCGACCCGCGCTTCGAGCGCGACAACCTCGACCTCGTCACCCGCGCCAACGTCTCGTACTCCGAGGCCGCCCTCGGCGCGCACGTCTCGGTCGAAATGCCCGACGGCACGACCCTCGACGTCGAGGTGCCCGCCGGCTGTCAGCCCGGCGACGTCGTCACCCTCAAGGGCAAGGGCGTGCCGCGCGTCGACGGCCGCGGCCGCGGCGCGCTGCACGTCGTCGTCCAGGTGCAGGTGCCCCGCTCGCTCTCGGGCCGCGCCCGCGCCCTGCTCGCCGAGCTCGACGCCGAGCTGCGCGGCCAGCAGGCCGCCCCCTCCAAGCGCGCCACCGCCGGCTGAGCGGGCCGCCTCCGCCCCCCGCGGGCGAGGGCACGAGGCCCGACCACGCGGGCGAGGGCGCGAGCGCCCGAGGGCTTGCGCGGCTCGCTCGAATACGGGCCCGACCGCACGGGCGACGGCGCGACGCCCCGCACCCCCGCGCGGGCGAGGGCGCGACGCCCCGCACCCGCGCGCGGGCCGAGCGGCGCCCCCCCTCTCGTCACCGGCGAGCCGGGCGGCTGGCCTCGGCCCCCGCGCGGGCCACGTCGAGGCGCGCGGGCGGGCGGGCCGTCCCTTCCAACGACGCACCGGACGGGGTAGACGGGGGCCCTCCCGCCCCGCCATGAACCACCCAGCGCCCACGAATCGGCCGGCCGCCGGGCTCCTCGACGGCATCGGCGCTTCGCTCCATACGATCGACGGCCTCTTCCGCATCAGCGCCTTCACGCTCTTCGACGCCTTCCGCGACGGGGTGCGGCGCGACCGGTCCGACGCGCGCATCGCCTGGTGGGCGCGCAGCGTCGTCGAGGGCACGCCCATCGACCTGCGGGTGCGCGGCCGCGAGCGGCTCGAGGGCGGCAAGACCTTCCTTTTGATGTCGAACCACCAGAGCCATTACGACATCCCCGTGCTGTTTCACGCCGTCTCGAGCTCGATCCGCATGGTGACCAAGACCGAGCTCTTCCGCCTGCCCATCTTCGGCCCCGCGCTGCGCGAGGCGGGCTTCATCGAGATCGACCGCTCGAACCGCCACCAGGCCATCGCGAGCCTGCGCCGCGCCCGCGAGGCCCTGCGCGCGGGCGTCCACGTCTGGATCGCGCCCGAGGGCACGCGCTCGCGCACCGGCGAGCTCTTGCCCTTCAAGAAGGGCGGCTTCATGCTCGCCGTCGAGGCGAAGCTGCCCATCTTGCCCGTCGGCATCGCGGGCACGCGCGACGTGCTGCCCGCCGACGCGTGGCTCACCTCGCGGGGCCGGCGCGTCGGCGTCGCCATTGGCGAGCCGATCTCGCCCGAAGGCAAGCGCCGCGACGAGCTCATGGCCGAGACGCGGCGCGCCCTCGAGGCGCTCGTGGCCGAGGCCGAAGCGCTGCGGGCCTGATCTTGGGCGCGGAGGCCCGCGCTCTGGTCTGGCGAACGCGGGGCGCGCCGAGAAGAGCCTCGCGCGCCGGCCGCCCCCTGCCCGAGTTCGGGCAGGATGCGGTCAAGCGGCGCTCGTTTCGAGCCCTTTCGCGAGCACCAACCCGACGGGACGGTCGGTGCTCTCGCGCGTCACTCGGCCCAGGGGTCGACGCCGGCCTTGCCGCCGCCCGCGCCGGCCTTGCCGCTCGCGCCGGCCGCGCCGCCTTGCCCCGCCGCGCCGGCCGAGCCCGCCGCGCCGGCCTCGCCCGCGCCGCCGCCCGCGCCCGCGGCCCCGCCGCCCCCTTGGCCCGCGCCGGCCTCGCCGGCGGCGCCGCCGCCGCTGCCGCCCTGCCCGCCGAGGAGGCCGCCGCCGGCGCCGGCCGACTCGTCGGGGATCTTGCTGCGGTCGACGCCGGCGATGACCTCGCAAGCGGCCAGGGAGAAGAGCGCGCAGCCGGCGACGAACGCCGGCCCCAGTCGTCGTAGCGTGGTCGATGCCATGAGGGGGCCCTGCCAAGGGTAACGGACGCGTCGGCGTCGTCGGGCTCAAAAGCGAAGCGTCGCCGCGGCGCCTTGCGTCTGCGGGGTCAGCACCGGCAAGAGGCGCAGGCCGCCGGCGGCCGCGGCCTTGGTCGCGGGGGCGGGCTTCTCGGGGGACGAGAAGAGCAAGACGGCGCCGGTGACGCCGAGGGTGAGCGCGAC
Organism: Polyangiaceae bacterium; assembly: GCA_035762175.1. Lineage (GTDB taxonomy): Bacteria > Myxococcota_A > Polyangia > Polyangiales > Polyangiaceae > DASTPP01. The sequence goes on along the minus strand of DASTPP010000058.1, from coordinate 46,921 downwards.
GCCGAAGGCCATGTCGGCGATGAGCGCGTTGCGCTCGGCGCGGTCGGCGTTGTCGGTCGTCGGGTCGTCGTCGAACGTGCTCTTGTTCGACAGGGCCTGGGCGCCGAAGATGGTGCCCACGACCAGGCCCGTGCCCGCGAGGCCGAGCGTGACGTAGGCCGGCAGCTTCGATCGGGGCGCCTCGGGCTCGGTGGCCGCGACGTTCGAGGGGGCCGAGGCGGCCGGCGGGGGCGGGGGCGGGGGGGCGAGCGGCTTGAGGTCGACGGCCACGTCGAGGGGGGCGCCCCCGGCGGGCACGTCGATCTCGCGGGTCATCGGCTCGAAGCCGCCCGCGGAGACGGCGACGGTGTGCCGGCCCGGCTTGAGCTTGAGCGTCGTCGGGGTCTGGGCGGCCTGCGGCGTGCCGTCGACGGCGATGGCGGCGCCCGGCGGCGAGCTCGAGACCTTGACGCTCGCCTCGCCCAGCTCGGCCACCCGGGCCTCGGCGAGCTTGCGCTGCTCGGCGAGCTTGTCGGGCTGCTGCGGCGGCTCGGCCAGGAAGGCCTTGTACGCGTCGAGCGCCTCGGCCCCGCGCCCGAGCTTGTCGAGGCTGTAGGCGATTTTGTACTGGTTCTGCGCCGAGGGGGCGAACTCGTGGGCGGCCCGATAGCGCTCGAGGGCGGCGCCGAAGTCGCCCGCGTTCAGCTTGGCCTCGGCGTCGTTGTACGCCTCGCGCGCCTTGACCTTGCGCTGCTCTTCGGAGAGGGGCTTGCCCGCGCCCGGGCCCGGGCCGGCCTTGGGCGCGTTCGGCGCGGGCGGCGCGCCTTGGGCCCAGAGCGGGGGGGCGCTCGCGGCGCAGAGCGAGGCGCCGAGCAGCCACGCGACCGCCTTTCGGAGCGGCCGTCGGTGGGGGAAAAGGGAACGGGTCATGCGCGAAGGGTCTCCGTTCGGGGGCGCCGCGCCGCGGCGCGCGAGGCGCACGCGTACAGCACGCGACGCGGCGGCACAAGGGCCTGGCACGTATCATCGGCGTGACGCGGGGCGCGGCGTCAGGGGGGGGGAGGCGTCGCGACGAAGGGCTGGGTCCGGAAGGCGAGCTCGCGGTCGGCGCTCTGCATGCGCGCGACGAAGAGCCCGGCGAACGAGCCGAAGAGCGCGTCGCCGGCGCCGATGCGGGTCGTGCCCGCGGGGCGGCTGACCCAGCGCCGAATGCGCTCGAGCATCTCGGGCGAGACGGGGTTGACCTCGACGAGGGCGTTGACGAGGTAGCGGCCCCCCGGCCGAAGCTGCGAGGGCTGGGCGAGCACCAGGTCGCGCGCCTCGGCGCAGCGCCCGAGCACGCCGTTGAGGTTGACGACGGCCGGGTCGACGCGGGGCGCCGCGCCGGTCTGACTGAGCTCGACCTTGAAGACCTCGTTCCACAGGTCGTAGGTCACCTTGCAGGTCTTGACCGAGAGGGCGATCGGGCTCGAGCCCCCCTCTTCGAAGACGTAGGCGCGCAAGACGACCGTGGTCGGCAGCCCGCTCAGCACCTTGCCCTGCAGCGGCCCGTCGAGCACCTCGCGGTAGGCGACGCTCATGCGCAGCTGCCCGCCCGACCACGCGAAGGCGGCGGCCTTCGGCACCGGCGGCGGCGCCGCGTGCGCGGGCAGCGCGGCGAGCGCGAGGGCGAGGGGCAGGGGCCAGGCCCGGGGCCGCGCCGCCTCGCCGCGCCGCCCGGGGGGCGGGGCGGGCGCGCTCAGTTGGGCCCCCCCAGCGCGGGCAAGAAGCCGAAGATGTTCGCGAAGGCGAAGGCGAAGCCGCCGGCGCTCGTGTCGAGGCGCAGGCCGAGGTTGAAGGTGGCGTCGACCGGCAGGCGGCGCAGGCCGTGGTAGCCGCGGGGCGGGTCGTCGAGGTCGCGGGCCGAGGTGAGGGCGTAGAGGCCCCCCGCGACGAAGAGATCGAGGCCGTAGACCGAGCGGCGCCCCCGGTAGAGCGGCACGCGGTACTCGCCCTGCACCTTGAGGGCGTAGTCGCCGAAGCGCCGCTCGATGATCTCGGTGCCGAGCAGGTTCGGCGGCGGGCGGCTGTCGATGTTCAATTCGAGAATTCGGTCGGGCAGAAAGTCAGAAAGGTCGGCGACGTAGAAGCGCTCGAAGACGGGCGCCTGCCCGCCGATGGCGCCGCCGAAGAGCTCGAGGCGCGCGACGTGGCCGCGGCGGCCGACGGGCCACCAGCGCGAGGCGCGCAGCATCAGCTTCTGGTACGGGTAGTTCGAGCCGAGCGGCGCGAGCGACAGGTCGCCCGCCGCCACGATCGACCAGCCGCGCGTCGGCAAGACGGGCGCGTCGCGCGTGTCGAAGTGCAGCGTCGCGCGCAGGGTCGAGGCGACGCTCTGGCCCGGCAAGAGGCCGTACGAGAGCGGCTCGACCTGGTCGCCGCGGCGGTGCGAGGCGGCGAGCGGCGTGCTCGCGTCGATCGACTCGAGCCGGTAGTCGAGCCAGGCCTGCGCCGCCGTCGACAGGTCGTGCCCGGCGCCGAGCGAGCCGCCGAAGCGGCGGTAGCGCACGACGGCGTAGGTGTGCACCCGGTCGGCGCCCCCCACCGGGTCGTCGTAGCGCACGTCGTCGTTGCCGTAAAACTCGCGCGCGGTGTTGTGGTGCAGCGTGCCCTGCAGCATCCACGGGGTGCCGACGAAGGCCGGGTCGAAGAAGCGCAGGCGCAGCGCGCCCTGGTCGGCCGCGAGCGCGAAGGCGCCGCCCAGCGTGATGCCCGTGCCGGCGACGTTCGTCTCGGCCACGTCGGCGCCGCCGTACGCCGTGAGCGGGCGCGTGCCCCCGTCGTCGGTCGCCGTCGCGCTCAGCCCGAGCCACAGATCGTTGACCACGATGGTGTTGCGCTCGACGACGTCGACGACGAGCACCACCGCGCCGCGCCGCGAGCCGCGCCGCAGCGACAGCGACACCGACCGGAAGAACCCGGTGCCGAGCAGGCGGAAGCGCATCAACTCGAGCTCGGCGTCGTCGACGTCGAACACCTGCCCGGGCCGGAAGCGCACGTAGCGCAAGACGACGCGGTCGCGCGTGCGCAGGTTGCCCCGCACCCGGATCGCCTCGAGCGTGTAGCGCAGCGGCTCGGGCGACTCGCGACCCGCCGCCTCGTCGTCGGCCTCGGGCTCGATCGCGGGGGGCGCGGCGGCCGGCGGGGCGGGCGGCGGGGCCTGCGCGGCCGCCGGCGCCGCGAGCGCGAGCGCGCCGAGCAGCGGGCCGGCGAGCGCGGCGGGGGCGGGGCGGCGCGCCGGGCGCCGAACGCGGGGCCGACGGCGAGGAGGTTGCAGGGCGGAGGCCTTGCCCTTCGACGGCAGCAGCTTCGGCATATTCACCGGCGGCCCGGCCCCCGGCCGCCCCCTCGGGGCCGGCGGCGCGGCCGGCGGCGGGGCCGGCGCTATGATTCTCCTGCTTTCTGCCCGCTGACAAGCGGGCAGCGCGCCGCGCTCAGCCCGGGCCGCCGAGCGGCTCGGGGCTTCAGCCCGGGCGCCCGAGCGGCTCGACGCCGACGCTCAGCCCGGGCGGCCGAGCGGCTCGGGGCCGAAGCCGACGAAGACCGGCTCGGGCTCGAGCAAGACGCCGCAACGCTCGTAGACCCGGGCGCGCACGTGCCGCGCGAGCCCGACGACGTCGGCCGCGCTCGCCCCCCCGCGGTTGACGATGGCCAGGGCGTGGGCGCGCGAGACGGCGGCGCCGCCGAAGCGCTCGCCCTTCTTCACCCCCGCGCGCTCGATGAGCCAGGCCGCCGCCACCTTCACCCGCCCCGGCCCCGCGTCGAACGAGGGCAGCGCCTCGCCGGGCGCGAGCACGCCGGCCGCCTCGAGCCGGCCGCGCAGGCCCCCGAGCGCGGACGCCTCGAGCACCGGGTTGGTGAAGAACGAGCCGGCGCTGCGGCTGTCGGGGTCGCCCGGGTCGACGACCATCGACTTCGAGCGGCGCAGCGCGATCACCGCCTCGCGCACCCGGCCGAGGTCGAGCGCCGCGCCGTCGAGGGCGCGGGCGAGCTCGGCGTAGCGCGGGGGCGAGGGCGGGCCCGCGCGCAGCCGAAAGACGACCGAGAGCACGACGCGGCGCCCCGGCCCCTCGCGCTTGAAGGCGCTGTCGCGGTAGGCGAAGCCGCAGGCCTCGGCCGAGAGCGCCTCGACGCGGCCCGAGGCCGGGTCGTACGCGCGCACGCTCTCGATGACGTCGGACACCTCTTGCCCGTAGGCGCCCACGTTCTGAATCGGCGTCGCGCCGACCAGCCCGGGGATGCCCGACAGGCACTCGAGCCCCGCGAGCCCCTCGCCCACGCAGCGGGCGACCAGATCGTCCCAGGGCTCGCCCGCCGCCGCCTCGACCAGCACCGCGCCGCCCCCGGGCGCCCGGCGAATGTCGAGCCCGCGGCCCTCGACGGCGACGACCGTGCCCGCGAAGCCCTCGTCCGAGGCGACGACGTTGCTGCCGCCGCCCAGCACGAAGTACGGCTCGCCGCGCCGCACGCAGGCGTCGACGGCGGCGACGAGCGCGCGCTCGCTCCCGGCCCGCACGAAGGCGCGGGGCGGGCCGCCGACGCCCAGCGTGGTGCGCCCGGCGAGGGCCGGGAGCTCGTCGGGGCCGGGGCGCTCGGCCGGGTCGGGGCGGTCGGAGAGGGCGGGGCGCTCGGGCAGGCTGGACCGCTCGTGCGGGGTGGGGCGCTCGTCGGGGGCGGTCACGGCGGGGCGCAGCGTAGTTCTGGCGGGGGCGGGGCGCAGCGTCGTTCTGGCGGGGGCGGGGCGGCGTGCTCGGCGGGCGGGGGCGGGGGCGGGGAAAACCCCGGCGCGGCGAGGCCCCGCCTCGGGCGGGCGGTCGCGGCCGGCGCCGGCCGCGAAACCCCCCGGCGCGGGGCGGCCCCCGGGGCCCGCCGGGGCCCGCGGGGGGCGGCTCTGCGTTCCCGTGGTCGGGGCGACGTGCTAACCGCGGGCGTCATGAGCGAGAACACCAAGGCCGCCCCGAGCCCCCTCGAGCTCCTCGACCAGATGAACCGCCGGGCCGAGCTCGGCGGCGGCCCCGAGCGCGTCGCCCGCCAGCACGCCGCCGGCAAGCTCACGGCGCGCGAGCGCATCGACCTCTTGCTCGACCCGGGCTCGTTCGTCGAGATGGGGCGCTTCGTCACCCACGGCTGCAGCGACTTCGGCATGGACCAGCAGAAGGTGCTCGGCGACGGCGTCGTGACGGGCTGGGGCCTGGTCGACGGGCGCAAGGTCTGCGTCTTCGCGCAAGACTTCACGGTCTTCGGCGGCTCGCTCTCGGCGGCCTACGCCCAGAAGATCTGCAAAGTGATGGACCTCGCCGTCAGCATCGGCGCGCCCGTCATCGGCCTGAACGACTCGGGCGGCGCCCGCATTCAAGAGGGCGTCGCGAGCCTCGCGGGCTACGCCGACATCTTCTTGCGGAACACGCTGACGAGCGGCATCGTGCCCCAGATCAGCGCCATCATGGGCCCCTGCGCGGGCGGGGCGGTCTACTCGCCGGCCATCACCGACTTCATCGTGATGGTCGAGGGCACGAGCTACATGTTCATCACCGGCCCCGAGGTCATCAAGGCCGTCACCCACGAAGAGGTCACCAAAGAAGACCTCGGCGGCGCCGCCGCGCACGCCGCCAAGAGCGGCGTCTGCCACCTGACCAGCCCCGACGACCGGGCGTGCATCGCGCAGATCCGGCAGCTGCTCTCGTACCTGCCCCAGAACAACGCCGAAGACCCCCCGCGCCGGCCGACCGACGACCCGGCCGACCGCGAGGCGCCCGAGCTCGACACCATCGTGCCGCTCGACTCGAACAAGCCGTACGACATTCGCGACGTGGTGCGGGCCGTGGTCGACGGGGGCGAGATCTTCGAGATCCACGAGGCGTACGCCCAGAACATCGTCTGCGCCTTCGCCCGCGTCGCCGGCCGTACGGTCGGCGTCGTCGCCAACCAGCCCGCCGTGCTCGCCGGCTGCCTCGACATCAGCGCGAGCATCAAGGGCGCGAGGTTCGTGCGCTTCTGCGACTGCTTCAACATCCCCCTCGTCACCTTCGTCGACGTGCCGGGCTTCCTGCCGGGCGTCAGCCAGGAGCACGGCGGCATCATCATTCACGGCGCCAAGCTGCTCTACGCCTTCGCCGAGGCCACCGTGCCGAAGGTCACGGTCATCACCCGCAAGGCCTACGGCGGCGCCTACGACGTCATGGCGTCCAAGCACATTCGCGCCGACATCAATTTCGCCTTCCCCACGGCCGAGATCGCGGTGATGGGCTCGGACGGCGCGGTCAACATCATCTACCGCGGCGACATCGACAAGGCGAAAGACCCCGCCGCCGCCCGCGCCGCCTTCGTCGCCGAGTACAAGGCCAAGTTCGCCAACCCCTACAAGGCCGCCGAGCTCGGCTTCGTCGACGAGGTCATCTACCCGCGCACCCTGCGCAAGCGCCTCAGCGCCTCGCTCGAGCTCTTGCGCGACAAGCGCCCCGAGCGGCCGCGGCGCAAGCACGGCAATATCCCGCTTTGACCCGGCGCGGCCCGGCGCGCTAGGCGCACGCGGGCGGCGTGGCCTCTTTGCACCAGAGGGCCCGCGGCGCCACGCCCCGCGACGTCGGCCGCGAGGCCGAAGAGCGCGGACGCTCGCGCCACGCCGGCCGCGCGTTCGGGCGGATCTGCCCGGGCGCGGCCGCTCGATCTCGGCCGAATCGGCGGGGGGGGCGATCACGTGGCACGGGCTCTGCTTGGGCCCTCGGCAAGCAAAGGGACATCGTCCCGTCTGCCCACCCCTGGCCCGCCACGTCGCCACCTCGGGCGGCGGCCGGGCGGGGGCCGAGGAGAACACGCCATGAAACACGCATTCGCTTGCGTCCCGCTCGCCCTGTCGCTCGCCTTGCTGGGCGGCTGCTCGAGCGACCCGAACAAGAAGCTGAAGCAGGCCCAATGGGACGCCATCGAGGAGCGCCAAGACGAGCGCGCCCGCGCCATCGAGCGCGAGAAGGACGCGCGCGAGCGAGGCATCGAGGCGCGCACCGACGCCCGCGAGAACGCCGCCGACCGGGCCCACGCGGGCGACCCCGACCGCGAAGACCTGCGCGAGGCGCAGATCTCGATGTCCGAAGAGCGGCAGAAGTTCCGCGCCGAGGCCCGCGCCCGCGCGCAGAAGCTCGACGCCCGCGCCGACGCGCTGCGCGCCAAGCTCGGCGTGCTCGGCGCCCGGGCCGACCTCGAGGCACGCGAGCGCCTGAACGACGTCGCCAAGCAGCGGCAGCTCGTCGAGCACCACCTGGAGCGGCTCGACCGCGCGCGCAACGACTCATGGGGCGCCGAGAAAGACGGCCTGAAGGTGCGCCTCGACGAGCTCGAGCGCATCACCGACTCGGCCGCGAAGAAGATCGAGTCGTTCGCCCCCTGAGGCCCGGCGAAGACGATCGAGCCATAACCCCCGAGGTCTCGCGATGAAACTCTGATCTCCCCGCTCGGAGGCGGGAGGCCGGGCCGCGGGCGCCCCTTCGCGCCGTGGCCGGCCGACCAATTCGAGGTCGGAACGAAGCCCGGGCGGCCCCGGCGCCGCCCCGACGACCCCCCGCGCCCCGGCCGGGGCCCGCCCCGTGCTCCCGCGGCGGGCCCCGGCCGGTGGAGGCGTGTGACGAGGGCCGATGCGCTATGCTCGGGCGCGAGGTGTCTCGGCCCAAGGTCGTCTCCCTGCGGCGCGCCCTCGGGCTCTGGGTGCTGTGGTCCCTGCCCGGCGTGCTCTTGGCCCTGCAGGTCGGGCTGCTCTCGCCCGACGGCATGGGCCTCTTGCCCGCGCAGCTCGTGCAGCAGGTGCCGCCCTGGTGGGCCTGGGCGGTGGCGACGCCCTTCGTGCTGCGGGCGGGCCAGCGCGACGCCGCCGCGCCCCCGGGCGCCTGGGCGAGGGCGCTGCCGGGGCACCTCGGGCGCGCCTCGCTCGTCATCGCCGCCCACGCCGCCGTCTTCGTGCTCTGCGCCCGGCTGGTCGACGCGCCCTTCGCCCGCGGCGCGAGCTTCCGCTCGCTCGTGCCCTTCTTCTTCGTGAAGATGGCGGTCTTCGGCGCCTTCGCCTACGCCGTCACGCTCGCCTTCGCGCGCGGCTTCGTCGAGCAGCGGCGCCGCGCCGAGCTCGAGGCGAGCCTCGCGCGGGCGCAGCTCGACGCGCTGCGGGCGCAGGTGCAGCCGCACTTTCTCTTCAACGCGCTCAACTCGGTCGCCATGCTGGTGCGAAAGCGCGACAACGAGGGGGCGCTGCGCGTCGTCTGCCTGCTCTCCGACCTCTTGCGCGCCGCCCTGCGCAAGGGGGCTCTGCCCGAGGTCAGCCTGGCCGAAGAGCTCGCCTTCGTGCGCACCTACCTCGAGGTCGAAGAGGTGCGCTTCCGCGACCGGCTGCGGGTGCGCTTCGACGTCGAGCCGGGGGTCGAGGCGGCGAAGGTGCCCGCGTTCTTGCTGCAGCCCCTCGTCGAGAACGCGCTCCGGCACGGGCTCGCGCCGCGGCCCGAGGGGGGCTCGGTCGAGGTGCGCGCCTTTCGCCGCGAGGGGCGGCTCTGCGTCGAGGTGCTCGACGACGGCGTCGGGCTCGGGCCCGGCGAGGGCGGCGGGCTCGGGCCGGGCGGGGGCGTCGGGCTCGGGCCGGGTGGGGGCGGCGGGCTCGGGCCGGGCGGGGGCGGAGACGGCAGGCTCGGGCGGGGCGGGGGCGGGGGCGCCGGCGTGGGGCTGTCGAACCTGCGGGCGCGCCTCGAGCACGCCTACGCGGGGGCGCAGCGCCTCGAGCTCGGGCCCGGGCCCGGCGGCGGGGCGCGGGCGCGCGTCGAGCTGCCCTTCGCGCCGGCGGCCCCCGATGCCTGAGCCCTTCCGCGTGCTCGTCGTCGACGACGAGCCGCTCGCGCGCGAGGGCGTGCGCTCGCTCTGCGAGGCCGACCCCGAGCTCAGCGTGGTGGGCGAGGCCGCGAGCGGCGCGGGCGCCGCGCGCGCCATCGCCGACCTGCGCCCCGATCTCGTGTTCTTCGACGTCGAGATGCCCGCCGGCGACGCCTTCGACGCCCTCGCCCGCGTCGAGCCCGCCGCGCGGCCGCTCTTCGTGTTCGTCACCGCCCACGAGCACTACGCCCGCCGGGCCTTCGACGTGCGCGCCGTCGACTATCTGCTCAAGCCCTTCACCGACGCCCGCTTCGCCGAGGCCCTCGCCCGCGCGAAAGAGGCCCTCTCGGCCGCGCGCCGCCGCGCCCCGCTCGCCGTGCGCGAGAGCGGGCGCGTGCGCTACGTCGACCCGGGCGCCATCGACTGGGTCGAGGCCGCCGACTACTACGTCGAGCTGCACGTCGGCGGCTCGTCGCTGCTCTACCGCGAGTCGATGCAGGCGCTCGAGGGTCGGCTCGACCCCGCCCGCTTCGTCCGCATCCACCGCAAGGCGATCGTCAACCTCGACCGCGTCGTCGAGGTCGTGCGCGCCGGGCGCCAGTGGCAGGTCGTGCTCGCCGACGGCGTGCGCCTGCCCGTGTCCGACCGTGCCCGAGAGCGGCTGCGCGGTCGCTTAGGCTCTGTCTGACGAATGCGGACCGAGCGCGGCGGCCGAGACGCACGCCGTCGGCCGGGGCCGGGGGCGAAGGAATCCGCCCGGATTTCGAGCTCCCGACCCCGGCCGACGGCGCCGCGGATCGGGCGCCGGGCGACGGGAGCATTCGTCCGACAGAGCCTAGAGGGGCGCACGCCCGGCCGGTTCCCCGGGGCCGAACCAAAGGGCGAAGGGCTGGCGATACTTGGTTTGACGGTCCGGGGCCGCGATTCCCGGGCCGGGCGACTCGGGCCCGCGGTCGGGATGACTCGGATCCGCGGTCCGGGCGATTCGGATCCGCGGTCGGGATGACTCGGATCCGCGGTCCGGGCGACTCGGATCCACGGTCCGGGGGCTCGGATCCACGGTCCGGCCGACCCGGCTCCATGGTCCGGGTGCTCTGGATCCGCGGTTCGCGGGCCTCGGTACGCCGGAAACGCGTTCGCTGCAGCCCCTGCGCCCTTCGCTGCAGCGCCCTTGGCGGACGAGGGGCCGGCCGACACCTTGGCCCGCATGAGGCACCGCGCTCGCCGCCCCTTGACCGCCCCCGCCCTGGCCCTCGCCGCCCTTCCCCTCGGCTGCGCCAGCCCCTCGCCCGCGGGCCGCCCGCCGAGCCCGCCCCCCGCTTCGGCCGCCGGGCCGAAGGCGGCGTCGCCCGCGGCGGTCGGCTACCGCACCGTCGAGCTCGTCGACGCCTCGAGGCCCACGCGGGCGACGGGCGGCCGGGGCGAGACGAGGCCGAGGCGCCTCGTGCTGCACCTCTGGTACCCCGCCGGCGCGGGCGGCGCGGCGCTGACCTTCGCCTCGTACGTGGGCGACGACGAGGCGGGGCTGCGCGCCCAGATCGGCCGCTTCGGCGCCAAGCCCGAGGCACTCGCGGCCCTCTTGCGCGAGCCCCGCCCCGCCCGCCGCGACGCCCCGCCCTCGCCCGGGCGCCGCCCCCTCGTCGTCTTCTCGGGCGGCAACGAGGGCGCGCGCGAGTGGGCGCCGCTCGCCGAGGCGCTCGCCGCCCGGGGCTTCGTCGCCGCCGCCGTCGCGGGCAGCGGGCGAAGCGTCGGCGACACCGGCGAGGCCGGCGCCGAGCTCGTGCTCGAACGCGCGGGCGATCTCGAGCGCGCCGTCGCCCGCCTCGCCGCCGAGCCCGACGTCGACGCGCGCCGCCTCGGCCTCGTGAGCTTCTCGGCGGCGTCGCCCGCGGCCCTCCTCTACGCCCTGCGCACGCGCTCGGTCGACGCCCTCGTCGCGCTCGACGGCTGGGAGGCCAACACCTACGGCGGCCGCGTGCTCACCCGCCTGCCCGGCTTCGACCCGGCCCGCCTGCGCGCGCCCTACCTGCTCGTGCAGAGCGGCGAGACGCGGGCGCGCTCGCAAGACTTCGCGTTCTTGCAGGGCGCCCGCTCGTCCGAGCGGGTGCTGGCCACGCTGCCCGCGCGCCACCTCGACTTCATCCCCCTGATGGCGGCGGCCGGCGTCGGCGACCGCGCGGCGTACGGCCGCGCCGCCGCGCTCGTCACCTGGTTTCTCGACCGCCGCCTGCGCGGGGCGGGCCCCCTCGAGCCGCCCCCCGGGCCGGGCGATCGGATCGAGCTCGAGGCCGAAGGCGCCGCGTCTTCGCCCGACGACGTGCGCCGCGCGCTGCTCGAAGATCGCGACGTCGCCGCGGCGCTCGCCCTCTTGCGCGCCGGCACCACGCCCGCCTTCGACGAGGGGCAGCTCAACGAGCTCGGCTACGCCGCGCTCTGGGCGGGGCGCGCCGACGACGCCGTGCGCGTCTTCGAGCACGCCGTCGAGGCCTTCCCTACGTCGGCCAACCTGCACGATAGCCTCGGCGAGGCCCTCGCCGCCAAGGGCGACCGGGCCGCCGCCGTCGCCGCCTACCGCAAGGCGCTCGAGCGCGCCCCCGGCCTCGCGAGCGCCGCCGAGGCCCTGAAAAACCTCGGCGAGAGCCCCCCGCCCGGCGCCCGCGGCAACGCGCCCTTCCCCTTCCGCCTCGTGCTGCGCCCCGCGGGGGGCGACGCCCTACGCCCGCGCGAGTCGGAGTTCGCGCCCGGCAAGCGCCTCGACCTCTACGCGCCCGCCGGCCCCGGGCCCGCGCCGCTCGTCGTCGTCGTCGACGGCGCGCAGGGCGACCTTCGCGGCTGGCCCGCGTACCGCGACTGGGCCCGGCTGCTCGCCGCGTCGGGCATGGCCGCCGCGCTCTACGACGGCGAGACCGCCGAGGACGCCGACCGCGCCCTCGCCTTCGTGCGCGACAACGCCGCCCGCCTCGGCGTCGACCCCTCGCGCGTCTGCGTCTGGGCGAGCTCGGCGAACGCGCGCGTCGGCGTCCGGCTGCCGCTGCGCGAGGGCTGGGGCGAGCTCGACTGCGCGGTCTACTACTACGGCGCGATGGAGGCCTACGGCGTGCGCCCCGACCTGCCCGCGCTCGTCGTGCGCGCCGGCCGCGACCAGCGCTCGATCAACGACCGCGTCGACGAGTGGACCCGCGCCGCCCTCGCCGCCAACGCCCCGCTCACCCTCTACAACGCGACCAGCCTCCGTCATGGCTTCGACGTCTACGACGACGACGACGCGTCGCGCCGGCTGATTCGCGACACCGTCTCGTTCTTGCGCCGCCACCTCGGCCTCGAGGGCCCCGCCCCGAAGCCCGCCCCCCGCGCCGCCCCGGCGCCCTGACCCGGCCCCGAGGGCCCCGCGCCCACCGCACCGCCTCGGCGCCCGGATGCGCCGAAGGGCCGCCCGCCGCGGCCGGGCGCCGTCGGCGCCGCCCGCGCCCCCGCCGAGCCCACGCTTGCCGTGGCCCGGCGGCGGTGGCACGCCTTCGCCCATGAAGATCTGGCCCCTCCTCGTTGCGGCCGCGGCGCTCGCGGGCGCCGCGTGCTCGAAAGACAACGCCGCCGAGTCGCGCCCCGCCCCCGCGACGACGCCGGCCGCCGCCGCCCCGGCGGGCGAGCTCAAAGAGGGCGACCGCGCGCCCGACGTCAACCTCACCCTCGAAGACGGCAAGAGCGTGAAGCTCTCGTCGCTGCGGGGCACGCCCGTCGCGCTCTACTTCTACCCCAAAGACGACACGCCGGGCTGCACCGTCGAGGCGCAGGGCATTCGCGACGCGTGGGCCGACTTCGAGAAGTCGGGCGTCAAGGTCTTCGGCGTCTCGACCCAGGACGCCGCCTCGCACAAAGACTTCATCGCCAAGCACAAGCTGCCCTTCCAGCTCGTGGTCGACCCCGACGGCGAGGTCGCCAAGGCCTTCGGCGTGCCCCTGCGCGGGGGCATGGCCTCGCGCCAGAGCTTTCTCATCGACCAGGACGGCAAGGTCAAGAAGGTCTGGCGCCAGGTCACCCCGTCGGGCCACGCCCAAGAGCTGCTCTCGGCCGCCAAGTCGTTAGGCCGGCCTTGCTCGTTGCGGCCGGGGGGCGCCCCGCGGGGCGCCGCCCGGGCGAACGCGGGCGGCGATCAGGCGGGCACCGCGGGCAGCTCGACGAACGAGGCGCGGCCCGCGTCGCAGAAGAGCAAGGTGCGCTGGGGCACGACGCGCGTCGCCGTCGCCGAGCCCTCGCCCGTGCCGGGGCAGCGGTCGTAGCGAGGAAAGTCACTGCCGGCGATCTGCACCCGCAGCCGGTGCCCCGCCAGGAAGGCGTGCGAGGTCGACCAGAGATCGACCTCGACGCGGTACACCTCGCCCGGCCGCGCGGGCGCGGGCGACGCGAGCGAGTCGCGGAAGCGCAGGCGCCGGACGCCGTCGACGACGTTGTACGAGCGCCCGTCGGGGTGCACGTCGCAGAGCTTGACGACCACGTCGGCGTCGGCCGTCTCGGCGGCGACGTAGGCGACGAAGCGCACCCGCCCGGTCACCTCGTAGTCGGACTCGAGCGGCGCCGAGGTGAAGACGAGCACGTCGGGCCGCGCCTCGACGCGCGACTGCTCGGCCGGCCCCCGCGGGTGCCAGGGCGACATCAGGAGGGTGCCGCCCGTGCTCGGCACCGGATCGTCGGGGTCGAGCGCGAAGGGGCGCGGCGCCGCGTCGGCCGAGGCGGGGGGCGTGCGCGCGAGCGAGCCGCCCGCGTGCACGTACCAGCGCTCGGCCCGCGCCCGCGCGAGCGGCCAGGCGTCTTCGCCCCGCCAGCGGTTCTTGCCCATCACGAAGAGCTTGACCGGCGGCTCGTCGTCGATGCCCGTCTTCGCCCCCCGCAGCCGGGCGTCGAACCAGCGCCGGTGCAGCGCCGTCAGATCTTCGCGCAGGTCGAGCGACTGGCCCGAGGCGCGCACGCCGAAGTCGAGCGCGCCCACCTGCGAGGCGAACGCGCCGTGCGCCCAGGGCCCGACGACGAGGCGGCTCAGCCGCCGCGCCGCCTCGGTCGCCCCGCGCTCGCGCAGCGCCACGAAGTGGTCGAGGTCGGGCTGCAAACACAGGTCGTACCAGCCCGCGATCTGCAGCGCCGGCGCCTCGATCAGCTCGACCCGGCCCGACGACATGCGCTCGTGCCGCGCCGAGCGCAGCTCTTCGCGCACGTCGTCTGCGAAGAGCGGCGCGAGCCCGCCGGCGCGGCCGAGCGGCGCGAAGGGCAGGAGCGGCAGCGCCCGCAGCCTCGCGTCGAGCCCGTCGATGTCGTCGACGAGGCCCAGCAGGTCGGGCAGGAGGAGCTCGGGCGAGCCGCGCCGGCGCCGGACGATCTCGTGCGCCCCGACGGCCGCCACGTTCCAGTAGGCGAGGGCGCCGAGGTGCAGCGCCCCGCCCCGGTAGATGCGGTCGCGGTGGGCGTCGTTGGGCGAGGTCGCCGTCGCCATCGCCGCGAGCGCCGGCGGGCGCGTCTGCGCCGCCAGCCACTGCGCCTGGCCCATGTACGACGCGCCGTAGGTGCCGACGCGCCCGCTCGACCAGGGCTGCGCGGCGGCCCAGGCGATGCTGTCGTGGCCGTCGTCGGCCTCGTTGACGTAGGGGTAGAACTCGCCCGCGCTCGCGAAGCGCCCGCGCACGTCTTGCAAGACGACCGCGTAGCCCGCCTCGGCCAGGCGCGTCGGGTCGAGCGCGCCCCAGCTCAGCGAAGAGAGCGTCTTGTCGTAGGGCGTGCGCAGCAAGAGGGTCGGGTGCCGCTCGCCGTCGTCGGGGCGGTAGACGTCGGCGCGCGAGACGGTGCCGTCGCGCAGGGGCACGTCGACGTTGCGCTCGAGCAAGACCCGGGTGGGCGCCATGGCCCCGGACCTTAGCGCGCTTCTCGGGCGCGGCGAAGCGCGCCTCAGGTGCGCCGCGCCGCGTACGACGGGATGCCCTCGAACTCGGGCACCCAGGGCGCGCGGTGCACGGCCCAGAGCGCGTAGCCGGGCTTGGGCAGGCGCCGCGGGTCGTCGAGCGTGCCGGCGAAGACGTCGATCTCGCCGGAGCCGTCTTCGCGCCAGAACAGGCTCGAGCCGCAGGTGGCGCAGAACTGGCGCTCGGCGCGCGGCGACGAGCGGTAGGTCGAGGGCTCGCCGGCGGTGAGGGTGACGCGCTCGACCGCGTACGAAGCGAAGGCGGGCACGGGCGAGCCCGTCTGGCGCTGGCACTGGGTGCAGTAGCAAATGCTGGCGCTCGACGGCGCGCCCGCGAGCTCATAGCGGATGGCGCCGCAGAGGCAGCCGCCGAGGTGCCGTTCGTCGTCGCTCATGGGGGGCAGCTTTCGGCGCCCGGCGGCCGCGGTCAAGCGCGAGCGCGGGCGCTCATGGCTGTGCCGGCGGCCCCGGCCGGGCCGAAGCCGCGCGGGCGCCTCGGGCCGCCCGGCCGCCGCGGCGCCGCCGGCTCAGGCCGCCCGACCGCCGCGGCGCCGCCGGCTCAGGCCGCCCGGCCGCCGCGGCGCCGCCGGCTCAGGCCGCTCGGCCGAAGCGGCGCAGCCGGAGCGAGTTCACGAGCACCGACACGCTCGAGAGCGACATGGCGGCGCTGGCGACGAGCGGCGAGAGCTGCCAGCCCGTGAAGGGGTAGAGCAGGCCGGCCGCGAGCGGGATGCCCACGACGTTGTAGACGAAGGCCCAGAAGAGGTTCTGCCGGATGGTCCGGAGCGTCGCGCGGGCGAGCCCGAGCGCGAGGGGCAGGGCGGCGATGCCGCCGCGCAGCAGGGCGACGTCGGCGGCGGCGAAGGCGACGTCGGCCCCGCGCGTCGCGGCGACGCCGACGTGGGCGGCGGCGAGGGCGGGCGCGTCGTTGACGCCGTCGCCCACCATCGCGACGACGCGGCCGGCGGCGCGCTCGGCCGCCACGAGCGCGGCCTTGCCCTCGGGCGAGACGCCGGCGTGCACGCGCGCGATGCCGAGCTCGGCGGCGAGGGCGCGGGCGGTGCGCTCGCGGTCGCCGGTCACGACGGCGGCCTCGATGCCCATCGCCGCGAGCGCCTCGACGGCGCGGCGCGCGCCCTCGGCGGGCCGGTCGGCGACGGCGACGAGGCCGGCGAGCGCGCCCGCGCGGGCGACGAAGAAGGGGGTGCGCCCGAGGGCGGCGAGGCGCTCGGCCTCGGGCTCGAGCGGCGAGGTGTCGACGCCCGCCTCGCGCAGCCACTCGGCCTGGCCGACGCGCACGCGCTCGCCGGCGACGAGCGCCTCGACGCCCGCGCCCGGCTGCGAGCGGAACTCGCCCGCCGGCGGGGGCTCGGCGCCGCGGGCGCGCGCCCCCTCGACGAGGGCGCGGGCCAGCGGGTGCTCGCTCGGGGCCTCGGCGCCGGCGGCGAGCGAGAGGAGCGCGCGCTCGGCGTCGCCGTCGGAAGCGCCGCCCCGGTCGCTCTCGGCGTGGTGGCCGGCCCGGCGGGCCCCGGCGCGCGCGCCCGGGCCCGCGGCGGGGTCGAAGGCGACGACGTCGGTGAGCGAGGGCTCGCCCTCGGTGAGGGTGCCGGTCTTGTCGAGCAGCACGAGGTCGACGCGGCTGGCGGCCTCGAGCGCCTCGCCGCCCTTGACGAGGACGCCGAGCTCGGCGCCGCGCCCGGTGCCGACCGCGACGGCGGCGGGGGTCGCGAGGCCGAGCGCGCAGGGGCAGGCGATGACGAGGACGGCGACGAAGCGCTCGAGCGCCGACGAGAGGCCCGCGCCGCTCGGGTCGACGGCGAGCCAGAGGGCGAAGGTGGCGAGGGCGAGGGCGAGCACGGCGGGCACGAACACGCCGCTGACCACGTCGGCGAGGCGGGCGACGGGCGCGCGCGAGCCCTGGGCGCGCTCGACCGCCTCGACGATGCGGGCGAGGGCCGTCTCGGCGCCGACCTTGGTGGCGCGGAAGGTGAACGAGCCCCCGCGGTTGAGCGTGCCGCCGAAGACGGGCGAGCCCGGGGCCTTGTCGACCGGCAGGCTCTCGCCCGTCAGCATCGACTCGTCGACCGCCGAGGCCCCGCTCGCGACCACGCCGTCGGTGGCGACGCGCTCGCCGGGGCGCACGACGACGAGGTCTCCGGGGGCGAGGTCGCCGGCCGGCACCTCGTCTTCGCGCCCGCCGCGCAGCACCCGCGCGACCTTCGGGCGCAGCGCGACGAGCCCGCGCACGGCGTCGGCGAGGCGCCTCCGGGCGCGCGCCTCGAGCAGGCGCCCGACGAGCACGAAGGCCGGGGTGACGGCGGCCGCCTCGAAGTAGAGGTGCGGCCGGGCGCCGTGCTCGGCGTGGGGGAAGAGCCCGGGCGCGACGAGCGCGAGCGTCGAGTAGAGCCACGCCGAGCCCGAGCCGAGCGCCACGAGCGTGTTCATGTCGGCCGTGCGGTGGCGCAGCGCCCGGTACGCGAGCGCGAAGAAGCGCCGCGCGGGCCCGAACACGACGGCCGAAGCGAGCGCGAACTGCGTGAAGCGCCCCGCCGCGCCCTCGGCGTAGGCGATGGCCCCGTGCGACATCGCCAGCACGAGCAGCGGCGCGCTGAGCGCCAACGCGAGCACGACGTCGCGGCCGAGCGCCCGCCGCTCGCCGTCGTGCGAGCGCTCGAGCGCCGCGGCCCGCTCTTCGAAGCTCGGCCCCGCCCGCCTCGCCGCCGCGGCCGGCCCAGCGCCCGCCGCCCCCGGCGCCGCCGCGCCCGCGCCGGCCCGCGTCGCCGCGCCTTCGCCGACGACGTCCGAGCCCGGCGCGATCGCGTCGCCCGGCCCGCCGGCCCGCCGGGGGGCCTCGGCCGCGGGGCCCGGGGCCTCGGCCGCAGGGCCCGCGGCCTCGGGCGGGGGGGCCGGCACCTCGTAGCCGGCGCGGATGACGGCGTCGACGAGGGCGGCGACGCTCGCGCGGGCCGGATCGTAGACGACCGAGGCGCGCTCGAGGGCGAAGTTGACGTTCGCGTCCTTGACGCCCTCGGCGCCCTTGAGCGCCTCTTCGACGCGGCGCACGCAGCTCGCGCAGCTCATGCCCTGCACGGCAAAGTCGACCCTCGCTTCGGCCTCAGCGCCTGCGGGGCGAGTCATCGGGTAGGTAGTAGCCATCGGGGGGCCCTCCGCGCGCTCGGGGGGAGGGGCCGCGGCGGCGGCCCCTCTTCGGGCCGCGGGCGCCGGGACGCCAGCCCTACCTTGCGCTCTTCGGCCTGCTGACGCACGGGGGGGCCGGCCATTACGCGGCGGCGGGGCTCGAGCGCGGCCGGCGGGGGCGACCGCGACGGGAGGGGGAGGTGCGGCCGGTGGGGGCGACCGCGGCGGGAGGGGAGGTGCGGCCGGCGGGGGCGAGCGCGCCAGGTGGGTGTGGCCGCGGGCGTAGGGTAGGGGCCCCCGGCGGGGCCTCCGAAGCGGGCCCCCGGCGGGGCCTCCGAAGCGGGCGGGCCCTCGGCGGCCCCGACCGAACCCCATGGACGACGAACTCTCGGAGCTGCTTTACGCCCTCGAGGGGGTGGCCCAAGATAGGGCGTACCACCCCGAAGGCGACGCGCTCTTCCACTCGCTGCAGGTGTTCGAACACGCCCGACGGTCGACCGACGACCGCGCCCTCTGGGCCGCGGCGCTCTTTCACGACGTGGGCAAGGCGGGCGGCGGGCGCGATCACGACCGGCTGGGCGCCGAGCTGCTCGAGGGGCTCGTCAGCCGGCGCGTCGTGTGGCTGGTGCGCCACCACCTCGACCTCCTGCGCGCCCCGGGCGTGACCCGGCGCCGGCTGCGGCGCTACCCGGCCGCGCTCGCCGACCTCGAGCGGTTGCGCCGCTGGGACGTCGCCGGCCGCGATCCGCGCGCGCTGGTGCTCGGCCCCGAAGAGGCGCTCGGCCTCGCGCTCGCCGAACCCGAACTCTTGCTCCCGGGCGCCCCCCTGGCCCCCGGCTCGTACCCCCATGACGACGAAACGGAGGTGTGGACCTAGGCCGCCGGGCCCCGAGGGCGCTCGGCCGAAGAAGCTCGTGTTCTGCGCCGACCTCGACGCGTTCGCGCACGACGCTCCGCTCTGGGGCGGGGCGGCCGCGGGCGAAGGCGAGGCGCCTTGGGAGGCGGGCGCGGCGTCGGGCGAGGGGCCTTGCGAGGCGGGCGCGGGGCCCTGCGAGGCGGGCGCGGCGGCGGCGGGCGCGGGCGAGTGGCTGCGCGAGGCGCTCGCGCGGGCGCTGACCGACAAGCAGCGCGAGGTGGTCGAGATGCACTTCTTCGAGGGGCTCTCGCAGGGCGAGATCGCGCGGCGGCTCGGCGTCAGCCAGCAGGTGGTGCAGAAGCGGCTGCACGGCGACCGGCGCGCGGGCAAGACGGTGGGCGGCGCGCTGCCGAGGCTGCGCGAGGCGCTGCGGGCGCCGGGGTCGCGGCCGTGAGCGCCGAGCGATCGGGGGGCCTGCGGGCGTCGCTCGCGGTCGAGGCCGCGCGCGTCATGTACGAGGAGGGGGTGAAGCAGTACTTCACGGCCAAGCGCATCGCGGCCAAGCGCGTGCTCGGGCGCGTCGGCGGGCGGCGGCTGCGCTTCCGGCCGCAAGACTTGCCCTCGAACGGCGAGATCCGCGACGCGCTCTTGCACCTCGCCGAGCTCGCCGAGGGCGACCGCCGCGGGCGCCGCCTCTTCGCCATGCGCGTCGTGGCGCTCGAGGCGATGCGCGAGCTCTTGCCCTTCGAGCCGCGGCTCATCGGCTCGGTGAGCACGGGCCACGTGCGGCGCGGCAGCGACATCGATCTGCACGTCTTCGCCGACGACGAGGGCGAGCTCGAGGCGCACCTCGCCGCGCTCGGGTGGGTCTACGAGCTCGAGCGCGTGTCCATCGTCAAGGGCGGCAAGCCCCGCGAGTACACCCACGCGCATGTCGCCGACGTCTTCTCGATCGAGCTCACGCTCTACGAGCGGCGCGAGCGCTTCGCGCGCCCCCGCAGCAGCACCGACGGCAAGCCCATCGAGCGGCTCGACGTCGCGGCGCTCGAGGCGCTCCTCGCGCGCGAGCACCCCGCCGAGTGGGAGGCCTACCTCGAGGACGGCAGCGTCGCCGGCCTCTCCGAGCGCCTCGAGGAGGACGAAGACGCGCCCCCGCCCGGGCCCTTCGACGGGCTCTTGCTCGACGGGCCCGGCGCGCCCCTGCCCCCGCCCGACTGGTACGAAGGCGAAGGCGAATGAGCGCGCCCGGGCGCGCCGGAGCCCCCCGCGCGGCGGCGCGGGGTGAACGCGGCGGCGGCGTGGCGTACGCTGGAGCGGCCGGGCCCGGCCCGGGCGAGGGCCGGCGGAGGGAGCGCGATGAAGGCGGCGCGGGCGCGGGGCAAAGGGCAGGCGGGGCCGAGGCGCCTCGGCGCTCTCGCGGCGTTCGCCCTCGGCGCCGCCGCCTGCGGCCGGGGGGCGTCGTCCGAGGGCGCTGCCGGCGCCGGGGGCGGGGGCGAGGCCGAGCTCTTGCTGCCCGCCCTCGGCCTCGCCGTGCGCGTGCCCGCCGGCGCCGGCGTGCGCGGCGGGCCGGGCGGCACGGTGATCGAGCTCGAGGGCGGGGCGCGCACGATCGCGATCGCGCCGCCGGGGGCGGGGGGCGGGGGGCCGCGCGAGGGCTCGCGCCTGCGCGATCTGCGGGGCGGCGGGCTCTTGCGCTACCGGCCCGCGGGCCCGGCCGGCGGCGGGGGCGAAGGCGGCGGGGCCGGCGCCGGGCTCGCGGGCGACCTCACGATCGGGGGCCGCGCGTACTCGGTGCGGTGCCGCGCGCGGGGCGAGCCGCCCCCGCCGGCCGAGTGGTGCCTGCCCCTCCTCGAGAGCCTGCGCCCCGCGCCCTGAGCGCGGGCGCGCGTAGAGTCGGAGCCTGCGCCCCGCGCCCTGAGCGCGGGCGCGCGTAGAGTCGGAGCCCGCGCCGACCCGGTCGACGCCGTCCGCGGGCCGGCCGCAGGCGCGCCCCGATTACGTTCGTGGGCCGAAACGCGCGCGGGCCGCGGGGGGGCCCGGCTCGGCCGGCGGGCACTTCGGCACGAGCGCGATGACGCGGGTGAGGCCCCGGTACGAGAGCACGCGGAGCTCGCCGCCGTGCGCCTGCACGAGCTTGCGCGAGATGTAGAGCCCCAGCCCCAGCCCGCGGCTGCCCTGGCGCGTCGTCTCTTGCGCGACGCGGAAGGGGTCGAAGAGGTAGGGCACGAGCTCGGGGGCGATCGCGCCCGCGTTCTCGACCTCGAGCGAGAGGGCCCCGTCGCCCCCCTCGAGCCTGATGTCGACGGGCGCCTCGTCCGAGCCGTGTCGCAGCGCGTTGCCGATGAGGTTCGAGGCGACGCGGGCGATCGCGCCCCGGTCGAAGCGGCCCGCGAGCTCGCCCCGGCACTCGAGCACGAGGGCGCGCGAGGGGTGCGCCGCCTTCAGCTCGGCGACGACGGTGCTGACCACCACGGCGAGGTCGGCCTCCTCGACGTCGACGGCGAAGCCCAACCCCTGGCGCGCCCGGGCGACGTCGCAGAGGTCGTCGACCAGATCGCTCAGGCGCTGCCCGCTCGCGCCGATGTGGCCCGCGAGCCGCCGCGCGTTCTCGTCGGGCGAGCGCCCGACGAGCTGCGCGCCGACGAGGATCGCGTTCAGCGGGCTGCGCAGATCGTGGCCGACGATGGCGACGAAGGTCCCGTGCCAGTCGCGCGCCTCGCGCAGCTCGCCCTCGGCGCGCTCGCGCCCCGCCTCGGCCTCGCGCGCCCGCTCGGCGGCGGCGGCGAGCCCGCGCCGCCGCCGCCGCTCGAGCTCGAAGAAGAAGCGCGCCTTGTGCCGCAGGGCCGGCGCGTCGGGCGGGCCGAACAGCACGTCGACCGCGCCGGCCTCGTAGGCGAGCCGCGCGCCCTCCGAGTCGTGGGCGCCCCCGCCCAGCACGACGATCGGCAGGGCGCGCCCCTCGCCCCGCGCGAGCTCGGCGAGGCCGGCGCCGTCGGCGCCGGGGGCGCGCGCGTCGACGATGGCGAGCGCGGCGCCCTCGGCCGACGCCAGCGCCTCGCGGCACGAGCGCGCCCGGCGCGGTTCGACGTCCGGCGCGCGCACCGCCTCTTCGAGCGCGCCGAGCACGTCGCCGCGCTCGCTCACCAGCAGGCAGCGTATCGGCCCTTCGCTCATCGCCCGCCCCCGCGTCGCGGCGCCCCGGGTGCGGGCAGGCCCGCGGGCCCCGGGGTCAGGGCGGACGGTGATGGAGCGCTGAGGTCGAGCTCGGACACGGGGCGGAAGAGGCCTTCAGGTTCGGTCGGCGTCAAGCCGACCGTGCCCGCGCCGTGAAGTCGGGAAGGCACCGTAGCATTTTGCCACGCATTCTCGACCCCTTGACGCGGCGGCCGGCGGGCAGAGGGCGGGGGGCAGCAAGCCGGCGGCGCGGGGGCGCCGGGCCGGCCTCAACGCCTCACGCTGAAGTCGCCGAACTCGCCCGCCGCTGCGGCCTCGAGCTCGAGGGCGTCGACGCGGGCGAGCTGGGGCCCGCGGCGCGCCCAGGCGACGAGCGCGTCGACCGCGCCCGCCTCGCCCTCGGCGTGGAACGCCACGCCGCCGTCGGGCAGGTTCTCGACCCAGCCGACCACGCCGAGCTCGCGCGCCTTCTGCTGCGTCGCCGCGCGGAAGAACACGCCCTGCACCCGCCCGCGCACGACGGCCCGCACCGCCTTCTTACCGCCCATCGGCGGCGAGCATGGCGCCCGCGGCGGGCGGCGTCTACAGGCTTGGGCGGCCGCGCGGGGGCGCCCGCCTGTCGTTGGGCGGCGGGGGAAACGCCGGGGGGCGCCGGCTCGTCGGCGGGGTAGGGGGGGGCCCGGGCCGGCCCCCCCGGCGGGCTGGCCGCTCAGCGACGTGGCGGCGTCCCGGCGGGCTAGTCGCTCAGCGGCGCGGCGCGGCCACGATCTGGTCGATCGCGCCGAAGATCGAGCGGCCGTTGGCGTCGAGCATCTCGATGCGCACGCGGTCGCCGCGGCGCAAAAAGGGCGTCTTCGGGGCGCCCTCGAGCAGCGTCTCGACGACGCGCACCTCGGCGATGCACGAGTAGCCGAGGCCGCCCTGGCGAATGGGCTTGCCCGGGCCGCCGCCTTCGTCGCGGTTCGACACCGTGCCCGAGCCGATGACGGAGCCGGCGCCGAGATCGCGCGTCTTGGCGGCGTGGGCGACGAGGGTGCCGAAGTCGAAGGTCATGTCGACCCCGGCGTCGGCCCGGCCGAAGGGCTCGCCGTTGAGCGTGACGAGCAGGGGCCCGTGCAGCTTGCCGCCCCGCCAGGCGGGCCCGAGCTCGTCGGGCGTGACGAAGACGGGCGAGAGCGCCGAGGCCGGCTTCGACTGGAAGAACCCGAAGCCCTTGGCCAGCTCGCCGGGGATCAAGTTGCGCAGCGACACGTCGTTGACCAGGCCCACGAGCCGCACCGCCGCGAGCGCCTCGTCGCGGGTCGCGCCCTGGGGCACGTCGCCGGTGACGACCGCCACCTCGGCCTCGAGGTCGCAGCCCCAGGCCTCGTCGGCGAGCGGAATCGGGTCGCGCGGCGCGAGGAAGCCGTCGGAGCCGCCCTGGTACATGAGCGGGTCCGTCCAAAAGGACTCGGGCATCTCGGCCTGGCGCGCCTTGCGCACGAGCGCGACGTGGTTGACGTAGGCCGAGCCGTCGGCCCACTGGTAGGCGCGCGGCAGCGGCGCCGCGGCCTCGGCCTCGTCGAAGGGGCGCGCCTCGGCCTCGCCCCGCGCGAGCGCCGCGGCGATTGCGCGCAGCCCCGGCTCGGCCCGCCCCCAGTCGTCGAGCGCGCGCTGCAGCGTGGGCGCGACGGCGGACGCGTCGGCGTACGACGCGAGGTCGGCCGAGACGACGACGAGGCGGCCGTCGCGCCCCGACTTGAGCGACGCGAGCTTCATCGGGCGCCCCGCGGCGCGGGCAGCCGCGCCTTCTCGAAGCCCGACCAGCAGGCGTCGTAGTCGCGGTCGAGCGCCGCGGTCTCGAGCGCGAAGCGCGTCGGGAGCAGCGCCAGGCGCGTCTCGAACATGAAGGCGAGCGTGTCGTCGAGCTTCTCGGGCGCGAGCTCGGCCGAGACGGCGCGCTCGTAGGCCACCCGGTCGGGGCCGTGGCCGCTCATGCAGTTGTGCAGCGAGCCGCCGCCCGGCACGAAGCCGCCCCCCTCTTTCGCGTCGTAGGTGCCGGAAACGAGGCCCATGTATTCGCTCATCACGTTGCGGTGAAACCAGGGGGGGCGGAAGGTGTTTTCGGCCACCATCCAACGGGGGGGGAAGAGGACGAAGTCGCAGTTCGCGACGCCCGGCGTGTCGCTCGGCGAGGTGAGCACGGTGAAGATCGAGGGGTCGGGGTGGTCGAAGCTCACGGTGCCGATCGCGTTGAAGCGCCGCAGGTCGTATTTGTAGGGCGCGAGGTTGCCGTGCCAGGCCACGACGTCGAGCGGCGAGTGGTCGAGCTCGGTCGCCCAGAGCCGCCCCTGAAACTTTTGCACCACCCGCGTCGGCCGGTCGACGTCTTCGAAGGCCGCGACCGGCGTCAGAAAGTCGCGCGCGTTCGCCAGGCCGTTCGAGCCGATCGGCCCGAGCTCGGGCAGCCGGAAGAGCGCGCCGTAGTTCTCGCAGACGTAGCCCGACGCCTCGCCGTCGGGCAGCTCGGCCCGAAAGCGCAGGCCCCGCGGCACCACCCCCGCCTCGCCCGGCGCGAGCCCGAGCACGCCCATCTCGGTGACCAGCCGCAGCCGCCCCGCGCAGGGCACGAACAGCAGCTCGCCGTCGGCGTCGAAGAAGACCGTGTCGCGCATCGAGCGGTCGGCCGCGTAAAGGTGCACCGCGGCGCCCGTGCCGGACGAGGGCCCGCCGTTGCCGCCGAAGGTGACGAGCCCGCCGACGAGGTCGGTCGGCTGGTCGGGGCGGGGCAGCGGCCCCCAGCGCAGCCGGTTCGGCGGCGCCGGCGCCTCGTCGAAGGGCCCGCCGCGCACGAGGCCCTGCGGGTGCGGCCGGAAGGGCCGGTGCGCGGCGCTCGGCCGCATGCGATAGAGCCAGCTTCGGCGGTTGTCGCGGCGCGGCGCGGTGAAGGCCGTGCCCGAGTACTGCTCGGCGTACAGGCCGTAGGCGACGCGCTGCGGCGAGTTGCGGCCCTCGGGCAACGCGCCCGCGACCGCCTCGGTCGCGAACTCGTTGCCGAACCCGGACATGTACCCTTCGACCGCCATCGCCATGACCGCCCTCCGCGCGGGAGATGGCGAGATAGTAACATGTGAAACTAAATCGGCAAACTGGCGGCCCGGCCCCCCGGGCGTCAGCGCGCGTCCGGCGTCTCGGCCGGGCCCTCGGCGCACGAGAGCGCGCGCGCCGCGGCCCGCTCGAGCTTGCGGAGCATGCCCTTGAGCGCCTCGAGCTCGCGCCCGTCGAGCGCCCCGAGCACCTCGGCCTCGATCGCGAGCGCGGCGGGGGCGACGCGGGCGTGCACGCGCCGGCCCTCGGCGGTGAGCGAGAGGCGCAAGGACCGCCCGTCCTCGGCGTCCGGCGCGCGGCGCACGAGCCGGCGCCGCTCGAGCGATCGCGCGGCGCGGCTGACGGCCACCTTGTCCATCTGCGTGCGGCCCACGATCGCCTGCTGCGTCAGCTCGCCGCCCTCGGCGAGCACGGCGAGGAGGCGCCACTCGTGCACCTTCAGCCCGAAGGGCCGCTCGTACGAGAGTGCGATCGCCCGGCTGACCGCGTTGGCGGCGACCGAGAGGCGGTAGGGCAAGAACTCGTCGAGGTCGAGGTCGGGGCGCGTCACGGTCGTGGGCGCAGGGTGGGAGACCGCCGCGCCCGCGGCAAGGCGCGAGGGCGCGGCGGCCCCGGCCGGCGGCGCGGGGCGGGCCGGCCCGGGTGGCGGGGCTTGGCGCGCCCTGTCGCCCCCCGGCGCCGGGCTGGCGCGGGGCCCGGCCCTCTTTTAGGCTACCGGCCTATGCGCTTCGTGGCCATGACGTTCAACGTCCTGCTCGGGGCCGAGGGCCGCTTCGACGCCGTGCTCTCGGTCGTCGCGCGGGCGCGGCCCGACCTGCTCGTGCTCCAAGAGTGCCTCGGCTGGGACGCCGCGGGCGACGGGCGCATGGCCCGCGTCGCCGCCGCGCTCGGGCTGCCGGAGGGCGAGCGGCATGCGGTCCTCGGGCCCGCGCGCCCGCGCGGCAGCGGCCGGCGCTTTCACGTCGCGCTCTTCTCGCGCGTGCCGATCGCGTCGTGGCGCGCGCACAACGACCCGAACGTCATCGGGCACTGCCTGGTCGAGGCGCGGCTCGCCTCGGGGCTCGTGGCCTTCGGCGCCCACTTCGACGCGCACGGCGAGTCGCCGCGCTTCGTCGAGGCGCGCTACCTGCGCTCGCGGCTCGACCCGGCCGCGTTCGCGCGCGCGCCGCACCTGCTCGCCGGCGACCTCAATTCGCTCTCGCGCCGCGACCCGTACCCGGCCGACCTGGCCGAGCGCGTGCGCGCCGCCGGCACCGACAAGTACGGCCACCCGCCGCGCTTCGAGGTGATCGACGAGCTCGAGGCGCAGGGCTGGGTCGACGCGCTCTACCACCGCGGGGCGCCCGCCGCGTGGGTCACGGCGCGGCGCGACCGCGGCGGGGTCGCGATCGACTACCGCACCGACTACGTCTTCGCCTCGCCCCCGCTCGCCGCGCGCCTCGTCGAGGCGGCCGTCGCCCCCGCCGAAGGCGCGTCCGATCACGACGCCGTCGTCGCCGCCTTCGAGCTGCCCTGAGCGCGGGCGTAGAGGCGGCAGAAGAGGCCGCCCGCGGGCCGCATCGTCACCGCCGGGTCGAGCCGGAGCGGGCGCGCCGGATCGCGCTCGAGGCGGTGGCGCTGCAGCACCATGGCGAGCACGATCGTCGCCTCCGTCAGGGCGAAGGCGTTGCCGATGCAGGTGCGCGGCCCGCCGCCGAAGGGCAGGTAGGCGAACTTGTGGCGGGCGGCCGCGCGCTCGGGCAGAAAGCGCGTCGGGTCGAAGCCCTCGGGGTCGGCCCAGTGGGCGGGGTGGCGGTGCAGCACGTAGGGCGCGATGCCCACGAGGCTGCCCTTCGGCACCCGAAAGCCCCCGAGCACGTCGGGCGCCTTGGCTTGCCGCTCGAACGTCCACACGGGGGGGTAGAGCCGCAGCGTCTCGTCGAGCGCCGCCCGCGTCAGCCGCAACCTCGGCAGGTCGTCGAACCCGGGCGCGCGCCCCGCGAGCGCCGCGTCGACCTCGCCCTCGAGCTCGGCGCGCCAGTGCGGGTGCGACGAGAGCGCGTGGAAGGCGAAGGCGAGCAGGTTCGCCGTCGTCTCGTGGCCCGCGAGCACCAGCGTCAAGAGCTCGTCGCGTAGCTGCCGGTCGCTCATCGCGCCGCCCTCGACCGAGGCCGCCATCAGCATGCCCAGCAGGTCGTCGCCGGGCTCGCCCCGCCCGCGCCGCTCGGCGATGACGCGGTAGACGAGCGCGTCGAGCGTGCGCCGCGCCCGGCGGAAGCGCAGGTTCGAGGGCGTCGGCACCCAGAGCGGCGCGGGCGCGAACGACTCGACGTACCGGTTCGCCCACGCGAGGCAGACCCCGAGCGCCTCGCCCACCGCGCTCGCGTCGCCGTCGAGGTCGGCCGAGAGCAGCGCGCGCCCCACGATCGCGAAGGTGAGCCGCATCATCTCGGCGTGCACGTCGACCGGCGCGCCCGGCCCGAGCCCCGCCCAGCGGCCCCGCATGCGCTCGACCTCGGCCGCCATCGCGCCCGCCAGCGCCGCCAGCCGCTCGCGGTGGAACGCCGGCTGCGCGAGCCGCCGCTGCCGCCGCCAGAACTCGCCCTCGCTCGTCAGCAGCCCCTCGCCGAGCAGCACCCTGAGCCCCGCGTAGCTGCGGCTCTTCTCGTAGTTCGCCGCGTTGTCGACCAGCACCCGCTTGATGGCCGCGACGTCGTTCACCAAGAAGTAATCGAAGGGCCCGAAGCGCAGGCGCACGACGTCGCCGTGCGCCGCCTGCGACCGCAAGAAGAGGCCGATGGGGTCGCGCCACGCCGCGGCGGTCTGGCCGAAAAAGGGCAGCCCCGAGGGGCCGGGCGCCGCGCGCGCCGGGGCGAGGGCGGCGCCCTCGGTCGAAGAATGAGCCTGCATCGGGCACCGTAGCCGGGCCCCGGGGTGGTGCGAGCGCCCCGGGCGGCGCAAAAAGGGGGAAGGGGAGAAACACGAGGGTAGCCTCACGTTTTGATGCCAAAATGTGAGGAAAGCCTCGCGTTTGTCAAGACGAAACGTGAGAATACCCTCACGTTTCGCCCCGCACCGGCTCTCCGCGCCGGCCGCCGCCCCCGCAACGACATGGCCCCTTTCCGCGGGGCGTGGTTTCATCCCTCGCGCCTGGTGCCTGCTGCCCGCCGCCCGCCGCCCGCGCGCGGCGCCACCCCCCGAACGCGCCCCGAGACCGTGCCCTCCGCGGCCCGCCGCCCCGCCCCGCCCCCGCCCCCGCCGGCGAGCCCCCCGCGCGCCGTGCCGGCGCAGGCGCGCAGCCGCGAGCGCTACGAGCGCATTCTCGACGCCGCGACCGCCGTGTTCGCCGAGGTCGGCTACGAGGCCGCCACGACCGAGGCCATCGCCGAGCGGGCCGCGACGTCGATCGGCAGCGTGTACCGGTTCTTCCCGAACAAGCTCGCGCTCTTTCAGGCGCTCATCCCGCGCTACCTCGACCAAGTTCGCGCCATCTTCGAGGCGCTCGTGGTCGAAGGGCCGCCCGCCACCTCGTGGCAGGCCCTGGCCGAGCGGGCCATCGACGCCTTCGCCGCGTACGACCTCAAGACGCCCGTCTTTCGCGTGGTCTGGATGAGCCTCAAGGTCACCGACCAGCTCCTCGTCGAGGGCGACCTCGTGAACCGCGAGTTCGCGCGCCGCCTCGAGCTCGCGTTCGCGTCCCTCGCGCCCTCGCTCGAACCGGCCCGGCGTCGCGTGGTCGCCACCGTGGTCGTCGAGCTCGTGAGCACGATGCTGGCGATCGCCGCCCTGCGCGGGCGCGATCTGGCGCCGCAGATCGTCGACGAGACCAAGAAGGTTGTGATCCGCTACCTCGAGCCGTACATGGCGCCGCCGCCCGTGGCCGCCGCCGAGCGCGGGGCCGGCCGCGGGGGCGAGGCCCCGGCCGGGCGCCAAGGCCTGCCCCGGCCGCGGCGGCAGGGCGCGGCGGAGGCGAGCGCCGCGCCCGCGCGCCGGCCCTCGCGGCGCGCCCGCCCCGAGTGAGGCTCGCGCCCGCGCGCCGGCCCGCGCGGCGCGCCCGCCCCGAGTGAGGCTCGCGCCCGCGCGCCGGCCCTCGCGGTGGGGCGGCCCGGGGGGGGGCGGGGCGGGGCGTCGGCCCCGCCTTGGGCTTCGCGTCGCGCCCGCCTCGAGCGAGCGTCGCGCGCGCCTCAGGCGAGCGTCGCGCCCGCGCGCTCGCCCTTGCGCCGCGCCCGCCCCCCGCCCGGCCGCGCGCCGAGCGCGTACGCGAGGCCGACGAAGGGCAGGGCGATGAGATCGCTCGGGTCGCGGACCAACACGACGGGGCGGGGCGGCGGGGCGGGCCGGCCCCGGGCCGCGGCGCCGAGCGCGTAGAAGGGCCACTGCGCGTAGCCGAGCCCGACCCGGTAGGCCGCGTTGCCGGCCTCGGTCGTCTTCGCGAGGGCGAACGCGAGGGCCGTCGCCAGGCACGCCGCGGCGAGCGTGCGGCGCAAGGGCGGCCTCGTGCCGAAGAGGGCGAGCGCCCCTTCGGCGAGCGCCCCCAGCAAGAGCGGAAAGAACACCATGCCCGCCACGTCGCTGAGCTTGCCCGTCAGCCAACCTGGGTACGCCCGCTTCGCCCAGTGATCGTTGACGACGAGCAGCGCCACCGCGGCCAGGGGCAGCGGGCCGGCGAGCGCGCTCGCGGCCGAGCGGCGCGGGGGCGGCAGCGGTGTCAGGGGGGCCGCGCCCTCGGCTTCCACCCGGGCGCTCAGCCCTCTTTCAGGCACTTGGCGAGGTCGGCGAGGACGGCCTCGGCGTTCTCGAGCGGCGGCAAGGGCGGCTGAGCCTCGGGGAAGCGGCGCGTGAGGCGCATGTCGGGCGTCAGCTTGTAGGGCGAGCCCTTCTTCTGCACGAGCGCCATGACCTTGGCCGGGTCGAGCGGGGTGTCTTCGCGCAGGTGCAGCGTGACCGAGCGCGCGCTCGCCTCGAGGCCGAGCGCGCGCAGGCGCCGGAGCTCGGTCTTGATGCGCATCAGCTCGACGAGGTTCTTCGCCTCGGGGGGCGGGGCGCCGAAGCGGTCTTCCATCTCGGCGGCGAGCTCGGCGACCTCGGCCTCGTCGCCCGCGCTCGCCAGGCGCTTGTAGAGCGAGAGGCGCACGCCGACCTCGTCGACGTAGCCCTCGGGCAAGAGGGCCTCGACGTCGACGGTGAGGTCGGGCTCGACCTCGTGCACCACCGGCTCGCCCCGCAGCTCGCGCACCGCCCCCTCGAGCATGTTGCAGAACAGGTCGAAGCCGACCGAGGCGACGGCGCCGCTCTGCTCGGCGCCGAGCAGGTCGCCGGCGCCCCGCAGCTCGAGGTCGAGGCTGGCGATCTGGAAGCCCGAGCCGAGCTCGGTGTGCCGCTCGAGCGCCTCGATGCGCGCGCGCGCCTCGTCGGTCATGGCGCTCGCGGGCGGCACGACCAGGTAGCAGTAGGCGCGCTCTTTCGAGCGGCCGACGCGGCCCCGCAGCTGGTAGAGCTGGGCCAGGCCGAACATGTCGGCCCGGTCGATGACGATGGTATTCGCCCGCGGTATGTCGAGCCCGCTCTCGATGATGGCCGTCGCGCAGAGCACGTCGAAGCGCCCCTCGACGAAGTCGAGCATCGCCCGCTCGAGCGCCCCCTCGCCCATCTGGCCGTGGGCGACCGCGACGCGCGCCTCGGGCACGAGCGACTGCAGCTTCGCCGCGCGCTCGTAGAGGCCCTCGACGCGGTTGTAGACGTAGAACACCTGCCCGCCGCGCCCGAGCTCGCGCCGCACCGCCTCGCGCAAGACGCCCTCGTCGTAGCGCGTCACCAGCGTGCGAATCGCCCGCCGGTCGACCGGCGGCGTCGTGATGAGCGACATGTCGCGCAGCCCGCTGACGGCCATCTGCAGCGTCCGGGGGATGGGCGTCGCGCTCAGCGTCAGCACGTCGACGTTGCGCCGCAGCTGCTTGATGCGCTCTTTGTGCGTCACGCCGAAGCGCTGCTCTTCGTCGACGACGAGCAGGCCGAGGCGCTTGAAGTGGATGTCCTTCGAGAGCAGGCGGTGGGTGCCGACGACGACGTCGACCTTGCCCTCCTTGACCTCGCGCACGACCTGGTCGAGCTCGGCCTTCGTCTGGAAGCGCGAGAGGGCGGCGACCCGCAGCGGGTGGTCGCGGAAGCGCGCCTCGAAGTTCAGGTAGTGCTGCTGCGCGAGCACCGTCGTCGGGCAGAGCACGGCGACCTGCTTGCCCTCCATCGCCACGCGGAAGGCGGCCCGGATCGCCACCTCGGTCTTGCCGAAGCCGACGTCGCCGCACACCAACCGGTCCATCGGCCGCGGGGTCTCGAGGTCGCGCAAGACCTCGCCGATGGCGCGCGCCTGGTCGGGCGTCTCGTCGAACGGGAAGGTCGCCTCGAAGGCGCGGTACTCGTCGTCGGCCGGCGGCAGCGCGTCGCCCGCCACCGCCTGCCGCTCGGCGTACAGCCGCAAGAGCTCGTCGGCCATCTGCCGGACCTGCTTCTCGACGCGCTGCTTGGTCTTGCCGAAGGTGACGCCGCCGAGCCGGTCGAGCTTCGGCGCGCCCTCGCCGCCCCGAAACTTCTGAATTTGGTTCAGCCGGTAGACCGGCAGGTAGAGCTTGTCGCCCCCCGCGTACTCGACCGCGAGCAGGTCGACCGTGTGCTCGCCCACGGCCTTGTGCAAGAGCCCGAGGTAGCGGCCGACGCCGTGCTCGCTGTGCACGACGTAGTCGCCGACGGCGAGCTCGCGCAAGTCTTCGAGAAAAGGCTTCGCCGACGAGCGCTGGGCGCGCTCGCGCGCCGGCCGGCGGTGGGCGCGGGCCCCGAAGACCTCTTCTTCGGTGACCAGCGCGAGCGCCTCGCCGGGCAGCACCGCGCCCCGCGCGAGCGGCCCGTGCACGACCAGCGCGACGCCCCGCGGCGCCCCCCCGTCGCCCGAAAGGTCGTGCGAGAAGCCCCCCGGCCGCAGCCGGCACTCGACCCCCGCGTGGCGCAAGAGCGCGACCAGGCGCTCGGCCTGCGTCTCGGCCCGCGCCGTCAGGACGACGCGCAGCCCCGCCTCGTGCCAGGCCCGCACCCGCCGCACGAGCGGCTCGAGCGTGCCCGCCTTGCCCCGCGACTGCCGCGCCCGCTTGACCGCCCGCTCGAGATCGTCGTGCCCCCGGGCGTCGAGCGTCGGCGCGCCCGGCGGCGCCGCCTCGAAGCGCTCGAAGTCTTCGGCCCCCTCGCCCCCCTCGACCGCGCCGCGGTGCAGCGCGAGGAAGGGGCGCGCGGCGAGCGCGTCGGCCACGTCGGGCTCGGTCTCGTAGAAGGCCTCCCGCGGGAAGTGCGGCTCCCTCAGCTTCTCGTTCTCGTCGGCCATCGCCCGGCCGAGCTCGTCGCGCAGCGCGCGCGTGAGCGCCGGCGGGTCTTCGAGCACGAAGGCCGCGCCCGCGGGCAGGTAGGCGAAGAGCGGCGCGAGCTCGCCGAAGGCGGGCAAAAACCCGTCGGCGCCGAAGAAGCCCCGCCCCCCCGTCACGTCGCCCTCGAGCTGGCGCGCCTTGGTCGAGGGCCAGTCGGCCGCGTCGCAGATCGCGCGCAGCGCCCCCCGCGCCCGCCCCACGGCCTCGTCGGTCAGCACCGCCTCGCGCGCCGGCGGCAGCGACACCGCCTTGACCTCGCGCAGCGTGCGCTGGCCCTCGGGGTCGAACTGCTTGAGCGAGAGCACGAGATCGCCGTAGAGCTCGACGCGCACCGGCTCGCTCAGCGACGCCGGCCAGAGGTCGATGAGCCCGCCGCGCACCGCGAACGAGCCGGGGTCTTCGACCACCGGCACCCGCAGGTAGCCCGCCCGCGAGAGCGCGGCGACGAAGGCGTCGCGGTCGAGCTCTTGCTCGGCCTCGACCCGCAGCGCGTGCGCCATGATCACGCCCGGCGCCACCACCTTGCGCGCCAACGACGCGGCCGTGACCACGAGAAAGTGCGCCTCGGCGCCCGCGGCGACGTGGTGCAAGACGGCGAGCCGCGCCATCGCCGCGCGCCGGTCGGGGTTGACGTCGGCGTAGGGGCTCGTCTCGTAGGGCGGCAAGACGAGCACGCGCCCGAGCGCGCCCCCCTCGCCCCCCTCGCGCCGCTCGCCCGCGAGAAAGTTCAGGTCGGCGGCCAGCCGGTTCGCCCGCTCGAGCCCGTCGACCACGCACACGACGAGCGCGCCCGTCGCCGCCCGCAACGCCGTCGCCGCGAGCGCGCTCGCCGCGCCGACCACGCCGACGAGGTGGCGCAAGGGCTCGCCCCCCTTCAGCCCCGCCGCCGCCTCGGCCGCCTGCCGCACCCGCACGAGCGGCCGCCCCTCGGGCGGATCGAGCGAGGGCAGCGGGTCGTCGAGGTCGGGCGGAGGGCCTTCGGGCAGGCCGGGCAACTCGACGCGTTCGCCGAGCGCGGCGCTCAGGGTGGGGTCGGCCATGGGGCGGGAGGCCCGGGCTTATTCCATGCCGCGGGGGCTCGCGCCAGCCCCTCGCCCGCGCGGCCGCGCCGGGGGCGGCCGTCGTCGTCGTTCGAGTCGAACCCGCGCCACGGCGCCCGCGCGACCGCGCCGGGGGCGGCCCGCGCTCGGGGGCCGCCCGGCCGCCCTCACGGAGCCCGGCCCGCCGCGAGCCGAGCGGTCGTCTCGGGGGCCCGAGGCCGGGCCACCCCCGAGCGTCGACCGGGGTAAACGAACGGACAGGGCGCCGCCGGCGCGCGCCGGCTCGACGCGCGCCGGCGCGAAGGAGCGCACGTTCGGCACCCACCAGCGGAGCTGGTACACCGCCCCGACGCCCGTCCGGAACCACGTGCCGCGCACGTCGCGGCGCCCGGCGAGCTCGAGCGCGACCTGCAGGTTGACGCCCACCGAGCGCACCGCCCGATCGTTCATCGCCGGCCAGCCGACCACGCGCGCCTCGGCCCGCCCCGGCGCGCTCGCCTGCGCGACGAGCGCCCCCGTGTTGTGCGCCTTGGCGTAAAGCAAGGGCGCACGCGCGATGAAGGCCCGGTCGGTCGTGAAGTTCACGAGCGCCTTCCACAGAGTGCGGAACGACTGCTCGGCGCCCCGGCGCAGCGCCACGTCGTAGAGCTTCTCGGCGTCCCACCCCGAGAGCTGGGCGGCCGCGTCGATGAGCTGCGACGAGGTCGACATGCGCACCCAGGAGAAGGGCGTCATCGTCGCGAGCTCGTCGGCCGTGGCGCGCGGCAACGAGGCGAGCGCCCGGCCCACGACATCTTCGCCGACCAGCCCCTCGAGCGCCCGCCGCACCCCGAGCAGGCTCGCGCCCGATGTGCACGGTTCGCTGGCGGCTGGCGAGGGGGTAGAACGCGGGTTCTGCATGTGGGTGACCGCGTTCTTACCACTACCTTGTGATTAATGCACCCACCTTTTTCGTAAACTTTTGACTCTAATGCACATTCAGGCCATTTCGGGCAAAAAAACGTCGAGCCGGCCTTTGAGCTTCAGCATTTGGGCAGACAATGTGCGACGCTTGCTTACAGGGGTCGATAGTTTTTTTTGATTTTCTTTGGCGGGTCACCCCATATTATATTAACTTTTCTAACGTTCGAGGGCCCGACTTTCGACCCGGCGAGAGCGATAAAAGACATGGTTTCGCGACGAAGGTGGGGCCACACCGGGCGCGAACGAGTCTTTGTCGGGTTTTGGCGACGTCGGGGGGGCCCCGCTGCGGGCCCCGGCGGCGCGTGGTAGGGTGGCCGCCCCGATGCCCGCCGCGGCCTCGTTGCTCTCCGACCCCGGGGTCGTCGGCCCGCTGGGCAGCCTGGCGCTCTCGCACGTGCGGCCGCTCTCGTCGGCGCTGGCGCTGCGGGCGGCGGTCTGGCAACGCGATCTCGAGCGGCTGGGCGTGGTCTTGCCCTTCGCGTTCGTGCACGACTTCGGGCTGCTCTTCGCGGCGCCGCGCGAGCAGCTGAAGATCGGGCCCCGCTGCGAGCTCGGGCCGCTGGTGGCGAAGACGGCGGGGGCGGCCGAGGCCGTGACGGCCTACCGCGAGATCATCGACGAGGTGGCGCAGAGCGAGGCGTCGCAGCGGGCGCGCGACGCCAAGCGGTCGGACGCGCTGGTCGGGGCGCTCGTGGCGCGGCTGCTCGGGGCGGTGGCGCGGCGGGTGCGCACGCGGCGGCCCTACGCGACGGCGCTGCCGGCGGACGCCGGGGCCTTCGAGCTCGGGGGGCCCGACCTCGTGGGGCTCTGGGCGCGGCTCGACCGCGGCTTCGAGCTCGAGTCGCTGGCGGCGCTGGTGCGGGGGCGGCTGCTGGTCTTGACGCTGGTCGACGCGGTCGACCTCGACACGCTGCAGCTGCTCGGGCTGCTCGGGCTCGGCGGGGCGGGGGCCGCGGGCGGGCAGGTCGACCTGCTCGCGGCGCTCGGCAACCCGAGCACGCACGACATCGTGTCGTTCTCGCTCGAGATCTTGCCGAGCGTGCTCGAGACCAAGAGCCGCCCGGCCGCCTCGACCTTCGCGGCGCACGGCTACGCGGGGCTCGGGCGCCGGGGCACGGTCGACAGCCTGGTGCTCACCGAGCTCGCCTGGGACGAAGACGAGCTGGTGCGGCGGCTGCTCGACGACGAGGTGCTCTATTACTCGCGCGACCAGTCGCGCGACGAGGTCCGGCGGGTGCACCACCTGCTCATCGACGCCTCGGCCAGCATGCGGGGCGAGCGGGCGACCTTCGCGCGGGGGCTGGCGCTCGCGACGGCGAAGAAGCTGGTCCTGGCGGGCGAGGAGGTGGCCTTCCGGTTCTTCGACGCGCGGCTCTACGAGCTGGTGCGGGGGCAGGGGCGCGAGCTGCCGACGGCGTACGTGCTCTCGTTCAAGGGCGAGCGGGGCCGGAACCCGACGCGCGTCTTCGCCGCGCTGGCGCAGGAGCTCGCGCTCTCGCGCCGCCGCGACGGGCGCGAGCCGGTGGTGCACCTCTTCACGCACGCGGCGCAGGACGTGCCGCGGCCGCTGGTGGCGGCGGTGCGGGCCGAGGCGCGCATCTCGGCGGTGTTCATCGCGCCCGGCGGCGGCGAGCCGGACCTCGACTACCTCGACCTGCTCGACGCGCACTGGGTGGTCTCGCACCAGACGCTCGGCGAGAGCGCGGCGCGGGCCGAGACGGCGCGCGCCATCCTGGGCAAGGTGCAGGCCGACGCGCCGGCGGGGGCGGCGGCGGCGGCGGGGGCGGCGGCCGAGGGGGGGGCGCCGGCGCCGTGATCGAGTGGTACGACCCGGCCGGGGTCGAAGACGAGGCGGGCTTCGGCTACCTGGTGGCGCGGGCGCGCGCGGCGCTCGGGCGCGACGAGGGGGGGCAGGCGGTGCGGCTGCTCGTGGCGGCGCTGCGGCAGGCGCACGTGCGCGAGGACGAGTACGCGCGCGCCGCCGCCCTCCTGCGCGACGCGTACGCGGGGCTCGGCCGCTACCGCGAGGCGCTGACGGTCGAGTGGTACCGCACGGGGGCGCAGCCGGGGCGGGCCCCGGTGGCCGAGGGGCTCTTGCGGCGGGCGCTGCCGAGCGACCAGGCGCGCACGCTGCTCTTGACGGGCGAGGTGCGGCGGGCGGCCGAGGCCTTCGAGTCGGCGGGGCTCTTGGTGCGGGCGGCGATCGCGTTCGAGCAGTCGCGCGAGTGGGGCCAGGCGCGCGCGCTCTGGTCGCGCCTGGCGCAGTCGCTCTGCGCGGCGCCGAGCGACCTGTACGCCGCGGCGCTCGCGCAGTTCAACCTCTTCCGCACCTCGCACCTGGCGGGCGACGCGCGGGCGG
The DNA here is from genome assembly GCA_035762175.1 of Polyangiaceae bacterium. Taxonomy (GTDB): domain Bacteria; phylum Myxococcota_A; class Polyangia; order Polyangiales; family Polyangiaceae; genus DASTPP01. The sequence continues at coordinate 10,113 of DASTPP010000058.1, read as the reverse complement.
CGCGGGCGGCGTCGGTCGCGGCGACGCACCTGCTCGAGGAGGCGGCCGACCGGCTCGAGACCTCGGGGCTGCGCGAGCGGGCCTTCGACTGCTACCAGGTGCTCATCTCGATCGGGCGGCAGACGGGGGTCTTCGAGCACGTGCTCGAGGGGTACGTGAACATCTTGCGCATCTTGCAAGAAGACCACCTGCGCTACTACGCGCTGCAGACCTACGAAGAGGCGGTCATCGCGGCGCGCAACGAGGGCGAGTTCGTGGCGGCGGCGACGCTCGCGCGCGAGATGGCGGCCTACGCGCGCAAGCAGGGCGAGCCGGCGGTGGCGAACTACGCGACCATGGCCGAGGCCTCGCTCTGGCAGGGGGTGGCGAAGGCCTCGGGCGAGCGGGGGGCGCCGCCCTCGCTGGTCGAGAACGCGCTGCTCGCGGCGGTCGCGTCGCTCGGCGAGCTCGGCCAGTACCGGTCGGTGGGCGCGCTCTACACGCGGCTCGGCGAGCTGGCGGCCGAAGAGCGGCGCCGGACGCACTACGCGCGCGCCGGGCGGCGCTACGCCGACGCGCACGACGAGCGGGTCGACGCGCAGCCCCTGCCGGCGCACCTCCGGCACGAGGCGGGCTTCCCCGACGTCTGGCACGTCGACCTCATCGAGTGGGAGCAGCAGGGCTCGGCCGCCGAGGCGTGCGCCGACGTGCTGCTCGAGCCGGGCCCCTCGGCCGACGTGACGCGGCGGCGGGCGCTGGTCGGGCGGCTGGTGGCGCTCTCGGCCGAGGCCGACCCCTCGTCGGGGCGGGCGGCGCTGCTCGTGTGCGGGGCGCTCGAGCACCTCGAGCTCTATGGCATCTTGGCCCCGCTCGAGGCGCTCGCGCGAAGGCCCGAGGCCGAGGTGCGGGCGGCGGCGCTCAAGGCGCTCTCGCGCTTTCTCTACAAGCGCACCTTCGTGACGGTGCGCGCGGGGCTCGCCGACGAGAGCCCCGAGGTCGTGCGGGCGGCGACCTCGGCGCTCGAGCAGCTGCGCTTCCCGCACGCGTTCGACCCGCTGGCGCGCGTCTACCGCGAGGCGACGCGGCCCGAGGTGCGGCACGCGGCGCTGCGCGCGCTCGGCCGCATCGAGCTGGTCGAGGCGGCCGAGCTCTTGGTCGGGGTGCTCGCCTTCGGCGCGGCCGACGACCGGCGCGTGGTGGTGCAGACCCTGAAAGAGTCGCGGGGGCGGGTGTTCGTCGAGGTGGCCAACGCGGCGCTCGGCGAGACGAACGCGACGGCGCGCGGCGCCATCCGCGAGATCTTGAACGCCCGCGGCATCGCGCCCGAGCGGGCCCCGGGCGGGGGCGCCAATTGAAGGGGCGGGGGGCCGCGGGGCCTCTCGCGCCGGGGGCGCCGAGGCGCTAGGGTAGGGGCCGATGCCGCCGGCCCGCAGCTCGCCCCTCCTGGCCGACGCGCGCGTGCTCGCCGCGGCCGGCGCCGCGCTGCGCGAGGGGCTGGGCGACCGGCGCGCCACCTGCGAGCTGCGCTTTCTGCGGCCGCCGCCCGACTACGGCTTCTTGCTGATGGCGGGGGTCGAAGACGCGGCGCAGGCGCTCGAGTCCGAGCTGCCGGGCGACGACGAGCTCCGGGCGGCGCGCGCGGCCGTCGCGGGCATCGAGCCCTTGCTCGACCGGCTCGCGGCGGGGCCGCTGCGGGTCGACCTCGACGCGGCGCTCGACGGCTCGGTCGTCTTCGGCGACGAGCCGGTCGTCAGCGTCGAGGGGCGCTACGCCGACGTGCTCGTGGCGCTGATGCTGGTGCGCGGCCGGGTCGAGCGGGCGACGGCGGCGGCGACGCGCGCGGCGCGCTGCGTCCTCGCCGCCAACGGCAAGCCCGTGGTCGACGGCGCCTCGGCGCGGCTCGGCGAGCTCGGGGCCGACCTGGTGGCGCGCGCGGCGTACGTGGGCGGCGTCAGCGCGACGACCGCGCTCGGGCCGGGCCTGCGCCACGGGCTGCCGGTGCGCGCGAGCGACGGCCCCCCGGCGGCCCCCTCGGCGAGCGGCTCGCTGCGCCCGCCCTCGTCCGACGACTGGGGGGGGGGCGCGCTCGACCAGCTCGTCGAGCTCGGGCCCGGCGGCGACAGCGACGCGACCATCCTCGCCCTGCGTCAACGCTGGACGTCGCTCGGCGGCTTTCTGGTCCACGACCTCGACGCCCCGTCGCTCCTGTCGGCGCGCGTCGACCTGGTGGCGCTCGAGCAAGAGGGGGCCTGGTCGCCGCGGCTCGGCGCGGCCTTCGACCCCCTGGTCGAGCCGGGCCGCAAGCTGGTCGTTCGCTACCTCGACGCGCGCTCGATGCCCGTGGCCGACGTATTGCATATGGCGAGCGAGCGCATTCAGCCCGCCTCGTCGGCCCTGATGGTCGGGGCGCTCGGGGTGGCGGCCCCGGTGCCGGTCGGCGCCGCCCGGGGCGTGCCATTGACTACGGCCCTCTTGCGGGGCGGGCGCCGCGTCGGGCCCCCCGACCCCCTGACCGAGGCCCGGCAGCGGGCCCTGGCCGCGTTGCAGGGGCTGCCCGATTCCCTCTTGTTGCTGCGCCACCCCAGCCCGTACCCTGTGGGTCTGTCGCCAAAGCTCGCGGCTCAGAAGGGCGACCTTCTGGCCGCGCTGCCCCGTTGACGCACGCCCCCTTGAAGGCGGCCCGGGGGGCCCCATGACTGTAGGAATGGAGGGTTTTTCTTATGCCTGCTTGCCTCTCGCGGAAACTACAAACCGGCCTGGCGCGTGGCACCTACGTTGCTACGCTCAAGGCTTGCAACTGGTAAGGAGCCGCGTCGATGCGCCGTCCCGTCACGCTTCTTTCCGCCGTCCTAGTGACCCTTCCTGCCGCCGCGTGGGCCCAAGACTCCGCGCGCAACACCGGTGACTGTCCGAACGGCGCCTGGTTCTGCGCCGACGAGTCGCCCGCCGAGAAGGCCGCGCCTCAGCCCGACGACGTCGCCGAGCCCGACGACGAAGAGGCCGCGCCGGTCGAGAAGAAGGTCCCGCCGCCCCCGCCGACCGTGGTGGTGCAGCGCCCGGTGCCCCGCTACGAGCCGCCGCCGCTCGCCTACCACCGGCGGCAGCGCTCCGAGTGGGGCTTCAACATGCACCTGCTCGGCGCCCTGATGGGCGACCGCAAAGACAAGTCGAGCGACAGCGGCATGGGCGGCGTCGGCTTCGCCCTGCGGGCGCGCCCGACGGGCTACTTCGCCCTCGACTTCGGCCTCGACGTCGTCGGCGGCCGCGACTACCACGGCCGCCGCCGCACCGAGGTGCCGCTCTCGGTCAACGCCCTCGTGTTCGTCAACCCGCGCGACCGGGCCCAGTTCTACATGCTGGGCGGCCTCGGCTGGTCGTCGGCACGCGTCGAGGTGCCCTTCGAGTACAAGGGCCCGAACTACTCGAGCAGCGGCTCGACCATCGACCGCTACGGCTACTTCGGCGTGCAGCTCGGCGCCGGCTTCGAGTTCCGCGTCGCCAAGAAGACCGCCCTCAACGTCGACCTCATCGGCTTCGTGCGCGGGCGCACCGACCAGGCGGCCGCGACCAACCCCGAGTTCACCGACCCGGCCACCGGGCGGCGAACCAACACCTCGGGCGGCGGCTTGCTGCGCGGCGGCCTCACCTTCTACTGGTGAGCGCCCGCCCCCCGGCGGGGGCGAACCGACCGGCATGTGCCCTTCGTTCGAAGCCCTTCGGGGCCTCGGGCGAAGGGCACAACCATTTTTTAACCCCCGCGGGCCCGCGTCCGGTCGGGGGGCCGCGCCGAGCGTGCGGCGGGCCAGGCCCCGCAAAATCGCTGCGGTCAGCCCCCAGACCACCTCGCCGCCGACCTCGTAGACGGCGATCGGAAGCGGCCAGCCCGGCGCGCCCCGAAGGCGAAAGGTCGGCGAGCGTGCGAAGAGCGCGAGCGGCGCCATAAAAACGTGCGCCACTTCGTGCTCGTCCGGTGCGGGGCGGAAGCCCGGCGGGACGTAGCCCACAAAGGGCGACACCAGGAAGGTCGTGGTGAGGGTGAGGTAAGGGTCGAGCGCCCCCAAGACCGTCACCGCCGCGGGGGCGAGCCCGATCTCTTCGTGGGCTTCGCGAAGCGCGGCCTCGAGGGGCGTCTCGCCGGGCTCGATCTTGCCGCCGGGCAGGGCGATCTGGCCCGCGTGGCGTCGGAGATCGCTCCGCTTGCGCAAGAGCCAGACGCCGGGCTCGCCCCCGGGCGGGCAAACGATCGGCACGAGCACGCTGGCGCGGGCCAGGCCTCGGGCGGGCAGCGGGCGCGGGGCCCGCTCGTCGAGGCGCCGCCGCACGTGGAGCGCGAAGGGGGGCAAAATCATGCGCGCGTCGTGCCCGCGCGGCGACCGGGAGCTCAACCGGGCCGGGCGGAGCCACCATAGCCCGGGCCGCGGGCGCAGAAAACGGCTCTCGGGCGGCGCTTCGAGCGCCCCCCGCGGGTGCAAAGGCGGGGCCGCGGCCACGTGATACTTTGCGAGGGCCCGCGGAAGGGTAAGATGACGGGCCTGGCATGAACGAGAGCGCGAGCCGTGCGGGGGCCCCCGGGGCGCAAGGGCCGAAGGCCCTCGTCGGGACGGTCATCGCCGAGCGCTATCGCCTCGACGCCGTCATCGGCGAGGGGGGCATGGGCGCGGTCTACGCGGCCGAGCACCTTCTCATCCGCAAGCGGGTGGCGGTCAAGGTGCTGCACGCCGAGATGACGCGCCTGCCCGAGGTCGTCGCGCGCTTCGAGCGCGAGGCGATGGCGGCCGCGCACATCGAGCACCCCAACGTCGCGACGGCGACCGACTTCGGCAAGCTCGAGAACGGGTCGTTCTTCCTGGTGCTCGAGCACATCGAGGGGCGGGGCCTGCGCGACGAGATGGCGAAGGGCCCCTTCTCGGTCGGCCGGGCGGTGCGCATCGCGGGGCAGATCTTGCGCGCGCTGCACCGCGCGCACGCGATCGGCATCGTGCACCGCGACCTGAAGCCCGAGAACGTGATGCTGGTCGATCGCGAGGGCGACCCCGACTTCGTCAAGGTGCTCGACTTCGGCATCGCCAAGGTGCCCGTCGGCGAGCTCGCGCCCTCGGTGCGCGAGCCCGAGCTGACGGGCTCGGGGCCGGCGCTCACGCAGCTCGGCATGGTCTACGGCACGCCCGAGTACATGGCGCCCGAGCAGGCGCTCGGCCAGGAGGTCGACCACCGCGCCGACCTCTACGCCCTCGGCGTCATCTTGTTCGAGATGCTGGCGGGGCGGCGCCCCTTCGACGCGGCGAACAAGGTTCAGATCTTGGGCATGGTGGTGTCCAAGCCCGTGCCGCGCATCGCCTCGATGGCGCCCGCGGCGAGCGCGAGCGTGCCCGCGGCGGTCGAAGAGGTGGTGCGCACGCTGCTCGCGAAGGTGGCCTCCGACCGCTACGCCGACGCCCGCGCCGCGCTCGAGGCGCTCGAGAAGGCGGCGGCCGAGACGGCGGCGCCCGCGCCCCCGCCGCCGCGGCCGTCGAACGCCGACGAGCGGCCCCCGCGGAGCGCCGGCCCGAGCGTCGGCGCCCGCGTCGCCGGCGCCGCCGCCCTGGGCCGCGGCGTCCTCGGCGAGCTGCCGCGCGCGGCCGCGCCCCTCATCGCGTGGGCGCGGCGGCTGCCCGAGACGCTCAAGCAGGGGCGCATCGAGAAGCCGCCCGTGTCGGCGCCGGTGGTGGGCGCGGGCGTGGCGGCTTTGCTGGTGGGCTTTCTGGTGGTCGGCCTCGTCGTGCGCTCCTCGGGCGGCGACGGCGGCGGGCCGCCGTCGACCTCGTCGGCGCCGACGATGGGCCGCGTCGACGCCCCCCCGGGCGACGGGCACCCGAAGGCGCCCCCGGGCGCGCCATCGCCGAGCGACGACGAGGTGCGCGCCGCGAGCGTCGAAGGGATCGAGGCGCTCGAGAAGCTCGCCCAGCGCGCGCCCGACGACCGGCGGGTGCAGCGCGCGCTCGCCCGGGCGTACGCGGGCGCCAAGCAGTGGGCGCGCGCCGCCGCGGCGTACGAGCCGGCGCTCGCGGCCGACCCCGCGCTGCTCGACGACCCCGACGTGCGCAAAGACGTGTTCGCCCTCGCCCAGGCCGAAGAGAGCGCCGACGCGGCCTTCGCGCTGCTCGAAGACAAGCTGGGGGCGGCCGGGGCCGACTTGCTCTACGAGCTCGGCACCGACCGGCAGAGCGCGCCCGGCGCCGCGCGCCGCGCGATGGCCTCGCTCAACCAGGGGCGCGCGAAGGAGAACGCCTCGCCCGCCCTGCGCACCGCGCTCAGCCTGCGCGGCTCGCAGGGCTGCGAGCGGCGCAAGCACTTCGCGTCCGCGAAGCAGCACGGCGACGCGCGCTCGCTGCCCTACCTGACGCCCCTGCAGTCGACGACGGGCTGCGGCTTTCTCAAGCGCCAAGATTGCTACCGCTGCCTGCGCGGCGACAACGGGCTCTACGAGGCGGTGCGCGCCATCCAGGCGCGGCGGCGCGGCGAGTCCGGCGGCGCGGGCGGCGCGGGCGTGCGCGATTGAAGGGGGCGCCCGCCGCGCCCGTCGGCGGCGCCGCCGCGAGCCCGGCGCTCGGCGCCCCGCCGATCAGGGCGAGTAGGGGTCTTCGATCGGCGGCTTCTTGTCGGCGGGCTTCTTCTCTTCGACCTTCTTTTCTTCGGTCTCGGCCGGGGGCGTCGGCTTCTTCTCTTCGGCCGTCGTCGCCGGCGGCGGGGGCTTGCGGGGCTTCGGCGGCTTGACCACCGGGGCGGCCGCGCTCGCGCTCGCGCTCGCCGCGCCGGGCGCGCCCGCGCTCGAAGCCCCGGGCGCGGCTGCGCTGGCGGCGGCGCCCGTCGGGGCGGCGCTCGCGGCGGCGGCCCCCGAGGCGGGCGGCGCGATCGCGCCCGCCGAGGCGCTCGCGGGCGCCTCGGGCGTCGCGCCGGCCGAGGCCGCGTCGGCGGGCGCCGTCGCGGCGACGTCGGCGGACGCGCTCGCCGGGGGCGGCGTTTCGGACGCGACGGGCTCGGCCGTCGTCGCCGGGGGCGTGCCGCCGCCGAGGGCGCCGCTTCGGGCGACGAACCAGGCGCCGACGCCCGCGACGGCCAACAGGCCCGCGATGACGAAGATGCGCCCGCTCGAGCCGGGCGAGGGCGGCGGCTCGGCGGCGGGGGCCGGGCGGGAGCGCCGCGGCGACTCGCCGAACGAGCGGCCGCCGTAAGGGTCGGCCGCCGGCTGGGCGCCGACGGGCGCGCCGCCCGGGCCGAAGTGGGCCGGCGCGGGCCCCATCGCGGGCGAGGCCGGGGCGCCCCCGAAGCCGGGCGCCGCGGGCTTCGCGCCGGGCGGCGGCCCGTAGGCGGGCTGGGCGGCGGGGGGGGAGGACGCGCGCCCGAAGGGCGAGGGCGCCGGCGCGGGGACGAACGCGTGCTGGGCGGGCGGCGCGCCGTAGGTCGGCTGCGGGGCGGTCGGCGCGAAGGCGGCGGCGGGCTGGGCGGCGGCGGGCGGCGCGCCGTAGGCGTGCGAGCCGAAGGCGGGCGTCGCCGTGCCGAGCGAGGGCGTGCCGCCGGGGGTCGGGTTGTAGGCGGGGCCGGGCGCCGCGGGCGGCGGCACGTACGAGGGCGTCGCGACGGGCGTCGGCGCGTTCATGATGGGCGCGGGCGCCGGCGCGGTCGCGCGGCCCGAAGCCGAGGAGGGGCCGGCCACGGGCTGCGCCGGCGCCGACTCGAACATGGGCGCCTCGGTCACGACCGAGCCGCTCGTGTCTTTGAGGGCCTCTTGCAGCAGCTCGGCCGCCTGCTTCATCACCGTGCGCTCTTCGGGCGGCGGCTGCGGGGCGGGGGTGGCCTGCTGCGGGAAGAAGCCCGGCTCGTCGCCGGGCACGAGCGAGCTGAAGTCGCCCTTCATCGGCGAGCCCAGGCCGATGATGGTGCCCTTGCGCGCCGAGGCGAGCGAGGCGCCGCCGGCGGCCGGCGCGGGCGCCGGGGCCGGCCGCGGCGAGGCGTCGCGCTCGCGCCCGGCGGGGTCGGACTCGTACGCCGACGCGGCGCCCTCGGGCCGGGCCCCCACCAGCCGGTCGATGACGGCGCGCGACGACTCGTCGAGCTTGATGAACTTGACGCCCATGCCGGCCGGCAGGTCGGTCGTCGCCTGGGTCGTCTCGCGCTTCCAGACGACGCGCCCGACGCCCTGCAGGACGTACCGGTCGTCGGAGATCTTGATTTCGAACTTGAGCAGCGTACCCGCCGGGAAGGGCGACGGCGTCTTGATGAACATGCCCCCGCGGCTGACGTCGTGAGAGTGGTGCTCGATGAACTCGTCGACGGTGGCGCTCTTGTAGCGCACCGTGAGCGTAAGCACCTTCGCGCGCGGGTCCTTGCGGGTATCTTGGGGCATGAAAATGGGGTCTCCCGGGGCGCCGAGGGGGGGCCCTTCGCCGGCGCGGTGCCGATGGTACTAAAAGCCCGGTCGTTTATGGTAGCGTTGCGATGACGATGGCCCGGGTCGGGCACTTTCGGGCGCACGAGCGGAGGGCCGTGTCAATCGGCGCGTACCTGCGTCACGAGCGCACCGGTTGGGTCCGCGAGGCGCACGTGCTCGACCTCAGCCTGGCGGGCGCCGGCCTCGCCATGGCCGAGCCGGTCGAGGTGGGCACGCCGGTCGTGCTCGAGTTGGCCGCTCCCACCCTGTGGGACCCGCTCTCGCTCCGCGGCTCGGTCGTCTGGTGCCAGCGGAGCGGGGGGCCCGAGGCGCCGACGCGGGCGGGGGTCGCCTTCGAGCACGACGCGCCCGAATCGCTCGTCGCGCTCATCGACGTGCTCACGACCACGATCTACGAGTGAGCGCATGCGCGCGCCGCTCTCGGTCGCCTACTTCGGGCTGCCCCTCGGGGCGCTGCTGTTGGCCGCCGACGGCCACCGCCTCGAGCTCGTGGCGAGCTGCCGGCGCCGCGCGCCCGGGGCGCGCCGGGCCGCGCGCCTCTTCGGCGACCGCTACCTCGTGCGCCCCGACGCGGGCGACCCCGCGCTCGCCCGGCGGGTGCGCGCGTCGGGCGCCCGGCTGCTCGTGAGCTGGTTTTGGACCAAACGCCTGCCCCCGGCCCTGCTCGCCGCCTGCCCCCTCGGCGCCGTCGGGGTGCACCCCTCGCTCCTGCCGCGCCACCGCGGCCCCGACCCGTATTACTGGACGATCCGCTGCGGCGACGCGGTCGCGGGGGTGAGCGCGCACCGGCTCGCCGACGAGTACGACACCGGCGCGGTGCTCGGCCGGCGCGAGCTCGCGGTCGACCCCTCGTGGAACGCCTGGCAGCTCGCGCGCGCGCTCGACCGGCCCTCGCTCGCGCTCTTGCGCGAGGTGGTGGGCCGCTTCGCCGCCGGCGATCCGCCGCCCGAAGAGCCCCAAGACGAGTCGCTCGCGACGCACGCGCCCGAGCCCGACGACGAAGAGACGGCGCTGCGCTTCGCCCGGCCGACCAGCGAGGTGCTGCGGCAGGTGCGCGCGCTCGCGCCGAGCCCGGGGGCCCTCGTCGAGATCGCGGGCGAGTCGGTGGCCGTCACGCGCGTCGAGCCGGCGCCCTCGTTCCCCGCGGCGCTCGCGCCCGCGGAGGCGGCGCTGGTGGGCGGGCGCGCGGTGGTGCGCACGGCCGACGGGGCCGTCGCCTTGCTCGAGGGCGAGGTCGAGGGGCGGGTGCTGGGCCCCGAGGGCTTGGCCGCGCTCGTGGCACGCGCGGGCTGACGCAAAGAGTGCTAGCGTGGGGGCCGCGACCGGTATTCCACCATGTCCGACCCCCTTCTCCAGGCGAAAACGGCCCGAGAAACGCTGGCTCGGGCGCTCGGCGCGCTGCAAGCCGACCCCACGGTGCCGCCCTCTTTGCTCCTCGTGGCCGAGCCGGTGGCGCAGGCCATGAGCGCGCTGCACGCCATCGAGCGCTCGGCGCCGACGATCGAGCTCCGCTCGGCGTTCGACGCCCGCGAGCACGTGCGGCGGGCGCTCAACATGCTGCAAGCGCAAGAGGTGCGTCACGCCGCGATCGACACCGCGACCGAGGCGGTCGCGGTCGCGCTCGGCATCGTGTTCAGCCTCTCTCGCCTCGCCGAGGCGCCCCCGCCGGGGGCCGAGGCGGCGTCCGCGCCCCTGCCGGCCGCGCC
>DASTPP010000057.1:0-17927 GCA_035762175.1 Polyangiaceae bacterium | reverse complement strand
CGTGGCGTACGTGACGGGTCGCGCGGGCGAGCGGGCGCCCGAGCCCGAGGCGCTGCGCGCCGCGCTCGCCCGCTCGCTGCCGGCGGCCATGCTGCCCTGGCCCATCCGCGTGCTCGACGCGATGCCCCTCTCGCCCAACGGAAAGCTCGACCGCGGGGCGCTACCCGCGCTCGGCGAGCCGCGCGAAGCCCCAGCCCGCAGCGCTGCGCCGCCGAGGACGGAGCTCGAGCGGACGATTGCCACGATCTGGCAAGAGGTGTTGCCCGTCGGCCAGGTGGGGGTCGACGACAACTTCTTCGACCTGGGCGGCCATTCGCTGTTGCTGACGCGGGTCCACCACCGCCTGCGGGAGGCGACGCAACAAGCGTTTCCGATGTTGCTTCTGTTCCAGCACCCCACGGTCGCCTCCCTCGCGGCGGCCCTGAGCGGCGCCGCCGACGGCGCGCCCCCCGAGAGCGAGCGGGGCCGCGAGCGGGCGCGGGTCGCGCGCGACCGCCGCGCCGAGCTCTTCGCGCGCCGGCGCGGCGGAAGGGAGACCGCAGAATGACGGCCTCGAACGGGGGCGGCCACCGCCCGAGCCTCGACGTCGCGATCATCGGCATGGCGGGGCGCTTTCCGGGTGCCGCGAGCGTCGAGGCGTTCTTTCGCAACCTCTGCGAGGGCGTCGAGTCGGTCGCGACGCTCGGCGAAGGCGAGCTGCTCGCGGCCGGCGTCGACCCCGCGCTGCTCGCCCGGCCCGACTACGTCCGCGCCCGGGCGGTGCTGGACGGCGTCGACCGCTTCGACGCCGAATTCTTCGGCTTCTCGCCCCGCGAGGCCGCCGCGCTCGACCCGCAGCACCGGCTCTTCTTGGAGTGCGCCTGGGAGGCCTTCGAGAACGCCGGCTACGACCCCGAGCGCGCGGGCGGGCGGGTCGGCGTCTACGCCGGCTCGAGCCTGAACGGGTACCGACGCGACGCCTTCGCCTCGGGCGCCCGGCTGCAATCGGCGGCCGACATCTCGACGCTCCTCGCGCTCGACAAAGACTTTCTGACCACGCGCGTCTCGTACAAGCTGAACCTCGAGGGGCCGAGCGTCGCGGTGCAGACGGCCTGCTCGACCTCGCTGGTGGCCGTGCACCTGGCCTGCCAGGGCCTGCTGAACGGCGAATGCGAGCTCGCCCTGGCCGGCGGCGTCTCGATCGGCGTGCCGCAGAACGTCGGCTACCTCTACCAGGAGGGCGCGATCGGCTCGCCGGACGGGCACTGCCGCGCCTTCGACGCCCGGGCCCGCGGCACCGTGCCCGGCAGCGGCGTCGGCGTGATCTTGCTCAAGCGGCTCGACGACGCGCTCGACGACGGCGACGCGATCGTCGCCGTCATCAAGGGCTCGGCCATCAACAACGACGGCCGCAAGAAGGTCGGCTACACCGCGCCCCGCGTCGAAGGGCAGGCGCGCGTCGTCCGCGACGCCCACGCGGCCGCCGACGTCGGGGCCGACACGATCGGCTACGTCGAGGCGCACGGCACGGGCACGCCGATGGGCGACCCCATCGAGGTCGCGGCGCTGACGCAGGCCTTTCGCGCCGGCACCGACAAGAAGGGCTTTTGCGCGCTCGGCTCGGTGAAGACCAACGTCGGCCACCTCGACGCGGCCGCAGGCATCGCCGGGCTCATCAAGGCGGCGCTGGCGCTGGCCCACCGGCGCATTCCGCCGAGCTTGCACTTCCGCGAGCCGAACCCCGCCATCGACTTCGCGAACAGCCCGTTCTTCGTGGCGACCGAGCTGCGCGAGTGGCCTGATTCCGGCGCGCCGCGCCGCGCCGGGGTGAGCGGCTTCGGCCTGGGCGGCACCAACGCCCACGTCGTCCTCGAAGAGGCGCCGGCCCCGACGGCGGCCGCCGCCTCGGCCCGGCCGCACGAGCTCGTCGTGCTCTCGGCGCGCTCCCGCGAGGCGCTCGAGACGTTGACCGACGCCCTCGCGGCGCACCTCGAGCGGGGCGACGACCTGGCCGACGCCGCGCACACGCTGCAGCTCGGCCGCCGGGCCTTCGCCCACCGCCGCGCCTTGGTGTGCCGCACCTCGCACGAGGCCGCGCGCGCGTTGCGAGCCCGCGACGTTTCGGTGCGGCTCGGCACGGCGGCGGGCGGGCCTCGGCCGGTCGTCTTCCTCTTTCCGGGGCAGGGCAGCCAGTACCCCGGCATGGCGCGCGGCCCGTACGAAACCGAGCCGGTCTTTCGGGCCGAAGTCGATGAGTGCGCGCGCCGCCTCGAGCCGGCGCTGGGCCTGGACATCCGGACGCTCCTCTTTCCGGCGCCCGCGGACGCCGGGCGGGCCGCGGCGGCCCTCGCCCGCACGTCGATGGCACAACCGGCCCTCTTCACGATCGAATATGCCCTCTCTCGGCTGTGGGCGTCGTGGGGGCTGACGCCGGAGGCCACGCTGGGCCACAGCGTCGGCGAGTACGTGGCCGCCTGCGTGGGCGGTTGCCTCTCGCTCGAAGATGCGCTCGCCTTGGTCGCGGCGCGCGGGCGGCTGATGGAGGCGACGGCCGAAGGCGCCATGCTGGCGGTCGCCGCAGCCGAAGACGACGCGCGGTCTTGGCTCGGCGACGAGATCGACCTGGCCGCCGTCAACGCGCCGCGCCAGTGCGTGCTCTCCGGGCCCGTGGCGGCGATCGAGCGCCTCGAGCGCGATCTCGCCGGGCGCGGCGTGAAGGCCCGGCGCCTGCCCGTGACGCGCGCGTTTCACTCTCGCCTCATGGACGGTATTATTCGTGATTTCACCGAAGAAGTCGCCCGCGTGAGGCTGCGCGCGCCGCAGACCGCTTGGGTTTCGAACCTGACGGGCACCTGGGTGACGCCGGCCGAGGCGCAAGACCCCGGCTATTGGGCCCGGCACTTGCGGGGCGCGGTTCGCTTCGCCGAAGGCGTGCGAGCCCTGGGGGCGAAGCCCGAGCGCATTCTGCTCGAGGTCGGGCCAGGGCAGGCGCTTAGCAGGCTATGCCGACAGGTGGCTGGCGGCAGCGCACCGGGCGAGTCAGAGTCGCTCGCGTTCGGGACGTTGTCGGCCGAGGGCGAGGCCGCGGGGGCGAGTGCCGACGCCGACGGCGCGGCGTTGCTCGACGCCGCGGCGCGCCTCTGGGTCGCGGGCGCCCCCCTCTCCTTCTCGGGCCTTCGCGGAGAGCGGCGGGGGCGGCGGGTGGCGCTGCCCGCAACGCCGTTCGAGCACAAGCAGCGGCATTGGCTCGACACGGCCGACCTTGGGCCGCATGCCACGTCGACGCGTGCAGAGCGCGCCGAGGCACGAGAAAGCTCGCCCGGCGACGTCGGCGAATGGTTCTACGCCCCGTCGTGGCGCCGCGCCCCCCTTCGAGAGCGCGAGCCCGACGGCAAGCCCTCACACTGGCTCGTCTTCGCAGATGAAGGGGGCATCACCCCGCCGCTCGTCGAACGACTCGAGAAGGCCGGCCATAGGGTCACGCTGGTCCGAAGCGGCCCCCGCTTCGAGCGGCTAGCGGTCGGAGCGTTCGCCCTAAGGCCCGACCGGCCCGAAGACTACCAAGCGCTCGGGCGAGAGCTCGGCGCCGGCCCGCAGTGGCCCACCCACGCCGCGCACGCCTTCGGCCTCGGCGAGGCGAGCGGCGCGGGGCTCGACGCGGCCGGATTCCGGCGCGCGCAAGGTCGCGGGGCGCTGAGCTTGCTCTGGACGGCGCGGCTGCTCGGCCAGAGGCCCGAACGCGCCAGCCTCATCGCGCTCGCCAACGGCCTGCACGATCTGACCGGGCGGGAGGCGCTGCGGCCCGAGCAGGCGCCTCTGATCGGGGCGTGTCGCAGCGTATCGCTAGAGTACCCGCACCTGCGGTGCCGCCTGCTCGATCTCGAGGCCGCCCGCCCGGAGCCGGCCGAGATCGAATGGCTCGTTGGCCGCGTCGTCGCCGAAGCGCAGTCCGGAGGTGACGACGCCGTCGCCTTGTACCGCGGGCGGCATCGCTGGGTGCCGAGCGTCGAGCCGGCGGCGCTGGACGCGGCGCCAGACGTGCCGCCGCTCCTTCGCGAGCGGGGGGCCTACCTGATCACGGGCGGCTTGGGCGGCGTCGGGCTCTGGGCGGCAGACTACCTCGCCCGGAGGGTTCGCGCCCGGCTGCTTCTCACGGGGCGCTCGCCGGCCAGTGAAGAGCAACGAGCGCGCCTGAAGGCGCTCGAAGAGCTCGGCGCCGAGGTGCTCGTCGTGCAAGCCGACGTGACGGACGTCGCCGCGATGCGCGCCGCGGCAGGCCGGGCGATCGAGCGGTTCGGGGCGCTGCACGGCCTCGTGCACGCGGCCGGGGTCGCCGAAGGCGGCTTCATCGAGCGGCTGACGGGCGAGGCCCTCGAAGCAGAGCTCGCGCCCAAGGCGCTCGGGGCGCTCGCGCTGCGCGAAATCGCCCGCCTCTGCCGCCCCGACTTCGTCCTGCTCTGCTCGTCGATCACCGCGCTCAGCGGCGGCATCGCGCGGGCCGGTTACGCCGCCGCCAACGCGTTTCTCGACGCGCTGGCGCACTCCGCGGCGCGCGAGGGCGGGCCGTACACGGTGTCCGTGAACTTCGATCGCTGGCGGCACGTCGGCATGGCGGCCCGTGCCGAAGCCCGCCTCGCCGCCCTGGGCATGGGCGACGTGATCCTCGGCGGCATGACGCCCGAGCAGGGGCAGCAGGCCTTTCATCGCGTCTTCAGCCAGGGGGCAATGCCTCAGGTAGTCGTCTCGGCGCGCCCGCTCGGCGGCCTGCCGAAGGACGACGAAGGCACCGCCCTGGCCGGCCGACTGGGCATCGGCCGGGCGGGGGCCCCCTCGGCCGGGGGCGACCGGTCGCCGGGCGCGCCCTCGGCCGGGAGCGACCGACCGCCGGGCGCAGCGCCCGCCCCCGCCGAGACGCTCGCGTCGCAGGTGGCGGAGATTTGGGCGCGGGCCTTCGGCCTCGGAAGCGTCGACGCCGGGCAAGACTTCTTCGCGCTCGGCGGAGAGTCGCTGCTCGCGCTACAGATCTTGAACCGCGTCCGAGAGGCCTTCGGCGTCGAGCTGTCGCTGCGCGACTTCTTCGAACGGCCGACCGTGGCCGGTCTCGCCGAGCGCGTGCAGGCAGCACGGGAGCGCGGGGCCGGCGGTGAGGGGCCGGCGCTCGTCGCGCTGCCCCGCCGGGCCAAGCGGCTGCCCGCGGCCGAAGGGCCGGCGGCCGGCCCGCCCGGCGGCCGCGAAGGGCCGGAGAGCGAATGACCGACATGCTCGGCTTTCTGCTGCGCCGCTCGTGGCGCCTGTTCGTGCTCGCGGTGGGGGCGGGCGTGACGGGCGGGCTCGCGAGCGCGGGCGTCATCGCCTTGATTCAGACGGCGATCGCCGGGCGCCCCACGGCGACGTTGGTCGGCGCCTTCTTGGGGCTCGCCGCCCTCAGCGTGGCCAGCAAGGGGCTCTCGGAGGCCCTACTCGCCCGGCTCGGGCAAGGGGCGATCGCCGACCTGCGCGTGCAGCTGAGCCGGCGCATCCTCGAGGCGCCCCTCCGCCAACTCGAAGAGCTCGGCGGGCACCGGCTGCTCGCGACGCTGAACGACGACACGGCGGTCATTAGCCAGGCTTATGTGGCCCTGCCGCTCGCCTGCGTGCAGGGCGCGACCGCGCTGGGCTGCCTGATCTATCTGGGCTGGCTGTCGTGGGCCGTGCTGGCCGCGGTGCTGGCGGCCATGGCGGCGGGTACCGCGCTCTTCAAGATGCACGAGCGCCCCGCGCTGCGCTCGTTCGCGCGCGCCCGCGAGACGGGCGACTCGCTCTTCCGGCATTTTCGGGCGCTTACCGCGGGCGTCAAAGAGCTCAAGCTGAATCGCCGGCGGGGCGAGATGTTCTTGGCCGACCAGCTCGGCGGCAGCGCGGAGGCCTACCGGCGCGAGTACGTCGCGGGCTCGACCCAGTACAGCCTCGCCCTCGGCTGGGGCTCGCTGCTCTTTTACGCCGTGCTCGCGCTGACGGCCTTCGTGCTGCCCGGCGCGGCGGGGCTCGGCCCCTCGGAGGCCGGCGGCGCCGCCCTCGCGCTGCTCTACCTGATGGCGTCGTTCGGCCTCGCGGTCGAGGCCATGCCCGCGATCGGCCGGGCCGGCGTGGCGCTCAAGAAGGTGAGCGATCTCGGCTTCGCGCTCGCGCCGGAGGCAAAGCCTGCCGCGGCGGCGGCGGCCGGCGGCGCCGAGGGCCCCAGGCCCGAAGGGCGCGCGGCCCCCTGGCGGAGCCTCGAGCTCGTCGGGGTCACGCACCGCTACTACCGCGAGCAGGAGGAGGAGAGCTTCCGCCTCGGGCCCATCGACCTGGCGTTCCGGCCGGGCGAGATCGTATTCTTGGTGGGCGGCAACGGCAGCGGCAAGACGACGCTCGCGCGGCTGCTGCTCGGGCTGTACGCGCCCGAGTCCGGCGAGATCTTGCTCGACGGCGCGCCCGTCGGCGACGCCCTCGGCTACCGGCGGCTCTTCTCGGCGGTCTTCGCCGACTACCACGTCTTCGAAGAGCTGCTCGGGCTCGACGACCCGGCGCTGGCCGAGCGGGCGCGGCACTACATCGCGCGGCTCGAGCTCGGGCACCGCGTGAGCGTCGAGGGGGGCAGGCTGCGCGTCGCCGGGCTGTCGCAGGGGCAGCGCAAGCGCCTCGCCCTGCTCGCCGCCGCGCTCGAAGACAGACCCTTTTACGTGTTCGACGAGTGGGCGTCCGACCAGGACCCGGCCTTCCGCAAGGTCTTCTACACCGAGCTGCTGCCCGAGCTGCGGGCGGCGGGCAAGACCGCGCTCGTCATCACGCACGACGACCAATACTTCGCGACGGCAGACCGATGCCTGCGGCTCGACTTCGGCCGTCTGACGGAAGCACCGAAAGCACCCCTGAGCTCCCGGACGAGGACACACCATGAACGCCAGACACCTAGCGCCTAACGTCGACGCCGCCGGCGGCACGAACCCCTACCTCGAACAGCAGAAGGCGCGCGAGTCGAACGCCCGCAGCTACCCGCGCAAGCTGCCCATCGCGCTCGCCACGGGCAGCGGCGTGCACGTCGTCGACACCGAGGGGCGGTCCTACATCGACTGCCTGGCCGGCGCCGGCGCGCTCGCGCTCGGGCACAACCACCCCGTGGTAAAAGAGGCGATTCAGCAGACGCTGCGCGAGGGCGTGCCGCTGCAGACGCTCGACCTCACCACGCCGGTCAAGCAGCGCTTCGTCGACGCCCTGTTCGCCTGCCTGCCCGAGGCGTTCGCCAAGAAGGCGCGCATCCAGTTCTGCGGGCCGTCGGGCGCCGACGCGACCGAGGCCGCCGTCAAGCTCGTCAAGACGGCGACCGGGCGGCGCTCGATGCTGTCGTTCCAGGGCGGCTACCACGGCATGACCCACGGCGCGCTGTCGCTGACCGGGTGCCTCGACCCCAAGCTCGCCGTCGCGGGGCTGATGCCGGACGTGCACTTTCTGCCGTTCCCGTACCGCTATCGCTGCCCCTTCGGCGTGGGCGGCGACGAGTGCCACCGGCTCTCGAGCGCGTACGTCGAGCGCGCCCTCAAGGACCCGAACGGCGGCATCACGCCCGCGGCGGGCATGATCCTCGAGCCGGTGCAGGGCGAGGGCGGCGTCATCCCCGCGCCGGACGCGTGGCTGCGCGAGATCCGGCGGATCACGCAGGGGCAGGGCATCCCGCTCATCGTCGACGAGATCCAGACGGGCCTCGGGCGCACGGGCGCGATGTTCGCGTTCGAGCACGCCGGCATCGTGCCCGACGTGCTCTTGCTCTCGAAGGCCGTCGGCGGGGGCCTGCCGCTCAGCGTCGTCGTCTACAATTCGGACCTCGACCGCTGGGCCCCGGGCGCGCACGCCGGCACCTTCCGCGGCAACCAGCTCGCGATGGCCACGGGCCACGCGACGATGGAGTTCGTACGCGAGCAGCGGCTCGACCTGCACGCCGCGTCGATGGGCGAGCGCCTGCTGGGCCACCTGAGCGCCGTCGCGAAGTCGGCGCGCTGCGTCGGCGACGTGCGGGGGCGGGGGCTGATGGTCGGCGTCGAGATCGTCGAGCGCGACGCCGCGCCGGACGCGAGCGGCGCCCGCCCGGGCGCGCCGGGGATGGCGCGCCGCGTTCAGGCCGAGGCCCTCGCGCGCGGGCTCATCGTCGAGCTGGGCGGCCGGCTCGACGCCGTGGTCAGGTTCCTGCCGCCGCTCATCGTGAGCGCCGAGCAGATCGACCAGATCGCGACGATCTTCGAAGAGGCGGTGGTCGCGGCGGAGCGCGCCGCGTGAGGCGAAGGGCGCGACAGCTCGGGCCGGCCGGGCCTTCCGTCCGTGGCGCGTTCGCCTCGCTGGCGGTCGTCGCCGCTGGCTGCGCGCACGGCGGCGGCCGCCCTGCGACGGCGCCCGTCGCGGAGGCCGCGGCCTTGGGCGGCCTCGAGGGCCCCGTGAGGGTGGCCACGGACGGGCTCGGCGTGCCCGAGATTCGCGCCGCCTCGCGGCAAGACGCCTTCCGGGCGCTCGGCTACGTCACGGCGCGCGACCGGCTCTTTCAGATGGACCTGCTCCGCCGGAAGAGCGCGGGCAGGCTCGCGGAGATCCTCGGGCCGCCGCTCGTCGAGGGCGACGCTCGCCAGCGGCTGTACGGCGTGCCGCGCGCCGCGGCCGCGATCGTCGCGCGCCTGCCCGCCGACCAGCGCGCCGCGCTCGACGCGTACGCGCAGGGCGTCAACGGCTACCTCGAAGGCGCCAGGGCGCTGCCGCTCGAGTGCGAGCTGTTGCGCTACCGGCCCGAGCCCTGGCGCCCCGAGGACAGCGTCCTGGTCGTGCTCGGCATGTTCCAGGCGCTCGGCGACAGCGAAGAGCAAGAGCGGACGCGCACCGTCCTCGCCCACAGCCTGCCGCCCGCCGTGGCGGCCTTCCTGAGCGCCGACGTCGACCGCTACACGCGGGCGCTGCTCGGCCCGCAAGCGCCCGCGCCGCCGCCGATGCCCGTCGACGATCTGCGGGCGCTGTCGGCGCAGGGCCGGCGAGGGGGCGCGGCGGCCTCGGGCGTGCTGGGCGCGAGCGCGGGCGAGCCCCCGGCCGGCTCGAACGGCTGGGCGGTAGCCGGAACGCGGACGGTCGACGGGCGCGCCATTCTCGCCAACGACATGCACCTCGATCTCGGCGTGCCCAACGTCTGGTATCGCGCGCGGCTCCGCTACGCCGACGTCGACCTGGCGGGCGTGGTGCTGCCCGGGGTGCCGCTGGTGGCGGTGGGCACCAATCGGCACGTCGCCTGGGGGCTGACGAGCCTCGAGGGCGACGTGATGGACCTCGTGCGGCTCGAGACCGACCCCGGGCGCCCGGGCGAGTACCGAACGCCGTCCGGGTGGCGGCGCTTCGACGTCGCGCGCGAGGCGATCAAGGTCCGGGGCGGGGCCGACGTCGCGGTCGACGTCCGCGCGACGATTTGGGGGCCCGTCTCGCCGCGGCCCCTGCTCGGGCAGGCGGTCGCGGTGCGCTGGACGGCGCTCGACCCCGGGGCGGTCGACCTCGGCCTCCTCGCGATGGACCGCGCCCGCACGATCGAGGAGGCGGTGTCCGTGATGAACCGCGCCGCGGGGCCGACGAACAACGTGCTCCTGGCCGGCCGCGACGGGCGCGTCGCGTGGACGATCACCGGGCGCATACCCCAGCGCCGCGGGCTCGACGGCTCGGTCAGCCTCCCGTGGGCCGACGGGCGCGCGGGCTGGGACGACTACGTGCCGCCCGACCGGCTGCCGCGCGTGCTCGACCCGCCCGCGGGCTTCGTCGTCAGCGCGAACAACCGCGTCCCGACGGGCGAAGGCGGGCCGGCGCTCGGCCACGACTTCGCGAACGGCTACCGCGCTTACCGCATTACCGAGCGCCTGCGCGAGGCGCGCGGGGCCACCGAGGCGAGCCTGTTTCAGATTCAGCTCGACGCGAGGAGCGAGTTCTTCGACTTCTACCGCGACCTGGCGCTCGCCGCGCTCGACGAGCGGGCCGTGGCGGGCCGGCCGCTGCTCGCCGAGGCGCGGCGGGCGCTCGAGGCCTGGGACGGCCGGGCGGAGGCGTCGAGCGGCGCCGGCCTGGGCCTGCTCGTGCGCTTCCGGCGCATGCTGGCCGACGAGACCTTCGCCGCCTGGCTCGGCGGCTGCGCCCCGGCCGACCCGACCTTCGAGTTCGCGCTCTCTGATATCGACACGCCCCTGCAGCGCGCGCTCGAGCGGCGCGATCTGCTGCCGGCGCCCTCGGGTGACTGGGGGCCGTTCCTCGCGACGGTGCTGGAGAAGGCCGCGGCCGAGGTGAAGCGGCGCCAGGGCGGCCGGCCGCTCGACCGGCTCGAGTGGGGCGCGCTGAACCGGGTCCAGATCGCCCACCCGCTGAGCGGCGCCTTCGCGGGCGCCGCCCCGCCCCTCGACATGCCCGCCGAGCCCCTCTCCGGCTGCGGGTTCTGCGTGCGCATGGCCGCCGGCACGCTGGGCGCGAGCGAGCGGCTCGTCGTCTCGCCGGGGCGCGAGGGCGACGCCATCTTTCACATGCCCGCGGGCCAGTCCGGAGAGCCGCGCTCGCCCCACTACCGCGACCAGCAGCGGGCGTGGGTCGAGGGGCGCCCGCTGCCGCTCTTGCCCGGCCCGGCCGCGCGCGAGCTCTCGCTCGCGCCCGCTCGCTAGCCCCCGGGCGTTCTCGAGGAGGAAACCATGGCGCACGACGAGCAAGAAGACACCACCGTGTACAAGGTCGTAGTAAATCACGAAGAGCAGTACTCGATTTGGCCGTCTTATCGAGACAACCCCCTCGGCTGGCGCGACGCGGGCAAGGCCGGCACGAAGCAAGAGTGCCTCGACTACATCAACGAGGTCTGGGTCGACATGCGGCCGCTCAGCTTGCGCGAGCGGGCGCCGGGGGCCGCCGAGGGCGGGCCGTCGTGACGGCGGGGGCCCGCGGCCTCGCGCGGTCGAGCCTCGACGGCGCCCCGCTGCCGCTCGTGGTGGGCCCGCCCGGCCCCGGCGACGCGGGCGGGGCCGACGCCGTCCGCGCGCGCGTCGACGCCGAGCTGAGCGCGCGCGGGGCCCTCTTGTTTCGCGGCTTCGCCTCGGGCTCGCTCGACGAGTTCGAGGGCTTCGTGAGGCGGCTCACGCCCGAGCTCATCGACTACGAGTTCGGCTCGACGCCGCGCTCGCGGCTGCAGGGCCGCATCTACACGTCGACCGAGTACCCCGCCCACCAGCACATACCGCTGCACAACGAGCAGGCGTACACGACCGAGTGGCCCCTGAAGATATGGTTTTACTGCGCCCGGGCCGCGGCCGAGGGCGGCAGCACGCCGCTCGCCGACAGCCGCGAGGTCTACCGCCTCGTGCCCCCCCGCGTGCGAGAGCGCTTCGAGGCGAAGAAGGTCATGTACGTGCGAAACTACGGCAACGGCCTCGACGTCCCGTGGCAGAAGGTCTTTTCGACCGACGACCGGGCCGAGGTCGAGCGCTACTGCCGCCGCCACGGCATCGCCTGCGAATGGAAGGCCGACGGCGAGCTGCGCACGCGCCAGGTGTGCCAGGCGGTGACCGCCCACCCCCGCACCGGCGAGATCGTGTGGTTCAACCAGGCCCACCTCTTCCACGTGTCGGGCCTCGAGGCGCCGGTGCGCGAGGCGCTCTTGTCGGTCGTGGCCGAAGGCGACCTGCCCCGCCAGGCCTACTACGGCGACGGCTCGCCGATCGAGCCCGGCGCGCTCGACGAGGTCCGCGAAGCCTACCGGCGGCTCGCCGTCGAGTTCGCCTGGCGCGAGGGCGACGTGCTCCTGCTCGACAACGTCCTGGTCGCGCACGGCCGGACGCCCTACCGCGGCCCGCGCAAGATCCTCGTGGCGATGGCCGAACCTTACCGCGCCCCCGCGGCGTAAAAGGGTTCTTTTATGCAGAATGAGCCGACGTCCGAAGACGTGTTCGTCTTCCCCATGAGCTTCGCGCAAGAGAGGCTCTGGTTTCTCGGGCAGCTCGACCCGGACAGCGCCTCGTACAACCTCGCGGCCGCGCTGCGGGTCGGCGGGCCGCTCGACGCCGGGCTGGTCGAGCGGAGCGTCGCCGAGATCGTGCGGCGGCACGAGGCCCTGCGCACCACCTTCGCCGTCGTCGACGGCGCGCCGTCGCAAGTCGTCCGGCAGGGCCCGGCGCCGCGCGTCGCCCGCCTCGACCTGTCGGGCCTGCCCCCGTCCGGGCGCGACGCCGAGCTCGCGCGGGTGCTCGCGCGCGAGGCGAGGCGCCCCTTCGATCTGTCGGCCGGTCCCCTCCTCAGATCGCTGCTCGTGCGCCTCTCGCCGGGCGAGCACGTCCTGTCGTGGGTCGTGCACCACGGCGTCTTCGACGGCCTGTCGACGCGCCTGGTGATGCAAGAGTTCGCGGCCCTCTACGAGGCGTTCGCGGCCGGCCGGCCTTCGCCGCTCGACGACCCGCCGCTCCAATACGCGGACTTCGCGCACTGGCAGCGCGAACGCGCGCAGGCCGGCCTGTTCGCGCCCCAGCTCGACTACTGGGTGAAGCGGCTCGCGGGCCCGGGCGGGGCGCTCGACCTGCCGACCGACCGGCCGCGGCCCGCGGTCCAGCGCTCGCGCGGGGCGAGGCACCTCTTCCGCGTGCCGGACGCGCTCGAGGCCGGGCTGCGGGCCCTGGCGCGGCGCGAGCGCACGACGCTCTACGCGGTGCTGGCGTCGGGGTTCAAGGCGCTGCTCTCGCGCTACGCCGGGGCGCTCGACGTCCGCGTGGGCACGCCGGTGACCAACCGCAGCCGCGCCGAGCTGGAGGGGCTCGTCGGCTGCTTCGCCAACACCGTGGTGCTCCGCACCGACCTGTCGGGCGACCCGAGCTTCGCCGAGCTGCTCGCGCGGGTCGGGCAGACGGTGCGCGAGGCCCAGGCCAACCAGGAGGTGCCCTTCGAGCGGGTCGTCGAGGCGCTGCGGCCGTCGCGCGATCTGAGCCACGCGCCGCTCTGCCAGGTGCTCTTCGCGCTGCAGCCGGCGCCCCGGGGGGCGCTCACCATCCCCGGGTTTGACGTGCGCTTCGTCGACGTCGACCCGGGCGGCGCGCAATTCGACCTGTCGCTCGAGCTGGCCGAGGGCGAGGGCGGCCTCTCGGGGTCTGTCGAGTATGACACCGACCTCTTCGACGCGGCCTCCGTCGAGCGGCTCGCCTCGCACTTCGTGACGCTGCTCGAAGGCGCGGCGGCGACCCCCGAGGCGAGGCTGTCTGAGCTGCCTCTCCTCTCGCCTTCCGAGAGCGCGCGGCTGCTCGCAGGGGGCAAGGGCCCCGCCGCCGACGCCGCGCCGACCGCCGCGTACCAGCGCTTCGAGGCGCGGGCGCGCCTCTCGCCTTCGGCCATCGCGGTGGTAGACGGCCGAGACACGGTCACGTACAGCGAGCTGCTGCGGCGCGCGAAAAGGCTGGGCCAGGCGCTGCGGCGGCGCGGCGTCGGGCCGGAGACCCGCGTAGGCGTCTGCCTGCCTCGCTCGATCGACATGGTCGTCGCGGTGCTGGGGGTGCTCGAGGCGGGCGGCGCCTACGTGCCCATCGACCCCCACTACCCCGACGAGCGGCGGGCGGCGCTCGCCGCCGACGCGGGGGTTTGCGTTCTCATCACCGAAGGCGACGCGCTCTTCGCGGCGCCCGAAGCCGACCCCGACTCTGCCGCGGGGCCCGGCCCGATGCCCGAACAGGCCGCGTACGTGCTTTACACCTCGGGCTCGACGGGCGCGCCCAAGGGCGTCGTGGTGCCGCACCGCGCCCTGTCTCGCTTCGTCGATACCGCGATATCGCTCTACGAGCTCGCCCCGTCTGACCGCGTCTTGCAGTTCGCGTCGCTCAGCTTCGACGCGAGCGTCGAAGAGATCTTCCCCTGCCTGGCCGCCGGCGCCGCGCTCGTGCTGCGCAGCGAGGCCATGATCGAGTCGCCGGCGAGCTTTCTCGCGGCGTGCCGCGAGTGGGGCGTCACGGTCCTCGATCTGCCGACCATGTACTGGCACCGCCTGGTCGCCGGGCTGGTCGACGGGCTCGGCCTGCCCGAGGGCGTACGCCTGGTCATCATCGGCGGCGAGGCGGCGCTGCCCGAGCGGCTGAACGACTGGCACCTGTCGACCGGGGCTCGCGCGCGTCTCGTCAATACGTACGGCCCGACCGAGGCCACCGTAGTCGCCACCTCGTCCGAGCTCTCGCGGCCCGAGTCGGGCCGGGCGGTGCCCATCGGCAGGCCGCTCGCGGGCGCGCGGGCATACGTACTCGACGCCTCGCTCCGGCCCGTACCCCAGGGCGTCGTCGGGGACGTTTACCTCGGCGGCGAGGGCCTAGCGCGCGGCTACTGGTCGAGGCCGGGGCAGACCGCCGAACGCTTTCTGCCCGACCCCTTCGCTGAAAGCGCCGGGGCACGGCTCTATCGCACCGGCGACCGGGCGCGCCTTCGCGTCGACGGACAGCTCGAGTTCGTCGGGCGGGCCGACCACCAGGTCAAGCTCCGCGGCTTCCGCATCGAGCCGGGCGAGATCGAGGCCAGATTGGCCGCGCAGCCCGGGGTGCGCGAGGCCGTCGTCGTCTTGCGCGAAGACCCGCCGCGCGGCCCCCGGCTCGTCGCCTACGTAGCGGCCGGCGCGGGCGTCGACGCCGCCTCGCTGCGCCGCGCGCTCAAAGAGCAGGTGCCCGACTACATGCTCCCTTCGGCGTTCGTGGTGCTCGCCGAGCTGCCCCGCACGCCCCACGGCAAGGTCGACCGCCGAGCGCTGCCCGCGCCGGTCGAGGCGGGCGACGAGGTCGCAACTCCTAGAACCCAGATCGAAGCCACGCTCGCGACGATCTGGGCCGAGCTGCTCGGGCGTAACGCGGTCGGCGTCGGAGAAAATTTCTTCGAATTGGGGGGAGACTCGATCCTGGCCCTCCAGGTGGTTTCGCGCGCGCGGGCCGCCGGCCTCTCGCTCAAGCCGCGGCAGATCTTCCAGCACCAGACGGTGGCAGAGCTGGCGGCCGTGGCGGCGCCGGCCTCGGCCTCGGCGGCGCTGGCGGCGCCCACGGGCGACGTGCCGCTCGCGCCGATTCAGCGCTGGTTCTTCGACCAGGGCGCGCCGAACCCGCACCACTGGAACCAGAGCGTTCTGCTCGAGCTGCGGCAAGGCCTGGCCCTCGAAACGGTCTCGGCTGCGGTGCGGGCGATCGGCGAGCACCACGACGCGATCAAGCTCAGATTCGCGCCCGGCGAGCGCGGGTGGCGCCAATACTACGCCGAGGCCCCTGGCGTCGTCGCCGAGCGCGTCGACCTGTCGGCCGTTGCCCCCGAAGGTCAGGCGGAGGCGCTCGCTCGGGCGACGGCAGAGCGCCAGGCGCGGCTCGATCTGACCGAAGGGCCGCTCTTTCTGGCCGTGCTCTTCGACCTGGGCCCCTCGCGCCCCGGGCGCCTGCTGCTTTCTGCCCACCATCTGATCGTAGACGCCGTCTCGTGGCGAATCCTGCTCGAGGACTTTCACGCCGCCTGCTTGCAACACGAGCAGGGCGCTCGGGTCGCGCTCTCCGGCAAGACCGCGCCCTTCGGCGAATGGGCGCGGCGGGCGTGGGCGTACGCCCAGT
Organism: Polyangiaceae bacterium; assembly: GCA_035762175.1. GTDB lineage: Bacteria > Myxococcota_A > Polyangia > Polyangiales > Polyangiaceae > DASTPP01. The sequence continues at coordinate 2,346 of DASTPP010000057.1, read as the reverse complement.
CAGAAGAGGTCGCGGCGCTGGCGTCGGCGTGGGTCGAGGCGGGGCGCGCGACCGCGCCCTTGCCGGTCGATGACCCCTCGGGCTCCGAGCTCGAGGGGGGCACCGTCCGCCTGAGCGGGTGGCTCGACGAAGGGGCGACGCGCGCCCTGCTCGAGGCTTTGCCCGCCTACCGGCTGCGCGTCGACGAGATCGTGCTGGCCGCGCTCGCCGAAACGCTCACGCGCTGGGCGGGCGACCCGGCCTTGCTCGTCGAGGTCGAAGGGCACGGGCGCGACGCAGTACCAGACGTAGACGTCTCGCGGACGGTGGGCTGGTTTACGAGCATCCACCCCGTCCGGCTCGAGGTGCCGCTCGACGGCGGGCCCGACCGGTCGCTGAAGGCGGTGAAAGAGCGGCTGCGCGAGGCGTCGCGGCGCGGCGCAGCTTACGGGCTGATTCGGTATTTGAGCGAAGACGAGCGCGCGGTCTCGCTGCGAGCGCAACGCCCCGCCCGGGTGAGCTTCAACTACCTGGGCCAGTGGGGCGAGCCCGCCGACCCGGGCCGGCTCTTCGCCCTCGGCGACGACGAGGTCGGGGCGGAGCGAGACCCGAGGTCGCCCCGCGGCTACGAGCTCGAGATCGACGCGGCGATCGTGCGCGGGCGCCTCCGTGTCATGTGGGGTTACGCGGGCGCGCGCTATCGGCCAGAAACGATTAAGCGACTTGACGAAGAGTTTCGCGCGCGGCTCGCGCGCTTGGTGCACCACTGCCTGGGCCCCGACGCGGGGGGCTACACCCCCTCGGACTTCCCCCTCGCCCGGCTCACGCAGGCCGAGCTCGACCATTTGCCCCCTCGCGACGTCGAAGACGTCTACCCGCTGAGCGCGCTCCAGCAGGGCCTGCTCTTTCATAGCCTGTGGGAGCCGGGCTCCGGGGCTTACGTCGAGCAGGTGTCATGCCGCCTCGGGGGCGCGCTCGACGTAGACGCCTTCCGGCGGGCTTGGCAGCTCATGGTCGAGCGCCACGGCGCCCTGCGCACCACCTTCGTCTGGGAAGGCGCCGACGAACCCCGCCAGATCGTTCACCGCCGGGCGGGGCTCGCTCTCACCGTCGAAGATTGGCGCGAAATGGGGGCGCAAGAGCAAGAGGCGCGCCAGCGGGCGCGCCTCGAGTCTGACCGCGCCCGGGGCTTCGACTTGGCCCGGGGCCCGCTGATGCGCCTTTCGCTCATCCGCCTGCGAGACGACGATTACTTTTTCTTGTGGAGCCACCACCACATCATTCTCGACGGGTGGTCTGCGGCGCTCGTGCTGCGCGACGCCCTCGTCGCCTACGACGCCTTGCGCGAAGGGCGGCCGGTCGCGCTGCCCGCCGGGGGCGGCCGCTACCGTGATTACGTCGCGTGGCTGCTCGCGCAAGACTCGCCAGCGGCAGAAGCGTTCTGGCGGCAGAAGCTGGCGGGGTTCGGCGAAGCAACGCCCCTGCCCCTCGGGTCGCCCCCCGGGCCGAGCGCCCCGGGGCCCGCGTACGGGGCGACGACCATCTCGCTGCCGCCGGCCGTCACCGAGCGACTGCAGCGGTTCGCGCAGCAGCACCGGGTGACCGTCAGCACGCTCGTGCAGGGCGCGTGGGCGCTGGTGCTCGGCCGCACGGCCGGAAGCGCCGACGTGCTCTTCGGCATCACCGTGGCCGGGCGCTCGGCCCCGGTCGCCGGGGTCGAGGCCGCGGCGGGGCTCTTCATCAACACGCTGCCCTTGCGCGTGGCCATCGGGCCCTCCGCCACCGTCGTGCAATGGTTGCGCGAGCTGCTGAAGGCGACCACCGAGCTCGGCCCCTACGAGCACACGCCCCTCTCGCGCGCCCGAGCCTGGAGCGCCGTGCCGCCCGGACGGCCGCTCTTCGAGAGCCTGCTGGTCTTCGAGAACTACCCGGCCGACCCGCGAATCCACCGGGGGTTGCCCGGGCTCGACGTTCGCGACGTATCGTTCGAAGATCAAACGAACTACCCGCTCACGTTGGCCGCCCTGCCGGGCCCCGAGCTGCGGCTGCGCCTGTCCTACGAGCGAAAGCGCTTCGGCGAAGAAGACGCCGCCCGCCTGCTCGGCCTGGTAGAAACCGCGCTGCGCCGGCTCACGAGTAACCCCGAGGCCCGCCTCGGCGAGCTGCCGCTGCTCGGCGAGCTCGACGCCCGTCGCGTCACGGTCGACTGGAACGCGACCGATCGCACGTACCCCGACGCGCGGCCCGTGCACGCCTTGTTCGAGGCCCACGCCCGCCTCCACCCCGACCGCGCCGCCCTGCTCTTCGACGAGCAGCGCCTGACCTACGCCGAGCTCAACCGCCGCGCCAACCAGCTCGCCCACGCCC
>DASTPP010000056.1:0-33005 GCA_035762175.1 Polyangiaceae bacterium | reverse complement strand
CATCGGCAAGCCCGATCTGATCCTGCGCAAGGCCTTCGCGCTGCTTTCTGGCGTGTACGGCGATTGCCGCCGGGCGGTCGTTTATCTGCGCTGGTACGAGGGCGATGCCGACCTCATCGCCCCGTCGCTCTTCCAGCGCCGCCGCAGCCGCAACACCCCGGCCGAAGAGCCCGCGGGCGAGGCGCCGGCCGAGGGCGATCCGTCCGAGACGGACTGAGGACGCGGCGTAAAGCCGCGTAACGTCCGCGCCTCCTCGGTGGGCACGCCCGAGGGGGCGCGGGCGTTTTTGTCGCTCCTGTGCGGGCCTTGCGCGCTCCCGCGACTGGGCTCCTGCACCGCCGAGGGCTTCGGGCCGCGGTCCCGATGGTGGCGGCGGGCCAAGGCGAGCTCCCCCTGAGTTCATCAGGCCGAGGTTTGCGCCACACCGAGCTCCCCGAAGCTCGGCGCCATCGTCTTTGTGCCAAGGGGAAGCCCCCCGAAGCTCGGCGCCATCGTCTTTGTGCCACGAGAGCTTCCGGAAGCTCGTCGTACCTCGGATCTGTGCCACCAGAGCTTCCGGAAGCTCGTCGTACTTCGGATCTGTGCCAACCAGAGCTTCCGGAAGCTCCTTCGGGCCCGCAGATGTGCCAAGTCGAGCTTCCAGGAGCTCGATTGAGCCTGCAGATGTGCCAACCCGAGCTCCCGGAAGCTTGTCGTAACCCGTTTTTGTGCCAGGCCGAGCTCCCCGTAGCGTTTCGAACCCGTTGGTAGGCTCAGCCGAGCTTCCCGGAGCTCTCGGGGGTCGTGAGCGAGCTGCGCTGAGCTTCCTGAAGCTCCCGAGGGCCGTCGACAGGCTTCGCCGAGCTTCCCGAAGCTCTGCGGGCTCGTTGCCGGGCTTCAGGGGGCCCTTCCCAAACTCGATTTGACGCGAAATTTGGGCTGGGTCGGCCTCTCCGGGCTCTCAGGAGTTCGGGGGGGAGCACGTGGTACGAAAGCCGGGCCCGGGCTTGTGCTAGCCTCGGGGTGATGAGCCGCGCGGTGCCGAAGCCGGGCGGGGGCCCCGAACGACAAACGGGTCACCTCGACCCTCGGGCGGGGCATGGGCCTGGCGTTCGGGCGCCGAGCTCGGTTCGCTGTCGCCGGGCGGGCTCCGGGCGCCGAAGGTCGCGATCGTGAGGCTTACGAACGTCGAAGGCCCGCGCTTCGGGCCCCTCGCCTCGCGCTCGGCGCTCGTCGGCAAGGTGCTGAGCGCGCTGACGCGGCCCGCGTCCGCGCTGCTCTGCGGGCCGCGGCACATGGGCCGGCATTACGTGGCCCGCGAGATCGAGCGGCGCTGGTCGAGCGCCCATGGGGGCGTGGTCGCCCACGCCCGCTTCGAGGCCTCTAGCTCGCCGGCGAAGCTTTTGGAAGATCTCGCGACGAGCCTCGGCGTCGCCGTGCGGCACGCCGAGCTCGTGGCAGGCCTGGGCGAGCTCGGGGCCCGGGTCGGCCGGCCGATGTTGCTCGTGCTCGACGGCTACGACGCCGTCATCGACGATCTGCGCTGCCGGGTGCGCTTCGGCGACGCCTTGCGCGGCGTCGGCCAGTATTTTGCGGCCCGCAAGCTGCCGGTGTTCATGACCCTCTTGCTGGTCGGCGAGGGCAGCGAGGGGCACCTGATGCGCGGGGCCGACTACTTTCGCGATCTCGTGCCCTTCGAGCTCAGCCCCCTGACGCAGGCCGAGGTGGCGGCGGCGCTCGCGCTCTTCGGGCTCGACGCGCTGATCGGGCTCTACGAGCCCACGGGGGGCGTCGGCGGGCTGCTGATGCCGGCGCTCGAGCACGCGTCGCGCACGGGCGTGGGCGCCGAGCAGCTCTTGGCCGAGGCCTCGAGCGCCGACTCGCCCTTCGCGCCCGTGCTGCTCGACGTGCGGGGCGAGCTCGCGCACGACCCGCCGGCGTCTGCCCTGTGGAAGTCGATCGTCAAGCACGCCGAGACCGGCGGCATCGGCGGGCCCGACAAGATCAAAGAGAAGCTCTACCGGCTTGGGTTGGTGCGCGCCGACGCGCTGCACGGCCCGCTGCGCCCGAGCAGCTCGCTCTTCGCCGAGCAGCTCGCCGCGAAGTAGGGGCGCGCGGCGCCGAAGGGGGCAGCCCTCGCCCCGGCGCGTCGGCCGACCGGCCCTCGCCCCCGTCGGGCGGGCGGCGGGGGCTTTCTTGACAGCGGACGCCTCGTGGCGTTAGCCCTTTTGAAGGCGTTTTTTCGGCCGGGGGTGGCGCGATGGGGCTCGTCGACGGGTACTACGAGAGGGTCGACAGCTTCGACCGCCTTCGGGTCATCTCTGATTTGCACTTCGCGGCGCGGGGGGTGGCGTCGATCATTAGCCCCGAGTCCGAGCGGGCGCTCGCGGGGTGGGTGCGCTCGCTCGGGGCCGGGGCGGCGCCGCGGGCCGAGGGGGGCCAGGGCGTGGGCGGCGCCGGGCGGGCGCAGGCGGGGGGGCGGCTCGGCCTCGTGTTGAACGGCGACGTCGTCGACTTTCTCGCCTCCGACGATGCTGCGCCCTTCGACCCCGAGGGCGCGGCGCGAAAGCTCGGCGACATTCTCTTCGTCGACGCCGAGCACCGGCAGCCTCGGCCCTTCGTCGCGGCGCTGCGCGACTTTCTCGACGAGCCGCGGCACACGCTGGTGGTCGCCCTGGGCAACCACGACGTCGAGCTCGCGCTGCCCGACGTGCTCGAGGCCCTCGTGCGCGCGCTCTCGGGGGGCGACGACGGGCGGCGCGGGCGCATTCGCCTGGCGCTGAACGGCGCCGGCTACGCGTGCCTGGTGGGCGGGCGGCGCGTCTACTGCGTGCACGGCAACGACGCCGACCCGTGGAACCAGGTCGACCATGAGATGATCCGGCGCGCCGGCCTGCGGCGCATGGCGGGCCGGCGGGTCGAGCCCTGGGTGCCGAACGCCGGCTCGCTCATGGTCGTCAAGATCATGAACGAGATCAAGCGCCGCTACCCCTTCGTCGATCTGCTCAAGCCCGAGGCCGGGCCGCTGCTCGGCGTCTTGCTGGCGCTCGACAAGGACCTGGTGCGGCACCAGCTCTCGTCGCCCGCGGTGGGGCCGCTGCTGGTCGAGCTCGTCGAGGGCAAGGTGCGGGCGGGGGGCGTGCTGGCGGCGGCCGCGCCGGGCCCGGGGGCGGCGCGGGGCGGCGCGGCGGCGCCGGGCGTCGACGTCGAAGCGTGGGGGGGCGCGGCGGCGCCGGGCGTCGACGTCGAAGCGCTGTGGGGCCGCGCCGAGGCGCACTGGCAGAGCGGCCGGCGGCCCGAAGAGATCGCGGGCGGGGGCAGCCTGGGCCTGGCGGGCTACCTGCGCCGGCTGCTCGCGGGGGGCGACGTCAAGCCCGACCTCTACGACGCGCTGTCGACGTGGGCGCCGAGCGATCGAACGTTCGCGCTCGACCCCCGCCTGAGCGGCGACCCGACCTTCGCGTACTACGACGCCGAGATCGGCGACGAGGTCGCTGCGGTCGTGACGGGGCACACGCACCTCGCGCGCGCGTGCCTGCGCAGGAACGGCAAGGGCCTCTACTTCAACAGCGGCACCTGGGCCGACCTCATCGACGTCTCGAAGAAGATTCTCTCGGACCAGGGGGCGTTCGGCCGCTTCTTCGAGGCCGTCCGGGGGGGCCAGCGCGGCGCGCTCGCCCCCTACCTGCGCGACAATGCCCGGACGGTGGTCGCCCTCGACGCGCGCGAGGGCGGGGTGCTGCGGGGCGAGCTGCGCTGCGTGAAGGGCGACGACGGTGAGCGCGAAGCGGCGGCGCCCGACTGGGACGGCGGCCGGGCGGGGGCGCGCTTCGAGGTCGACGCGGCGGGGCGCGCGGGGCGCTACCAGCCGGGGGCGCTCTGATGCGCGTGCGCACGGTGACGCTCGAGCTCTTGCGGCACGGGCCCTCGCACAACCAGCTGCTCTCGCCGCTGACGCCGTACCTGGCGCTCTGCGGCGATCACGGCGCCGAGACGGTGCACCTGCCGATGGAGCACTGGGAGTATCTGAGCAAGGTCCGGCCGCTCAACGAGTACGGGCCCCCCGGCGACGACGAGGCGCGCCGGCTGGCGCTGCGCGAGGTGGCCCGGCTGATGACGAGGCTGCTCGGGTCGATCGAGGCGCTCAAGATCGAGCTCGCGTCGGCGGGCCCCGACGAGCTCGTGCACGTGCGGCTGGTGCTCTCGGCGTCCGAGCTCGCGTCGCTGCCGTTCGAGCTGGCCGGCGGGCTCTCGGTCGCCGCGGCCGAGAGTCCGCACCTCTTGCTGCGCTCGGCGCGCCCGGTCGTCGTCACCCGCGCCTCGCGCCGCGACGAGCCCGAGCCGCCGCGCTGGCCCGTCCGGCCGACGATTCTCTTCGCCTTCGCGTCGCCGCCGGGGCTGCCCCCGGTGCCCTACGACGCGCACCTGCTCGCGCTACGGCGGGCGCTGCACCCCTGGCTCGGGTGGCTCGGCGAGCAGAAGCGCCTCGAAGAGCTCGGCACGCACCTTCGCATCTTGCCGAACGCGACGCTGACCCAGATCGAAGAGGCCTGCGAAAAGACCCAGTTCACGCACGTGCACCTGCTGGCGCACGGGGTCGAGCTGCCCGAGCCGCTGGGCCAGGCGCGCTACGGCCTCGCCCTGATGCCCCAACGCCCCTCGGAAGGGGGCTTCGACGCGGTCAGCGGCAAGCGGCTCGAGCAGGCCCTCTGCCCGAAGGTCGGCGGGCGCAGGCCGCCGACGGTGGTCTCGCTGGCCGCGTGCGAGAGCGGCCGGGGCGGGTCGGTGGTCTTGCCGGGCGGCAGCCTGGCGCACGAGCTGCATTCGGCGGGCATCCCCCTGGTCGTTGGTTCGCAGTTTCCGCTGACGTACGAGGGCTCGGCGGTGCTGGCCGACCGGGTCTACGAGGGGCTGCTCCGGGGCGAAGACCCGCGCGAGCTCTTGTTCGGCCTGCGCGCGGACCTGCACCAAAAGTGCCCGGACACGCACGACTGGGCGAGCGTCGTCGCCTACGCCACGCTGCCGGCGGCGCTCGAGGCGTCGCTGCGGCGGGTCGCCCGCCAGCGCGCGCGCAAGGCGCTCGACGTGGTGGTCGGCCGCGTGCGCGAGGCCGAGACCGAAGAGGAGCAGGCCGCCGAGTACCCGTACCTCGACGCCGCCTTCGATCGCGTCAAGGCGCTGCTCGCCGCGCCGGGGGCGACGCGCGGCGGGCGGGCCCGGGTGCACGGGTGGCTGGCGAGCGTGGCCCTGCGCTTCGCCGACCACCGCCGGCTGCCGGCCGAGCCTCGCGCCGAGGCGGGGGCGGGCGGCGCGGGGGCCGTCGCCGCGGGCGGGGCGGGGGCGGCGGCGGGCTCGCGGCGGGCCGGCGGGGCCCGGGGGGGGCAGCCCTACCCCAAGAGGTTCTCGGCCCTCGAGTTCGACGAGCTCTTGCGGCTCGCGCGCTCGCACTACCGAAGCGCCTTCTTGCTCGAGCGGCGGCACTGGTCGCTGCAGATGGTGCTCTTGCTCGACGTACGGCTCGGGGGGCGCTGCGACGCGGGCGACTGGCTGACGGCCCGCGCGCTCGCGCAGGCGGAGCTCGAAGCGCGCGAGGGCGGCGGCCCCTGCGAGGGCGGCGGGCGAGCGCGCCGCGAGTCGATCGCCTCGGCGCACGATACGCTCGCGCAGCTCTGGCTGCTCGCGGGCGCCGCCGCGCCCTCGCCGCGGGACGCCGCCTTCGCCGAGGCGAAGGCCTGGGCGCCCCCGACGCTCGCGTTCGCCGAGGCGAGGGCGAGAGAGCACCTCGAGGCCGTCTTGAAGGTCGCCGGGCACGACTCGTTTCAGGCCTTCACGGTGGCGCGGCAGATGAAGCGAATGGGCCAGTGGCTGCCGAACGCGCCGCGCCACGAGGGGCTGCCCGAGGGCTGGCGCCCGCAGAAGATCGCCGCCGCGGCGTGCGAGCTGCGCCGCTTCTTGGTCGAAGAAGAGAAGGTCGCCGAGCGGTGGGACGAAACCTGAGCGGCGGCCGGCGACGGGCCCGAGCGCGATGAACACCCCCACGGGGCCCTATATCGCCCTCTACGGCAGCCACTCGGGCGACTGGCGCGAGCCGCTCAAGGCGCGCCTCGAGCGCGAGGGCGTCGCGTACTACGACCCGACCGACGAGGGCTGGCGGCGCATCACCCCCGAGAACGGCGACGAGCGGCAGGCCGAGATCGACGCGCTCGTCGCGAACGAGCATGCCGCGCTGCGGGGGGCGACCTGCGTCGTCTTTCACCTCGCCCGCCGGCTCCGCGTCGGCGGCGTCGTGCACGACGATCAGACGACGCTCGCGCTCGCTTCGCGCGCCGAGCTCGGCTTCGTCACGGGGCGGGGCGTCGTGACGTTCGTGCACATCGAGCCGGACGTCGAGGGGCGCAACTACCTCTGGGCGCAGATGAAGCCCTACCCGCACATGGTTCGCTGCGCCTCGCTCGACGAAGCGCTCGAGCGGGCGCTCGCGGCCTTCCGGGCGATGGCGGGGGCGCCCTGAGCGGGGCCTGTGCTCGCCGGTGGCGGTGGGTGCTTTGGATGGAGGCGGAATGTTGCCCCCGACTGAAGTCGGGGGCAGCGAACGCCCTCGGGAACGGCGCGCAAAGCCCTGCCGGAGGCAGGGCTCCAGCAAAGCGAGCCGCTCTCGCGAGCTCGCCCGGAAGACGGAGCCCTTGAGAGCCCGGCCCCCGGCGAGGGGGCGGGCTTTGAAAGCTGAATCGGCCCGATTCCGCGCGGTGCGAGGGGGCGTCCGCTGCCCCGGGCTTTAGCCCGGGGTTTCGTCTAGACGTACCAGCCGTGCACGTACAGGCCGCCCTTGCGGCGGTCGCGCATCAGCCAGGCCTCGGCGCCGCCCTGGCTGCCGACGAGCCAGGCGCGGGCGTAGTCGCGGCTGGTGCTCGCGTCGGTCCACCAGTGGACGTTCTCGAGGCGCTCGAGGGGCTCGAGGTGCTGCACCCGGAAGGGCGTGTCATTGATGCTGACCATGCCGCCCTCGACGAGCTTGCCGCGCACGGGGGCGGGTTTGGGCAGCAGGCGGGTCGGGGGCTCGACGCCGCGGGTCTCGTCGCCCCACAAGAGCAGGGCGGCGGCGGCCCCGGAGGCGGCCGCGGGGGCCTCGGCGAGCGAGGGGGCGACGAGGCGGGTGCACTCTTCGGGCAGGTGGCTGTTCGAGGGGGCGAGCACGCCGACGCGGCCCTCGCCGAGCTCGGCCGAGAGCTCGGCGAGCACGACGCCGATGTCTTCGGGCGCCTGCGAGCGGCCGTCGAGGGCGAGCTGGGGCCGGGGGGCGCGGGCGAGCTCGGAGGCGTCGAGGGTGAGCGCCTGCAGGGGCGCCGGGCAGCGGAGCGCCTCGAGCTTGGGACGCAGCACGCGCATCAGGTCGGCCGCGTGCGCGAGCGGGGCGGCGAGGGGGACGGGCAGGCGCCGCTCGCGCTCGCCGCCGACCTCGCGGTCGAAGCGGAGGGTGACGGTGACGGCGCGCGTCGCCTCGCCGCGGCCTTCGAGGCGGGCGCCGAGCCGGGCGAGCAGGCCGCGCAGGGCGGACAAGAGCGGCTCGGTGCCCTCGACGGGCGCGTCGGCCCACTCGATGGTCTCGGAGAGGGCCGCCGGCGGGTGGTAGGGCGCGAGGGCGACGGGGTCGTCGCCCGCGAGCAGCGGCAGGACGCGCGCGGCGAGCGGGCCGAGGCGGTTGGCGAGCGGGCCGCGCGGCATGCGGCCGAGTTCGGCGACGGTGACGATGCCGAGGCGCAGGAGCCAGGCGAGCGCGTCGTCGTCGAGGGGCAGCGCGCGCACCGGCAGGGGCCCGAAGGCCTGGGGGTCGTTGCCGGGGGGCACGACGGTCTGCGGGACGGGCGAGTAGCGGGCGAGGGCCTGGGCGACGCTCGGCCCCGAGGCGATGGCGCCGCGCACGCGATGGCCGAGCGAGCGGACGCGCTCGCAGAGCTGGGCGACGAGCGCCTCTTCGCCCCCGACGAGGTGGGCGGTGCCGGTGACGTCGACCCAGACGGTGTCGGGGCGCTCGAAGGAGACGACGGGGCCGAAGGCGAGGGCCATCTCGGCGATGCGGCCGAGCGCGGCGTCGAGCTCGGCGGGGTCGACGCGGCGCGCGTCGAGGTCGGCGACGAGGGCGCGGGCCTCGGCCACGCGCTGGCCGGGGAAGACGCCGCAGCGCCGGGCCCGCGCCGTCACGGCGCCGAGGCGCGAGGCGTCGGTGAGGGGCTCGTCGCGCCCGGCGATGACGACCGCGAGGGGGGCCTGCAGCGTCAGGGCGCCCGCGACGCCGAGGGCGCTCTCGCGGGCGAGGGCGGCGAGTTCGCAGGCGAGGTCGGGCAGGGCGAGGGCCAGGACGCGCATGGGCAGGGGGCTCGGCAGGGGGCGGCGGGCGGGGTTTCGGGCTTCGCCGGCCGCGGGGGAGAGGGTCAGCGCTGCGTGGTGCGGTGCAGGGGCACGATCTCGTCGGCCGCGGCGGCGGGCACGCCCCAAGCGAAGGACGACCAGCCGCTCACCTGGCCGCGCCGCTCTTTGGCCACGCGCAGCGACAGGCGCCCGGGGGCGGGCTGCTGCAGCTCGACGCGCATGGCGACCGGCAGGGCGACGGGCCGCACGGCGTCGTGGTCGGTCAGGAGCAGCACCACCGTCGAGCCCGCCTCGGCGGCCAGGGCGAGCCTTCGGGTGGCCGTCGGCCAGGAGGCGAGCGAGGCGCAGCCGCCGGCGCCGGGCACGCCCGCGGTGTCGATGACGACGACAGCGAAGGCGCCGCTCGTGACGAGCCGGGCGGCCAGGCGGGCGAGCGCCTCGAGGGGCGGACGCACGACGAGCAGGCGGCCGAGCTCGACGCCGGCGGCGGCGACCCCGGGGCCGTGCAGCGAGCCGGTGGGGTCGAGGAAGGCGCACCAGGGGGCGGGGCGGCCCTCGTGCCGGGCCTCGAGCTGGGCGGCGGCGCAGGCGGCGAGGGCGAGCGAGGTCGGCACGCCGAGGCCGAAGGACGAACAGAGCTCGGTGACGGCGCCCCGGGGAAAACCGCCTCGCGGCAGCGCCCGGTCGAGCTCGACGACGCCCGTGGCGAGTGGGTCGTTCGCGTGGGGCGGCGCGGGTCGGCCCCCCGGGCTCACCCCCGCGGACAGCGCCGCCGGGGCCCCTTCGGGCCGTGTGCCGCTCGACAAAGGCCGGGCTGCCATGGCGACCAACGTAGCAATGGGAGTGCGCCGTACCAGAGAGAAGTGCGGATTCAACGGACAACCAATGTCCGGACCCCCTCCCCCCCGAGGCCCCTTCGAAAGGGCGTTCGCCCTGGTTCGGCCCCGACGCGCCCCGGGGGCGCCGTGCCCATTGCCGCCACCCGGCTCCTTTTCCTAGGCTGTCGCCCTGATGTCATCCGCCGCCACCGTCGCCCTGGCCACCTCCGACGTCGGGGCTCTTGCCCAGCCCCTGCGCGCCCTGCGGGCGCAGGTCGGCCGTCCCGGTGCCGGCTTTCTGTTTCTGACCGGCAACCTCGCCGCCGAGCTCCTGCCCGCCGCGCGCGCCCTGGCGGCCGCCTGGCCCGGGGTGCCCGCCCTGGTCGCGACGGGCGCGGGGGTGCTCACCGAGCGGGGCGAGTTCGAGGGGCAGTCGGCCGCGTGCGCGCTCCTGGTCGGGGGCACCTCGGCGCGGGCGCTCTGGCTCGAGCCCGAGGGCCCCGACGAGCTCGCGCCCTTGCTCGGCCGCGCGCTCGAGGGGGGGGCGCCGCGCGCGCTCGCCCTCTTCGCCGAGCCGCACCTGTTGACCCCGCGCTCGCTCCGTCCCTTGCCTCCCGGCGCGCCCGCGCGCGCGACCTTCGGGGGCGGGGTCGCGACCTCGCCGGGCCTGGCGGTCGTGACGGCCGAGGGGGCGGTCGAGCGGGCGCCGGCGGCGGCGATCGCCTTCGGGGGGCCGCTCGCGCCGCACGTCGCGGTCTTCCCGTCGATGCGGCCGGTGGGCCCCTTCCGCACGATCACGCAGGCGCAAGCGGGCCTCGTCTTGCAGCTCGACGGCGAGCCCGCGCTCGACGCGCTCGCCGCCGACGCCGAGGGGCTGACCAAGCGGCCGCAGCTCTACGCCTTCGTCGCCGACGCTCCCGAGGCGGGCGCGGCGCCGAGCCCGAAGGGGCGGGCGCGGCCCCTGCGCGGCGTCGACCCCGGGAAGCGGGCGGTGCTCGTCGCCGACGACGTCGCCGAGGGCGATCGCCTCGCCTTCGCCGTCCTCGACCCGGGGGCCGCGCGGGCGCACCTCGAGGCGGGCGCGCGCGAGCTCGGCCAGCGCGCCGCCGGGGCCGCCGCCCGCTTCGGGCTTTATGTCAACTGCGCGGGCCGGGGCCGGGGCCTCTACAACGCGGCCGACGTCGACGTGAGGGCGCTGCGCGCGCGCTTCCCCGACACGCCCTTCGCGGGCTTGCTCTCGTCGTGCGAGCTCGCGCCGGGCGCGGGCGGCCTCGATCTGCACTACTTTACCGGCGTCTTCGGCCTCTTCACGGCGCCGAGCTGAGCGCGCCCCGGGCGCCCGCCCCCCTCGCTGGCCGCCCCGGCACCGCCCTACCCCCTCGCCGGCCGCCTCCGGCGCCCCTCGCCCCCTCTTTGCTGGTTTCCTGGCCGCCCCCGGCGCCCCCCGACCCTCTTACGAAATGGCCGCCCCCGCCGCCGCGCCTCCGCCCGCCGCCGCCCCCGCCCACGGGCGCGGGGCCCCGAAGGCCTCGATCGGGCGCCGGCTCGGCGGCGCCGAGGCCGCGCTCACGTTCACCGTCATCGCGGTCGTCGCGCTCTTGGTCGTGCCGCTGCCGACCTTCCTGCTCGACCTCTTGCTCGCGACCAACCTGTCGCTCTCGGTCGCGGTGCTCTTGGTCGTGCTCTACGTGCCCGACGCGCTGGGCATCGCGACCTTCCCGACGCTGCTCCTGGTGACGACGCTCTTTCGGCTCGCGCTGAACGTCTCGTCGTCGCGGCTCATCTTGCTGCAGGCCGACGCGGGCGAGGTCATTCGCTCGTTCGGCCAGTTCGTCGTGCGGGGCAACTACGTCGTCGGCGGCGTCATCTTCCTCATCTTGACGGTGATTCAGTTCATCGTCATCGCGAAGGGCTCCGAGCGGGTGGCCGAGGTGGGGGCGCGCTTCACGCTCGACGCGATGCCGGGCAAGCAGATGGCCATCGACGCCGAGCTGCGCTCGGGCGCCATCGACGGCAACGAGGCGCGCAAGCGCCGCCGCCAGCTCTCGCGCGAGTCGCAGTTCTACGGGGCGATGGACGGCGCGATGAAGTTCGTCAAGGGCGACGTCATCGCCTCGCTCATCATCACGGCCGTCAACCTGCTCGGCGGCCTCGCCATCGGCGTGCTGCAGCGAGGCATGGGGGCCGAGGCGGCGCTCAAGCGCTACGGCCTTCTGACCATCGGCGACGGGCTGGTGACGCAGATCCCCGCGCTGGTGCTGTCGACCGCCGCGGGCCTGCTCGTCACGCGCGTCGCGAGCGAAGAGCCCGACACCTCGCTCGGCGCCGAGCTCGGCGCGCAGCTCTTCGGCGCGCCGCGGGCGCTCGCGATGGCGTCCTTCTTCGTCGCCCTGCTCGCGGTCGTGCCGGGCCTGCCGACCCTGCCCTTCCTGGCCATCGCCGCGCTCTTCTTCGTCGGCTCGCGCGCCCGCCAGGCGGCGCTCGAGATCGAGCGCGTCGAGCGCGGCGCCGAGGCCGCCCCGCCGCCGCCGCCCCGGCCCCAGCGCAAGCCGCCGGCGTTCGTCCCCGTCGTCGCCCCGTGGATCGTCGAAATCTCGTCCGACCTCGAGCCGCTCGTCGACGACGAGGTGCGCGGCGACGAGGTCGCGCGGGTCGGCCTGCAGACCGCGCTCGCGGGCCTGCGCGAGCGGCTCTTCCAAGAGCTCGGCGTGCCGCTGCCGGCGCCCAAGCTGCGCCTGGTCGCGGGCATGCCGGCGCGCCACGTCGTGTTGCTCTTGCACGAGATCCCCGCGGCGGTGCTTTCGCCGCCCCGCGAGCTGCCCGACGCGCGGCTCGCCGAGGCGTGCGCCGACCAGATTTACGCCGTGCTGCGGCGGCGCGCGGCCGACTTCATGGGCCTGCACGAGGCGCAGACGCTGGTCGACCAGCTCGAGCAGGTCGCCCCCGCGGTCGTGCGCCAGGTGATGCCCAAGCCCGTCACGCTCTCGCTGCTCGCCGACGTGCTGCGGCGCCTGGTCGAAGAGGGGGTCTCGGTGCGCGATCTGCGCGCCATCTTCGAGGCCCTCGCCGCCTTCGCGCCGAGCGAGAAAGACCCGCTGCAGCTCACCGAGCTCGCGCGGGCGCAGATGCGCCGGGCGCTCACCTTCCGGCTGACGGGCGGCGCCGGCGATCTCGACGTGTACCTGCTCGACCCGGCGATCGAAGACGTGGTGCGCCAGTCGATCACGCGCACGAGCGCCGGCAGCTTCCTGACGCTCGCGCCCGCGGCCGCGCGCGACGTCGTGCGGTCGCTCAAGCGCGCGGTCGAGTCGGCCCCGCCCCCGCCGGGCCGGCGCGCGGTCTTGCTGACGCAGCCCGACGTGCGCCGCTTCGTCCGCAAGCTCGTCGAGTCAGATCTGCCCGAGCTCGAGGTGGTCTCGTTCGCCGAGCTCCTGCCCGAGGTGAGCCTGCGCCCGCTCGCCAAGGCGTCGATGGCCGACTAAGGGCAAGAGGCCCTGCTTCTCGCAGGCGTCGACCACGGCGTCGCCGACGCCGAGCGAGCTGGTGGCCGCGGGCGAGGGGGCGTTGAGCACGTGCACCGCGCCGGCCTCGCCGACGAGGGCGAAGTCGTCGACGAGCGAGCCGTCGGGCCGGAGGGCCTGGGCGCGCACGCCCGCCTCGGCCGGCTCGAGGTCGGACGCGGTGACGGCGGGCACCAGGCGCTGCAGCGCCTCGACGAAGGCCTCTTTGACGAAGGAGCGGAAGAGCTCGCCGAGGCCCGCGGCGGCGTGCCTCGCGGCCAGGCGCCAGAAGCCCGGGTACGAGAGGACGTCCCAGAGGTCGCGCCAGACGACGTCGCGCTTCGTGTAGCCCTCGCGCGCGAGGGCGAGCACGGCGTTGGGGCCGCACTCGACGCCGCCGCCGATCATGCGCGTGAAGTGCACGCCGAGGAAGGGGAAGCGCGGGTCGGGCACCGGGTAGATGAGGTTTCGGCAGAGGCGCTCGGCCCCGGGGCGCAGCTTGTAGTACTCGCCGCGGAAGGGCACGATGCGCAAGGGCGGCGCGTGGCCCGCGAGGCGCGCGACGCGGTCGGCGTGCAGGCCCGCGCAGTTGACGACGGCGCGCGCGGTGAGCTCTTCGAGCGCGGTGCGCACGACGAACCCGCCGCCCCGCCGCTCGAGCCCGACGACCGGCCGCCCGAGCCGCACCTCGCCGCCCGCCGCCTCGACCCGCCGCCGGAGGGCCGCGGCGACGGCCTTGTAGTCGACGATGCCGGCCTCGCGCACGTGCAGGGCGCCGAGGCCCCGCGCCTCCGGCTCGAGCTCGCGCAGCCGCGCGGGGCCGATGGCCTCGCAGTCGACGCCGTTCTGCCGGCCGCGCTCGAGCAGGGCCGCGAGCGCCGGCAGCTCGGCCTCGCTCGTGGCCACGATGACCTTGCCGCAGGTCTCGAAGGGCACGCCCGCTTCGCGGCAGAACGCCTCGAGCATCGCCTTGCCGCGGCGGCAGTTCTGCGCCTTGAGCGAGCCCGGGCGGTAGTAAATGCCCGAGTGAATGACGCCGCTGTTGTGCCCGGTCTGGTGGCGCGCCGGCGCGCCCTCTTTTTCGAGGAGCACGAGCCGCGCGCGCGGGTGCCGGGCGAGCAGCCGGTGCGCCGTCGCCAGCCCGACGATGCCGCCGCCGACGATCGCGACGTCGACGCCCTCGCTCGATCCCGCCGTCGCCACCGAGCTCGGCTTCAGCGTCGCTGAAATTGCATCTTGCGGGGCACGGCGCCCGACTGCATCAGCATCTGGCGCGCCTCGCGCTCGAGCAGGGGGTGCACCTTCTTGCCGAGGAAGCCCGCGAGAAACTGCGGGTTGTGGGCGGCGAGCTTCTTGAGGGCGCGGCGCATCAGCTTGGGGTCGTTGGTGGCGGCGTGGGCGAAGGCGCGCGAGCGCCAGAGCTGCCAGCGGATGTCGCCGAGGGCCTCGTCGTCGGCGTTGAAGACGTCGAGCGTGGTCAGGGCCTTCTTGGCCTGGCCGGAGCGGGCCCAGGCCTCGGCGACGACGGCGGCGAGGGCGGCGCGGGCGCCGCCGTCTTCGGTGCGCGTCAGCTCGACGGCGTCGGCGAGGGGGCGGGCGCGGTCGACCTCGCCGCGCACGAGGTGCAGCATGGCGCGCTGGACGCGGACCTGGTCGGCCTCGGCGGGCATGGCCTTGGTCAGGTCGACCGACTGCAGGACTTCGAGCGCGCGCTCGGGATCGTCTTGCACGAGCAGCTGCGCGCGCGCGAGCGCGGCGGCGACGTCGTCTTTCTTGAACGTCGCGTCGAGCTCGCTGAGCGCGGCCTTGCGGCCCTCTTTGTCGGCGCCCTGGGCCTTCTGCAAGATGGTGGCGACGTGCTGGGTGCCGCGCAGCCGGCGGTAGACCCAGAAGGCGAAGCCGAGGGCGGCGGCGGTGAGGCCGCCGCTGACGAGGTAGCCGGCCCAGTGGTTCAGCCAGATGGCGAAGATCCACAGGGCGGCGAGGGGCAGGCCGAGGCGCAGGCCGAGCGTCTTGAAGAGCTCGTTGGCGCCGGGCGGGGCGGCGGCGCGGGCGGCGGCGCCACGCTCGAGGGCCGAGGCGCCCGCGGACGCGGGGGCGGCCTCGCCCATCGGGACCTTGACGAGCGCGCCGTCGTTCGGGGCGGCGCCCTTCGGGGGGGCGGGGTCTTTGGCGCCCTTGGCGGGGCCGGCGCCCTTGGCGGGGGCGCCCTTGGTCGCGGCCGCGCGGGGGGCGGCGTCTTTCTTTTGTGCCACGGGGTTCACTCCGACGGCGGCGCGGGCCGGGCGCCCGATCGCGGCCGAGCTTGGGGGGCCAGAGCTACTCGAGCGGCGCGCGGGCCTGGCCCTGGGCCGCGCCCTCGACCACCGCCCGGAAGTGCAAGAACAGGCTCTGGACGATGGACAGGAAGGGCACCGCGAGCAGCGCCCCCGGCAGCCGGAACAGGTGCTCGCCGACGAGCAGCGAGAAGACCACCAGCACGGGGTGAATCTTCGCCGCGTCGCCGATGATCTTGGGGTTGAGGAAGTTCGCCTCGATCTGGTGAATGACGACGATCCAGACGAGGGCGCCGAGGCCGATGCTGAACGACTGGGTGAGGCCGATCGCGACGGCCGGCACGGAGCTCAGGAAGGCGCCGAAGATGGGGATGATGGAGAGCACGGCCGCGAGCAGCGAGAGCACGGGCCAGTACTTGAGGTTCAGGAACCAGAAGCCGATGGCGGTGAGCACGCCGTTGACGAGGCAGATGAGCAGCTGGCCGCGCACGACGCCCGAGAGGCCGAGGTCGATGCGGGCCCAGAGGTCGTCGAACGAGGGCCGCGCGGGCGGCGAGCACAGGTCGCGGAAGAAGTTGTAGATGCGCTCGCGCGTCAGCATGAGGTAGGCGGCGAGCATCAGCGTCAAAAAGAAGCGGAAGATGAAGCGGCTGACGGCGGCGAGCAGGGCCTGGCCGAGGCTGAGCAGCGTCATGACGTTGCTGCGGCCGTAGGCGACGGCCTCGCTGACGGCGAGGTCGACGAGGCGCGAGGCGTCCATGCCCGGGTTCTCGGGGGTTCGGCCCGAGTCGACGCGGAAGACGCCCTCGCCGACGGGGCGGACTTCGACGCCCGAGCCCATCTCGACGTCGTAGGAGCCGTCGACGTGGGGCGTGACGCGCAGCGTCGGGGCGACCTCGGCCGGGCGGGGCTCTTCGACGGGTTTGTCGCCGAAGCGGCGCACCAGGCCCTGGAGGCGGGGCCCCCAGTCGCGCTCGACCGCGCGCGCCATCGAGGGCAGCTCGTTCAAGAGGCCGCCGACCTCGGTCGCCATGCGCGGGGTGACGGTCGAGAAGAAGCCGTAGAGGGCGCCGAGCGAGACGGCGTACGTGAGCAGGACGGCGACCCAGCCCGGCACCTTGCGGCGCTCCATCGAGGCGACGAGGGGGGTCAAGAGGTAGGCGACGAAGAGGGCGAAGATGAAGGGCAGCAGCACCTCGCGCGCCACGACGAGGAGGGCGAGCGCGAGCGCGGCCGAGACCGAGAGAAAGACGATGCGGCGGGTGCGCGCGGCGGGCGGGCGGGGCGTCTCGAGCATCGGCGCGGCTCAGGGCTCGGCCGCCCGCTGGCCGGGCAGGTCGCGAAAGTGGGGGTAGAGGTGCTTCCAGGTGTCGTCGAGGGCCTGGGGCATGACGCGCACGTCGGCGAGCACGGGCATGAAGTTGGTGTCGCCCTGCCAGCGCGGCACGACGTGCACGTGCAGGTGGTCGGCGATGCCGGCGCCGGCGGCGGGCCCGAGGTTGATGCCGACGTTGAGCCCGTCGGCCCGCACGGCGGCCCGGAGCCGCGCCGCCGCCTGCCCGACGACGCGAAAGAGGTGGTCGTAGTCGTCGGGGGCGAGGTCGCCGAGGTCGGCGACGTGCGCCCGCGGGATGACCATCAGGTGCCCGGCGGCGAAGGGGTAGCGGTTGAGCGTCACGTACACCCGGTCGTCGGCGACGAGGGTCAAATCGTCGCGGAACTGCCCGGGCCCGTGCCCGGCGTAGTCGCAGAAGATGCAGCGGCTCTTGTCTTTCGGGCCGACGATGTAGCCGATGCGCCAGGGGGCCCAGAGGGGCGCTTTCATGTCGTGAGGCGGTTTTTGGGGGGGGTTGAGCCGACCCTGGTAGCGACCGACGAGCGGCGACGCGGGGAGCAGGCGCCGGCGGGGGGGGCGCTACGCAGTAGCCGGACGCTAGACCAACTGGCGCCCGGCGCAAACCGCGGCCGGGCCCCGGGGCCGAGCGCCGGGCCCCGGCCGGCGGGCCGGCGGGCGGCCCGACGAGGGGCCCGGGGCCCGAAAATGGCGCGCCGGCGGGCCCCGGGAGGCTTCGCGGGCGGGCAGAGCGGCCCTGTACGAAATGGCGCGCCGGCGGGCCCCGGGGGGCTTCGCGGGCGGGCGGGGCGGCCCGGTACGAGCGGCCGATCCGGCGGTAGCCCTCGGGGGCCTCGCGGGCAGGCTGGGCGGCCCCGGCGGGGGCCCGGGGCGGGGCGTGTCGGCAGGGGCCCGAGGGGCGTAAGGAACGGCGCGCGGCCGCGTTCAAGACGGCGTGACGGCCATCGCCCTGCCTAGCCTGGCGCCACCCGGGCTGCTGCCGCCCTTCGCCGAGCTCGTGGCGCGCACCCATTCCCTCCTGCCTCGGCGCCCGGCTACGCTGCGCCCGGTGTTGAACGCCGCCCCCCCTCCCGGCGGGTCGGCCGCCGCCCCCGCGGTGGCGCCGGCCCCGCAGGCCCGCGCGGAGGCCGACGGGGCGCTCGAGGCCGAGCGGCGCGAGGTCGCGCTCGCGCAGGCCGGCGACCGGGCGGCGCTCGGGGCGATCTTGCGGCGCTACGGGCCGCTGCTCTACCGCTCGGTGCTCTTGCCGCGGCTCGGCAGCCAGGCGACCGCCGAGGAGGCGCTCTCGATCACGTACGCGCGCGTGGTCGAGCGGCTGCACCAGTTCCGCTGGCAGGGGTCGGGCTTCTACCCCTGGCTTCGCACGGTCGCGGTGCACGTGGCCGTCGACCTGCTGCGGGCGCGCAAGCGCGAGGTGCTGCTCGACTCCGACGAGCTCTTGCGCGCGGCCGACCGGGCCGAGCGCGCCGCCGGGGCCGAGGCCGACGCGACGGCGCTCGCGCGGCACGACGCCGACGACGCCAAGCGCCGCGTGCTCGAGGCGCTCGAGCGCATCCATCCGCGGTACGCGACCGCCATTCGTCTGCGGGTGCTCGAAGAGAAGAGCCGCGAGGACGTCGCGCGGGAACTGGGCGTCACCGTCGCCACGTTCGACGTGGTACTCCATCGGGCGATGGCGGCGATGCGCAAGGTCATGACCACCCACCCGGGGGAAGAGTGATGAGTGTTTCGCCGCCTTCTCGACCGCCGCGCCCGGGCTCGGGCGAAGGCGAAGGGCCGGGCCCCGAGGCGCCTTGGCTCGACGACCCCGACGCGCCGCCGACGGCCGAAGAGCTCGCGGCCGCCCGCGCGCTCGCCGAGGCGCTCGAGGGCCGGGGCGAGGCCGGGCGCGAGGGCGCCGAGTTCGCCTCGGCGCTGCGGGCCGCCTACGAGCCCGCCGAGCTCGACCCCGCGCGGCACGAGGCCCTGCTCGCCCGCGCCCTCGGCGAGGCGGGCGGCGCCAAGGTCGTGCGCCTCGACGAGCGGCGGCTCGCCGCGCGCCGCGCGCTGCGCTGGGGCGGGGCGACGACGGTGATGGCGGCGGCGGCCGCGGCCGTGCTCGCGCTCTGGCCCGGGGGCCGGGGCGAGGGGCCCGCGCCGAGCGCCGCGGTCGCGGTCGCGCCGCCGCCGGCGCTCCGCCCGAGCCGGTCGACGCAAGAGCTCTTCGACGAGCCCTTCGCGCGCTCGGGCGGGGGCTCGGCGCGCATCGATCGCATCGCCCAGGCGCGCTCGCGCGACCTGCGCCAGAACCGCTTCCGGCGTTGGGGCGTGCCATGAGAGACGCCCTGCGCCTTTGGCTGCTCGCCGGCGCCCTCGGGGCGGCCGTGGGCGGCGCGGGGGCGGCCTCCGGCTGCGCGCGCGAGCAGCCCCCGCCGCCCGCCGCGCGCCCCTGCGCCCCCGAGGGCGGCGCGCCCGCCGTCGACCCGCCGCTGCTCGCGTTCCTGTCGAAGGCCCGCTCGCTGCACCACCAGGCCGACGTCGCCGAGGCCGAGCAAGACCCGCCGCGGGCCCTCGCCGCGCTCGAGCGCATCGTCGCCGAGCCGCCGCCGGGCTCGCTCGCGGGGCGGCCCGAGGTCGCCGAGGTGCTCTCCGATGCCTTCGCGCGCCTCGCCGAGCTGCGCGCCGTCCAGGGCGACTTCGGGCGCGCCGCGGCCGACATCGAGCGGGGGCTCAGCCACGCCAACGAGCCGACCTACTTCCGCGGGCACCTCTTCGAGGTGCGCGGCCTCGTCGAAGAGCGCCGCGCCGACGCGCTCGCCCGCGAGGGCAAGGGCGACGAGGCCCGCCAGGCCCGGCGCCAAGCGATCGAGGCGAGCGAAGAGGCCGTTCGCATCCAGGACGAAGTTATCCGGCGCGCCGTCGGGGGCAAGCCATGAACCTTACCCGCACCTTCGCCGCCCTCGCGCTCTGCGCCTCGCTCGGCGCCTGCGCGATGCGAAAAGACGCCGAGCCCGCCTCCGCGGCGCCCCCGCCCGCCGCCGAGCCGCCCCCGCCGCCGCCGGGCGCCTACCCCGGCTCGACGACGCCGGCAGGCACGCCCTCGCCGACGCCGCCCTCGTCGACCGAAGGCCCCCCCGGCACGGCCGAGAAGGGCGCCGACTCGCTCTGGGTCGAGTTCGAGCGCTTCGACCGCGAGGTCGCGCTCTCGACGGGCGACTGCGCGACGGCGTGCCGCGCGCTCGGCTCGCTCGAGCGCGCGGCCAAGCGCGTGTGCGAGGGCGCGGCGCAGCTCGGCGAGGGGGGCCGCTGCGGCGAGGCGACGAAGCGGCTGCGCGAGGCGCGCGGCCGCGTGCGCGCCGCCTGCACCCGCTGCGCGGGCGGCCCGAGCACCGACCCCGACGCGCCCGCGCCGTGAGCGGCGCCCCCCCGACGGACGCGAGCGGGCGCGATCGGCGCCTGGGGGGCCGCTGGTCGCCGGCGCAGCGGGCGAAGAACGATCTGCTCTACGTGCTCGCGTCGGGCGCGCTCGGCGCGGCGCGAGGCCTTGGGGCGCCGTCGCGGCGGGCGCTCGCGCGCCTCGTGGCCGACGCGTGCTGGGCGCTCGGGGTCGGCTGGCGGCGCCGCGTCGAACGCAACCTGCGCCTCGCGCTGGGGCCGAACGCCCCCGGCGCCCGCGCGGTCTTTCGCGGCCTCGGCTCGGTCTTGGCCGACACGCTCGCCTTGCTCGAGGGCGGCGCCGCCGCGGGCGCGGGGCTCGAGCTTGAGGGCGAGGCGCGCGAGGCCTTGCGGGCCGGGCTCTCGGGCGGCCGGGGCGTCATGTACGCGACCGCCCACCTCGGCCCTTGGGAGCGCATGGCGGCGCTGCTGGTCGAAGAAGGCTTCGACGTCGTGACCGTGGCGCGAGAGAGTTACGATCCGCGCTTCGACGCGCTCTACGCGCGCCTGCGCGATCGGCGCGGGGTGCGCGCGCTCTATCGGGGCCGGCCGGGCTTCGCGGCGGCGTTGGTGCGGGCGCTCAAGCGCGGCACCATCGTAGGCTTCCCGATGGATCTCGCCGGCCGCGGCGTGCGCGCGCACGAGGCGCGCTGGTTCGGGCTGCCGCTCGCGACCCCCCTCGGCCCCGCGGCGCTCGCGCTGCGCACGGGCGCCTCGCTCGTGGTCGGCACGCCGGCGCCGGGCCCGGGCGGCTCGCTCGTCGTGCGCGTCGAGGCGGTCGAGACGGCGGGGCTCGGCGCGGGCCCGGGCGAGGTCGAGCGCTTGACCGAGCGGCTCGCCGGGCTCTTGGCCGCGCGCGTCGCGGCCCTGCCCACCTTGTGGCCCTGGATGCACCCGAAGTGGTTACGCCTCCGCGCGCCGCGCGTAGGCGCGGGCGCCCGCGCCCCACCGGCCGATCGAAAAGACGCGGCCGCGGGGGCGATCTGGTCTAACGTTTCGACACACCGCCCCGGCGGGGGGGCGGGCGGCGAGACCGGAGGCGAATGGAGCGGGTGATCGGCATCGACCTTGGCACGACCAACTCGTGCGTGGCCGTGATGGAGGGCGGCGCGCCCGCCGTCGTGCCGAACCGGGGCGGCTACAAGACCACGCCCTCGATGGTGGCGATCACCGAGGCGGGCAAGCGCCTGGTCGGGCACATGGCCAAGCGGCAGGCGGTGACCAACGCCGAGAACACGGTCTCGGCGGCCAAGCGCCTCATCGGCCGCAAGTGGAACTCGCCCCAGGTCAAGCACGCCATGTTGACCTCGGGCTACCGCGTGGTCGAGGGGCCGCACGGCGACGTGCGGGTGCAGCTGCGGGGCAAGACGTACTCGGTGCCCGAGCTCAGCGCCATGGTCTTGCAGGAGATGAAGGCGGTCGCCGAGGCCTACCTCGGGGGGCCGGTGTCGAAGGCCGTCATCACGGTGCCGGCCTACTTCAACGACAACCAGCGCCAGGCCACGAAGGACGCCGGGCACATCGCGGGGCTCGACGTCCTGCGCATCATCAACGAGCCGACGGCCGCCGCGCTCGCCTACGGCTTCGGCAAGAACACCGAGCGGCTCATCGCGGTCTACGACCTCGGCGGGGGCACCTTCGACATCTCGGTGCTCGAGATCGGCGGCCACGGCGTCTTCAAGGTCATCGCCACGGCGGGCGACACCTTCCTCGGCGGCGAAGACTTCGACGCGCGCGTCATCGACTGGCTGGTGCAGGGCTTCAAAGAAGAGCGCGGCATCGACCTGCGGCAAGACCGCATGGCGCTGCAGCGCCTGAAGGACGCGGCCGAGAAGGCGAAGATCGAGCTCTCGGCCCTCGACGAGGTCGAGGTGAACCTGCCCTTCATCACCTCGGCCGGCCGCAACGAGGCGCTGCACCTGCAGCGCCCGCTGCCGCGCGCCGCGCTCGAGTCGCTCTGCGGCGACCTGGTCGAGCGCACCATCGACATCTGCCGCCAGACGCTCGCCGACGCCCGCCTGCCGAAAGAAGACGTCGACGAGGTGATCTTGGTCGGCGGCATGACCCGCATGCCGCTCGTGCAGCGCGCCGTCGCCGAGTTCTTCGGGCGCGAGCCGAGCAAGGGCGTGCACCCCGACGAGGTGGTCGCGCTCGGGGCGGCGATCCAAGGGCACGCGCTGCTCGGCGACGCCGACGAGGTGCTGCTGCTCGACGTGACGCCGCACGCGCTCGGCATCATGACGGCCGGCAGCCGCTTCGAAGAGCTGATACCCCAAAACACGACGGTGCCGACGGACCGCACCAAGACCTTCACGACGAGCCGCGACTACCAGACGGCCGTCAAGATCCTCGTGCTCCAGGGCGAGAGCGAGGTGGCCGAGCAGAACGAGCTGCTCGGCGAGTTTTTGCTGACGGGCCTGCGCCGCGCGCCGAAGGGCCAGGTCGAGATCGAGGTCACCTTCAGCATCGACGCCGACGGCATCGTCAGCGTCGAGGCGACCGACCTCGAGACCGGCCAGCGGCAGTCGATCAAGGTGACGGCCTCGAGCGGCCTGACCCACGACGAGATCGCCTCGATGATCGAGTCGGCGCAAGAGTACGGCCTGGCGCAGAAGCTCTCCGAAGAGGCCGAGCGCACCCTCCAAGAGGCCGAGACCCTCGTCGCCGACCTGCGCTCGCTCCTGCCGCGCGCCGAGCGCTCCTTCTCCCCGAACGACTTCGGCCGCGACGCGCTCGCCCGCGCCCGCACCGCCCTCGACCGGGCCGCGCGCGCCCTCGACCGCCGCGACCACGAGGCGCTGCGCGAGCAGGTCGAGACGCTGCAGCGCGCGCAGCGCATGCTGCGCAGCCTCGTCACCCAGGGCCCGGCCCGGGGGGCCTAGGCGCGGTGGGCCCCCCGGCGCCCGCCCCGCGTGACCGCCGGGCCGCCGCGCGCCCCGCCGTCGGCCGCGCGCTCGCCTACGCCCTGCCGATCGCGCTCGCCTGCCTGCTGCCGGCGGCGTTCGCGGCGGCGCGGCGCGCCCAGGCGCCGGGCGACGCGTCGGGCGCGGCCGGCTCGGGCCCCGCCTACGTCTTCCGCGCCCGCTTCGGCGACGCCCCGGCGGCGCCCCCGCCCGCCTCGCCCCCCCCGGCGCTGCCCCGCCTCGCGCCTTCGGCCCCCGCCCCGCCCGGCTCCGCGGCCTCCGCCGCCTCCGCCGCTGCCCCGCCCGGCTCCGCCGCCTCGGCCCCCGCCTCGTCGGCCCCCGCCTCGTCGGCCCCGCCCCCGCCTTCGCCCGCCGCGCCCGGGCCCCCGGGCGACGCGGCCCCGCGCGCCTGGCACGCGACCACGCTGCGCGCCGTGCTCGACCCGGCCGCGCACGTCGTCGCGGGCGAAGAAGAGATCGTCTGGACCAACCACTCGGTTCGCTCGACCGACGAGCTCTACTGGCACCTTTATCTCAACGCCTTCCGCGACACGCGCTCGCTCTTTCTCCGCGAGTCGCTCGGCCCCGGCCGGGGCGGCCGGCCGCCCGACGACGCGGGCCGGGTCGACGTCGAGCGCATCGACCTCTTCGCGGTCGACGCCGAGGGGCGCCCGGCGGGCGAGCCGGTCGACCTCTGGGGCCCGGCCGAGAAGCACACCCCCGGCGACCCCGAGGACGCGACCGACCTGCGCGTCGCGCTGCCGCGGCCGGTGCCGCCGGGGGGGCGCATCGCGCTGCGCGTGCGCTTCCGGGCGAAGCTGCCCTCGATCGTCGAGCGCACGGGCTACAGCGGCACCTTTCACATGGTGGCGCAGTGGTTCCCCAAGCTGGCGCAGCGCACGCCCGAGGGCACCTGGAACCACTTCCCCTTCCACCGCCTCGCCGAGTTCGCCGCCGACTTCGGCTCGTACGACGCGACCCTCGACGTGCCCGAGGGCTACCTCGTCGGCGCGACCGGCCGCCTCGTCGAAGAGAGGCGCGAGGGCGGGCGCGTGCTCGCCCGCTACGCGCAAGACCGCGTGCACGACTTCGCGTGGGTCGCGGCGACGGGCCTGCTCGAGCGGCGCGAGCGGGTCGCCGGCGCCGACGTCCGCCTGCTGTACCCGCCCGGCCACGAGCGCGCCCTCGCCCGCGAGATCGACGCCCTTGCCGGGGCCTTCGACTGCTTCGGGCGCCGCTACGGGCCCTACCCCTACGACGTGCTCACCGTCGTGCACCCGCCGCCCGGCGCCGAGGAGGCCGGCGGCATGGAGTACCCGACCCTCGTCACGACCGGCGGGCCCTGGCACGGCCCGCCCCTGGCGCGCTCGATCGAGGCGGTGACGGTGCACGAGTTCGGCCACCAGTACTTTTACGGCCTCGTCGCCTCCGACGAGCACGCCGCGCCCTTCCTCGACGAGGGGCTCACGAGCTACGCCGAGGGCGCCTGCCTCGACGAGCGGTACGGGCCCGGTTCGGGCCTCGAGTCGCCCTGGCTGCGCGTCGAGAGCGCCGCGCTGATGCGGCCCGGTGCCGTCGAAAGCGGCCGCGACGTGCCGCTCGCGAGCCCGGCGACCGGCTTCCCGAGCGCCCGGCACTACGGCACCGTCGTCTACGAGCGCGGCGCGCTCCTCCTGCGCACGCTCGCGGGCGCCTTCGGGGCCGACGTCGTCGACGGCGCGCTCGGGCGCTACGCGCGAGAGCAGCGCTTCCGGCACCCGGGCCCGGCCGAGCTGCTCGCCGCCTTCGGCGAGGCGGGCGGCCCCGATCTGCGCGAGGCGCTACGGGCCGGGCTCTTCGAGCGGGGCTGGCTCGACGTCGCGGTCACCGATCTCAGCTCGCGCCCGGGCGAGGGCCCGCGCGGCACCCGCAGCCGCGCCGTCGTCGTGCGCCGGGGCAACCTCGCCCTGCCCCTGCGCGTCCGCTTCTTCTTCGACGACGGCACGGTCGAGGACCGCGCCTGGGCCGGCCAGGGCACCTTCGCGGCCTGGGACATCGACGGCCCCTCGGCCCTGCGCGCCGTGGTCGCCGACCCCGAGGGCGCGCTCTGGCTCGACGAGAACTGGGCCAACAACGCCCGCTCGCTCGAGCCCCAAACCAACGCCCCCCGCGTCTGGGAGCGCGCCGCCTACTGGCTCGGCCTGCTCGGCGTCGCCCTCGCGCCATGAGCGAGCACGGGCCGCTGCCGCTCTACCGTCGCGCGGGCGCGCTCGCCCTCGTCTACCTCGCGACCGCGCTGCCGGCCGCGCTCGCCGCCGCGCCCTTCGCCCGCGCCGCCGCGCGCCTCGTCGGGCACGACCCCCGCGGCGACGCGCTCCTCTGGCGGCCCGGCGGCGCCTGGCTCGTCGAGGCCGGCCGCGGCGCCCTCGAGATCGTCCCCGCCGCGCTGCCGCTCGCCCCCTGGCTGCTCGCCCCCTGGGCCCTCGCCCTCGTCGTGCCCTGGGGCCTCTTGCTCGCCGCCCTCGTGACCGAGGGCCCCCTCGGCCGCGGCGCCGGCCGCGTGCTGCTCGGACGCCTCGGCCCGCTCGTCTCGCTGACGGCCCTCTCGGTCATCACCCGCGCGGCCGCCCTCGCCGCCGGCGCCGCCTTCGCCCTCGAGTTCGGCCCCTCGCTCGCGGGCGCGAGCGCGAGCGCCCGCACGCGCGATCTGCTCACCCTCGCCTTCGCCCTGCTCGCCCCCGTCGGCTACGGCCTCGTGCGCCTCGTGCACGATCTCGCCCTCGCCGCCTGCGTGCGGCGCCGCGAGGCGGCGGCCGCCTCGCTCGTGACCGCGCTCGGCACCGTCTACCGCGGCTTCGGCCGGGCGCTCGCGCCCTTCCTCGCCTCGCTGCTCGTGCAAGGCGCCTCGGTCGCCCTCGCGGCCTGGGCCGTCGGGCGCCTGATGGGCACGCCGGACGAGTGGCCCTGGGTGCTCGCGCTGCACCAGGCGACGCTGCTCGTCGTGGTCGTGGCCCGCGCCCTCTGGCTGCGCCGCGCCCTCGCGCTGGTCGGCCCGCCCTGGCCGCCGCCCGACGAAGACTGACCCCGCCGCGCCCTACCCCCGCTCGCCCGGCTTCGAGGCGCCCGCGGTCGGCGAGATGTGCTCTTTCGCGAGCACCAGATCGACCACGAGCGCGTACGCGGCGAGCGCCTGCTTCGGCTCGGGCGAGCCGCCCGCGCGCACGTGCCGCACGAGCGCCCGGAACGCGGCGTAGCGCGGCCCGTTCACCCCGAGCAAGAGCGGCGCGAAGGCCGTCGCCGCGGCCCCCGCCTCGGCGACGCCCACCAGCGACACGGCCGCCAGCGTCGTGCGCGACGCGAGCCCGTCGAGCAGCTCGACCGCGCGGCGGTAGTCGCCCGCGGCCATCGCCCCCTCGGCCGCGAGCACCGCGTCGCGCTCGCGCCGGGGCCAGAGCTCGGCGAACGAGAAGGACGCCGGCGCGAGGGTCGTCATCTCTCCGCTCTCGGGCGCCGACGACGAGACGCGTGGGGGCGCCCCGGACGAGATGCGCGGGGGCGGGCCCGACGAGATGAGCGGCGGCACCGCCGCGGTCGGCGGCCCCTCGCCCTCGTCGCCCTCGTTCGCCGGGGCCGCGCCATCGGCGCGCTCGGCGTCGACCTCGAGCAGCGGGTCGGAGGGCGGCGAGGGCTCGCTGGGCAAGCGCGCCCCGAGCAAGATCTCCGCCGCCCGGACCGGGTCGGCCGTGATGTCGTCTTCGCCCTCGCCCGCCGCCCGCGCGGCCCCCCCCCCGTCGCCGAACCCCGCCACCCGCGCGGCCTCGCCCCCGTCGCCGAACCCCGCCGCAGCTTCGCCGCGCCCCGCCAGCACGCCGGCCCGGCCGCCGCCCCCGCCGTTGCTCGCCGCGGCGTCGTCGCTGGCGGCCGCGGCGTCGTTGCTCGCGGCCGCGGCCGCCACCTCCGAGCCGATGGCTCGCAGCGCGTCGGCGAGCCCCTCGCCGGCCGAGGCGAGCGGCACCGGCGGCGGCGAATGTGCGCGCGAGGGCCGGCGCTCGAAGGCCTCGAGCACCTTTTGCGTGATGATGTCGAGCGTCTCGAAGACGCCCTCGCCCCGCACCGCCACGCTGGGCACGGCCGGGGCGCCCTTGGGGTTCAACATGCGCTCGAGCTGCTCGACGGCCAGGACGTCGGGCAGATCGCGCTTGTTGTACTGAAAGACGAGCGGCACCGCCTCGAGCTCGCGGCGCTGCTCGACCAGGTTGTCGCGCAGGTTCTCGAAGCTCTCGAGGTTCGCGTCCGCCCGCAGCGACTGCGAGTCGGCCACGAAGACCACCCCGTCGGCCCCGGCCAGCACCAGCTTGCGCGTCGCGTTGTAGTGCACCTGCCCGGGCACCGTGAAAAGCTGCAGGCGCACGCCCATGCCCCGCACCGGCGGCACGCGGTAGGGCAGGTAGTCGAAGTAGAGCGTGCGATCGATCGGCGTCGCGAGGCTCACCATCTTGCCGCGGTGCTCGGGCCGCGCCTTGTCGTGCACGACCTGCAGCGAGGTGGTCTTTCCGCCAAGGCCCGGTCCGTAAAAGACGACCTTGAAGGTCACCTCGCGGGCAAGGGGGTTGATCGCAACCATTCACGGGAAACCATACTCCGCCCCGCCCGCTGCGAAAACGGTCTCGCCCCCGCCCCCGGGCCGCCCGGGCCCGTCGCCTGGCCGCCGACGGCGCGGGCGTTCGGACGCCGCCCTCGCCCCGAACCAAGCTGGAGCGCTGCAGCCAACGCCCGGAGGCCCCGACCCGGGCCGCGGCCACAAACGCCCCGAGCCGGGGCGTCGCCGCGCCCCGCCCTCGCGGCGGCCGTCAGGTCGGACGCTGTCGGATAAGAGGCAAGCCCCCACCGAGAGCCCGGCCGCAAGGGCCAACGGACGGCAGCGCCGCCCGCCCGCGCACTCGGCGTCCGAGCGGCAGGCGAGCGTCGACGGGGCGGCGCAGGCCGCGCGGGGCACGCAGGCCCCGCGGTTGTAGGGAACTTCCGCCCTCGCCTTCGCCCCGTCGTCGCTCAGGCAGCAGACCACGTCCTTGCCCGGCTCGGCCCCGGCGCAGTCGGCCGTCTCGTCGCAGGCGAGCATCGCGTCGTAGCGGTGGCCGCTATTCTGCCCGCACTTCGCCCCGTCGCGGCAGAGCGGCGGCGAGCCCGGCGCGTGGCAGCAGACCTTGCGCCCCGCCTTCGTGACCGGGCACGACACGCCGTCGGCGCACGGCACGCTGCCCGGCGACGCCGGCGGCAGGAGCGCCGCCCCCTCACTCGCGACCCGCGCGAGCACCGGCGACGCCCGGCCGCCACCCAGCGGCGCCTCGCCGTCACACCCCGACGCCGACGCGAGCGCCGCCGCACCGAACGACAACGCCAGCACGCTGGACGCCGCTCGGGCGCGGCGCGGGCGGGGGCCGAATGCCATGCCCCGCCGTATCGCGAGGCACGGCGGCGGGCCAACTTCTCCCCCGCCTGCCCCTGCCCCCGTCGCCTGCCCCTGCCCCCGTCGCCTGCCCCGCCCCCCTCTCCGAGCCAACTAGCCCGCGCGGGGCGCGGCCCGGCGGGGCCGCCGGCGAGGCTTTGTGAGCGAGGCCGACTGAGGTCGGCCGCAGCGAAAAAACGAAGCCTGCGGCCCCGCCGGGCCGCGCCCCGCGCGGGCTAGTGGTGGCCTTGTTCGCGGGTGATGGGGAAGCCCCCGGCCGGCTCGAGGCGCGGGTTCTCCGAGCGCTTCTTGCCATCGGGGTCGCCGAACGACATCAGCAAGTCGCGCTTGTAGATGAACTGGTCGCGCGAGTCGTAGGGCACGGCGTGTTGGCCGGTATCCATGCGGATGGCGTCGCAGGGGCACGCCTCGACGCAGTAGCCGCAGAAGATGCAGCGCAGCTCGTCGATGACGAACTCGACCGGGTAGCGCTCGTAGCCGCGCTTCGGGTCGCCCTCGGCGTACTCGCCCGCCACGATGTGAATGCACTGCGCCGGGCAGGCGGTCGAGCAGCAGAGGCACGCGACGCAGCGGGGCGAGCCGTCGTCGCGCAGCGTCAGCCGGTGCAGGCCCCGGAAGCGCGCCGGGTAGGGCCGCTTCTGCTCGGGGTAGCTGATGGTGTTGACGCCCTCTTCGTGCGCCTCGAGCACCGGATCGTTGCGCTGGCCGAAGGCGAGCTCTTTCGTGTTGCGAAAGAAGTGCTTCATCGTCACGCCGAGGCCCTTGACGATGGCGGGCAGGTACGACTCCGTCGCGGCGGTGCGATGGGGCCGGGGGATGGGTTTGCCGACGATGCCGCCCATGGGTAGTGTCTCTCTCGGGGGGGTCTCGGGGGGGGTTCAGGCTTGCATGGGCTCGGACTTGACCCCGCCGAAGCGCGCGGCGCGCTGGGCGGCGGTCGAGGCCATGAACTTTTTGCGCTCGGCCGGCTCGAGCACCAACCTGAGGAAGCGGAAGAGGACGAACGCGACGGCGGCGACCACCGCCCACTGCGTCAGGTCGGCGAGCGCCTTGAGGGCCGCCTGCACGCCCGGGCCCCCGCGGTCGAGCAAGAGAATGCCGACGCCGGTGAGCACGAGGTTGGCGAGCGACGCGGGCAGGAGGAACTTCCAGCCGAAGGCCATGATCTGGTCGTAGCGGAAGCGCGGCAGCGTCCACCGGATGAAGATCTGCCAGAAGGTCAGCAGGGTGAGCTTGCCGAAGAAGGTCAGCACCTGCAGCGCCGTCACCGCGAGGTGGCTCATCGGCTGCGCGAAGAGCACGGCGTCGCCGAGCTCGACGCTGATGCCGTCGCGGTGCAAGAAGGGCAGGTTCCACCCGCCGAGGAAGATGGTCACGAGCACCGCGCTCGAGGTGATCATCTCGATGTACTCGCCGGTGTAGAACATCGCGAACTTGAACGACGAGTACTCGACGAAGTAGCCGGCGATGATCTCGCTCTCGCCCTCGGGCGCGTCGAAGGGCACGCGCTTCTGCTCGGCGATGGCGGCGGCGAAGAACAGGAAGAACGCGAGCGGCTGCACGAAGATGCCCCAGGCGTTCTCGCCCTGCCAGCGCGCCATGTCGCCGAGCCGCGGGCTGCCGTAGACCATGAAGGCGCCCACCAGGCTCAGGCCCATGGCGACCTCGTACGAGACCATCTGGCTCGCCGCCCGCAGGCCGCCGAGCAGGCTCCACTTGTTGTCGCTCGACCAGCCGGCGAGCGCCGAGCCGATGATGCCCGTGCCGGCGACGGCGAACATGTAGAGGACGCCGACGTTCAGGTCGGCGATCTGCAGCGGCACCGCATAGCCCGGGCAGCCGCCCTCGCGCGGCACCTGCGAGGGCACCTTCGTCACGTCGAGGAAGGTGTCTTGGGGGCCGCCGAAGCAGAGCGTGTCGCCGAAGGGCACGACCGCGAAGGTGACGAGCGCGGGAATCAGTGCGACCAGCGGCGCCAGCGAGTGCAGCAGCTTGTCGGCGTTCGGCGGCACGAAGTCTTCTTTGAAGAAGAGCTTGAGCGCGTCGGCGATCGAGTGGAAGAGCCCCCCGAGCCGCAGCGGCACCGGGCCGTTCGGCATGCGCACGGCGAGGTAGCCGGCGCCCGCGACGAGCGCGGCGACGAGCAGCGCGGGCCCGCCGACGGCGAAGGCGCGCGCCGCGACCCGGGCGTTCGGCTCGGTCAGCGCCGCGTACGCGACGAGCAGGAGGGCGTGGGCGACGAGGCCGGTGTAAAAAATCCACCGGGGGTCGGCCATGCGCCCGAGGAAGCGCTCGAACTCGTTGCCCGGCTCGACGCGCCCGGCGCGCACCATGCCCGCGATGATGAGCACGTTCGACCACGCGAAGAGCACGCCGAGCTGGGCCAGCCAGAAGCCGAGCGAGGGCGCGGCCGGCGACTCGGGCGTCACCAGCCCGTAGGCCAGGCCCGCGGCGGCCGCGGCGCCGAGCAGCGCCGGCGTCGCGAGCGCGCCCTTGAGCGCCCAGCCCGGCACAACGACGAGCGCGCGGTTCGGGCCGATGCGGTCCTGCACGAGCGCCGACTGCCGCCGCTCGGCGAACACCAAGATGGGCGCCAGGTTCAGGAAGAAGCCCAGCATGATCGCGATCTTGATGAGCGCGAAAATCGGGGTCTGATACTGGTGGAGGAACATCAGCATGGCGGTGGGTCCTGACGGGCTCCGTCGCGCTGCGAGCCGGGTCGTGCCTCAGATCGTCGTTGCGTTCGCGCGGGCGCTCTCGGCCCGCCTCAGGGCGCCGCGCCCGGCGGGGCGGCCGCGGCGGGCGCGGCCTCGGCCCCCGCCCCCGGCGCCATCGCCCGCCGGAGCTCGGCGAGCTTGGCGAAGCCGAAGGGCAGCCCGAGCGCCTTGGCGACGAGCCCCGCCCACTCCCAGGCGGGCCGGCTCTCGCCCCGCGGCCGAATCGCCGCCTCGCTCTTCTGCGCCAGGCCCTTGGCGTTGACGTAGGTGCCCGCCGCCTCGGCCCAGGTCGTCGCCGGCAGGACGACGTGCGCCGCGGCCACCAGCGCCCCCTCGTGCGCCGCGATCGTCACCAGCGTCGAGAGGCGGCCGAGCGCCGCGAGCGCCCCCTCGCCCACGGGGATCTCGGCGCCGAGCGCGACGACGTGCGTCACCTTGCCCGCCCCGATGGCCGCGAGCAGATCTTCGAACGAGCCCGGCGCCTTCGGGCCCGCGTGCGCCTGCGCGCCGGCCGTGTTCGGGTTCTTGTCGGGGTGGTAGAGAATGCCGTCGCCCGGCCCGTGCGGCAGCCCGCTCAGAAAGACGTGCCCGGCCTTGAGGTGGTCGAGCGCGAGGCGCGCGACGGCGAAGTTGTCTTCGCTCGAGTGCTGCGCCGAGACGACGAGCGCGAGCCGCCCGGCCGGCACGTCGCCGAGCCGCCGCTTGACCTCGTCGAGCGCCTCGCCCATGGCCGCGAGCTTGCCCCCGACGCGCGCGTGCGTGACGCGCGCCTCGTGCGCCCGCCGGTACGAGAGCATGCCGACGTCGCACATCCAGTATTGGTTGACGGCCAGGTTCTCGCGCGGCCGGTGGCGGTAGGCCGTCATCGTGCGCGGGTCGTAGTCGAGGTGCGCGTTGCAGCCCGTGGCGCAGCCCTGGCACACGGTGCGCGCCGACCGCAAGAACCAGACGCGCGCCTTGAACCGAAAGTCTTTCGCCGTCAGCGCGCCGACGGGGCAGACGTACTCGGTCATCAGCGTGTAGTTGTTGTCGAGCTGCCGCCCCGGCGAGAGCGTGATCTCGCTCAGGTTGCCCCGCTCGCGCTTGTCGAGCACCGGGTCCTTGGCGACCTCTTCGACGAAGCGCACGCAGCGCGTGCACACGATGCAGCGCTCGGCGTCGTACACGATCGTGGGCCCGAAGCTGACGGCCTTCGGCTTGTGCACGATCTCGTCGCGCATCCGCTTCTGGTGCCGGCCGTGCTCGAGCCAGTAGTCTTGCAGCCGGCACTCGCCCGCCTGGTCGCAGATGGGGCAGTCGACCGGGTGGTTGAGCAGGAGCAGCTCTTGCACCGCCTTGCGCGCCTCGGTCACGTGCGCCGACGAGTCGCTGAGCACGCTCATGCCGTCGGCGCACTCGACCTGGCAGGCGGGCTGCAGCTTCGGCTTGTTGTCGACCTTGTACTGCCCGGTCTCGGGGTCGCGCCGCAGAATGTCGAGCCGGATGCCGCGCTGGCCCGGGGGCGGCGCGATCTCGACCAGGCACATGCGGCAGTTGGCCGCCACGCTCAGGCCCGGGTGCCAGCAGTAGTGCGGCACGTCGATGCCGGCGCGGTGCGCCGCCCGGATGATGGTGTCACCCTTCTCGAAGGGGACGTCGCGGCCGTCGAGCTTGATGGAGGGCATTCTCGTTCGCCTCGCGCCTCAGTGGTCGCACTCGCCGCCGACCATGTTGATCGAGCCGAAGGTCGGCACGATGTCGGCGATCATGCCGCCCTCGATCATGCGGTTCAGGGCGGACGTAATGACGAAGCAGGGCGGCCGGATGCGCACCCGGTACGGCGTGCCCGACCCGTCGCTCACCAGGTAGAACCCGAGCTCGCCGTTGCCCCCCTCGCTGTAGCTGTAGCACTCGCCGGCGGGCACCTTGATGCCCTCCATGACGACCTTGAAGTGCTGAATCGTGCCCTCGATCGTCGAGTAGACCTCGTTCTTGGGCGGCAAGACGATGCGCGGGTCGTCGACGTTGATCGGCCCCTCGTCGGGCATCTGCTCGAGCGCCTGCTCGATGATGCGAATCGACTGCCGGATCTCCTCCATCCGGACCATGAAGCGGTCGTAGTTGTCGCCCGTCGTGCCCACCGGCACGTCGAAGTCGAAGCGGTCGTAGACCGAGTACGGGTGCGCCTTGCGCACGTCGTAGGCGACGCCGGTCGAGCGCAGGCAGGGCCCCGTCCAGCCGTACGAGACCGC
>DASTPP010000055.1:0-8171 GCA_035762175.1 Polyangiaceae bacterium | reverse complement strand
CCTTCGAACGGAGAGCAAAGCCCGGCACACAGGCCGGGCTCTCCGAGACCCGTCGCTCCGCGCGCGACGCCCCCAGCGCGGCCCGAGGGAGCCCGGCCCGAGGGCCGGGCTTGGCGCGCCGTTCGCGCGCTTCTGCCGTAGCCCAGGTTTCAACCTGGGCGGCGCGCCCCGGGCCCTCCCCTGGCCGCATCACGGAGGGCCGGTAGTAGAGCGCCGATCGAGGGCCCTCGGCGGGGCCCTCGATTTTTTTTTTCGCAAAGTGAGCAACCGGGCCGGGGCGGGGCCGAGAGGGAAGACAGGGGCCCGAGCTGCCCCTTCTAACCCAACCCCATTCTCGAAAGGCTCACGTTCATGTCTCGCTCGTATTTTGTCGTCGATCTCGTCGCTCTGCCCCGCCTCTCGGCCATGACCGCGCTCGCCCTCGGCACCGAGCTGCACACGGTCTACAAGCTGCAAGACGCGCCGCCCGAGGCCTTGCACAAGCCGGCCGAGCGGCTCGGGCACGGCGTGGGGGCGCTGCGCGCCTCGCGCCAGGACGCGGTCGACGCCCCGAAGGCCGACTCGGGCGCGGCGGCCGCGGCCGATCTGCGCCTCGACACGGCGTGGGCGGCGTTCTTCTTGTGTCTGCAAGGCTGGGCGAAGCTGCCGGCGGAGGGGCCCACGGCCGAACCGGCCGAGATCGCGCGGCAGTTCATCGACGTTCTCTACCCGCAAGGCCTCTCGTTCACGCAGGCGCCCTACAAGATCGAGTGGGCCGAGTCGCAGGCGCGGCTCGACTGGCTCGACGAGCCCGCGAACGCCGGGCGGGTCAAGGCGCTCGGGGCCGAGCTCTTCGTCGCCGAGATTCGCGGGGCGTACGAGGGCTACGGCGAGGCGCTGCAGATCACGGCCCGGCGGGCCGAGGCGAAGGCGGTCACGGTGCGCGAGCCCTTCGAGAACCTGGTGACGGCGCTGCGCCGTTACGTGCTCTCGGTCAGCGCCTACGCCAACGAGGCCGACGGCGATCCGGCCGCGATCGCGCTGGCCGAGACGCTGCTCGCGCCGCTCGCGGCGTGGCAGAGCCCCGGCGGCCGCAAGGGCAAGGGCAAGGGCGAGCCGGCCGAGGAGCCGGGGCCGGGCGACGAGCCCGCGCCGGTCGAGCCGGTCGAGCCCTCGTGGCCGACGACCGACTGAGGGTCAACCCGGCGGGGGCCCCGCCTCCGGGCTGGCGCCACCACCCCGGGAAAGGCTCTACGTGCGGCCGCGGCTGACGCCCCGCTCGATGCCGCCGGCGATGAGGTGCGCGAGGCGCAGCGGCTCGGGGATGTTGCCGTGCAGCGTCGTCGCCTCGAGCAGCGCGCCGGCCTCGGCGAGCGAGAGGCCGGCGCGCTGCACCCAGACCTCGCCGAGGCGCTCGACGGGGCCCGCCTTCTGAATGAGGCGCCACTTGCGGGCGGCGCCCGGGGTGCGGTCGAAGAGGGCCTTCTCGACGAGCCCGAGCCGCGGGGGGCGCCGCACCACGACGAGCACGGGCACGCCGAGCGCCTCGTGCAGGCCGTGCATGTCGACGACGTTGAAGCCGGCGACGGCGATGCCCTGCAGGAGCACGGCGCGCACGTGCTGGGCGAACTGGCTGCGCCGCACCAGCTCGGCCATGCGCTCGGTCGAGTTGGCGCCGTCGCGCCGGACGTACCCCGACAGGATGCCGTCGAGGCGCGTGCGCGAGCAGACCACGCCCACCAGCCGCACGTCGCCCCGGTGCTCGTGGGCGAAGGGCGAGTCGTCGAAGCCGACCACGTTGGTAATTGGGCGCGCCATCGGGCACGAGTGTAGATCTGCCGGGCGCGCCGCGCTCGGTAGAGGGCGTTGCGGGGCGCCGGCCCGGCCGCCCCCGAGTGAAGTCGGGGGCAGCGTTCGCGCCCGCTCGTGCGGCGCGGCATCGGCGCCGGCTCGGAGAGCAGCCCCCCTCGCCGGGGGTCGGGCTCCCGAGGGCTTTGGACCCCGGGCGAGCGGGGAGGGCGGCCGGAGGGGTCGCCGCTCGGGCGAGCGCGCGGAGCGGCTCGCTCCGCCGGAGCCCTGCCTCTGGGCGGGGCTTTGCGGGCCGTTTCCGCGGGCGTTCGCGGCCCCCGCGTTCACTCGGGGGCGGCCTCGCGGCCCGGGCGCATGCTAGGCTCGCGGCCGCGCGCCGCCGCCCCGCCCGACGACCAGGAGCGACCCATGACCAGCTCGCAAGCGCAGAACGTCTTGGCAGAGATCGAGAAGTCGTCTCACGGCAAGGTGAAGGTGGCGATCACCGACATCGACGGCATCTTGCGGGGCAAGTATCTGCACAAAGACAAGTTCCTCGGGGCGGCGAAGTCGGGCTTCGGGTTCTGCAGCGTCGTCTTCGGGTGGGACGCGAACGACGTCTGCTACGACAACGCGCGCTTCACCGGCTGGCACACGGGCTACCCCGACGCGCAGGCGCGCATCGACCTGTCGACCTACCGCAAGGTGCCCTGGGACGGCGAGGTGCCCTTCTTCTTGGGCGACTTCGTCGACGAGGGCGGGCGGCCGCTCGCGGTCTGCCCGCGGCAGACGCTCAAGGCGGTGCTCGCGCGGGCCGAGGCGCAGGGCATGGCGGCCAAGTGCGGCATGGAGTTCGAGTGGTTCAACTTCCGCGAGACGCCCCAGTCGCTCGAGGCGAAGGGGGGGCGGGCGCCGACGCCGATGTCGCCGGGCATGTTCGGCTACTCGCTCCTGCGCATGGGGCAGAACCTGCCCTTCTTCAACGCGCTGATGGACGACCTCGCCGCGTTCGGCGTGCCGATCGAGGGGCTGCACACCGAGACGGGCCCGGGCGTGGTCGAGGCGGCGATCTTGTACTCGGCCGCGCTCGAGGCGGCCGACCGGGCGGTGCTCTTCAAGTCGGCGGCGAAAGACATCGGCCACCGCTTCGGCATCATGCCGAGCTTCATGGCCAAGTGGAGCACGGAGCTGCCCGGCTGCAGCGGCCACGTGCACCAGAGCCTGTGGCGGGGCGACGAGAACCTCTTCTTCGCCGCGGGCGAGCCCGACGCGATGAGCGCGACCTTCCGCAGTTACGTGGCGGGCCAGCTCGCGTGCCTGCCCGAGATCTTGCCGATGTTCGCGCCGACGGTGAACAGCTACAAGCGCCTCGTCGACGGCTACTGGGCGCCGACCAAGCCGACCTGGGGCGTCGACAACCGCACGGTGGCGGCGCGCGTCATTCCCGGGAGCGAGAAGTCGACGCGCGTCGAGACGCGCGTGCCCGGCTCGGACGCGAACCCCTACCTCGCGATCGCGGGCTGCCTGGCGGCGGGGCTCTGGGGCGTCGAGCGCAAGCTCGAGCTGACCGAGGCCCCCATCAAGGGCAGCGCCTACGTCGAGGGGCCCGCGGGGCGGCTGCCGCGCAACCTCCACGAGGCGGCCACGAAGATGGGCGAGTCGAAGATCGCGCGCGAGCTGTTCGGCGAGGCCTTCGTCGAGCACTTCGTGGCCACCCGCCTCTGGGAGTGGCGCCAGTACCAAGAGGCCGTCACCGACTGGGAGCTGCGGCGTTACTTCGAGGTCATCTGAGGTCGAACCACCCCCCCCGGCGCCGGGGCGTGCCGGGCCCACCATTCGTTCGGACGGCGAGGGCACCATGACACACACGTTCAGCTTCCCCACGACCATTCACTTCGGCCCCGGGGCGCGGAAGCTCGTCGCGCGGCACCTCAAGGCCGCCGGCGTCTCGCGCCCGCTCATCGTGACCGACCGCGGGGTCGCGGCGCTGCCCATGCACGGCGAGCTCAAGCAGACGCTCGAGGCCGAGGGGCTCGCGGTCGGCTCGTTCTCGGGCGTCGTCGGCAACCCGCTCAAGTCGCAGGTCGACGAGGGCGTGCGGGCCTACAAGGGGCACGACGCCGACTCGATCGTGGGGCTCGGCGGCGGCGCCGCCATCGACGTCGCCAAGGCGATCGCGCTGCTGGCCACGCACCCGGGCGACCTCTTCGACTACGAAGACGAGAAGCCCGGGGCCCGCCCGATCGACGGGCCCATACCCTACTGGGTGGCGCTGCCCACGACGGCGGGCACCGGCAGCGAGGTCGGGCGCAGCTCGGTCGTCAGCGACGACGCGACGCACGTCAAGAAGATCATCTTCTCGCCCAAGCTGCTCGCCCGCGCCGTCTTCGCCGACCCCGAGCTCACGGTGGGCCTGCCGCCCGCCGTCACCGCCGCGACGGGCATGGACGCGCTCACCCACTGCGTCGAGGCCTTCCTGGCGAAGAACTACCACCCCATCTGCGACGGCATCGCCCTCGAGGGCCTGCGCCTGGTCGCCGAGAACCTCGTGCGCGCCTACGAGTCGCCGCGGGACGTCGAGGCCCGGGGCGCCATGCTGATGGCGTCGATGATGGGCGCCATCGCCTTCCAGAAGGGGCTCGGGCTGACGCACTCGTGCGCGCACGCGCTCGGCACCGTGGCCGACATGCACCACGGCCTGGCCAACGGCGTGATGATCGACCACGCCCTCGCCTTCAACGCCGAGGTCTCGGCCCAGCGCTTCGCGCGCATGGCGCAGGCCGCGGGCCTGAAAGACGCCTCGGCCAAGGGCTTTCTCGCGTGGCTCGCCGAGCTCAAGGCGGCGGTGAAGGTGCCCGCCCGCCTGCGCGACGCCGGCGTCACCCGCGAGCAGCTGCCGAAGCTCGTCGAGATCGCGACCGCCGACGCCTGCCACCCGAACAACCCCCGCGAGGTCGCCCGGGCCGACTTCGAGCGCATCTTCGACGGGGCGTACTGAAGTGCCGCCGCGCGCGCTGCCCCGGGTCGGGGTCTCGGCCTGCCTCTTCCACGAAGACCGGTCGCGGCCGGTCTTCAACGGCAAGCCGCTCTACTACCTCGAGAGCTCGATGGCGCGCTGGCTCGCCTCGGGCGGCGCGCTCGTCTACATGGTGCCGCCCGCCGCCCCGGGCGCGCTGGCCAGCGCCCACGCCTACGCCCACGATCTCGACGGCCTGGTCCTGCCGGGCGGGGTCGACGTCAGCCCCCGCACCTACGGCGAAGAGCCGCTGCGGCCCGAGTGGGGGGGCGACCCGGTGCGCGACGCCTTCGAGATCGAGCTCGCCCGCGCCTTCCACGAGCGGGGCAAGCCGGTGCTCGGCGTCTGCCGCGGCCACCAGGTGCTGAACGTGGCCTTCGGCGGCACGCTCTACCAAGACATCGTCGAGCTCGTGCCGGGCGCGCGCGTGCACCGCGACGCCGACGCCTACGACCGGCACGCCCACGCGATCGACGTCGAGCCCGGCAGCGAGCTCGCGCGCACGCTCGGCGTGTCGGGCCGGGTCAAGG
Source organism: Polyangiaceae bacterium (assembly GCA_035762175.1). Lineage (GTDB taxonomy): Bacteria > Myxococcota_A > Polyangia > Polyangiales > Polyangiaceae > DASTPP01. Next base: position 2,858 of record DASTPP010000055.1, on the reverse strand, counting down.
TGAACTCGGTGCACCACCAGGCGATCAAGGCCCTGGCGCCCGGCTTCGTCGTCGACGCCCGCTCGGCCGACGACGGCGTCATCGAGGCGGCGCACCTGCCCGGCGAGGCGTTCCTGCGCGGGGTGCAGTGGCACCCCGAGTTCACCGACCCGGGCGACCCGAGCTACCTCGACAACGCGCCCCTGCTGCGAGCCTTCCTCGAGGCCGCCTCCGAGAGTCGAAGCGAGAGCCGCGCCGAGGCCCTCCGCCCCTCGCCCTGACGGCGCCCCGAGCCGCGCCGAGGCCCTCCGCCCCTCGCCCTGACGGCGCTCCGAGCCGCGCGGCCCCCACCTCCCCCCCGAGAGCAACGCATGGCCCTGACGATTACGAACCCCGCGACCGAAGAAGTGATCCGCGAGCTGCCCGAAGATGACGCCGGGTCGGTCGCCGACAAGCTCGCCCGGGCCCGCGCCGCGCAGCCCGCCTGGGCCGCGCGCCCGATGGCCGAGCGCCTCGGCGCGCTGCGCACGTTCGGCGAGCTCGTCGCCGCCCGCACCGACGAGCTCGCCCGGACGACGACCGACGAGGTCGGCAAGCCGGTCACCCAGGCGAAGAACGAGCTGAAGGGCCTGCTCGCGCGGCTCGAGTTCTTCCTCGAGGCGACGCCCTCGGCGCTCGCCGACGAGGTCGTGTTCTCCGAGGGGGTGCTCGAAGAGCGCATCGCGCACGAGCCGCTCGGGGTCGTGGTCAACGTCTCCGCCTGGAACTACCCCTACTTCGTCGGCTCGAACGTCTTCGTGCCCGCGCTGCTCGCCGGCAACGCCGTGCTCTACAAGCCGTCCGAGCACGCGACGCTGACCGGCCTCGCCGTCGCGCGCCTCTTGCACGAGGCGGGGGTGCCCGAAGACCTCTTCGCGCCCGTGGTCGGGGGCGGGCCGGTCGGCGCCGAGCTCGTCCGGCAGCCGGTGGGCGGCGTCTTCTTCACCGGCTCGTACGCGACCGGCAAGAAGATCGCCGCGGCCGCCGCGCCGAACATGGTCAAGCTGCAGCTCGAGCTGGGGGGCAAAGACCCCGTCTACGTCACCGACGACGTCGACGTGCGCGCGGCGGCCGAGGCGACCGCCGACGGCGCCTTCTACAACGCGGGGCAGAGCTGCTGCGCGGTCGAGCGCGTCTACGTGCACGAGCGGGTGCACGACGAGTACGTCAAGGCCTTCGTCGAGACGGTGAAGGGCTTCGCGGTCGGCGACCCGCGCGACGAGGCGACGTACCTCGGGCCGCTCGCCCGCAAAGAGCAGCTCGCGGTGCTCGAAGACCAGGTCGCCGAGGCGAAGCAGAAGGGCGGGCGGGTCGAGCTGGGGGGCGCGCGCATGGCGCGCAAGGGCTACTACTTCGAGCCCACGGTCGTGACGGGCGCGACGCACGCGATGCGCCTGATGCGCGACGAGTCGTTCGGGCCGGTCATCGGCATCCAGGCGGTCAAGGGCGACGACGAGGCCCTCGCGCTGATGAACGACACGCCCTACGGCCTGACCGCCGGCGTCTACACGCACGATCGGGCGCGGGCCGAGCGGCTCTTGCGCGGGGTCTCGGCGGGCTCCGCCTACTGGAACTGCTGCGACCGCGTCAGCCCGCGGCTCCCCTGGTCGGGCCGGGGCCATTCGGGGGTCGGGGCGACGCTGTCGCGCTACGGTATTCTGGCGTTCACACAGCCCAAGGCCTGGCATCTGCGGCGGGCCTGAGCCGGGCGGGCGCGCCTGCTCCCGCGAGCGCCGGCGCCCGCGCGAGAGCAAGGGGTTGGGGCGGGCGCGTGAACGACGGGGCGGGGCGCCGACGTTGACCCACCCTGGCACACCAATCGCTTGCTCTTGGTCGGGGGCACCGTTAGATGCGCGGGGCTCCGGCGTTAGGGGGGCGCAGAGGTCCGTGCGGCCCCTGCGCTCTCCCGACGAGCCCCATGACCTTTCGACCTTATGCCCCCCCGCTAGCCTTTTTCGCCCTCGCGGCGCTCGCCCCCGGGGCGGCGCTGGCCCAGAGCCCCGTGACGCAGAAGGTGCCCGCGGGGGTCGCCGAGGCCCAACGAGAGTTCGACGACGCGCTGCGAGCGCTCGAGGCCGGCGGCGAGGCCGACTGTACGACCCTCTGCCGGGCCCTCTCGTCGCTCGCGCGCGCGACCGAGCGGCTCTGCAACCTGACCCGCGGCGAGGCCGAAGCGACCGAGCGGCGCTGCACCGACGCGAGGGCGCGGCTGAAGGACGCGACGCAGCGGGTGCGGGGGGCCTGCCCCGAGTGCGCGATCGCCGGCCAGGCCCCCACCACGGTGGAGGCCAAGCCGGGCGAAGAGAAGCCCGTCGAGCCGGCGCCGGGCGACCGGCCCGCGCCGGCCCCGCCACCGGCCCGGTCGGGGCTGAGTTTGTCGTCCGACAGCCTTATGTCGCTCCCGTCAGAAGAGGCGCTCGAGAGGCGCAGGGGGGTGAGCGTGACCGCCGGCGTCGGGCTCTTGCGCCTCGCGGCGCCGCCGACCTTGGTCAAGGCCTACGGCGAGATCGCGCCGATCGAGCGCGCGTCGGTGCTCTTCTCGGTGGGCCTCGGGCGGCTGCCCGTCAAGTCGGGGGGCCGGGCGGGGGTGCTCGCGGTCGAGGCGCAGCCGCGCGTCTACGCGCTCGGGGGCGCGGGCCGGGGCGGGGCCTTCGTCGGCGGCTCGCTCACGATCGCGTCGGCGCTGGGCTCGAAGGCGATCGGGCGCGAGCGCCGGACGGCGATCGACGCGCCCTTGCTCGCCGCCGGCGTGAGCGTGGGCCCGGTCGCGGGCGCCAAGCTGGTCTTGCGCCCGGGGCTGACGATCGATCTGCACGGCGGCGTGGGCTTCGTCGTCGGCA
>DASTPP010000054.1:0-59133 GCA_035762175.1 Polyangiaceae bacterium | reverse complement strand
GACCCAGCTCATGAACTGGCTGAACGCGACCGGCTCGGTACGGCTGTTCTCCGGGCTGACGAACTGCCAGATGGCCACGAACATCAAGATGAGAAGGACCCAGAGGAGGAGCGTTTTTTGGGATTGCTTCACGGGTCTTGTCCTCTCCAGTCGTCGATCGGCGCAGTCAGGCCAAGAGTTAAGAGGCCGTGCTCAAGCCTGGCCCGAGTTCGGCCAGTTTGCCACCCCCCCGGGGCCCGGTCGACCGTCTCGTAAGGGCCCAGGCGCCTTTCGGGTGGGGGGGGCGACCGCGGGCGCCTCGGCGAAGACCTCGCGCCCGCCGCTCAAGCGCAGCCAAACCCCCCTTTTGCCGAGCCGCGACGCGCGCCAGACGGCCTGCCGGTGCGCGCGACGCAGCCCCTCGGTCGGGCATTCGCCTTCAGCCATGAGGTCGTCGGCGAGCCCCGTCAAGTGCCCGACGACCCCCGGCGACAGGTCGAGGAGCAGGGGCATCAGCTCGTGACGCACCCGCGCGCGCAAAAAGCGCCGGTCGCCGTTCGAGGCGTCGAGCGAAAAGGGCACGTTGTGCCGCGTCAGGTGGGCCTCGACGTCGGCGCGCCGCGCCAGCAAGAGCGGCCGGATGAACTCGCCGGCCCGGGGGGGCAGGCAGGCGAGCCCGCGCGGCCCCGAGCCCCGCAAGAGCCGCAAAAGCACGGTCTCGGCCCGGTCGTCGGCGTGGTGGCCCGTGGCGATGCGCGCGGCGCCCGCCTCGGCCGCCGCCCGCCGCAGCGCCGCCTGCCGCGCCCGCCGCGCCCTCGCCTGCAGGTCGCCGCCCGGCTCGACCGCCACCGAGCTCTGCCCGAAGGGCACCCCGAGCGACGCGGCGAAGGCCGAGGCCCGCTCGAGCTCGGCCCCGGCCTCGGGGCGCAGCCCGTGGTCGACGCCGTGGGCCACGAGCCCGCAGCCGAGCTCGCCGCGCAGCCGCGCCAGCACGTGCAAGAGCGCCATCGAGTCGGGCCCCCCCGAGACCGCCACGAGCACCGTCTCGCCCCGGCCGACGAGCCCGTGCTCGCGCACGAGGCGCCGCGCGAGCGTCAGCAGCGTCGGCGGGTGCGACCGCATCGCGAAAAGCCCCGGGCCCGCCCAGCGGACCCTACCGCCTCGCGCCCGCCCGCCGCACGAGGTGCAGCGCCGCCTCGACGTGGTCGGTCTGGGGGAACATGTCGAACGTATGGAGGCTCTCTGCCGTATAGCCCGCCCCCGCGAGCGCCGCCGCGTCGCGGGCGAGGGTGACTGGGTCGCACGAGACGTACATCACCTCGCGCGGCCTCGCCCCGACGAGCCGGGGCACGAGCGCGGCCGCGCCCGCGCGCGGCGGGTCGAGGACCACCCCGTCCGGCCGCGCGTCGAGGGGGTACGATGCCGCGTCGGCGACGCGCGTTCGCACCTTCAGCGCGCGGGCCGCGAAGTTTCGCCGCGCCGCCTCGAGCGCGGCCGCGTCGGACTCGACGGCCACGTAGTCGGCCGCCCCCGGCGCGAGCGCGACGCTGAGCGTGCCCGCCCCCGCGTAGAGCTCGACCAGGCGCTTGCCCGCGGGCTCGAGCGCGGCGCGCAGGTGCCCGGCCAGCAGCCCCGTGACCGCCGGGTTCGCCTGCGCGAAGCCTCCCGAGGGCACCTCGAGCGGCAACCCGTCGGGCCCCTCGGTCAAAACCCGCGGATCGCCCACCACGACCGGCGCCCGCGCCCCCTCGAGCCGCAGCGCCGCCCCCGCGAGCCGACCCTCGCCGACGAGCCGCTCAATTCGCTCGAAAAAGCGGGGTGCGAGCTCGCCCGACCAGGCAAGCTCGAAGGTCGGCGCGCCGCCCGCCCCGAGCGCCGCCCTCGCCTCGCCCTCGCCCCGGCTGCCCCCGAGGGCCTCGCGCAAGAGCCCGACGACCGGCTCGAGCCGCCGGTCGAGCACCAGGCACGAGCCGACGTCGACGACGCCCCCGCCGCGGAAGGGTCGGTAGCCGACGAGCGGCCGCGCCCCGCCCCGCGCCGCCAACCGGGCGCGGGTCCGGTACCTTTCTTCGCTCGGCGCCGGGTGGTCGACCACCTCGAGCCCGGGCGGCGAGCCGAGCGCCCGCAGCACCGTCGCGGAGACGAGCTCGACCCGCGCGGCCGCGCGCCGCTCGGGGGTCAGGTGCCCCCACGCGCAGCCGCCGCAGCGCTCGGCGTGCGCGCAGGCGGGCGCGCGCCGGCCCGGCCCCTCGGCGAGCAGGCGCAGCACCCGCGACGCCCGCAGGGGCGTCTCGTCGGCCTCGAACTCGGCCTCGACCACGTCGCCCGGCGCGCTCGCCCGCACGAACACCGCCCGCCGCCGCCCGCCCCACTCGACGTGCCCCACGCCCTCGCCGCCCGGCGCGAGCGACGTGATCTCGACCCGCATCGGCGGGGGACGCGCCCGGCCGCGCCGCGGCCCCGGGGCCGCCCGGCTCATTCGCAGAGCCCCTCGCTGCACTCGCCGGGGCAGGCGCCCTGCCGCGGGAAGACGTCGCGCAGCGGGATGAGCACCGAGTCGATGCGCTCGCTCAGATCGGCCTCGGAGCAGCCCGCGCCGAGCACGCCGCAGTCGTCGGTGCGCAGCACGGCGGCGAAGCCGTAGCGCTTGGCGTCGAGCGTGCCGAGCGCGCCGAACTCGTCCTCGACGTCGAGGCGCTGGTCGACGAGCGGCTCGGGGTAGTCGCCCGCGATGAGATCGTCTTGCGAGGGGCACCCGCCGTCGAACATCAGGAACTCGGCGTACGTCGCGCCCGCCCGCAGGCCCTGCGGGTCGGCGAGCGTGACGTTGACCGAGGGCGTGGCGCAGGCGAGCCCGGCCGCGAGGGCCGCGAGCGCGAGCACGGCGCACCGGCCGCGGCGCGCGGGCCGGGGGCTCAGAAGGGGCGCGCCGGGTCGGGCCCCGCGCCCGTCTCGCTCGCGCCGGCAGCGACGCACTGGCCCTCTACGCATTCTGCCCCGCACGCGGTCCGCGCCGCCGAGTCATACACGCGTCCGACCACGATGTCGACGCGGTCGACGTCGCGCAGGTTCGCGTTCGTACACCCGACTCCGACGACTTGGCAGGTGTTCGAGCGGGCCACCAGCGCGAAGCCGACGGCCCCGGCCGAGAGCGAGCCGATGGCCTCGAAGCCCTCGTCGGCCTCGGCGATCTGCTCGTAGCGCGGGCTGTCGTAGGTGCCGAGCACGACGTCGCCGAGGGGCGGGCAGCCGCCGTCGAAGACGAGGACATGGGCCCAGGCCGACTCGTCGAGCACGTTCTCGGGGTCGCGCACCCCGACCGGCAGCTCGGGGCTCTGGCAGCCCGGGGCCGCGAGCGCCGCGAGCGCCGCCGCGACGAGCCCGGGCGCGCCCCCGCGAAGGCGCCGCCCCGGACGCTCGCGCCATCGCGCCGGGAACACGCCGCTCACTCCATCGAGACGCGCAGCGGGCTCGACTGGCCGGACGTGATCGCGACCTCGACGACCTTGGTCTTGCCGTTGCCCTTGAGCATCAGCCGGTAGGTGCCCGGCGGCAGCGGCGCCCGCACGACGGGCGAGGGCCCGAGCTCGTGCTTCTCGGCCGAGATCGCGGTGCAACTCGGCACGCACTGCACGCTCAGGTAGCCGTCGGCCACGATGTCGATCTCGGCCGGCTCGGTGTCGGGCTTGGGCTCGGGCTTGGGCTCGGGCTTCGCGGGCTTCTTCGGCTTGAGCCCCGGCGACCCGGCCCCCTCGGGCCCGAAGAGCGCGGCGAGCTGCACCGAGCCCGACTCGAGCCCGGCCCCCGGCGCCGACTCGTCGCCCCGGGCGCTGCCCCGGCCTTGCAGGAGCATCAGCACCAGGACGACGATGACGCCCGTCAGCGCGAGCACGGCGAGGGCGACCAGCCAGATGGGCGGCGCGGCCCCGAGGCCGGTCGGGCGGCGCACGCGCACGGTCTCGGCGAGCGAGGGCTTGGTGGTGACGACGGCGGGCGCCTGCAAGAACCCGTGGTCGCCGCCGTACTGGTGCGGCGGCGCCGAGGGCATGGGGAAGGGCGGCTGGTTGAAGGGCGGCGGCGCCCCGGGAAACGGCGGGAACTGCGCGCCCGGCGTGGCCGGGTAGGGCGACATGCCCGGGCCCGGCACCGGCAGCGGCGGGCCGACCGGCAAGACCGCCGTGCGCGTCTCGGCCGGCATGCGCAGCGGACCGTCGTTGACGACGACCGACGGCAGCGGCGTCTGCGAATGCGGGTAGCCGGGCGCCTCTTGGTACTCGGAGGTGAGCAGCTTCGAGGCGACCACCACCGTCGCGACGTTGTCGTCGTCGTCGTCGTCGCCCCCGTGGTTCGAGGGGCCCGGCAGCGGCGGCAGCGGCACCGGCCCCGTCGCCATCTTGGCGGCGGCGGACGGCATCGGCACCGGCCCGGTCGGCATCTTCGCCGGCCCCGAGGGCGGCGCCGCCGGCATCGGCACCGGCCCGCTCGCCATCTTCGCCGCCGCCCCGGGCCGCGGCGGCGAGCGCACGCCGGTCGCGTGCGCCGGCGCGTGCACCACCTGCGCCAGGTGCGGCGGCACGAGGTCGGCCGAGTCGTGCGAGGCCGACTCGGCCTCGATCTCGGTGTAGCTCGGCAGCGCCTGCAGCGCGTCGATGTTGATGGTCTGCGTGACCTCGGCCGCCCAGCGCAGGTGGTCGTCGCGCTTCTGGATGCGGTCGACGAAGATCGAGCGCACGTACGTCGCCACCTCTTCGGGGCCGACCAGCGCGCCGCGGCGCACGATGAACTGCTGCAGCGCCCGCGAAAACTCGCGCGCGGTCTGGAAGCGCTTGTCGCGGTCTTTGGCGAGCGCCTTGAGCGCGATCGCCTCGAGGTCGGACGGGTAGCCCTCGACCAGCGTCGAGGGCGGCTGCACCTGGCAGGCCTGCACCTTCTCGAGCGTCTCGAGGTCGCTGTCCATGCGGAAGAGGCGCTGGCCGGTCGTCAGCTCCCACAGGACGACGCCGAGCGCGAAGATGTCGGTGCGCCGGTCGATCTCTTGGCCCCGCACCTGCTCGGGGGCCATGTACGCGAGCTTGCCCTTCAGCGTGCCGGCGCGCGTGCTCGAGAGCCTGCCCGCCACCTTCGCGATGCCAAAGTCGACGACCTTGGTCGTGCCCTCGTACGTGACGAAGAGGTTGTGCGGCGTCACGTCGCGATGAACCAAGTTCATCGGCTCGCCGTTCTTGCCCCGCAGGTCGTGCGCGGCGTGCAGCCCCTCGCACGCGTCGGCGATGATGCGCGAGGCGATCTCGAAGCCCATGCGCGGCCCGCCCTCTTCGACCGCGCGCATCACCTCGCGCAGCGGCTCGCCGTGCAGGTACTCCATCGCGATCCAGTAGGTGCCGCCGTCCTCGCCGAGGTCGAACACCTGCGCCACGTTCGCGTGCGAGATGAGCGCCGCGATGCGCGCCTCGTCGAGGAACATGTGGATGAACTGGTCATCTTCGACGAGGTGCGGGTGAATGCGCTTGATGGCCACCCACTTCTGGAAGCCGCCCGCCCCGTCTTTGCGGGCGAGGTGGACGCTGGCCATGCCCCCGATGCCGATCTCGTCGACCACGCGGTAGTCGCCGAGAAAGTACGTGCCGAAGCGCGCGTCGGCGAGCGACCCGGCGGCCGGGTGGCCGTTGGGCCCGCTCGCGAGGGCCGGGGCAGGGCTGTGCTGGCGTTCGGTCATGGGGTAACGGCTACCTCCACGTGGGCGCCCCCACCGTAACCTGATCGGGCGGGCGCGTCGCAAAGAAATATGCCCCCGCGCCCCCTGCCACCAGGGCCCCGGCGACGAGGTAGGGCCAGGGCGACGACCAGAACCCACCCCCGCCGCCGCCCCCACCCTGCTCCTTCTCCCTACCCAGGGAGGGCGCCACCGGCTTGGGCGCCGCCGCCACCGCCGGGGCCGCCGAAGGCGGCGGTTGCACCGTGACCGGGAACTCATGCACCGTCCAGCGGTTGCCGTGCGCGTCGAGCGCGCTGATCCGCACCCAGACCGTGCCCTGGCGCGCCACCTTGGCCGGCACCTCGAAGCGGGCGCCCCCGCCCTGGGCCGAGAGCGTCGTCGACCAGGTGTAGCCCTTGGTCGGCCCCTCTTTCGTCTCGATGCTGAACCGCTCGGAAATGGGCGCAAAATCGGTCGGGATCTGCGCCCGCACGAAGAAAGGCTTGCCCTCGACGATCTTGTCGGGCACCCCCACGGTCAAGAAAAGCTGCGAATTTCGCGCCCTCGCCTCGCGCTGCGCCTGCTCGAAGAGCGGCCTCGGCTTCGGCCCGCAGTCCGGCGGGAGCTCGAAGTCGGGGTCGATGATCATCGCGTTGCGGAACGCGCCGAGCGCCTCGTCGCGGTTGCCCTGCTCGAGCTTGGCCGTGCCGAGCCGCACGTACACGAACACCAGGTCGCCCGGAAAGAGCACCCCGTCGCGCAACGACCGCTCGTAGTAGGGCGCCGCGTCGGCCCGGCGGCCGGCGTCCCAGGCGAGCGAGGCCTGCGCCAGCCAGTCAGGCTTCTGGCCATGCGCCTGCCCGCCCCCCACGAGCCCGGCCAGCATGACCCCGAGGGCCAGCAACCATCGAAAAGGCGGTGCCAATCTTACCCCGTACCCGCGAAAGGGTACTCCGAAAACCGCCCTGCTTCAACGCGCCCCACGCCCGCCCACCGCCGCCGGACCCCCAGCCGCCGCCCCCAAGGCCCGCCCCCGCTCGGGTTTGTACGCCCTTCGGCCCCCTGGCACGCTTCTGCCAAAAAACGGCCGACCGCCCGGCGAGGGCCCGCGAGACCCGGGCCGGCCGGCTGCCCTCCCTCCGCAGGCGCAAGGCGCACCCGCCGCTCGGCTCAGGGGAAGGGCTGCGCGGGCTGGCCGCGCTGAAAATAGAACCGAAACGACCCCGTCAGCTGGCTGCGCCGCTCGGCCGGGATCGCCCCGCCCCCCGGCGGCGCGTCGCGCGGATCGCCGATGACGACGTCGAAGCGCCCCTCGCTGCGCTTCTCGTCGGCCTCGTCTTCGTTCAAATCGCCGCTGAACAGCGCGTCAAAGGTGATGGTGCCCTCGGTGGCGTAGAGGGTGACGTTCTCGCGATGGCATGTCTCTTGCAGGTAAAGTGCCACGTGCACGACGGGCGGGTCGGGGTCGGCGACGACGGGCGTGCCGGGCGGCGTTACTTCGGGGGGGAGCCCGACGCGCAGCGGCGTGCCGAGCGACGAGCGTACGCGCGCCGCGTCATCGACGAGGATCATCACGCCGTCGGCGTTCTCGGTCAGATCGTTGGTGCGCTGCAGGCGCAGCATCTGCGTGTTCTGGAAGGGGTTGATGGCGAAGAAGGTCGGCTTCAGATCGTAGGGCCCCTCGTAGCAGCGGCCCGCGCGCAACAAGTCGCTCTTCGCCTCGCCCTCGCCCTCGTCGAGCGTCGAGCAGGCGACGAGGGCCACGAGGGCGGCGAGCGCGGCGCGGCGCGCGAGGCGCCGCCAGGGGCGCGCCCGGCCGGCCGCGTCAGGCGGGGGCGCCGAGCTTCGCTTCGGGGGCATGGGCATGCGAGACCTTGACGATGCGGGCGCCGCCCGCGACCCGGTCGCCCAGGTAGGCGACCGCGTATTGGCCCACCGACACGGCGCGCACGGGGCTCGAAAAGCGTAGCACGACGCGCCCGCCGGGCCCGCGCTCGACCTCGGCCTCGGCCCCTTCGTGCCGGGCGCGCACCTTGACGAGCGCCCGGAAGCGTTCGGGCACCTCGGGCCCGAAGGCCCCCTCGTCGGCCTCGAGCCCGACGCAGTCGAGCGCCTCGGCGGGGCCGAGCCGGACGGCCGCGCGCTCGGGGTCGAGGCCGACCACGTAGGCGGGCGCGCCGAGCGCGACGCCGAGGCCCTTGCGCTGCCCCACGGTGAAGCGGTGCAGGCCCTCGTGGCGCCCGACCTCGCGGCCCGACCCGTCGAGGATGGGCCCGGGGCGCACGCGCCCGTCGGCCCGCGCGGCGACGAAGGCGTCGTAGCGGCCCGTCGGCACGAAGCAGAGCTCTTGGCTCTCGCCCTTGTCGGCCCCCGGCAGCCCGAGCGCCCGGGCCCGCGCGCGCACCTCGGCCTTCGTCCGCTCGCCGAGCGGAAAGACCGCCCGCGCGAGCTCATCGGGCCCGAGCGCGTGCAAGAAGTAGCTCTGGTCTTTGTCGAGATCGCGGGCGCGGGCGAGCCAGGGCCGCCGCCCCGGCCCCTCGCGCACGACGCGCGCGTAGTGCCCCGTCGCGACGTGGCTCGCGCCGAGCCGGTCGGCCAGGTCGAAGAGCTCGCGCGTCTTGACGCCCCGGTTGCAGGCGACGCAGGGGCTCGGCGTCTCGCCCCGCAGGTAGGCGTCGACGAAGGGGCCGACGACCTTCGCGGCGAAGTCGGCCCGCCGGTCGAACGAGAAGTGCGCGATGCCCAGCCGGTCGGCCGTGCGGCGCGCGTCGTACTGGTCTTCGGGCGCGCAGCAGCGGCCCCGCACCGACCCGTCGTCGGGGTAGTCCCACAGGTGGAGGGTGGCGCCGACGACGTCGTAGCCCGCCTCGACGAGCAAGGCGGCGGCCACCGACGAGTCGACCCCGCCGCTCATGGCGACGAGGACGCGGGCGCGCTCGGGGGGGGCGGTCACGGCGCGCGCCATGCTAGCGCGCTACTGGCTCTGGAGCACCGTTTTTACGGCCCCCGTCGCCCGGTCGACCAGCTTCGAGGCGAGGTCGACCGCCTCGACGTAGCGGTACATGTCGGCCTGCAGGGCGATGAGCGAGGCGGGGTCGCTCGCGACCTGGCCGCCCTTCGCGGCCCGCTCGGCCACCGCCTCGCCCCGCTCGAGGTTGGCGGCGAGCCCGTTGAGGACGCGCGAGAACGCGCTCGGGCCCTCGTCGGGCGAGCGCGCCGGGGGCGGGGAGGGGGGGCCGGGCGGGCCGGCGGGGGTCTGGGGGGTGGGGGTGGGGAGGCGGCCTTCGGTGATTCCGAGCTTCATGCTTACCCGCTCGGCCAGCCGGCGGGCCCGGTTGCGCGCGAACGTGCGGGGGGCCCTACTTTTTTTTCGTGCCCGTCAGGCGCTTGGTCAGCCGCCCCACCGCCCGGGTGTGCAGCCGGCTCGCCCACGACTTCGAGAGCCCGAGCTCGGCGGCGACGTGGTCGAAGCGCTCGCCCTCGAAGTAGTGGCGGCGCACCAGCGCGCGCTCTTGATCGGGCAGATCGCCCAGCGCCTCGATGACCTGCTCGCGGGTTTCGTCCCGAACGAGCTGCTCGTCGGGCTGGGGGCTCGAGTCGAGCGCGGTCAGCGTGTCGCCGGTCTCTTCTTCGGTGCGGACGGGGCGTGCGAGCAGCCCGAGCGCCATCGCGGTCGCCACGTTGGCCAGGTGCTCGGCCAGGCGGGCGTCGGCGTCGGCCAACGCCGAGGCGGCCGGCGGCGGGGGCGAGGCCAGCTCTTCGGAAAGTTGCTCGTTGAGCGAGACGGCGGCCGAGAGCATCTGTAGTCGATCGTAGGCGCGGCGCGGCAGCCGGCCTTCGCGCCGGAGCGAGTCGATCATGGCGCCGCGCACGCGGTGGTTGGCGTAACGGCGGAAGGGCACCCCGCGCTCGGGCTCGAAGCGGTTGGCGGCGCCGACCAGGCCCTCGCGCCCCGCGCTCTCGAGATCGTTCGCCAGCGCCTGCGGCAGGCCCAGCTCGCGCACCAGCTGCCGCGCCAGCCGGGGGGGCAGGTCGAGGTGGTCTCGGACCAAAGACTCGACCGAGGTCGTGGCGCGGGCCGTCACGGGCCGAGCTTTCCTGAAAGAAAGTGGTGCGGTCAAGCGCCTCGCTCGCCGCGGCCGTGGTACATTATGCGATGGCATGAGGGCGGCGCGCGTCGTGGTCGTATGTTCTCAAGCCTGGGTCGCGCGGCTCGTGGCGGGGGCGCTCGAGGCGCGCGCCTTGCAGGTCAGCGTCTTCGCCACCGTCGCCGACGCCCTCGCGGGGTTGCGTCACCCCCTCGACGCGCTCGTGTGCGACGCGTCCTTGCCCGGCGGCCCCGCCGAGCTCGTCGAGGGCCTGCGCAAGAGCGCCCAGGGCGCCCCGGTGCCCGTGCTCTGTCTGGTGCCCGACGAGCCCAGCGGCGGGCGCCTCGCCGCCTTGCAAGCCGGCGTCGACCTCTGCCTCGCGCAGCCCTTCCGGGTCGACGAGCTGGTCGCCCAGGTCGAGGCCCTGCTCGCCCTCGCCGCCCGCCTGCGCGCGCCGGCCTCCTCGGCGTTGCGCCCGCCGCCGCCGCCCTCGCTCGGCCCCCGCTCGGCGACGCCGCCGCGGGCGAGCCTCGCGCCCTCGACGCCGCGACCGGGCTCGAGCTGGGGCCCGCCCTCCGCCCGCCGGGCCGGCCCGAGCGCGCCGCCCCCGGCCGCGCAGCGCGCCGCCCCGCCCTCGCTGCCGCCCGCGGCGCCCCGGCCGACCTCGAACCTGCCCCCCGCGCCGCGCCCCGAGACGCCGCCGCCCCCCTCGGCCCTCGAAGGCGACCTCGCGCACGTCTCGCTCTCGACCGTCCTCTCCCTCCTCGAGATGGAGCGCCGCTCGGGCGTCATCGCCATCGACGACGGCGGGCGCCAGTCGGCGACCATCGACCTCTGCTTCGGCAGCCCCGTCGGCGGCTCGCTCGCCGGCGCGCGCGTCGCGCCCCTCGCCGTGCTGCGGCAGGTGCTCTCCTGGACGCGCGGGCGCTTCCGCTTCGACCCGGGCCCCGTCGCCGACGTGCGCACGGGTGGCCGCAGCCTCGGCGCCCTGCTCATCGAGGCCCTGCGGCTCGCCGACGAGTCGGCCGCCGCCGACGAGGCACTCCGCGGCCTCGACGATCCCGGGCCTCCGGCGCCGAGCAGCCGCCAAAGCTCGCCGCCCGCCCGCGCGCGAAGCCCCTCGACGCTCGACGAGCCGACGGCGAGCTCGAAGCCCGCCGCGCTCTCGGCGCGCCCTTCGCGCCCGCCCCTCAGCTCGGTGACCGACTCGTCGATGCCGCCGCCCATTTAGAGACCTCCTGCCCCGAGGGGGCGCCCCCGCGCCTGGACGTCGGCCTTTTTCTGTCTCCTGGGGGGCGACTTTCCTAGCAGCGCTTGCGCGGCCGGCCTCGGCGCAGGCCGCGTTCTTTCGCTACGGCCTGCCTCAGCCGGCCTCGCTCACCAAGCCTCGCCGGCGGCCGGGTCAGGCGGGCCGTGCAAGTGGTCCGAAGGCCAGGCGGTAGCCGGGGTCGTTGTGGCGGTTGCCGCTCGGGCGTCGGGCGTCGCCCGAAGGGCGGGGGCAAGAATTTGGGCTCGTGTGGCGGCGGCCCGCGGGGCGCTCGCCGCTCAGAACCCTTCGTCGATCGGGCGCTTCTTCGGAGCCACTTTCTCGCCCGGGGCGCGCGGCTTGTTGGCGGGGCGCGGCTTCGCGGTGGCGCTCGGCTTCGCCGCCTCTTCGACCCGGGGGCGCGCCACCACCGCGGCAGGACGGCTCGCTGCCGTGGCCTCGGGAGCGTCGTCGCCCCTCGGGCGCGCGGCCGCCTTCACGGTCGCCGCCGGGGGCGGCTCGGCCTTGGCGGCTGGCGGGGCCGATTCGGCCTTGGCCGCCGTCGCCTCGGCCTTCGCGGCCGGCGGGGTCGGTTCGGCCTTGGCCGCCGTCGCCTCGGCCTTCGGGGCGGGCGCCGGCTCGGGCTTCACGGTCGCTGCCGCTTCGGACGGGGCCACGTCGGTCGCGGCGGCCTTCGACGCGCTCACGGGCGGAGAGAGCGAGATCGAAACGCTCTCCGGGGTGGTGGGCGCGAGCATCGATTTGAACGAGCCCGGCGTGCCGTGGCGCTCGATATACAAGAGCCCGAAGACCGCCCAGACGGCGAGCGCCGTGCTCGCGGCGAGCACGAGGAGCCAACGCTGCTTCTTCTCAGCCTGATTGCGGTATTCGGCGCGGCGACGCGCCACGGGCTGCGTCGTCGCCATCGAAGCGGGCACCGGGTTCGGGCGCGCCAAGGGGTTCTTCAAAGGGTTCGGTTGATCGAACCCATTCGAGAAAGGACTTTGTTGGGGTGACACCGGTTCAACCAGCCCCTTAGTTCAGCCAGGATGCAGTGGGTTGGTAAAATTACACCGTTGCTTATGCTTTGAAGCCCTCGTGTACTGCCATGGCCCCTCTGGGACAAGCCTGCAAGCTCTAAGTGCCCCTAGGGTCTCTCGGCCCGGCCCGCGCCGAAAGGGCCAAATGCCTCGTTCAAGCCGGTTTCGCGGGGGAAGGAGCCTTATGGCGGGCGTTGTAGAGAAATGTGCCGAACTGCCAGGGACACTGGGGCGACCGTCAGGCTGCGAGCGGCCTGGTGTCGTTCGGTGCTCGGCGCGCGCAGCGGCGGCGCGCAGCGCTGGCCTGGAGGGCGGCGGCGAAGCGCCCGAAGCGCTTACTTGGTCGGCTCGGGGGGGCGGGGCGAGCCCTTCGCCGCTTCGTCGTCGGCGAGCTTGTGAAAGCGCTGCTCGGGGCCGGGCGGGACGTAGAGCTGGACGCCAATGAGCGGGCGGGTGCCCGCGGGCTCCCAGGCGTGGGGCGCCTCAGGGGGGATGGCGAGGGCCCGCCCGTCTTGCAGCGGCCGGGGTGTGCCCTGGCCCGAGCCCGTGTCGAGGCGGAAGGTGCCTTCGGCGCGCAGGGCGATGAGGATCTCCCAGGAGCCCTCGTGCTTGTGCAGCGCGACCGGGGCCGAGGGGGCGCCGCGCAGCAGGCCGAAGCTGGCGGCGCGCGCGGGGCCTTCGAAGGCGGGGCGGGCGCGGAAGGCGCCGCGGCCCCAGACGAGATCGCCCTGCTCGCGCAGGCGCTGCACCTCGAAGGCCGGCCCGGTACGGGGGGCGTTCGCGGCCGGCGACGCCGGGCGCGCGATCTGGACGAGCAAGAGCGTGGCCTCGTCGCCGTCGCAGGCGAGCGTGAGGCCGCCGCGATCGCTGTGGAAGGCGTCCCAGGCTTCGAGCGCGGCCGGCGCGTCGTTGCCCGCGCGCGCCGAGACGCGCCCCGCGAGCACGAGGCCGAAGAGCGAGCCCTCGCGCGAGGCGGGCACGGTGAGCTTCGCCTCGCGCCCTTCGAGCCGTTGCCGCCAGATCGCCGCGGGGCTCGAGGGCTCGGGCTGGGCCCCGCGGGGCGGGGGCCGGGGCAGCGCGCAGGCGCGCTTCGAGCAGGTGGCGAGCGGCTCGAGGCGCGCGACGTCGAGATCGGTCGGGAGCTCGGCGGGCAGCGCGGGCGCGCTCGGGGGCGCGGCGGCGGGCGCGTCGCCCGACGCCGCGGCGCTCGCCGGGGCGGGGGCCGGGGCGGGCTCGGAGGTCGCGGCGGGCGGGGCCGGCGCGGGCGCGGGCGGGGCGGGGCCCTGGCAGGCGAGCGACGCGAGGAGGGCGAAGGTCGGAAGGGCGGGCGGCCCTGGCCGGCTCATGAGGGGGTTTGCAAGATACGCTTGCAGCCCGAGATCGCGTTGCTGAGCACCGGGGCGGTGTGGGCGTTCAGCGAGCCGCGGGCGGCGAGCAAGACGTTGCTGCCGTCGATCGAGAAGGGCAAAAGGACGACCGAGGGGCGCATTTCGTCGGTCACCCTTCGGGCCTCTTCGTGCACGAGCGCGCTCTCGTCGGCGAGCAGCGGGGCGAAGGCGGCGAGCTCTTCGCAGACGGGCCAGGCGCCCGAGCCGGCGACGAGCGCGCCGACGTCGTCGACGAGCACGAGGGCCTCGAGCCCGCCTTGGAAGCGGGCGTGCGAGAGCTGCAGGTGGAGCGCGGTGATGGTGTCATCGCTGCGGCGAAGGCGGCGGTCGTACAGGAGGGCGTCCATGAGGCCCTGTACGATGAGGTGCGCGGCCCGATCGGGGCAAATTCGGCGCGAGGTCGGGGGCGGGGCCAGAGGCGGGAGGCCGGGGCGTCGCCATCGTTTGTGGCTGCTGCGGGGGGCGCGGAGGCCTCGGGGGGGCTCGGGGCGGGGGGGGCGGGCGGTGCTATCCGCGTGACCCTCGCCCCCCCGTTGTGCTACGTGCCCGCATGTCTTGGGCCTTCTCTCGTTGCTAGCCCAGAAGCGGGTGATTTTGTGCGTCGGCTGTGGCGGCGTCGGCAAGACGACCACGGCGGCGGCGCTCGGCCTGGCGGCGGCGGCGAGGGGGGCGCGGGTCTTGTGCCTGACGATCGACCCGGCGCGGCGGCTGGCGAACAGCCTCGGGCTGAGCGAGATGCGGGGCGAGGCGCAGACCGTGGAGCCGGCGCGCTTCGAGGCGGCGGGGCTGCACGTGGCCGGGTCGCTGACGGTGATGATGCTCGACACCAAGCGCACCTTCGACGAGCTGGTGGTGCGCTACGCGTCGAGCGAGACGGCGCGCGACAAGATCTTGCAGAACCGCTTGTATAAGTACGTCTCGACGTCGCTGGCGGGCACGCACGAGTACATGGCGATGGAGAAGCTCTGGGCGGTCAAGCGCTCGGGCGGCTACGACCTCATCTTGCTCGACACGCCGCCGACGGCGAACGCGCTCGACTTTCTCGACGCGCCCGAGCGGCTGGTCGACGCGCTCGACAGCGCGGCGATGCGCTGGCTCATCGACGCGCTGCAAGAGTCGGGCAAGCTCAGCCTGAACCTGGTGGCGCGGGGGGCGGCGGTGGTCTTGCGGGGCATCGGGCGGCTGACGGGGGGCGGCTTTCTCGAGCAGATGGCCGAGTTCGTGGCCGAGCTGAACGACCTGTTCGGCGGCTTCAAAGAGCGCGCGCGCGAGGTGGCCGCGTCGCTCAGGGGGCCCGACGTGGCGTACGTGCTGGTGACCTCGCCCGAGCCGATGAGCATTCAAGAGGTGCTCTTCTTCAGCGACCGGCTCGCCGAACAGGGCATGCCGCGCGACGCCTTCGTGGTCAACCGGGTGCACCACGCGCCCGCGGTGCGCGCCACGGGGGCCGAGGCGGGGGCGGCGATGGGGCGGCTCGGGGTCGCGCTCGGCGAGGGCGGGGCCGAGCGGCTCGCGCGGGCGCTCGAAGACGAGGCGCGGTGGGCGGCGGTCGACGCGGCGCGCCTCAGGCGGCTGGGCGAAGCGCTCGAGGCGATGACGCCCAAGCCGCTGCGGGTCGACGTGCCGGCGCTGCCCTACGACGTGCACGATCTGCGCTCGCTCGCCGAGGTGGCGGGCGTGCTGGTCGGCGCGCCGGTGGGCGCCGCGGCGGCGGGGCCGCGCGCGGTGTCGGGGTGAGGGGCCGATGAAAGGGACGATGTCGGAAGCCGAGCTTCTCGAGCGACTGGCCGAGGCCTCCAAGCGCCTGCGCGAGGCGATCGCGCGCGCGGTGGTGGGGCAGGGCGAGGTGGTCGAGGCGATGCTGGTGGCGCTCTTCGCGCGCGGGCACGCGCTGCTCGTGGGGGTGCCGGGGCTCGCCAAGACGCTGCTCGTCTCGTCGCTCGCCGACGCGCTCGGGCTGAGCTTCGGGCGGGTGCAGTTCACCCCCGACCTCTTGCCGGCCGACATCACGGGCACCGACGTCCTGCAAGAAGAAGAAGACGAGCGGGGGCGGCTCGTGCGAAGGCTGCGCTTTCTGCCGGGGCCCATCTTCGCGAACCTCATCTTGGCCGACGAGATCAACCGCACGCCGCCGAAGACGCAGGCGGCGCTCTTGCAGGCGATGCAAGAGCGCAAGGTGACCGTGGGGTCGGTGACGCACCCCCTGCCCGACCCCTTCCAGGTGTTTGCGACGCGCAACCCGATCGAGCAAGAGGGCACGTACGTGCTGCCGGAGGCGCAGCTCGACCGCTTTTTGCTCGAAATTTTCGTCGGCTACCCGGACGCGCGCGAAGAAGAAGAGATCGCGCGGCGCACGACCTCGGGCGAGGCGGTGCGGCTCGAGGCGGTGATCGGGGCCGACGAGGTGCGCGCGATCGGGCGGCTGGTGCCGCGGGTGCCGGTGACGGACGAGGCGGTCGAGCTCGCGGTGCGCCTGGTGCGCCGGACGCGCCCGGGCGAGGCGCAGGCGCCGGGCGAGGTGGGCGACTACGTGCGCTTCGGCGCCGGCCCGCGCGGCAGCCAGGCGCTCGTCTTGGCGGCGAAGGCGCGGGCGGTGCTGCGGGGCGAGGCGGCGGCGGACGTCGACGACGTGCGGGCGATGGCGGTGCCGGCGCTGCGCCACCGGCTGGTGCTCGGCTACCGGGCCGAGGCCGACGGGGTGCGCGACGTCGACGTGCTCGAGGCCGTGCTGCGCGCGTCCGAGCGCTGAGCGGGGGCGGCCGGGCGGGGGGCCGGGGGGCCCCCACGAGAAGGCCTTCCGGCGCCGGGTATGCTATTCGTGAGCCATACTGGTATGAGCGCCCCCTACGTCGAAGAAGTCAAAGAGCTTCTCATCCGCTCCCTCGACCTGCAGGGGCGTAGCCCCTCCGACATTGACGAGCAGGCGCCCCTTTTCGGCGAGGGGCTCGGGCTCGATTCGCTCGACGCGCTGCAGATCGCGATGGCCATCGAAGAAGAGTTCGGGGTCGCGGTACCCGACGGCGAAGAGGCCAAGCCCCTCTTCCGTAACGTCGCGAGCCTGGCGGCGTACATCGCCTCGCGGCGCGGCGAGAGCGCATGAGCGTTGCGCCGCGGGTCGCGGTGACGGGGGTCGGGCTCGTCTGTTCGGTCGGGCGCGGGTGGCGGCGGGCCTTCGGGCTGCTCTGCGAGGGGCGGCGCGGCTTCGAGCCGCTCTCGCTCTTCTCGACCGAAGGCTACCCGGTGCGCTTCGCGGCCGAGGTGCCCGCGCTCGAGCTCGGTCCGGGGCTCGGCCGCTCGCGCTCGGAGGCGCTCGCGCTGCTCGCGGCGGGCGAGGCGCTCGCGCAGGCGGGGCTCGCGGGCGAGGGCTTGCGGGGCGCCGAGCTCGTGGTGGCGGCGTCGACGGGCGGCATGTACGAGACCGAGCTCTTGCTCTCGGCGCTGCACCGCGACGGCAAGGCTTCGTACGACCCGGCGGCGCTGCGCTGCCACCCCATCAGCGCCCCGGCCGAGTGGGTGCACGAGCGGCTCGGGCCCTTCGGGCGCGTGCGCACGGTGTGCAGCGCGTGCGCGGGCGGCGCGGTCGCGCTCGGGCTCGGCGCGGCGCGGGTGCGCGCGGGGGCGGCCGAGGCGGTGCTCGCCGGCGGCGTCGACGCGCTCAGCCGGCTGACCTTCGCGGGCTTCTCGTCGCTCGGCTCGCTCGACGCCGAGCCCTGCCGCCCCTTCGACCGGTCGCGGCGGGGCCTGAGCCTCGGCGAGGGGGCGGCCTTCTTCGTGCTCGAGCCGCTCGAGCGCGCCCGGTCGCGGGGCGCGCGGGTGCTCGGCGAGCTCGCGGGTTACGCGGCCGCGTGCGAGGCGCACCACATCACGCAGCCCGAGCCCGAGGGCGCGACCGTGGGCCGGGTCGTGGCGGCGGCGATCGCGGCGGCGGGGCTCGAGCCGCGGGCGATCGGGTACGTCGACGCGCACGGCACGGGCACCCCGCTCAACGACGCGACCGAGGCCGCGGCGCTCGCGCGCGTCTTCGGGGGCGGCGCCGGGGGCCCGCACATCTCGTCGCAGAAGGGGCAGATCGGGCACACGCTCTCGGCCGCCGGCGCGATCGAGGCGGCCGTCGCCTTCGCCGCCCTCGACGAGCAGCGCGTGCCGCCGACGGCCGGCCTCTCCGAGCCCGAAGAGCACGCGCCGCTGCGCTTCGTGCGCGGGGCGGCCGAGGCGGCCCCGCTCGGGGCGGTGCTCAGCAACTCGTTCGGCTTCGGCGGCAGCGACGCGTCGATCGTCTTCGCGCGCGAGGGGCTCGCCGACCCCGCGCCCCCGCCCGCCGCGCCCGAGCTCTGGGTGACCGGCTACGCGACGATCGGCCCGCGGGGCTTTCGGCGGGGCGAGGGTGGCTACGGGGCCCCCGGCGAGGCGGGCTCGCCCGTGCCCGACCCGAAGGGCTGGCTCGATCCGAACCGCTCGCGCCGGCTCGACCGGCCGGCGCTCTTCGGCGCGGCGCTGGCCGAGGCGGCGCTCGGCGAGGCGGGGCTCGAGGCGGGCGCGACGACGGGGCTCGTGGCGGGGGGCGCGTACGGCAGCCCCTCGTCGTCGGCGGCCTTCCTGTCGCGCGTCGAGCTGAAGGGGCCGCGCTTCGCGCCGCCGGCCGAGTTTCCGAACCTCGTGCCCTCGTCGCCCGGGGCGCACGCGGCGATCTACAGCCGGCTGCGGGGCCCCTCGTTCAGCGTGTCCGAGGGGGCGGCGACCTCGCTCGCGGCCTTGAGCGCCGCGGCCGACGTGCTCTGCGATGGGCAGGCCGAGGCCGTCGTGGCGCTCGCGTGCGAGGCCGCGAGCCCGCTGGTCGAGGCCGTGGTCGCCCCCGCCTGCTCGGTCGTCGGCCCGGGCCCGCGCGGCGAGGGCGGCGCGGCCTTCGTCGTCGAGAGGTCCGAGGCGGCGCGGCGGCGCGGGGCGCGCCCGCGGGCGAGGCTGGTCGGGGTCGAGGTCTGGCCCGGCGCGGGCGCCGAGCGGCCCGGCTGGTGCACACGCTCGTCGCGGGCCGAACGGGCGCGCGTCGTCGCGCTTTACGCCGAGCGGGCGCCGAGCGCGTGGCTCGAGGCGCTCGGGTGGGCGGGCGTCGCGCTCGTCGAGGTCGGGCCCCAGACGGGCTGGCACGAGGCGGGGCTCGCGCTCGCGGTGGCCGAGGCGCTCGATCTGATCGGGCGCGGGCAGATCGACGAGGCGCTGGTGGTCGACCGATCGGCGCGGCGCGTGGGCCTGGCGCTGCTCCGCCGCCCATGACGGGGGCGCTCGGGCGGGGCGGGGCGGGGCGGGCCCTCCGGCGGGGCCCGCGCGCGCGGCGTGCGGGCGCGGGCGGGCTCGGGAGGGCGCGTCTCGTCGGCGCGGCGCTCGCCACCGCGGCGCTCGGCGGCGGCGGCGCGGCGCGGGCGGCGGAGGGGGGCGGCGCGCTCGCGGGCGCGCGCCTCGTTCGGACGACGGCCGAGTGGCGCGAGGCGCGCGAGCGCTGGGCGGCGCTCGGGGCGGCGCTCGCGCCCGCGCGCACGCAGAGCGTGCCGATCTCGACGACGCTGCGCGCGCCCGCGCTCGCGTCGCCCCTGCGCGCCCGGGGCGCGTACGCGGTGCGCCCGCCGGAGGGGCTGCGGCTGCAGCTCGTCGGCCCGGCGGGCACGCTGGCGCTCGACGTCTGGTCGGGGCCGGGCGCCTGGCGCATGGCCGTGCCCGCGATGGGGCGCGTCGAGCGCGGGGCCCCGGGCGACGAGCGGCCCGGGCGGCCCGTGGGGTTCTTGCGCTGGTGGCTCCTGCGCCCGCTCGAGGGCCGGCTGCTCTTCGCGGGGCGCTTCGAGGGCGGAGACTGGCTCTTCGGGGCGCGCTCGCCCGACGGCGCGCGGCTCTGGGTGCGCGCGGCGCCCGACGGGCACACGGTTTCGGTCGAGCGGCGGCGCGGCGCGCGCGTCGAGCGGGTGCGGGCCGAGGGCCTGCCTTGCGGCCTCGCGCGCTACGAAGACGCCTCGACGGGCGTGGGCGTCGACGTGCGCTGCGAGGGCGAGTCGACCGAGCCGAGCCCGCGGGCCTTCGACGACCCCGATCGGGCGGGGGGGCCCTGAGCGATGGACGCGATCGCGCTCTCGTGGGGCGCGCTCACGCCCCTCGGCGCGGGCGAGCGGGCCCTGCCGCGCCTCGAGGTCGGGGCGGCGCCGGAGGTGGCGGTGGCCGACGACGCCGGGCTGCGCGCGTGGGGGCTCGGCCGGCCGGCGGTGGCGCGCGTCGCGGGCTTCGAGCCGGGCGAGGGGCGGGCCGAGGCGCTCCTGCTCGCCGCGCTCGGCGACTGCGTGGCGGGGCTCGAGCGGGCGTGGCCCTCGTGGCGGGGGCGGCGCGTGGGGCTGGTGCTCGGCACCTCGAGCGGCGGGATGCCGGCGGCCGAGGCGGCCCTCGAGGCGCTCGCGGCCGGCGCTCGCCCGGGCGAGGCGCTCTTGCGGCGGGCGCCCTACGGCGCGCCCTTCGCGGCGGCGCGGCGCGCGCTCGGCGTCGAGCCGGCGCGCGCGGCGCAGGTGCTCGCGGCGTGCGCGTCGTCGACCTTCGCGCTCGGCGTCGCGCGGCTCTGGCTCGAGCTCGGGGCGTGCGATCTCGTGTTCGCGGGCGGCTACGACGCGCTCGCGCGCTTCGTCACGGCGGGCTTCGCCGCGCTCGGGGCGGTGACGCCGACGCTGCCGAGGCCCTTCCGGCTCGGGCGCGACGGGCTCGCGCTCGGCGAGGGGGCGGCCGTCGTCGCGCTCGCGCGCGCGAGCGACGCGCCCGGGCGGGGCGGCGGGCTCTGCCTCGGGGGCTTCGCGGCGAGCACCGACGCGGCGCACCTGACGGCCCCCGACCGCGAGGGGGCGGGGCTCGCGCTGGCCTTCGGGCGCGCGCTCGAAGACGCCGGGCTCGGCGCCGCCGAGGTCGGAGCCTTCAGCGCGCACGGCACCGCGACCGTGCTGAACGACGCCGCCGAGGCGCGCGCGCTCGAGCGCTTCTTCGGCCCGAAGGCCGGGGCGCTGCCCGCGCACGCGCTCAAGGGCGCGACGGGGCACCTCTTGGGCGCCGCCGGCGTCGTCGAGGCGCTCGCGATGGCGCGCTCGCTCGAGGCGGGCGTCCTGCCGGGCTCGGCGGGCGGCGGGGGGCTCGACCCGGAGGCGTTCGTCAACGTGTCCGACCGCGCGGCGCCGCTCGAGGCCGGCGCGGCGCTCAAGAGCTCGCTCGCCTTCGGCGGGGCGAACGCCGTCCTCGCGCTGCGCCGGCGCCCCGCGAGGCTCGAGGCGCGCGCGGCGCGGCCGGCCGCGGTGGCGGCCGGGACGGGCTTCGCCTCGGGCCCCCGGCCCCTCGCCGAGCTGGCCGCGCGCCTCTCGATCAGCCCCGACCGGCTGGCCCGGTCCGACGCGCTCACCCACCTCGTGCTCGACGCGATCGCCTCGCTGGCCGAGCGCGTGGGCCGCAGGGCGCTCGCGGGTGCCGGGCTCGTGGTCGGGCACGATCTCGGCACGGTGGCGACGAACGAAATTTTCTACCGGCGCGTCCTCGAAAAGGGCCCGCGCGCGGCGGAGCCCCGAAAATTCCCCTTTACGTCGCCGAACGTGTGCGCCGGCGAGGCCGCCATCGTGTTCGGCCTGCGGGGGCCGACCCTCTCGGTCGGCGGCGAGCCGGGGGGGCCCGCGGGGGCGCGCGAGCTGGCCCGCGAGCTGGTGGCCGGGGGCCTCTGCCCGGCCTGCGTCGCGGTCGAGGTCCAGGCCCCGCCTTCGCCCTTCGGCGACCTGCTCTGGGGGGCCGCCGGCCTCGCCGCCCCCCGCGAGGGGGCCGCGGTCGCGAGCCTGGTCCGGGCTGGGCCCTTGCCCGCCGGCTCGTAGCTCTGGCATGGTTCGGAATGGCCGGCCGGCCTAGCCGGTTAGGCACTCCGTACCTCAGCCATGGCCCTCCGTCTCCCGCCCGTCGCCGCCGCGTTGACCCTGCTCGCCGCCCTCGGCCCGGCCGGTTGTGCGACGCGGTACATCCCCAACACCGACGTCGAAGACACCGACGAGAACCGCGAGGTCGTGAAGTTCTGCGAGCGCTACCGCAAGGCGCTCGAAGAGCAGAACGTCGGCATCATTCTCTCGCTCGTCTCGCCCCGGTACTACGAAGACGGCGGCAACGTCGACCCGACCGACGACCTCGACTACGAGGGGCTGCGCGAGTGGCTGCAGGGCCGCTTCCAAGACACGCGCGCGATCCGCTACGAGATCCGTTATCGGCGCATTCAGAAGGGCGAGCAGAACCGCGTCAACGTCATCTACACCTACAGCGCGTCGTACAAGATCCCCGGGCTGAAAGAGCAGCAAGACGAATGGCGCCACACGGTGGCCGAGAACCGCCTCGAGCTCGTGCCCGAGGGCAGCACCTTCAAGATCGTCGCCGGCATGTGAGCGGGGGCGCCCCGGCCGGGGCGCCCTCGCGCTGGCGCCCCCGGGCAGCCTGAGTTCATGCTCCCTTCGAACGTCGCCTTCGTCGCCACGGGCGGCGGTGCGCGCGCCATCGCGCACCTCGGCGTGCTGCGCGCGTGCGAAGAGCTCGGCCTCGCGCCCGGCGTGCTCGTCGGCGCGGGCACCGGCGCCCTCGTCGCCGCCCTCTACGGCCAGCACGTGCCGCTCGACGTGCTGCTCGACGCCTACCGGCTGCCCTGGCGGCGACGCCACCGCGGCCCCCGCTTCGGCTTCACGTCCTTCTTTGGCCCGCCCAAGCTCGCCCACTTCGCCAGCCCCGGCTACCTAGTCTCGGGCCTCTTCGGCCTCGACGCGCTCGAGCGTTACCTCGCCCGCGTCCTGCCTTGTAACGACTTCCGGCGCGCCCCGACGCCCGTCTTCGTCGTCGCGCTCGACGTCGATGCCGCCCGCCCCGTCGTCTTCGGCCCCGGCCGCCGCGACGACGTGCCCATCAGCCAGGCCGTCGCCGCGTCCTGTTGCTGGCCGGGCCTCTTCCGGCCCTACAAAGCGGGCGGCCTCTACTGCGTCGGGGGCGACTTCGCCGCCCACGTCGCGCCCCTGCTCGGCGCCCAGTCCGGCGCCAAGCTGGTGCTCGTCTCGAACACCTACCGGCCCGAGGGGCCGCGCGGCCCGGGCCGCTCGCTCGCCCGCGGCAACGGCTTTCGCGTCATGCGCCAGGCCTTCGGCGCGCTCATGCACGACAGCGAGCGGCTCGGCGCCCTCGAGCTCGAACGCCTGCACGAGCCGCCGACGCTCGTCGAGATCGAGCCCGACCTCGGGCCGAGGCCCTACCTGAACGGCCTCGCCGCCCGCCGGCTGGTGCTGCGCGGCTACCGCGAAGGCCTGCGGCGCTTGGCCGAGGCGCGGCGGCAGGGGCTCTGGGGCGCCGAACACGCGCCCTGAGCTTGCCCCGCAGCCTCGGGCGAACCCACCCTTCGGGCACCCCAAACTCGCCTGCCGGCTCAGGCAGTGGGCCCCCGCCCTCCGGGTGGGTTCGCCCGAGGCTGCGAGGCAAGCTCAGGGCACGACGACGGCCGATTCTCGCGTCGGCCGACCCTCGCGTAAGGGCATACTGAAGTCTTCGGCCGAGCCCTGCACCAGAAAGCGCCCCTCGATCGGCCGCAGCCAGAGAAGCAGATCGTCGCCGAGCAGGCGCTCGGGGCCGATGCGCGGCACCAAGACGTGCACGCGCAGCAAGAGATCGCGCGGGCCGAGATCGAGCGGCGGCAACTTGCGCTCGGGCGGCAGGGCGCCGAGATCGGCCGCGCCGAGCACTTCGACTTCGGCCTGGCGCACGATGGTGTGCTCGGCCAGCTGCGTGTAATTGAGGCGTCGGAAGCGCTCGCGCCAGAGGTTGAGCAGCGGCGTCGTGCCCGAGCGCCCGTTGGCGCCGAGGCTCCACCAGCTGGCGTTGGGGGCGAGCACGGCCTCGAGCGCCTTCGCGTCTTCGTGGCTGACGGCGTCGAAGAAGGCGCGGAGCGCGTCGAAGGCCGACTCGAGCGGGGGCGGCGGCACCAGGGGCACTTCGCCCGTGCCGGGGCTGGAGGCCGAGGGGGCGGGCTCGAGCGGCGCGGGCGAGCGGTCGAGGGCGACGCCGTCGGGCAGCCGCTTGAGCTCGGGCCAGGCGTCGGCGCTGCGCCAGCGGGAGGGGCCGCAGCCGAGCGGCGAGAGCGGGGCTGCGAGCGCCGGGAGCAGGGCGGCGAGCGCGAGGGGGGCGGCGGGGCGGCGGGGCGGCTTAGACCGCTTCGAAGATGGGGTCTTGGCCGCGCTGGATGGTGACGAACGACTGGGCGGCGACGTCGTGGTAGGCCTGCGGCCGCGTGGCGGCGTCGTAATCGGCGGCGAGCAGGCAGAAGTGGCACGAGGCCATCTCGGGGATGCGGGTGCGCCGCAGGCCGTCGTCGCCGAGCAGCTCTTCGAGATCGTGCCGGCCGCGGATGACGCGGAAGGCCATGGCGGAGCTGCCGTGGACGCCGACGAGGAACTCGCCGTTGGTGAGCAGCACGTTGGCGCCGGAGGGCGAGGCGCCTTCTTCGGCGGACAGGCGGTCGACCAGGGCGAGCGAGGAGCGCAGGGCGGCACGGGCGTCGGCGGGCGAGACCTGGGGTTGCTGGAGCTTACCGGTGTCGTGCAGGAACGAAAGGAAGAGGTGGAAGAGCAACTCGCTGTCGGTGTCGCCCCGGACGTTGCGGCGCAAGAACTCGGGCAGCGACTCGAGCAGCCGCTCGCGCAGCGTGTCGTAGCCGGCGATGGTGCCGGTATGGGCGAAGAGCCAGTGGCGGAAGCGGAAGGGGTGCGTGTTCTCGGTGCGGAGGGCGCCGACGGTGGCGCGCCGCACGTGGGCGAGCAGCGCGTCGGTGCGCACGCCCCGCAGCACCTCGCCGAACGAGACGACGGGCCGGTCGTCGAGCGGGCGCCGCCGCAGCAAGACCTCGCCGCCCTGGTAGTAGCCCAGGCCCCAGCCCAGCGCCTGCCCTGCGACGGCCCGCTCTTCGAAAAGTTGGCCGTCGGCGGCCAGGGCTTTGGCGCCGAGGTCCGGTCGGTTGCCGATGAATCCGAACAAACGAGCCATCTTGCAAAGTCTCCGTCACCGCCGCGCGCTCGGGGTCGCGCGGGCGGTGCGTGGGTAATGAGTCGTCAGGGTCGAACGGCCCCCGCGGGGGGAGGTTGACGGCCGCCCCCCTGCTAGAGGTTTTGGACGCCGGGGGCGCCCCGGGCAAGGCCTCACGTCGCTCGACGCTCGGCGTCGCGCGCGTCGCGGCCGCGCCCTCGAGCGACGCCAGCAGCGAGGCGGCGCGCCGGCGCGCGCGCGCGCGCCGCGTGCTTTCGTAGCCCCGAATGGCGAAAGGACCGAGGACGGCAAGCAACACCCCCGCCAGCCACCAGGACAGGGGCAGCGCCGCCACCCTCTTCTACGTACCGACTCTGTGCCCTCCTCGCAAGCCGCACCTGAGCCGATGTGCGCGCCCGACCGGGCGAAAGGCGCCTCGCGCCCGCGCCGAGGGCCCGCGAAAGGGGTGTCCTACGGCCGCGCGAGAGCACCCGCGCAAGGGCCGGCCGAAGGGGGGCGCCCTACGCCCGCGCGCGGGCCCGCGAAAGGGGCGTCTTACGCCCGCGCGGGCCCGCGAAAGGGGCGCCTTGCGCCCGCGCGGGCCCGCGAAAGGGGCGCCTTACGCCCGCGCGGGCCCGCGAAAGGGGCGCTCTACGCCCGCGCGCGGGCACGTGGTAGGCAAGCGCTCGCGCCCGCCCGAGCGCCCCCGCCCCGAGGTCCCGCCATGCCCGACGACGCCCCCCAGCCCCCCCTCGACGCCCCGCGCCCGGTGCGCGCCGGCGAAGAGCTGCCCCTCGACGCGCTCGCCTCGCTCGTGCGCGCGCGCCTCGGCCGGGGGCCCGACGAGACGGTCTCGGTCGAGCAGTTCCCCGGGGGGCACTCGAACCTGACGTACCTGGTCCGGCTCGGGGCCGACGAGTACGTGCTGCGCCGCCCGCCCTTCGGCGCCAAGGCCATCAAGGCCGGCCACGACATGGGGCGCGAGTACCGGGTGCTCGCGCGCTTGCACCCCGCCTACCCCAAGGCCCCCCGCCCGCTCTTCTTCTGCGACGAGGCCGAGTCGCCCTTCGGGGCGCCCTTCTACCTGATGGAGCGGGTGCGCGGCGTCATCATCCGCAACAAGCCCCCCCGCGGCGTCGAGATGACCCCCGAGCTCATGCGCCGCCTTTCGACCGCCTTCGTCGAGACGCTGGCCGAGCTGCACGCGCTCGACGTGCAGGGCGTGGGCCTCGGCGATCTCGGCAAGCCCGAGGGCTACCTCGGGCGCCAGGTGAAGGGCTGGTCCGAGCGGTATCGAACCGCGCAGACCGACGAGGTGCCCGACCTCGAGGCCGTCATCGCCTGGCTCGGGGCGAACCTGCCCGCGCGCGAGGCGGGCGCGACGCTCATTCACAACGACTTCAAGTTCGACAACCTCGTGCTCGACCCCGACGACCTCGCGCGCGTGCGGGCCGTGCTCGACTGGGAAATGGTGACCGTGGGCGATCCGCTCTCCGACCTCGGCACGGCGCTCGCCTACTGGGCCGAGCCGGGCGACGACGACGCCTTCCGCGCCCTCGGCTTCTCGCTCGGGCACCTGCCGGGCAGCCTGCGGCGACGCGAGCTGGCCGGCCTCTACGCCGAGAAGGCCGGCCGCCCCGTCGACAACATCGTCTTTTACTACGTGCTCGCGCTCTTCAAGCTCTCGGTCATCTTGCAGCAGCTCCACTTTCGCTACCGCAAGGGCATGACGGCCGACGAGCGCTTCGCCCCGCTCGGCTTCGCCGTGGCGATCCTCGGGCGGCGCGCCTCCGACGCCATCGGCAAGGGCCACATCGAGCCCTGATGCGAGCGGCGCCGTCGACGCGGCGCGTGAGGGGCCCGGCGACGCGCCCGAGCTCGCGCCCCCGCGACGACGCTCTGCGGCAGAAGACGGCGGCGAGCGGGGCGCGCGCCGCGCTGGGCGGCCCGGGCGCGGGCGAGGTATACGCAGGGCATGACCGAACTCGCCTCGACTCCGGGCGACGTGCCCGTGCTGGTCGGCCGCCCCTTGACCCTCGAAGCCCTCGAGCAGGTGGCGCGCGGGCGCCGGCGCGTCTCGCTCTGCCCCGAGGCGCGCGGCCGGATGCGCGAGGCGCGCCGCGCCATCGACGCCATCATCGCCGGCGGCGACGGCGCCCCCGCGGTCTACGGCGTCAACACGGGCTTCGGCTACCTGGCCGAGACGCGCATCGCCGCCGCCGACAACCGCGCGCTGCAGCGCAACCTGGTGCGCAGCCACGCGAGCGGCGTCGGCCCCGACCTGCCCGAGGCGGCCGTGCGGGCGATGATGCTCCTGCGCGCGCAGGTGCTTGCGCTCGGGCACTCGGGCGCCCGCGAGGAGGTCGTCGATCTCTTGCTCGGCATGCTCGACCGCAACGTCTGCCCGCGCGTGCCGGCGCAGGGCAGCGTCGGCGCCTCGGGCGATCTCGCGCCGCTCGCGCACCTGGCGCTCGCCATGATCGGCGAGGGCGAGGTGCTCGCCGCGGGCCGCGTCGCGCCCGCCCGCGAGGCGCTCGAGGCCGCGGGCCTGCGGCCGATCGCGCTCGAGGCGAAGGAGGGCCTCTCGCTCATCAACGGCACGCAGTACATGGCCGCGCTCGGCGCGCTCGCCGTCAACGAAGCCCGGCGCCTCTGCGCCGTCGCCGACGTCGCCGGCGCCATGAGCCTCGAGGCGAGCCGGGGCTCGGCGCGCCCGTTCGACGAGCGCGTCGTGGGCCTTCGGCCCCACCCGGGCGCGCTCGCCTGCGCGAAGAACCTGCGCGATCTCTTGCGCGACAGCCCGCTCATGCGCAGCCACGCCGACTGCCGCAAGGTGCAAGATGCCTACTCGTTCCGCTGCATGCCGCAGGTGCACGGCGCGAGCCGCGACGCGCTCGCGTGGGCCGCCGAGGTGCTCGAGCGCGAGGCGAACAGCGTCACCGACAACCCGCTCGTCTTCCCCGACGGGCGGGGCGGTGCCGAGGTCATCTCGGGCGGCAACTTCCACGGCCAGCCGCTCGCGCTCGCGCTCGACGCCGCCGCCATGGCCGCCGCCGAGCTCGGCAACATCTCCGAGCGGCGCGTCGAGCAGCTCGTCAACCCCGCGCTCTCCGACGGGCTCACGCCCTTCCTCGCGGCTAAGAGCGGGCTCGAGTCGGGCCTGATGATCGCCCAGGTCGCGAGCGCCTCGCTCGTCAGCGAGAACAAGGTGCTCTGCCACCCGGCGAGCGTCGACAGCATCCCCTCGTCGGCCGGCAAAGAAGACCACGTGTCGATGGGCAGCGTCAGCGCGCGCAAGCTCGCGCTCGTCGTGGCCAACGTCACCCGCTCGCTCGCCATCGAGGTCCTTGCCGCCGCCGCCGGGCTCGACCAGCGCGCCCCGCTCGAGCCCTCGGCCGGGGTGCGCGCCGCGCTCGCCTCGGTGCGCGGGCGCGTGCCGCCGCTCGCCGAAGACCGCCCCCCCTTCCGCGACATCGACGCCGTCGTCGCGCTGATCGAGGGCGGCGACTTGCGCGCCGCCTGCGAGGCCGCCGTCGGGCCGCTCTCGTAGCGACCCCCGCGCGCGGCTACCGGCACGCGCTGCGGGGGCCGCAGACAAGGCCCCGGCGGCTCCAGGCGAGCTGCGGGCGGCTCCTGGCGGCGTCTCGCCGGACACCGGCGGCGTCGCGGGTTTCCGCGCCTCTGGGCGACGACGAGCGGCCCGACGCGGGCGCCGACGCCCTGCGTGGAACCGCCACGACCCCTTGTCGACGGCCCGCCTCGTCGGCGACGCCGTCGAGCTGGCGTCCGCGGCCGTCGGCGACGAGCCGCGGGATTCCGCCGACTGGGAGCGCGAGCGCGACGCGGCGTTGGCGCGCTTGGCCGACCTGGTGCGCGCCACCTCGACGCGCCCCTCGTATGACGACCTCTTCGCGCTCGTCGAAGCAGACCCGGAAGGCTGAGCGGCCTCGTCGTGCGCCGCCCGCGGCCCTGCCCGGTCGATTGCCGCGACGAGACCGCTGTGGCACCGGACGGCTCGCCGCGGCCGATCGCGCCGGATTGGGCAACGATACGGCTCGGTGACGGTATTCGGCTCCGGTGGGCGTTCGACCACCCCCCGCTTCCGCCCGCGGGCCGCCCCGTTGGGTCGTTTCTGGTCCCCGGACCCGGCCGACCCGAGGTGCGGGGGGCTCCGCCGCCTCCCGAGAGGGGTCGGGCGATCGAATTGTCGATCTCCAGGATGTCCCGGGACCTGCGAGACCCCAGCGCACTCGACCCCTGTCAGGTCCCGGGACCTGCGAGACCCCAGCGCACTCGACCCTCGTCAGGTCCGGGGACCTGTCGAAGCGCTCGTCGCTCGACCCCGTCAGGTCCGCGGACCTGTCGAAGCGCTCGTCGCTCGACCCCGTCAGGTCCGCGGACCCGCAAGGCTGCTCTTCCTTACGCGGCCCTCGAGCCCCCGAACCTGCCGAAGCGCGCTTCCTTCGACCCCTGCAGGTCACCGGGCCTGCCGAAGCGCCGTTTTTGCCACCCCGTCCGGTCGAGCGCGAGCACCGGGGGTGGTGCAGCCGTTGGACCGAGCCGCGCGCCGGGGGCCCGCGCCCGCGCGGCTAGGGGCTCACCTCCGCGACGATGCGCTGGGAGACGCTCCACAGCCGCTCGGCGAGCCCGGCATCGTTCGCCTGGGCGCTGGGCCGGGCCACGTTGGAGTCGGCGAAGTACTGGCCCGACACGCCGGCCACGCTCGGATGGGTCGCGACGAACACCTCGGTCGCCGCGCCCTGCGGGATGCTCTTGAGGAACAATGGCGCGGTGGTGCGTTGCAGTGCGGACAGGACCGGGTTCATGTGGCGGCTCAGGTTGGTGGCGATCACCCCCGGGTGCACGGCGTTGGCGGTCCGCTGGGTGCCGGCGAAACGACGCGAGAGTTGCACGGCGAACAGGATGTTGGCGAGCTTCGACTGCCCGTAGTTTCGCCACGGGGCGTAGCGCTTGGCCCCGTCGAGGTTGTCGAACTCGACCCCCGCCTTCGGTGCGATCTTGTGCAGATCGCTGCTCAGCATCACCACGCGCGCGCTCGCGCTGAGCCGACCCAGCAGCCCCGTGACCAGGATGAAGTGGCCGATGTGGTTGGTGAAGAACTGCAGCTCGTAGCCGTGCTTGGTCTCGAGCCGCGGCGGCGCCATGATTCCTGCGTTGCAGATGATCGCGTCGAGCAGGACGCCCGTACGGGTCACCGCTTCGACGCACGCACGCACGCTGGCCGGCTCCGACAGCTCGCACGCCAGCGGCACGGTCTCGCCGCCGACCCCGGCGCAGGCCGCCTCGGCCTTGTCGAGCGAGCGCGCGGTGCCGATCACCTTCGCGCCGCGGAGCACCAACACTCGCATCGCCTCGAGACCGAGCCCCGAGTTGCAACCGGTCAGCAAGACGGTCTGGCCGGCGAGCGACAGGCCTTCGGTCACCTGCTCTGCGGTGGAGCGGTAGCCGAAGCCGCTGGGGCCATTGCGCGCGAAGAGTCCGTAGATCGACATGGGTGGTGCGAGGATGGCATCCGCGTGGCCCCGGCGCACGCCGCTTCGGCTCCGCGAGCGCCCTACTTCTTCTCGGCGCCCCCGCCCGCGAGGCAGGCGCGCCGCACGCTCGCGGCGAGCGGCGAGCTCGGCGAGTCGGCGACGAAGCGCGACGCCGCCTGCCGCGTCTCTTCGCCCGGCGACGCCTGGCAGAGCGCGAGCAGGCGCGTCGCCCGGCGCTCGGAGTCGAGCGGGCTGCCGCTGAAGAGCGGGGCGTTGCGGTCGAGCACCTCGAGCGCCCGCGCGACGCGGCCCTCGCGCATCGCCTGCTGCGCCTCGCGTAGCACGGCGAGCTCGGCGGCGAGCGAAGGCACGCCCGTGCTGACGCTCGAGGCGGGCTTGAGCATGCCCCCCTCGCCCGCGCCGCCCCCGGCCGGCGGCCGCCACGGCACCCCGCCGGCGTTCGTCGGCGGGCTCGCGCCGCCCGTCACCGCGTCGGCGCCGAGCGCCCGCGGCGGAGGCACGGGCGCCGGCACGAAGCCCAGGCGCGAAGGCGGCGGCGGCGCGGCAGCCACCTTCGCGGCGCCCCCCGCCGATCGCGTCGCCGCGCTCGCCCCCGGGGCGCTCGCGCCCAGCCTTGCGGCGGGCGTCGACCCCGAAGCGCCCGCGCCCAGCCTCGCGGCGGGCGTTGACCCCGGGGCGCCGGGCAAGACCGCCTGACGCGAGGGGGCGTTCGAAGGCCGGCCCACGGCGACGGGCCTTAGCCCGCTCGCCAAAGGCCCTTTGCTCTCGTCGTCGCTCGTGCTCGCGAGCCCGTGTCCCTCACTCGCCCTCCCCAGCCCGCGTCCCTGGCTCGTGCTCGCCGGCCCGCGTCTCTCGCCCGTGCTCGACACCGCCTGCCTCTTGCCCCCGTCGGCGCCCGCGCTGGCCGGCCCTCGAGCCTCGCCCGCGCTCGCCGGCCCCTTGCTTTCGCCGGCGCGCCCGGCCGACGACACCTCGCCCTCGCCCTCGCCGCCTTGCTCGCGGCGCTCGCGTTCGTCAGCGGTGCCCCGCTCGTGGCGCTCGAGTTCGTCGGCGGCGCCCCGCTCGTGGCGCTCGCGTTCGCCGGCGCCGCCCCGTTCGTGGCGCTCGTGCTCGCCGGCGGCCGCCTGCTCGCCTCGCCCGATCTCGCCGGCGCCCGCCTGCTCGCCTCGCCCGACCTCGCCGGCGCCGGCGGGCTCGCGCCCCCCGGCCTCGGACGCCCCCACGGGCACACCGACGCGTGCGGCCTCGATGGGCACCCCCCAGGGCCCTTCGCCCTGCCCGCCGCCCGCCGTCCCGAGGGCCGACGCGACCGCCGTCGCCGGCGCGGGCGGCAAGGGCGCCCGGTTCATATGGAGCGCGATCAGCGCCGCGCCCACGACGCCGAGCGCGATCGCGCCGAGCGCGCCCTTGGTGCCCCAGCCGGCCGCCGCCTTCGTCGCGAGGCCGCCGGCCTCGGGGGCGGGCGGCGCCCCGTCGCCCGGACCGCCCCCCGCGCCCGGCGGCGCGTCGGGGGGCGTGCCCGGCCCGGGCCCCGCGCCGCCGGCGCTCTGCAGCACCGATTGCCGCACCCGCGCCAGCACTTCGGGCGGGGGGCCGCCGCGGGCCGCGCGCGCCGCGTCGAGGTAGCCCTGCGCGCCCTTGCTCAGCTTGCCCATCATGCCCTCCGTGCCTCGCGCGCCTTGCGCCGGGCGACGGCGGCCTCGAAATCTTGCCGCGCCGCGCGCAGCCGCCAGTAGACCGAGGTCAGCCCGATGCCAAGCGCGTGGGCGATCTCGGGCGCGGTCATCTGCTCGAGCTCGGCGAGCACGAAGACCTCGCGGCGCTCGTCCGGCAGGTGCGCGAGCAGCTCGTCGAGCTCGCGCAGCGCCTCGGCCTGCTCGGCCGCCGCGTCGGGCGCCGCCGCGCGGCCGTCGGACAGCGCGTCGGGGTCGAGCCGCTCGCCGCCCGGCACCGGCGGGCCGAGCGGGGCCTCCTTGCGCCGGACGCTGCGGCGATAGTTGCGCACCACCATGAGCACGATCGCGTAAAGCCACGAGCGAATCGAGGTCCGCTCTCGGAACTCGCCGAGGCGCCGGAAGACCACGACGAAGATGTCTTGCACCGCGTCCTCGGCGAGGTGCGCCGGCACGCCGAGGCGTTGCACGCTCCACCACACGAAGGGGGCGTGCTCTCGATAGACCTCGTCAAAGGTAAGCGCCGTCCGGTCGCGCGTTCGCTCCCAGCCGGTGTCCCCGGCCGAGGCCAAGGGGGGGGTAAGGGCCATCCGACCGTGATCATGTCCGGCCCGACCCTGACCCGGGGAGAAAAAGCAAACCGCCGCCCCCCCGCGCCAGCACCGCCCCCTCGCGGGGGGCACCGGGGGGCCAAGGAGTAGGTCGAATGCTGCCGTTCTTGAGAGAAATGGGGGGCCGGGTTGGTGATGTCCGCCCGCCCCGAGAACTGGGGCACAAAACGTGTAGGGCGCTCGCCCGCAGGGGTCGGCCGCCCCGAACCTGCGATGCGTTCGGCCTTCGAAGGGTAGCTCCGCGCGCCGGCCGGCGTAGAAGCTTCGTTCGGCGCGCGCCGTCTTCAGAAGCGTAGCTCGGCCGCCAACAATGCCTGGGCGCCCGCGAGCGCCGGCCGATGTACGAAGTCGCCGTCGACCCGGAAGGCGGGCCGGACGAGGGGCATCACCCCCTCGACGAGCCCCCGCAGCGCGAGGCGCTCGCCCGGCCTCCAACGTAGCGCCGGCCCCGCGCGCAGGGCCAGCCACAGCGCCCGCTCGGCGCCCGTGTCGCGCGCGCCGAAGGGGGCGCTACGCATCTGCCCGAGGTCGAAGCCGCCGCAGCCCTCGAGGGCGACGGCCGCTCCGGCGAGATCGTGGCAGAACGAAAACCCCGCGCTCACGAGCCCGATGCGCGCGCCCACCTCGGGCGGCCCCGCCGCGACGATCTCGTCGTGCGCCGGCCAGTAGCTCGCCCCGAGCTCGTAGCGCGCGGGCCCCGAGCGCAGGGCGACGAGCGCCGCCGCGCCGAAGCTGAGCCCGGGCAGGGCGCCGAGCGAGCCGCGCGCCCCGAGGCCCGCCCAGACCTCGAGCGCCGAGCGCCCGCCCGACCCGGGGCGCGACGGCATCGGGCCGACCGAGCCCGCCCGCTCGCTGGTCGCCTGCGGATCGATGGCGAGCGCCGCGATGAGCGTGAACGCATCGGCCAGCTCGGCGCACGAGGGCGCGTCGATCGATCGCCGCCCCACCTCGCCCTCGGTCTCGGTGCGCAGCGAGAGGCGCCAGCGCCCTCCCCGCTCGCTCGCCGAGCCCCGCACCGAGACGCGCCTCGGCCCCGCGAGCGACTCGCGTCCGAGCAAGCGCCCGACCTGCGCGTGCACCTCGGCCTCGGGGGGGCATTCTTCGGGCGCGTCCCAGCGCAGCTCGGCCGGCGTGAGCGCGCGCGGCTCGGCCTCGGCCGACGCCCGCCCGCTTGGCGCGCGTGGTTCGTCCGGGGCCTGCGCCCGCGCGCGGCCTGCGCCGAGGCAGCAGGCGAGCGGGGCCACGAGGGCGAAGCGGCCCGGGCGCATCGCCCGCACGCTTGCCACGAGCGCGCGGGGCTGACAACGGCGAGGCTTTCGGCCGGAGGCCTGCGGCCGGCGCTTGCCGGAGCCTTCGCGGCGTCTCCGGGCCTATGCCCAGGGGTTGCAGCCAAGCCCTGGGCGGTTCTGGGCGGCCTTGGGCCGGCTACAGGCGCGTCTCGGGCGGCTACAGACGGGCCTCGGGCGGTTACAGACGAGCCCCCGGGCGGCTACAAGCGGCCTACCGGCGGCTACAGACGTGTTTCGGAAGGCTACAAAGCGCACCGCCGGGCGGCTACAGAGCCGTTTAGGGCAGCTACAGAAGGCCGGCCGGCGGCTACAGACGGGCCCCGAGGAAGCTACAGGCGGCCCTCCGGCGGCTACAGGCCCACCCATGGCGGCTACAGGTGGCTTCCCCTCGGTTCCAGGCGCGTCCCGGGCGGCTTCAGGTGCGTCCGGGGCAAGCCCAGGCGTCTCTCGGGCGGCTGCAGACGCGATGTGGGCTGCCTCGAGAGCCGCAGCTCAGGCTAGCGCGCGTGCGGGTCGCTCAGCCAGGCCGTGAGCCCCTCGGCCGACAGCTCGAGCGCGAGGTCGCCCAGTCGGTCGGCGCCGAGCGCCGCGAGGCGGCGGGCTAGCGTGCCGCGCTCGGACTCGCCCAAGGGGCGGCCGAGCCGACGCTCGAAGAGCCGCTCGAGCAACTGGGCCCGGCCCTTCTCGATGCCGCTCTCGATGCCCCGCTCGATGCCCTGCTCGATGCCCTTCGCGAGCCCCTGCTTGTAAATCCAATTCTGCATGACGAGCTCCTTCGGCAAGTGTGCCATGATCGCTTGCTGCAGCCCAGGTCGCCCGCGCCCGTCGGCGTCGGCCAGCACGGTGAGCGCCACGGCCAGCTCGTCGAAGTCGCGCGGCGACGACTGGCGGCGCAACGCTTCGACGACCTCGGCCATGCGCGCGGGCGTGGCATCGATCGCGAGCGGGGCGAAGATCATCCAGAGGGGGCTGCCCCGGGCCTCGAGCTCGGCGACCCGGCGCTGGTAGACCGCGTCGATGCGGAAGCGCACGCCCGAGAAGGGCGCGTCTGGAGGCGAGGTGGCGTACTGGCCCCACTCGGGCCAGGGCTCTTCGCGCCCCGAGAGCAGCACGACCGAGCTCTCGATGGGCGGGGGGGCCTCGCCGCCCCCCGGCGCCGCGCCGGCGGCCCGGGAAGCCTGCCACTCGTCGTGCAACGCGAAGGCGAGCAGCGCGTGGTACTCGTAGACGCGGAAGGGCAGGTCGGCCTCGAAGCGGAGCTGCCATTCGGCGTGCAGAAGGCGGCGCTCGCCGGCCCGGGTGCGCACGTCGAGCGCGCGATCGAGCCTCCGCTGGCGCGCGGTGACCTGCGTGTCGAGCCAGGCGGCCGACGCGACGGCGCTGCCCGGGGGCAAGAGCGCGCGGGCGAAGTGCTCGGGGAAGCGCCGCGAGACGTGCCGCAGCACCAGATCGACGTCGTCGGCCGGCGGGGCGGCCGGGTCCAGCGTGGTCATGAGTCGGGGCGTAACAAGCGCCGGGGGGCGTGGGGCGTCCGAGGTGGCCGGCGCGCGGGGCAGGGGCGCGCGCCGCGGGGGCTCAGGACGTCTTCTGCTCGGCCGCCGCGGGGGCTCAGGACGTCTTCTGCTCGGCCGCCGCGCGGGCTCAGTACGTCTTCTGTTCGGCCGCGTCGGCTCGTGTCGCGCTGTCGCCGCCGAGGCCGCCTTGGCCCGCGATGAGGTCGGATGAGGCGTCGACCTGCACCGTCGACCCGTTCGGCGAGACGAGTGCGTACGAGGGGCCGCCGGCGCCGGGGCCGCCGGGGCCGCCGGGGCCGCCGCTGCCGCCGGGGCCACCCGGGCTGCCGATCGTCGTGTTATTGAGGAGGCCAACGGGGAACACGAGGCACGCTTGGTCGGTGGCGTCCCATACGCAACTGGCCTTGCCCGTCGGTTTGCCGCACTGAGGGGCTCCGTCGCTGCCGAAGGAGCCGCTGGCGCCGACGCTGCCCTGGCCGCCCTCCGAGCCGCGACCGCCGTTGCCCGAAACGAGCTGGGAGGCGACGACGTTCACGCTCGCGCTCGGGCCGCCGACCCAAAGCGCGACGCTCGCCCCGCCGCCCTTGCCGCCCCGCCCGGGCGCGCCCCCTTTGCCTCCGCAGCCGCACTTGCCGTCGGCCGAGATTTGGTCCGAAACGGGCAGGTTCGTCGACGCCTCGCAGGCCGCCTGGGTGTCGCCCCCGCAGATGAAACAGCCGAGGGCCTCGGTGCCAATGCCGCCCGCGGTCCCGTTCTTGCCGTCCGTGCCGTCCTGCCCGTCCTGCCCGTTGCCGGGCCCGTAGCCCGCGGCGGCGAACTTCGCCGCGTCCGTGCCGCCCGCGGGCCCGGGCGTCGTGATGGTGCCGCCGTCTTCGCAGTCGCTCCGGCCGTTGCAGGCGCGCGTCCCGGTCACCGACCCGGGCGACGAGGCCGGGGCGCCGTCGCCCGCGTTGCCCGCGCGCAGCACGGCCGCCTCGACGAGCAGGCCCGTGCCGTCGGCGATGTGCACGGCGATGAGCGAGGTGCCCGACTGCTCTTTGGTCTGCGGCGGCGGCGCCTGCCCGATGGTCTGCACGGTCAGCCGGCGCAGGGTGACCTGGCCGCCTTCGAACTTGAGGACGGGGCTGGCCGACTCGGCCACCCCGTTCACGAGCGTCTTGCCGGCGGCGTCGGCCGAGCAGTCGCGCTGCCAGTCGCCGGCCCACCCGCCGTCGAGCACGAGGCCCCCGGCGAGCCCGGGCAGCGCGAGCGAGGTCACCAGGGTGTACGCGAGGTCGCCCTGCTTGAGGTAGATGGCGGCGCCGGCGCGCCCCGCGAGCGCGGCGGCGGCGTCGGCGAGCGAGGCGAAGGGGGCGGCGCGCGTGCCGTTGCCGCCGGGCGCGGCCTTGGCGTCGACGAAGATGCCCTTCGCCTCGTCGGGCTGCTCGCCCGGCTCGCAGCCCGTGGGCATGGGGCTGCCGGCCGCGCCGCCCGAGCCGCCCGAGCCGCCGAGGCCGCCGGTGCCTGCACCGCCGGTGCCGCCCCCGCCGGTGCCGCCAACGCCGCCGGTGCCCGAGACGCCGTCCGACGCGCACTCGGGGTGGCTCGGGTTGCGGGCGCAGAATTGAGGGTCGACCTCGTAGTCGCTCGAGCAAGACGCGGCGACGACGAGGGCGGCGAAGCCGGCGGTGCCGGCGAGCGAAAGCAAGAACGAGGGTTGGGGTCGGGTCATCGCCATCGTGCTCGGGGGGCCGCGCGCCCCGGGGGGCGGCGGCGGGTCGACTGCGATCGTCAGAAGGTGGCCGAGAGGCTCGCGCCGGCGCCGCCGGCGAGGGGGCGCACGTCGTAACGGAAGGCGGGAGCGGGGCGGGGCCCGGCGGCGCGCGCCGCGGGCGCGAGGGCGCTCGTGCGCGAGGAGCCGGAGCCCTGCAAGAGCGCCCAGACGCCGACGCCCGCGGCCGCGACGCCGACGCCGGCGAACACGACCGAGAGGGCGCCGTAGCGGTTCGAGCTGTCGATGGTGTCTTGCTGGCTCGGCGGACAGCCGTCGACGCAGGCGCCCTCGAGATCGCTCTCTTTGCCCTGCCGCAGGGCGAAGAAGAGCCCCGAGCCGGCGAGCGCCGCGGCCCCGACGCCGAAGGCGACCCAGGGCAGCGCGCTCGACTTGCGCGTGATCTCGACCGTCGACGGGGGCGTGTAGGGCTCGCTCGCCGGCGCCGAGGCGGCGGGCGCGGCGGGCGCGGGCGGCGGTGCGTCGACCACCGGCTCGAGCCGCACGTCGACCGAGCGCTCGGCGGCGACCGAGGCCTTCGCGCGCGCGACGACCTTCGCCTTCTGCCGCAGCTCGAAGACGTGCTCGCCCGCGCGCAGCGTGAGCTCGACGCCGCCGGCGGCGAAGGGGCCGCGGTCTTGATCGTCGACCCAGAGGTTGCCCTCGGCCGGGGCGGCCGCGGCGGCGACGCGCGCGTCGCCCGACTCGGTCGGGTGCCAGAGCTTGAGGTAGATGCGCTCGGCGACGCGCGCGCTCTGCTCGGGCACGTAGGGCAGGCGCACGCGCCGCTGCTCGGACGCGTTCTTCTGCCAGAGGTGCGCCACCACGAAGCTCTGGCCCGAGGCCTCGCGGCCGAGCCAGCCCCAGATGTAGCGCTCGGCGGGCGCGCCCCCGGCGCCGAGCGAGGCGGCCACCTTGGCGAGGCAGGGCGCGTCGAGATCGCGCCCGGCGCTCTCGTCGAGGGCGGCGTTGCGGTCGAGCGTGCGCTTGATGAAGGGCCGCCCGCACTTGGCCCCGTCGAGCAGCTCGAGCAGCGACTGGCCGCTGTTGATGAGGCGCGCGTCGGCGGCCCCGACGAAGCGCTGCTCGAGATCTTTGGTCAGGCGGAGCGCGTCGTACGAGTCGCGCGCGCTCGAGGCGAGGTGCAGCAC
Organism: Polyangiaceae bacterium; assembly: GCA_035762175.1. Taxonomy (GTDB): domain Bacteria; phylum Myxococcota_A; class Polyangia; order Polyangiales; family Polyangiaceae; genus DASTPP01. The sequence goes on along the minus strand of DASTPP010000054.1, from coordinate 21,162 downwards.
GTGCACCGGCTTCGCGCCCTCGCCCGAGGTCGGGGCGGCGCCGGCCGCGGCGGGCGCGAGGGCCACGAGCGCGACGAGCGCCCCGAGGAGGAGGGGCCGGGCGAAGCGGGGCGGGGCGAGGCGGCGGCGCGGGGGGGCAAGGTTCATTCGCAGTTCCCTAGCTTTTGGCAGCGGAGCAGGCGCTTGAGCTCGGCGTCGTTCGCGCCGTCGTTGGCCGCCGGCGGCCGCGCGGGGCTCGCCGCGGGGCGCGGCTTCGGCGGCGGGCCGCCCCGCGCCTTCGCCACGCTCGCGCCGGCGGACGGCTCGCCCGCGCTCTCGCCCGGGGCGGTCGCGGCCGGGCGCGCGGGCTCTTTCGCGGCCGCGGTCTCGGCGGGGCGCGCGGTCTCGGCGGGGCGCGCGGTCTCGACAGGGCGCGCGGGCTCGGCCGTCGGCGCCGTCGCGACCGGCGTCGCGAGTGCGGCGACGGTCGACGTGGCCGGAGAGGGCGGCGACGCGGTCGCGATCGGCGCGGGCGCTCCGCCACCCCAGCGGGCGAACGCGGCGAAGCCGACGCCGAGCGCGACCCCCCCGAGCAGCAACGCCATCGACGCCCGGCGCGAACGGCGGCCTTCCCGCCCGCGCAGCAGCGCCTCGCCGGGCGGATCGTCGTCGTCGCGGATGGGCGGCTCGGCCCCGGCGCCGAACGACTCGGGCCAGCCCGCCTCCGCGCGCGCGTCGGGCGACGGCCCCTTGCCTTCGGTCGCCGATCGCGCCGCCTCGGCGTGGGTGATGCGCACCTCGGCGAGCCACCCGGCGCCGTTCTCGGTCTTGGTCGCGGCCCGCGCCGAAGAGGGCGAACGCGGAGCCTGCGCCTCGCGGGCGGGCGCCGCAGCGGGCGGGGGTGCGACGGAGGCTGGCTTCGGCGCGGCGCTCTCGGCCGCGGCCGCGCGGGCCGCCGGCGCGGGGGCAGGGGCGCGTGCCGGCGCGGGGGCCGGATCGGGCGTCGCGGCGGGCGCGGGCTTGGGCGCGACCGAGGCGGGCTTGGGCGCGACCGAGGCGGGCTTCGGCGCGACCGAGGCGGGCCTTGCGGTGGCGATCGCGGTGTTGTCGGCGCGGGGCCGTTGCGAAGGCGAGGCGGTCGCGGTGTTGTCGGCGCGGGGCCGTTGCGAAGGCGAGGCGGCCGCGGCGCGCGCAGGCGCGGCCGGCGGGTCGAGGTCGACCAGCGCGAGCAGCTCGTCGGTCAGGGCCGGCACCTTGGCGGTCGTCGCCTCGGCCGCCGGCGGGGGCGCGCTCTCGGATCGCAGGCGGGCCAGATCGGAGCGCACCAGGATCGGGCGCGTCGGCTCGGAGTCGTCGACGGGCACCTCGAGCGAGGGGTGGGGCCTCGAGCTGCCTCGGCCGCGGGGCACCGGAATGGGGATCGTCGGCTCGGAGTCGAGGCCGCCGAGCGAGGGCAGGGGTCGGTCGTGGCCGATGACGTCGATCGAGGGGAGGGTGGGCTCGGAGATGACCAGGCTTCGTGCGTGCGCGGGCTCGGGCTCGGCGGGGGCCGGCGCCAGGTCGCCGAGGGCCGCCGGGGCGATGGGGGTCGCGGTCGCGGTGATGGTGCCGTGTGAGGGCGCGCCGGGCTCGATCTTGGCGAGCAGCCGGTGAATCTCGCCCGAGGAGAGCCCCGCCTCGCTGGAAGGCGGCACCAGCGGGGTCGGGCGCGACGACGGCGAGGGGCCCCGCCCCGACCCGCCGCGGGCCGAGGTCGGCGCCTGCTCGGACGAGAGCAAGAGCACGCGGGCGCCGGGCTTGGTGTCGGGGCTGGTGTCGGGCGGCAGCGTGTCGTCGCCGCCCGCGGCCGCGTACGGGGGCAGCGGGTCGGGGCTCGTGTCGTCGCGCGGGGGCCCGGCGGCGAGCGCCTCGGGCCGGGAGGAGGGCGGCTCGGCGAGCTGCACCCAGCGGTGCTCGACGCGCTCGGGCGGCAGGTCGACGGGCAGGTTGGGGGGCGTCCACTCTTCGCGCAGGGGCGGCGGCGTCGCGTGCATCCACGAGGAGCGGCCGCGCCGCAGGTAGCGCAGCGCGAAGGTGCGCTGGGCGCGGTAGGCGTAGTCTTCGTCGACCTCGCGGTGGTCGGCAAACTCGATGATGTCGTCGTCGTCGAGCACCTTGCTCTTGACCGGCCGCATGTTGACGAGCAGGCAAGGCGTCTCGCTCTCGTCGACGACCTCGTAGCGGGGGCCGACCGGCGGCCGGCGGCCCCCCTCGAGCGACGTGTCGCGGTCGACGTAGCGGCTGACCAGGGGCCGGATCTGCAGGCGCGGCGTGCCGAAGGGCAGCGCGGGCGTGCGGATGGCGCAGTCGTCGCCGCCGACGAACACCGGCCCGCAGTCGAGCCGCACCTCGCGCGAGGCGGCGACCTGCGAGCCGAAGACGCGGATGCGGTCGGGCCGGTCGTGCAGCGGCTCGTTCGCCTCGCCCTTGTGCGGCAGCTCGAGCGCGCGCTCGTCGGGCAGCGCCCGGGTCGCGTCGCTCGCGAGCGTGAGCAAGAAGTCGCCGATCTGCACCATGTCGCGGTGGCTGAGCGGGTGCGTGCCCTCGATGCGCCGGCCGTTGACGAAGGTGCCGTAGCGGCTGCCCAGATCGCGCAGCGCCCAGCCCCCGCCCGGCTCGCGCTCGAGCAGCGCCTGCCGGCGCGAGACGTTGTTCTGCGGCAGGCACAGGTCGCACGCGGCGTCGCGGCCGAGCGAGTACGAGTCGCGCCCGAGCGCGAGGCGCTTGCGCCGACCGTCTTCGTCTTCGATGACGAGCGCCCAGGCCGCCCCGGCCGGGGGCACGGTGCGGGGCCGCGCCGCCTCGCGGGGCTGGGGCGGGCCGGAGGCGGGCCTCGGGTCGAGCCGCCCGACGTTCTTCGCGCTCATGATTGCTCGCCTCCGTCGCCCGCGCCGTCGCCGCGCCCTCGCGAGTCGAGGAGCGCCTCGGCCCAGTCGGGGTTGCGGCGGGCGAGCTCTTCGACGTCGAGAAAGACCTTGTCGGCCTGCTTGGGCCGCAGCCGCTCGAGCAGCAGCTGCGCACGCCCTCGGCTTGCGGGCGGCGCCGAACGGCGCTCGGCGGCGCGGGGGCCTTCGGGCGGCGCCGCACAGCGCTCTGGCGGGCACCAGCTCTCGGGCGGCGCCGAACGGCGCTCGACCGGGCGCACGCCCTCGGGCGGCGCCGAGTGCCTCTCGAGCGCCGCGGCGCCCCCGGGCGGTGTTGAGCGCCTCTCGAGCGCCGCGGCGCCCCAGGGCGGCGCCGAGCGCCTCTCGAGCGCCGCGGCGCCCCCGGGCGGTGTTGAGCGCCTCTGGAACGCCGCGGCGCCCCCGGGCGGTGCCGAGCGCTTTGCCGGCGACCGGGCGCCCCCGGACGGCGTCGAGCGGGGCCCCGAGCGGGCGCTGTCGGGGGGCACCCAGAGCGGCTCGGCGGGCTTGGCCCTCTCGGAGAGCGCCTCCGCCACGAGCTCGCCGTCGGGCAGGACGGCGCTGTCGGGGCAGGGCTCGGGCAGGGGCGGCGTCATCGTGGGCGCCAGGAGGTCGACCTCGGTGTCGTTCTGCAACGCGCCGGCCTCGCCCCGGCCTCGGACGCCCGGGTACGAGGCGCCCGGGTACGAGGCGCCCGCCCCGGTGGGGTGCGCGCGGTGCGTCGGGGCGGCCCGGACGCGGGGCGGGCGGGCCGGTTCGGGGGCGCCTTCGGGCACGCGCGCGAGCGCGAGGCGCGTCGCCTCGGCGAAGGCCACGACCGAGGGGAAGCGCGCGCCCGGGGCGAGCGCCGCCGCCCGCCCCACCAGCGCGCACAGGTCGGCGGGCAGCCCCGGGCGCACGTCGCCGAGCGGGGGCAGGCCCTGGTGGACGATGGCGCTGAACATCTGGAACCTCGACTCGAAGTTGAAGGGCAGACGCCCCGTGAGCAACTCCCAGAAGACGGCCCCGGCGCTATAAATATCGGAGAGCAGGGTCGCGCGCTTGCCCTCGATGCACTCGGGCGCCGCGTAGCGCAGCGTGCCGACCACCCCGGGCCCCGAGACCGGCGTCAGGGGCGCCCCGGCCGGCATCGCGTACACGTTCTTCGCGATGCCGAAGTCGAGCAGCACGACCCGGCCCCCCTCGCAGACAAAGACGTTCTCGGGCTTGATGTCGCGGTGAATCAGGCCCGCCTGGTGCGCCGCGCCGAGCCCCGCGAGCAGCTGCAGCACCAGCCGGCACGCCGCCGCCGGCGCGTACGCCACGACGTCGAGCAGCGCCTCGCGCAGCGTCTTGCCGCGCAAGAGCTCCATCACGTAGTAGACGCGGCCGTTCGCGCTCGTGCCCGCCTCGACGACGCGCACCAGGTTCGGGTGCTGCAGCCGGCCCAGCACCTCGGCCTCGAAGTGCAAGCGCTTGACCAGATCGCGCCGGTCGCTCAGCTCGTGCGCCAAGACCTTCGCCGCCCAGCGGCTGCCCTCGTCGCGGTGTTCGACCTCGTACACGAGCCCCATGCCCCCACGGCCGAGGGGGCCGATGACGCGATACTTCGTACCGAGCAGGTCGACGTCCGCAGGCGCCTTGCGCCCTTCGGACCCCCTCCGGGGCGACGGAGCGGTCATGCAAACACCCACCTTAGTGTCTGTGTGTGCACGGAGTGAACAAAAGGAAGGGAGCGACCCTGCCAGCGCCGGTGTCTGGCGACCCTGCGTGGTTTCACCGGGGTTGACAAAACGTAGCACGTCGCCTCCAGGCTGGCGCCCAGGACTGGCCGAGCCGGGCCCCGGCCACAGGTAGGACTTTACCCGACCCTCGTCCGGGCAGCCTCGTGCCCTTCTGTCGCCCCAAAAACCGCGTCCTTGGGCCCTGGCGGGCGCCCCCCGGCCCCCGGGCTAAGCCGAGCGCGGTCGGCGTCGCCGCACTCCGGCGACCCCGCCCCCCTCGCTCAGCGTTCGGGGCCGACGTCGTGCCCGGCCGCCGCGAGGGCGGCGAGGGCGCGCCCGAGGTCGCCTTCGCGCACGAGCACGTAGTCGGTGTCGAAGGTCGAGACGGCGAAGATGCTGACGCCCTCGCGGGCGAGCGGCGCGGCGATCGCGGCGAGCACGCCAGTGAGGGCGAAGTCGAGCGGGCCGGCGACGCGCAGGGCGCGGAAGCCCCGCTCGGCGCGCACGCCCGGGGGCACGGCGCGGTCGGCGCACACGGCCGAGAGCTCGCCCTCGCTGCGCACGAGCGCCTGCAGCGGGCCCGACGAGGCCCACGCGGGCGCGGGGTCGCGCGGGCCGAGGCGGCAGACGGCGAGCGGCTCGGCGAGCACCTCGAGGCGCAGCGGCGGCGGGCCGTTCATCGCGGCGCGGCGGGGGCGGGGGCGGGCGCGGGCGCCGGGGCCCCTGCGGGCGGGGCGGCGTCGGGGCCGCCGGTGTGGGCGAGGGCGAAGGCGTAGGCGTCGGCGCCCTCTTCGACCGCCGCCTTGATGAGGTCGGCGCCGCCGTGGCCGGCGTTCTTCTGCACGCGCAAGAGGGCGGGCCCCCCGGCCGAGCTCGCCTGCAGCCGGGCGGCGAACTTGCGCGCGTGCATCGGGTCGACCCGGTCGTCGCTGTCGGCCGAGAGCAAGAGGGTCGCCGGGTAGCGGGTGCCGGGCTTGACGCGGTGGTAGGGCGAGTACGCGTGGAGCGCGCGGAACTGCTCGGGGTCGTCGGCCGAGCCGTACTCGCTGATCCACGTCTTGCCCGAGCCGAAGAGGTGGTAGCGCACCATGTCGAGCAGGGGCACGGCGCAGAGGGCGGCGCCGAAGAGGTCGGGCCGCTGGGTGATGGCGGCGCCGACGAGCAGCCCGCCGTTCGACCCGCCGCGAATCGCGAGCCGCTCGGGCCGCGTGTACTTCTCGCGCACCAGGTGCTCGGCGGCGGCGACGAAGTCGTCGAAGACGTTCTGCTTCTTCAGCAGCATGCCCTCGCGGTGCCACTCTTCGCCGTACTCGCCGCCGCCGCGCAGGTTGGCGACGGCGTAGACGCCGCCGCGCTCAAGCCAGGGGTAGATCGAGGCGACGAAGGCGGGGGTCAGCGAGACCTGGAAGCCCCCGTAGCCGCTCAGCAGGGCGCGCGCCGAGCCGTCCCTCGCGAGATCTTTGCGGCGCACGACGAACATCGAGACCTTGGTGCCGTCCTTCGAGGGGAAGAACACCTGCTCGATCGTGTAGGGCTGCGGGTCGATCGGCACCTCGACGCGGCTGTACTCCCGCGTCTCGGCCGTCTTGACCGAGAGCGAGAAGACCGTCGGCGGCGAGGTGAACGACTGGAACGTGACGTACGCCTCGTCCTCGTCGGGGTTGCCGTAGGGCCCGTCGGCCGCGCCGAGCCCGGGCAGGGCGAGCCGGCGGGGCTTCTGGCCCTCGAGCGTGCGGAACTCGATCTCGGCGTGCGCGTCTTTCAAGTAGTTGAGCGCGAGCTGCCCGCCGACGACGGAGGCGCCCTGCAGCGTCGCGTCGGGCCGCTCGGCCACGATCTCGCGCCAGGCCGCGCGCTCGGGCCGCTGCGGGTCGACCTTGAAGACCCGCCCCCGGGGCGCGCCCTCGTCGCTCGTCACGTAGAAGCGGTCGCCCCAGACGTCGACGTCGAAGTGCGCCTTGACGCCGGCGACGAGGGGCGTAAAGGCGCCCTTCGAGCCCTGGGCGGCGCGGCGCATGTCGCGCACGTAGACGTCGTTCGACGTCCAGCCGTGCGAGACCGTCAGCACGAGCCAGTGCCCGTCGCGCGAGAGCCACGCGCTCTGGAAGGTGCTCGGGTCGCCCGTGCGCTCGCGCACGACGGCGTCTTCTCGCGGGTCGGTGCCGAGCTTGTGGAAGCGCACCTCGGCGTGCCCGGGCCGCTCGGCCGTCGCGATCGCCGGGTCGGTCGGCAGCCAGGTGTAATAGAAGCCGTCGCCGGCGGGCGTCCACGACGGGGTCGCGTACTTGCCGCCCTCGATGACGTCGACCTTCGAGCGCTCGCCCGAGGCGACGTCGAGCACGTGGAGGGTCGCCTCGTCGGAGTTGTTGCGCTTCTCTTGGAAGGCGACGCGCTTGCCGTCCCACGAGGCCACCCACGCGCCGAGCGCGACCGAGCCGTCGGGCGACCACTCGTTCGGGTCGAAGAGCACCTTCTCTTGGCCCTGCTTGCCCTCCTTCCAGTAGACGACGGCCTTCTCTTTGGTGGCGCGGCGCCGGCTGTAGAAGTAGCGCGGCCCGCGGTGCAGCGGCGCCGAGAGGGTGTCGACGTAGAAGAGCTCGCGCAGGCGCGCGGCGATGGCGTCGCGCTCGGGCAGCTTCGCCAGCTCTTGGCGGGTGAACGCGCTCTGCGCCTCGACCCACGCCCGCACCTCGTCGCCCTTGGCCTCCTCGAGCCAGCGGTAGGGGTCGGCCACGTCGACCCCGTGCAAGCGGTCGACGTTCGCGGAAACGCGCGTGGGCGGGTAGTTCATGGCGTGGGGGGCGCGGGCGGCGGGGGGCGCCGCGGGCGCGGCGGGGGCCGGGCGGGGCGGCGCCGGCGATGGTCGCCCGCCGCAGCCGGCGAGGGCAAGGGAGAGCGAGAGCGCGGGGCCGAAACCGCGGCGTCTTACCATGCCACGAACCTACCCTCGCGCGGACGCGGCGTGGTGCACATTGTAGGCCCGCGCCGGCCCCCGCGGCGGCCGGGGCGAGCCGGCCGAGCCGCTTCGCCCGGCGAAAGCACCCGGGGCCGGGGGAGCGGCCCGCGGGCGGCGGTGCTATGGGCGGCCTGGCCATGGCAGACCGAGACAAGCGGCGGCAGAAGAAGCTCGAGAAGCACAAGAAGAAGCGGCAGCTCGCCGCGGCGCGCGCGCGGCGCCAGGTCGTGTCGCTCGCGCCCGGCTACAAGGCGCTCGTGCGCGCGGCGGCCGCGGCGCCGCCGGGGCCCTACTGGGTCGGCGGCGACTACCGTTCGACCGCCCACCCGCCGCCCCTGCTCACCGTCGCCACGCTGCGCAAGCTCGCCGACGGGCGCACCCTGCTCGCCACGGCGCTGCTCGATCGCACCTGCCTCGGGGCCAAAGACGGCTTCTTGCGCGAGGTCAGCGAGGGCGAGTGGTTCGCGATGAAAGAAGACCTGCGCCGGAGCCACCGCGGCGCCTTCGAAGAGGTCGACGCCACGACGGCGCTCTCGCTCGTGCACCACGCCGTCGACTACGCGCGGCGGCTCGGCTTCGAGCCGCACCCCGACTTCCCCGCGGCGGTCTTCGGGCCCCGGCCCGAGCCGCTCGCCGACACGGCCTGGGCGAACTCGCCCTTCCCCATCTATATCAGCGGCCCCGACGACGACGTCGGCGCCGTGCTGCGCCGGCTCAACGCCACCGTCGGCCAGGGCCGCTACCACTTCACGCCGGGCGAGATGGGCGGCCTGCTCGAGCAGCTCGACGAGCTCGACGAAGACGACGAGGCCGAGCTCGTCGAGGGCGAAGGCGAGGCCGCGGCCGAGCTCGGCGAGGGCGAAGGCGAGGCCGCGGCCGAGCTCGGCGAGGGGCGCGAGGGGGGCGCCTAGGGTGGCGGGTGGGCGGCCGGCGCGTCTGGGCGCATAATGGCCCGCCCCCCGGGCAGGCGCTCCGCCTGCCGGGGCGGCCTTCGGAGTCGCTCATGCCCGCTCGTGCTTCGGTGGTGGTGGTCGGCGCCGGCGCGGGCGGCATCGTCGCGGCGTCCTACTTGGCGCGCGCCGGCCACGACGTGCTCGTGCTCGAGGCGAAAGATAAGGTCGGCGGCTGCGCGTCGAACTTCTCGGTCGGCCCGTTCACCTTCCTGGCGGGGGCGACGACCCTCGTCGGGCTCGAGCCGCACATGCCCCTCGGCCGCGTGCTCGGCGAGCTCGGCGTGCGGCCCGAGGCCGAGGCGCTCTCGAACGAGCTCGAGGTGCACCACGCGGGCCGCTCCTTCGTCATCGCGCCCGACACCGGCGAGAACGTCGAGCGCCTCGGGCGCCTCTACGGCGCCGCGTTCGCCGACTTCTGGCGCGAGGCGGTGCGCGTGGCGCGCGAGGCCTGGGGCCTGGTCACCGAGACGCCGATGCCGCCCTCGTCGCCCGCCGAGCTCGCCGCCCTCGCCCGCAGCCCCCGCGCCTGGGCCTGCCTGCCCTGGCTGCTGAAGACGGGGGCCTCGGCGCTCGACGACGCCGGGTGCTACGAGCCGCGCGCCCGCGAGCTGCTCGACGAGCTCCTGCTCATTTCGACCCAGGCCGTCGCGCGCCAGACGCCCGCGCTCTTCGCCGCCCTCGGCCTCGAGTACCTCGAGCGCCCGCTGCACTGGGCGCGCGGCGGGCTCGGGGGGTTCCTCGAGGGGCTCGCCGCGCACGCCGCGTCGCTCGGCGCGCGCCTGCGCCTCGCGACGCCCGTCACGCGCCTGACGCGCCGGGGGGCCGGCTGGCGCGTGCGGGCCGAGGGCGGCGAGACCTTCGACGCCGACGCCGTCGTGCTCAACCTCACGCACTGGGACGCCGCGCGCGTCTGCTCGGGCGCCGAGGGCGCCTACTTCGAGCGCGCCGCGCAGAAGCACGCCTGGGGCTGGGGCACCTGCACGCTCTACGCGGGCGTGCCCGACCGGTTCGACGCCGGCACCAAGGTCTACCACCAGGTCGTCTTCCCCGAGCCGCTCGCCGCCTCGGGCGCGCACTCGCTCTTCGCCACGCTCTCGCCCAAGAGCGACCCGACGCTCGCGCCGCCCGGGCACCGCTCGATCACGGTGAGCTGCCACACCCGCGCCGAGGCCTGGTTCGCGATGGACGAGGGCCAGCTCGCGCGCCGCAAGGCGGGCCTCGAGCGCGAGCTCTGGGGCGCCCTCGCCCGGGCGCTGCCCGAGCTCGAGGGCGTCGAGCCGCTCGTGTCGGTGGTGGCGACGCCGCGCACCTGGCGCTCGTTCACCGGCCGCTCGCTCGGGCGCGTTGGCGGCCTGCCCCTCACCCGCGAGACGCTGGCGCGCGGCTACCCGACGGGCATCACGCCCTTCCGGGGCCTGGTGCGCGTCGGCGACACGGTCTTCCCGGGCCAGAGCGTGGTCGCCGTCGCCTGGGGCGCGCGGCGCGTCGCCGCGCGCCTCGTGAAGGCGCTCGGGGGCGCGGTGAGCTGAAGGGCGGGCGTGCCCCCCACCCCTCGCTCCGCTCGCGTCGTGGGACACCGGGCGCCGCGACGCGCCGCCGCCCGAGCGCCCGACGCCGACCGGCGAAGAGCCGGCCGACGCCGGCTGAGGCGCGCCGCCCGACGGCCGGCACCGACCGGCGCTGCCTGGCGCCGAAGGGCTGACCGACGGCCGACGCTGCCCGGCGCCGAAGCGCTGACCGACGGCGGCCGAGCGCGCGCGGCGGGGGCGGCGCCCGCCTTCAAGGCGGGGCGGCGAAGAGCGCGAGGTGGTTGGCGACGGGCCGCTCGCGGTAGGGTATGCGATTGCTGATCGGGCAGTTGAGCAGCTCGACCTCGCCGGAGGGGCGGCGGCGGGCGAGCGCCGACGAGCCGCCGCCGTCGAGGTTCAGCGCGACGTGGGCGCCGCGCTCGCGCAGCAGCGCGGAGAGCTCGAGCAGCGTCACGCCCTCGCTGTAGTTCGGCTGCCGCCCGTCGACGACCGCGAGCATCAGCGTTCGGCCCGAGGCGTCGAGCCCCACGGCCGTGCGCGGGTGCTGGGCGACGCCCGGGTTCGGCACGATCGCGCCGCCGCCGATCAACAAGGGGCCGCCCGAGATGACGTTGAAGGGCGCGAGCCCGTCGGGGGGCGAGGCGGCGATGGCGGCGCGGCCGTCGGGCGACAAAAAGAGCGAGTACGACCCGTCGCCCGCGCCCGGCGCGTAGCACGCCCCCTCGGAGCACGCGCGCCCGAGCGGCCGCACGGGGTCGCCGGCGTGGGGGTAGTAGTCCCAAGGCGCCTCGGAGTGCCAAGGCGCGAAGAAGTCGCCGTTGATCGCCAAGAGCGCCCCGCTCTCGCGGACGAAGCCGCTCGTCGTGCGCGCGTCGAGCGGCAAGGCGCGCGCGGGTTCGCCGGGCGTGACGAGAAAGCGCAGCCCGGACGTCGCGAGCTCGATCGTGACCAGGTGCACCACGATCGGCCGGGGCGCGTCGAGCACCTCGCGGGCGTAGGCGACGCCCGGCGCGAGCCGCTCGATCGCCGGGCGCGGGCGCGGTCGGTGGCGGTAAGCGTAAACGGCGAGCGGCGCGGCGAGCGCGGCGAGGGCGAGCGCGGCGGCGAGCGCGCGGGCGAAGGCGCGCGCCGCCCTCGCGGGGCGGGCCCGTCGGCGCGGCAGGTCGGTCGGGGGCTGCATGGGCGAGGGGAGGGCGCGCGGTCGCGCGCGTGGTCGGGGGAGACGGCCGGCGGGGGCGGGGGTTCAGGCCGCGGGGCGGGGTTCGCTTCTCGGGGGCCGGCCGGCGCGAGCCGAGGTTCAGGGCAGGTCGTAGACGAGCAGCTGGCAGCGCAGATCGCCGTTGTAGAGCTCGTGCGAGGCGTCGGGGCGGCGCCCGACGGCGGCCTCGAGCTCGGGGCCGAAGGCGAGCAGGGCGAGGCGGTGGCCCGGCAGGCGCCGGAGGGCCGCGCGCAGCTCGGGCACGAACGAGCGGGGCAGGTCGAGGCGCTCGCCGTAGGGCGGGTTCATGGCGACGAGCCCGGGCGGGTCGGTCGGGGCGATCGAGGCGAGGTTCGTTTGCTCGAGGCGCACGCGCACGCCGGCGAGCGAGGCGTTGTGCCGCGTCGCCGCGAGGGCGCGCGGGTCGGCGTCGCTGCCGAGGGGCGCGAGGCCGCCCCCGGCCCCGGCGGCGAGGCGGGCGCGCAAGGAGCGCAGGCGCTCGGCCTCGGCGGCGCCGTGCCGCGCCCAGCGCTCGAAGCCGAAGCGCCGGCGCGCGAGGCCGGGCGCGCGGCCCTGGGCGATCTGCGCCGCCTCGATGACGAGGGTGCCCGCGCCGCAGAGCGGGTCGACGAAGGGCAGCTCGGGCCGGAAGCCCGCGAGCCGCAGCACCGCCGCCGCCAGCGTCTCCTTGAGGGGGGCGCCGCCGACGTGCGCGCGGTAGCCGCGCCGGTGCAGCGACTCGCCGGCGAGGTCGACGTAGGCCGTGGCGCGCCGGCCCTCGATCCGGACGAAGACGCGCAGGTCGGGGTCGACCCGGTCGACCGAGGGCCGGGCCCCCTCGCGGTCGCGGATCTGGTCGACGATGGCGTCCTTCGTCTTCTGGGCGATGAATTGCGTGTTGCGCAGCCCCTCGTTGCCCCCGACGGCGGCGACGGCGAGCGTGTGGCGGGCGCCGAGGTAGGGCGACCAGTCGGCCGCGCGGACGCCCTCGTAGAGCGCGGCGGCGTCGGGCGCGTCGAACGCGGCGAGCGGGTGCAAGACGCGCAGGGCGACGCGGCTGAGCAGGCAGGCGGCGTAGGCGTCCTCCCAGGGGCCGCGGAAGTGCACGCCGCCGCGCGCGACGCGCAGCGAGCGCAGGCCGAGCTCGGCGAGCTCGTCGCCGAGCGCCGCCTCGGTGCCCTTGGCGGCGGTCGCGAAGAAGGCGGGCGCGCCCTCGCGCTCGCGCCGCGGCCTTCGGTCGGGGGGTGCAGGCGGGGCCATGGCGGCTGATTACCCCGGTTCCCGGGCGGGGGCGACCCGGCCTCCGCGCCGAGCCGCGCGCCGTGACCACGGCCGGCGCGCGCCCGCGCGGGGGCCGCTTTCGCCGCGGGGCGGGCGGGCGAGCGACGGCGCCGAGCGATCTTGACGGCCGGGCGCGGTCGCAGCAGGGTGCCCGAGCCCCGCCCATGCCCTTCCGCAAGCGCTTTCTCTTCGTGTGCACGAACCGCCGGCCCGACGACCACCCGAAGGGCTCGTGCGCGGCGAAAGGGTCCGAGCAGGTGCACGCGGCGCTCAAGAAGGCGCTCGGCGAGCGGGGCCTCGCGCGCGCCGAGGCGCGGGCCTGCACCGCGAGCTGCCTCGACGTCTGCTCGCGGGGGGTGACGATCTTGGTCGAGCCCGACCACGTCTTTCTCGGCGGCGTGACCGAGGCCGACGTGCCCGCGATCGTCGAGGGCCTCGGGCGGGGCGAGCTGCCGGCCTCGCTGGTGCTGCCGCGCGAGGCGGTCGAGCGGGGCTGAGCGGGGCCGGGCGGGCTGCGCCGATGGAGGTCTCCTTCCGCCTCGCGCTGCGGGGCAGCTACTTCTTGCTCGACGCGCCGGCCGACGAGCGGCCGCTCGCGATCGAGCTCGAGGCGCACGCGCGGCCGCTGCGGGCGCTGGCCCGGGGGCCGAACTTCGGCCTCGGCGGCGAGATCGACGCGCGCGGCTTCGCCGACGCCCGCCCGCTCGACGGCACGCTCGCCTGGGCGTCCCCGGGCGGGCTGCGGGCGCTGCGCTACAATTTCGCGTTCTCGTCGAACGAGGGCCGTCCCCACCGCTTCGCCGGCCGCTCGGTGCTGCTGCCGGGCGCCCGCCTCGACTCGCTCAGCTCGCTCTCGGGCAGCTTCTTCGACGGGGCGGGGGCCGAGGTCGGGCGCCTGCTCGCGCGGGTCGATCTGCGGCGGGGCGTCGGGGCCTTCTTGCGCAGCTGGCGGCTGCGGTTTTTACCCCCCCCGGCGGGAAGGTCGAGGGCCCGCCCCCGGTTGGGGGGGCTGGGCGGGCCGGGGCGGGGTAGACTGGGGGCCGCGGGCCCGCAACCTCGCCGCGCGTTCGCCCGACCGCCCATGACGCCACCCACCCCGTCTTCTTCCGTACTGGTCATCATTGACGTGCAAGAGCGGCTCGTGCCGGCGCTGCTGCCCGAGGCGATGGCCGAGGTGCACCGCTCGCTCAACGTCTTGCTCGAGGCGGCGCAGAGGCTCTCGGTGCCGGTCTTGGCGACCGAGCAGTACCCACGCGGGCTCGGGCCCACGCTCGGCCCCCTGCGCGAGCGGCTCGAGGCGGTCGGCGCGCCGCGGCCGATCGAGAAGGCGACCTTCTCGGCGATGGGCGAGCCGGCCTTCGCCGCGGCGCTCGCCGGGCTCGGGCGGCGGCACGTGGTGCTCGTCGGGGTCGAGGCGCACGTCTGCGTGGCGCTGACGGCGCGCGACCTTCTGGCCGCGGGGTACGAGGTGCTCGTGCCCTTCGACGGCGTCGCCAGCCGCCGCGACGACCACCGGCGGGCGGGCCTCGGGCTCTGCGAGCGGGCCGGCGCGCTGGTGACGACGAGCGAGACGGTGGCCTTCGACTGGCTGGGCCGCGCGGGCACCGACGCCTTCCGGGCCGTCTCGAAGGCGGTGCGCTAGCCGATGGGCGCGAGCGAGACGCCCCCCGCCCCGCCGGCCGCCCCGCCGGCGCCCGCGCCCGACGCGGCCTCGGTGCTCATCGTCGACGACGAGCCCTCGAACCTCGCCTCGCTCGAGAAGATCTTCGTGCGCGAGTCGATGCGCGTGCTCACCGCCGACGGCGCCCGCGCGGCGATCGACCTCTTGCGCCGGCACCGGGTGCAGGTGGTGCTCACCGACCTGATGATGCCCGGCACGAGCGGGCTCGAGCTCTTGCGCGCGGTCAAAGAGGTGTCGCCCGACACCGAGGTGGTGCTGATGACGGCCTACGCCACGGTCGAGACCGCGGTGCAGGCGATGCGCGAGGGGGCCTACGACTTCGTCGAGAAGCCGCTCAAGCGGGTGCAGATCGTCAAGAGCGTGCGCAAGGCGGCCGAGCGAAACCAGCTGCTGGCCGAGAACCGCTCGCTGCGGCAAGAGCTCAAGCGGCTGTCGAAGCGCGAGATCGTCGGCCAGAGCCCGGCCCTCAGGCGCGTGCTCGAGGTGGCGACGCAGGCGGCGCCCTCGAGCGCGACGGTGCTCGTGCTCGGCGAGAGCGGCACGGGCAAAGAGCTGCTCGCGCGCTACATTCACGAGCGAAGCGCGCGGGCCCGCGGCCCCTTCGTGGCCGTCAACTGCGCGGCCCTGCCCGAGTCGATCCTCGAGGCCGAGCTCTTCGGCCACGAGCGGGGCGCCTTCACCGGGGCCGTCGCGCGGCGCGAGGGGCGCTTCGCCAAGGCGCAGGGCGGCACGCTCTTCCTCGACGAGGTGGGCGAGCTGAGCCCGCAGGTGCAGGTCAAGCTCTTGCGCGTCTTGCAAGAGGGCGAGTACGAGCCGCTCGGCGGCGACACCGTGCGCGCCGACGTGCGCATCGTCGCGGCCACCAACCGCGATCTGCGCGCCGAGATCGGCCGGGGGCGCTTCCGCGAAGACCTCTTCTACCGGCTGAACGTCATCGCCGTGACGGCGCCGCCCTTGCGGGCGCGGCGCGAAGACATCCCGCTGCTTTGCGACCACTTCCTCGGCATCTACTGCGCCAAGAACGGCCGCGGCCGCCTCGAGCTCACGAAGGCCGTGGCCGAGCGGCTCTACGACTACCCCTGGCCGGGCAACGTGCGCGAGCTCGAGAACGTCATCGAGCGCGCCGTCGTGCTCTGCCGCGGCGAGCTCATCAACGAGGCCTGCCTGCCCGACTTCATCGTCAGCGCCTCGGCCCCCGCGCCCGACGCGATGAGCTTCCCCATCGGCACGCCCCTCGAAGAGGTCGAACTCCGGCTCATTCGCGAGACCTTGCGCCACACCAAGGGCGACAAGTCGCTCGCGGCGCAGCTGCTCGGCATCTCGACGCGCACCATCTACCGCAAGCTCGGCGAGCTCGCCGTCGACGAGGGGTCGTAGCCGCCGCTGGCGCGCGGCCTCCGGCGGGCGCGGGGGCGCGGGGCGCGCGGCCTCCGGGGGGCCGCGGGGCCCCGGGGCGCGCGGCCTCCGGGGGTCGCGGCGGGCCCGGCGCGCCCCTCCGCCCGGGGCCGGCCCGTGCTATAGCGGCCGGCGATGGCGGACTACGCGGTGGTGACCGGCGCGGGCGGCGCGCTCGGGGGCGCGGTGGTGAGGGCGCTCGCGGCGCGCGGGCGGCGGGTGGCGGCGGTCGACCTCGTGACGGCCGAAGAGGGGCTGCGCGCGGTGGCGGCCGCGTCCGGCGAGGCGTGCGTGCCCTTCCTCATCGACGTGCGGTCGCGGGGCTCGTGGGCGGGGGTCTTCGAGCGCATGGGCGCGGGCGGCGGCCGGCTGCTCGGCGCGGCGCTGGTGGCGGGCGGCTGGACGGGCGGCGGGCCCTTCCACGCGCGCCCGAGCGACTGGCGCGCGATGGCCGAGAAGAACGTCGACACGGCCATGGGCTCGCTGCAGGCGGTGCTCTCGGTGATGGTCGAGCAGCGCGCGGGCAGCGTCGTGGTGGTCGGCGCGCGCGCGGCGGCCGAGCCGGCGACGAGCGCGGGGGCGGCGGCGTACGCGGCGTCGAAGGCGGCGGTCGTGGCGCTCTCGCAGGCGGTGGCCGCCGAGGTCGGGCCCTACGGGGTGCGGGTGAACGCGGTCCTGCCCTCGACGCTCGACACGCCGGCCAACCGCGCCGCCATGCCGGGCGTCGACCCGGCGCGCTGGGTCGACACGCGGGCGCTCGCCGACGTGATTCTCTTTCTTCTTTCCGACGAATCGCGCGCCGTCCGCGGCGCGGCCATCCCCGTCTACGGCGCCGGCTGAGGGGCGCGCGCCCCCGCGGGCGGCTTGCCATTTTGGCAAGGGCGGCGGGGCGGGCGCCCCGGGTCGCGTCAGCTTGTCCGAGCGGTCGGGGGGGCGGGGCGGTGGCTTCCGGGCAAAAGGGCCGCGGCGTGGGGCCGCGGCGCTGGCACGCTTCTGGCTATGTGAGGTAGGGTCCCCGCATGTCGTTCGAGGCTTTGCTCAAGCGCCACTTCTGGGTCGTCACCCTCTTGCTTATCGCGGTGGCGGCGTACTTCCAGGCCGCGGGCGTGGCGCAGATCGTGGGCACGATGCTCGCGGTCGACGAGAAGACGTTGGCGGGCCGGGGCGCGGCGGCGGCGCCGGCCTTCGTGCGGCCGCCCTCGACGGCGGGCGACCACCAGACGTCGGCGGCGGCCATCTTGTCGCGCAACCCCTTCGACTCGGTGCGGGGCAACCTGAACCCGGTGGTCGATGACACGACGGCGAAGGCGTCGGCGCTGCCGGCGACCGACGACCCGTACCACGCGCCGGCGTGCGAGGGGGGGGTGAAGGTGCTGGCGACGGCGGTGTCCGAAGACCCGGCCTGGTCGTTCGCGCAGCTCGCGGGCGGCGCGGGCGAGGGGCCGAACCCGAAGATGCTGCGGCAGGGCGACGAGTACGCGGGCAAGCGCGTCTGGTTCGTGCGCTGGGACCGCGTCTGGCTCATCGCGCCGAGCTCGTTCTGCCAGGTCGAGATGTTCTCGAGCGGGCCGCCGCCGGCGGCCGGGGCGGCGGCGGCGACGCCCTCGCTGCCGCCGCCGCCGCCGCCGGTCGGCAGCACGGGGGCGCGGGGCGTGCAGAAGGTCGACCCCGACATCGCGTCGAAGATCCAGCGGATTAGCGCGACCGAGTTCAACGTCGACCGCTCGGCGATCGACAAGCTGCTCGAGAACCAGGCGATGCTGATGCAGTCGGGGCGGCTGGTGCCCGACACGCAGGGCGGGCAGACGGTGGGCATGCGCATGTACGGCGTCCGGTCGGACACGCTGCTCGGCACGCTCGGCTTCGAGAACGGCGACCGGCTCGAGAAGATCAACGGGTTCGACATCACGGGCGTCGAGAAGGGTCTCGAGGCGTACGCCAAGCTGCGCACCGCCGACCGCTTCAGCGTCACCGTCAACCGGCGGGGCCAGCCGACGACCATCGAGTATCACATCAAGTGAGCGCGCCTTCCGCGCGCCCTTCGGCGGGGGGGGCGGGCGGCGGCCGAGGCAGGAGACGACGGATATGGGCACGGGTATGTGGAAGAAGACGTTCGCGGTGACGGCTCTCTTGCTCGGGGCCTCGACGCTCTGGGTCGGGGGCGTGTGCCTCGCCTCGGTGCTCGTGGTGGGCGCGGCGCTGCCGGCGGGGGCCGACGGCCCGAAGTCGGCGCCGGCCGCCCCGGCCACGGGCGCGCCCAAGCCGGCGGGCTCGGGCGAGGGGCCGAGCAAGGCCCCGGCCGACGAGGCCCCGAGCAAGCGACGCAACGGCTGAGCGCCCCCCGACCCTTCGACCCCGACGACCACCGGACCCGATGAAACGAATCTCCGCCCTCTCCTCCTGCGCCGTCGTGGCCTCGATGGCCGGCGTGGTGACGCTGGCCCACGGCCAGGCGCGCCCGCCGGCGGTGCGCGCGCCGCGCACGCCCGCGAGCGCGGCGCCCGTGACGCCCGCGGTCGCGGCGCCCGTCGCGGCCGGCGCCGGCTCGTTCCCGACGGCGGTGCCGCCGCCGCCGGCGCCGCCCGCCGCGCCCTTCCGGCCGACGAGCGACGCGACGAACGCGCCGACGACGGCCGAGGCCGCGGCGCAGTTCCGCGCCCCCGCCGGGGGCGTGACGATCGGCCTGCAAGAGGCCGACCTGCCCGACCTCGTCAACTGGATCGGCGGGCTGACGGGCAAGCGCTTCATCTACGGCTCGAAGATGAAGTCGCTCAAGGTCACGCTCTACTCGCCGACGCCGGTGACCGTGGCCGAGGCCTACCGCGCCTTCCTCGTCGCGCTCGAGACGAACGGCCTGACGGTGGTGCCGCACGGGCGCTTCCTGAAGATCATCGAGACGCAAGGGGTCTCGACCGAGACGACACCCATCTACGGCACGGCGCAGCCGGTGCCGGCCGAAGACCGCTACGTCACGCGGCTCTACCGCCTGCAGCACGTCGGGGCCGACGAGGTCTCGCAGGTCCTGGCGAAGTTCAAGTCGAAGGAGGGCGAGGTGGTGCCCTACGGCGGGGGCAACCTGCTCATCATCACCGACACCGGGTCGAACATCCGGCGCATGCTGCAGCTGGTCGAAGAGATCGACGTCGGCTCCGCGGGCGAGCAGATCTGGGTCGAGCCGGTGCACTACGTGGCGCCGAGCGAGCTGGCGACGCGGCTGAACGACCTGTTCGACATCAAGGCGGGGGCGGCGGCGCCGGCGGGCGGCGGCGGCGGGCGGGGCGGCAACCAGCCGGCGGCCGTGTCGGGCTCGGGCGGCGGCGGCTCGACCGACGCGCGCGTCACCAAGATCGTGCCCGACGACCGCGCCAAGTCGCTCATCATCGTCGCGAGCGAGCGCGCCTACCTGCGCATGCTCGAGGTCATCAAGCGCATCGACGTGCCGCCGACGACGGGCGACGGCGACATCCACGTGCTGCCGCTGCAGCACGCGATGGCCGACGAGCTCGCGCCCGTGCTCAACCAAATCTTGGGGGGCGCGGGCGGCGCGCTGCCCGGCGGGGCCGGGGCCAACCGCCCGCCCGGCTCGCCCCCGCCGCCGGCGCCGACCCCCGGCGTCTCGGGCGCCGGCGGCCAGATGCCGCTCGGCATCTTCGAGGGCGCGGTGCGCATCACGGCCGACAAGGCCACCAACAGCGTCATCGTCACCTCGTCGCTCCGCGACTACGCGCAAATTCGCAACGTCATCGACAAGCTCGACCAGCCGCGGCGGCAGGTGTTCATCGAGGCCGTCGTCATGGACGTGTCGGCGAACGACTCGGACCGCCTGAGCATCAGCTACCACGGCGGCGCGGTCGAGAAGATCGCCGGCGACGGCAACAGCCTCATCTACGGCGGCCTGAACCCGCTGAACACGATCGCGCTGCCGCCGCCCGCCTCCGAGCTCAACGGCCTCGCGCTCGGCGTGCGCGGCCCGGGCCTCGGCGGCTCGACCAACCTGCTCGGCACGGGCATCTCGGTGCCCGCCTTCGGCGTGCTCATCAACGCGCTCGCCACCAGCTCGAACGCGAACGTGCTGGCGACGCCGCACATCATCGCGACCGACAACACGCCGGCCGAGATCTCGGTCGGGCAGAACATCCCGCTGCAGACGAACGCGGCCGGCTTCGGCAACCTGGGGGCGCTCGCCGGGCAGGCGGGCGGGCAGGCGGCGGGGCTGCTCGGCGGGCTCGGGGGGCTCGGCGGGCTCGGCGGCTTCGGGGCGGCGCCGCGCACCGACGTCGGCACGAAGATCAAGGTCACGCCGCACATGAACGACTCGAACGAGGTGCGGCTCGAGCTCCAAGAAGAGATCAGCGAGCAGGGCGCCTCGCCGTCGGGCACGCTCGGCGCGGTGTCGATCAACAAGCGCACGGCCAACACGAGCGTGGTCGTCAAAGACCAGCAGACGGTGGTCATCGGCGGCCTGGTGCGCGACGCCTACACGAACACGGTCGACAAGGTGCCGCTGCTCGGCGACATCCCCGTGCTGGGGGTGCTCTTCCGCAAGACGCAGAACACCAAGTCGAAGTCGAACCTCTTGCTCATCCTGACGCCGTACGTCATTCGCGACCAGCAAGACCTGCGCGCCGTCTTCGAGCGCAAGATGCAAGAGCGGCAAGAGTTCCTCGACCGGTACTTCGTCTTCTCCGACCAGCGGCCGTACGAGGTGCCGAAAGACTTCAGCCGCCTGAACGGGCTGCTCGAAGACATCCGGCAGGCGAACCTGGCGAACGACGAGCGGCGGCGCCTGTCCGACGCGACCAGGCCGCGCGACCGCAAGACGCACGAGCCGACGACGCCGATCGAGATGCCCGACATCGTGCGGCCGTCCTCGGGCGCGGCCGGCGGCACCACGGTGCAGGCGAACCCGGGCGGCGGTGGCGGCGGCGGCACGGGCGGCGGGCGGCGCGGCGGCGGCGAGACGCAGCCGGCCGGCGGCACGACCAACCCGACGCCGCGCTCGGGCCCGGCGGTGCTGACGCCCGGCAACCGGGGGGCGCCGTCGCCCCGGCGAGAGTAGAGTACGCAGGCCATGACGCAGAGCGCCCAACCTTACCTCGGCGAGGTCCTCATCCGGCACGGCGTGCTGTCGCCGGAGCGGCTCGACATGCTCGTCGCCGCGCAGCGCGAGCGCGGCGGCGGCGACCTGCGCGACCTCGTCGTCTCGACCAACGCGGCCGACGAGACGGCCGTCGCGCAGGCGCTGGCGGCCGAGGCCGTCCTGCCCTACCTGCCGCGCATCGACGTCGCGGCCGTGCCGACGGCGGTGGCCGTCCGGCTGCCGATCTCGTACGCCAAGCAGCACCGGGTGCTGGTGCTCGACGAGGGCGAGGCGTCGGTGCGGGTCGTGCTCGCCGACCCCTTCGACGTCGCCGCCGTCGACGACGTGCGCGCCCTCTTCGGCAAGCCGGTCGAGGCCTTCGTCGCCGGCGGCTCGGCCGTCGTCGACGCCATCAACCGCGTCTACGAGCGGGCCGACCAGGGCGGCGGCGAGCTGCAGGGCGAG
>DASTPP010000053.1:0-45015 GCA_035762175.1 Polyangiaceae bacterium | reverse complement strand
CGGGGGTCGCGTCGGCGAGGAAGCGGTACTTGCGCTCGCTGTCGGCGAGGTCGCGCGCGCGCAAGACCGCCGCGTGCCGCCGGACCTCTTCGCGCGCCTCGTACAGCTCGAGGAAGACGGCCACCTTCGCCCGCAGCGCGTTGGCGTCGAGGGGCTTGGGGATGAAGTCGACCGCCCCGAGCTGATAGGCGCGCTCGACGCGTGACGGGTCGGGCGCGCCCGCCGTGACGAAGAGCGCGGGCGTCTTCACCCCCCGCTCGCGGGCGCGCAGCCGGGCGAGCGTCTCGAGCCCGTCGAGGCCGGGCATCTGCACGTCGAGCACGACGAGCGCGAACTCGTCGGCCGCGAGCCGCGCCAGCGCCTCTTCGCCGGACGAAGCTTGCACGAGGCGGGCCTCGAGCGGCGCGAGCAGCGCCTCGAGCGCCAGCAGGTTCGCCGGCCGGTCGTCGACCAGCAACGCGCTCGGCCGCCGGACGGCCGCCGCGACCGGCAAGCCGATCATGTCATCCGACGTCGTGAGCCCAGGCCGCGAAGGAGCCACCATGGTGATTGTCGAACGGGCAGCGCCCGAGCGGCAAAAGTCTACCTAAGGTCGGGCCTGAGGCCACCCGGGCTTCGCACAATCGTGCGGTCCCGGTGGGGTCAAGCTCGAACCCAACCGTAAGAGTTCGGTGAATGTAAGTGGGGGCCGGCCCCCCGGCACCCGTTCCGAAAACGATATCGGTGTGCCTGGCGGGCCGGCCCCCGAGGGGCAGCGGCGCGGGCCCGAGCCGCCCCCGCCCGGCGCCGGCCCGGCCGAGCGCTCGCCGCCGTAGAGCCCCGCGAGCCGCCCCACGAAGGGTCGCGAGCCCGAGCGAGAAGCGATCTACGGCTCGCCGCGCAGCAGCGCGAGCAGGCGCCGACGTTCGCCCGGATCGTCGAGCAGCGCCTGCAGGCGGCGGCGCAGCGTGCCCTCGTCGGGGGCGCGTTCGCCCTGCTGGCGGGCGAGGTAGCGGGCGACGCGGGCGAGCTCGCCGAGCGGCGGCTGGGCGCCCGCGGCGGCGCCCCGGGGTTGCTGCGCGGCCCACGAGGGCGGGGGCGGTAGGGGCGCGTGGGCCGGGGGGGGCTGCGCGCGGAAGGGGCCCCGCGGGCGCTCGGCGACGCGCAGCGGAGTGCCGTTGCGGGTGGACGAGGCGTCGAGGGGCAACAGGCGCGGGCCGAGGTCGGAGGGCACGAGCGCCAGGGCCCAGAGGTGGTCGGGCTCGTCGACCTGCTCGCCCGAGAGCGCCCAGCCCGACGCCAACGCGGCGGGCACGCCGACGCGGCGCAGGAGCTCGCAGGCGAGCGCGTTCAGCTCGTAGCAGACGCCCGCGCCGAGGTGCCGCCCCGCGCGGCCCACGTGCAGGGCCGCGAGGTGCACGTTGCCGCTGCCCTGCGTAACGCGCGAGAGCCAGCGCCCCACCCGCTCGTCTTCGAGGTACGACGGGTCGTAGCGGTACCGCTCGCGAATGAAGTCGCGCACCCGCAGCGCGCGGGCCATGGCCGACAAGGGCGAGGCGAGCAGCTCGTCGACCAGGCCGGCGAGCTCGCGCGGCAGCTCGTCTTCGGGGGCCGTCGGGGCGAGCAGGGGCTCGGCCTCGGGGCCGAGCTCGAGCGGCCCGTCGTGAAAGCGCGGCGCCTCGCGCAGGGCCACCTCGAAGCCGATCTCGGCGGCCTCGGCGAGCGCGACCATCCAGCGGCCGTCGGCGCCGAGGACAGCCTCTTGGGGCGCGCCGTCGACGTCGAGGGCCTCGAGCGTCGCGTACATCGGCACGGGCAAGACCACGACGCCGGCGGGAGCCCGGCCGCGAAACTGAACGCGCGAGAGGGCGCGCGCGCCGGGGGTCGACCATTCGGCCGGCAGCCCGCCGCGCTCCCAGCGCTGGGTCGGCGCGTGAAAGCGCTCGGCCACCGTGCGTGCCGCATACAGATAGGGCGGAGGCAGCTTGCCCGGGGCGAGCGCGAAACCGTAGCGCGGCCGCTGCCGGCGCGACTCGGACCAACCGCCGGCCCCCTCGAGCTGCGGGCGAATGGCGTCCGATGGGCGGTACCAGGCCTCGTGCCGCGCCCGGCGCTCGGCCTGCGCAGGAGGCGCCTCGGCGGAACCGCCCGTCGCGCCCGGCCGCGCAGGAGGCGCCTCGGCGGAACCGACCGTCGCGCCCGGCCGCGCAGGGGGCCGCGCCTCGGCGCGCGTGGGGGCCCTCGCCGCGGGCTCGGTCGGGGCGACGACGGGCTTGGCCGGCGCCCCGAACCA
This sequence comes from Polyangiaceae bacterium, assembly GCA_035762175.1. Classification (GTDB taxonomy): domain Bacteria; phylum Myxococcota_A; class Polyangia; order Polyangiales; family Polyangiaceae; genus DASTPP01. Next base: position 42,743 of record DASTPP010000053.1, on the reverse strand, counting down.
CCGCTGCCAGAGGCTCTGCTTCGGCGCCGACTCGCCCGGAAAGGTCGAAGCGTCGGGGCCCTCGGCGGCAGCGGCGGGCGCGGGTCTCCGGGGCGTGGCGGTCGCGTCCGGCGCCGACGGCGCGACGGCGCTCGGCGCCGGGCGCCGATCGAGGCGGAGCGCCGACGCGAGCCTGGGCCAGCGTTCGTGATCGGCCCAGACCGGACGCGCGTCTCGTCCCGTGCCGAGCTCGGCGAAGGCGTGCACGTCGCCCTGCGTATCGAGAAAGACGCGGCGAGGCCCCAGCGCCTGGCGCAGCGCCGGCGGCTCGAGGGCGCCGGCCTGCAGGGCGTCCTCGAGCCAGCGCAGCGTCTCCGGGGGGGCGGCCACCCCGTCGGCCAGAGGCCGCAGCACGTCGTCGAGCGAGGCGTCGGCGGGGCGGCGGAAGCGCATGCGGCGCCCGAACGAGGCCGGCACGGTGCGGGCGAAGAGCGGGTGGGGCAGCAGGTCGGGGCGGGGGCCGAGCAGCTCTTCGAGCCCGGGCTCGGGCCAGAAGAGCGCCGAGGGTGGCTCGAACCGACCGTCGGCCGTCGGCACCCACGCGGCGCGGTCGAGCTCGAGGCGCTGTCGCAGCGAGGGCTCGGCGCCGAGGGCCAGGGCGACGTAGCGGGCCCGGGCAAGCGAGGCCTCGAAGCCGGGGAGCGAGCCGCCGGGGGCCATCAGCGTCGCGAGCTCGTCGGCGCCGAGGCGGTCGCGCGCGCCGAGCCGGCGCAAGAGCGGCGCGAGCGCGTCCGGTTCGAGGTGCGGAGCCGGGGCCGGCGGCGGCGAGGGGTGAAAGCGATCGATCAGGGAGCGCTCTTCGGGCGGGGCGAGCAGGAGGGCGCGCGGGCGTACGAACGCCCCGTCTCCGGTCGGTACCCGCAGCCGCCGCGAGGCCCGCTGCGCCCGTAGCGCGCGTTCGACCCGCGCCTCGTGCTCGTCGGGGCGGGCGCCGGGGGGCGGCGTGAGCGCGTCGGAGAGCGCACGCGCGAGCCGCGCGGCCCGCCCTCCGTCGCCGCTCTCGGCGGCGCCCGCGGCGGCGTCGAGCAGCGCGTCGAGGAGCGGCCCGAGCGCAGCGTCGTCGAGGCGGTAGGCGCGGGCCAGCCAGGCCCGCACCGCCGCCGGCACCTCGGGCGCGGGCCGCCCCGGCAGCCCGAGCGCTTCGAACGAAGGGGCCGCGAGCAGCTCGCGCGGGCAGCGCCGCCCACCATCTTCGGTGGCGAAGGCGTGCAGCTTGCCGAGCAGCCCGCGCGCCTGCTCGTCGGCCTCGACGGCGGCCGAGCGACGTTCGAGCCAGCGGTAGAGCGCCGCGCGGCGGCCTTCGTCGAAGCGGCCGTCGTCGATCGAGCCCCGCTCGCGCAACGCCGGGGCGAGGGCCTCGAGCAAGCGCGCGGGCGGCAAGGGCGCGAACGTGCCCGGAGGCAAGGCGGCCACGAGGGCGGGGTGGGCCAGCCTCGTTTCGAGCGCGAGCCCCGCCGCAAGAAGCTGCTCGTCGGCGTCGGCGTCCCAGAGCTCGGCCGAGGTCAGCGCGCCCGTGGCGTCGACGCCGACCCGCAGGGGGTCGGCCCCCTGAGACCGCGCGCGCAGCGTGGCCACGCGCTCGGCGCGGCCAAGGAGCGGCGGCTGCTCGCCCAGCGTCCGCCCGAAGCGCGCCTGCGCTCGCACCTGCTCGGCGACGAAGGCGAGCGCGGGTCGAAAGGAGAAAAAAGCGCGCAGCGCCTCGGCCTCGGAGCGCTCTCGAGGGTCGAGCACGCCCTCGGCCGGCAAGAGGCCCTCCCAGGGCTCGCCCAGTAGCTCGGCAAGCTCGTCGGGTAGCGCGAGCGACGAGGCCGGCCGCAGCGCGCCGTCACCCCCGCGCCAGAGGGGGCGCGCGTCGAGGCGCGAACGAAAGGGCTCGAGCTCCCGCCGCGCCCCGGCGTCGAAGAGCGTCGCGCGGGCGACGAGGGCGGCGTCGACGCCGGCAAGAGAGGGATCGTTCGCGAGCGCTTCGACCCAGACCTCCGGCCCCGCCGGGGGCCCGGCCACACGATCGAGCAGGGCCGGCCCCCAGCGCGCTTCTTCGCCCTCGGCCAGAAGAGGGGCCGAGCCCAGCGCCAGCAGCCGTCGGAAGGGCGCGTGAGCCCGGTAGCAAGGTCGCGGCGAAGACCGCTGCACGCCCCACGGCGCGAGCGGACGCCGGGCGCCATCGTCGGCGAGAAAGAGCGCGACGCCCGACAGGCGCTCGAGCGCCGCAGCTCCGAGCACCGTCGCGCCTCGCGCGAGCAGCGACGGGAGCTCAGGGTGGGCGGGGTCGACGCGCCCCTCGGCCAGATCGTCGACCAGCGCGTCGAGGCCGCCCGGGGCCAGGCGATCGGCCAGCCCCAGCAGCTCGGCGAGACGCAGCGCGCCGGCTTCGAGGCGCGGGCGCAGCCCGGTCGAGGCGTAGAAGCGCTCGAGCGCCGGATCGCTCGAGGGGCGAGAGAGCTCACGGAGCGGGCGCCGCGCCCCGTCGGTGCCGGGCCAGCGTGCGGCGCGCGCCAGCGCTTCGCGCAGCGCCCCGGGCACCTCGCCGACACGCGGCCCGAGGTAGGCCAGCACGGGGTCGAGGTCGGGCCACTCGTCGAAGAGCGGGCCCTCGCCCGCGAGCGACTGCACGAGCGCCGCCGCCCCGAGCCTGGGCGTCGCCGCGAGCAGCCCGAGCCGCCGCTCTTCGGCCTCGAGCCAGGGCAGGCCCGGCGCGAGGGCCACGATGGCGTCATCGGCGGGCATGAGCGCGCCGCCCGGCCCCTCGACCGGGCGCAGTCGCCCCTCGACGTCGACGAAGACCGGAGCCCGCAGCGCCGCCTCGGTCTGCCGCGGCGTCCACGAGCGCCACGACCGCTCGGCCACCGCGGTCAATGCCCTGGCCTGCTCGAGCGGCAAGGGCGGGCCCTCGGAGAGCCAGCCGAAGAGCTCGCTCACGCCCAGCTCTCGCCCCCCCAGCGCCCGCAGGAGCGCGCCGTGGGCCGCTTGCGTCGCCGGCGCCACCATGGGCGGCCTCGGCGCCGACGCGAGCCAGGCCCCGATCTCGCCGGGCGGCCAGAGCCAGAGCGCCCCCTCGCCGAGCAGCGGCGAGAAGCCCCCCGCTTCGCCCGGAACGATCGGCAGCGCCCCGAGCCCCGCGAGCAGCGCCGGCCCCAGCCCTGCCAGGTAGTCGAGCAGGGCGTCGGGGCGACGGAGCATCGCCGCTCTCCGGGTCGCGTCGTGCAAGTCGGCCACGATCTCGCGCTCGTCGAGCCGGCGCACGCCCACGCTCGCCCAGGGGCCGCCCTCGCTCGCCTCGACCCGCAGCGGCCTCGCCCCGCCGTAGAGCGCCGCTTGGGCCCGCGTCGCGAGCCGCAGCGCGCTCGCGCGATGACAGCCCCCGCCCTCGGCCACGAGCCAGGGTAGGCCGTCGCGCCGCCGCGCTTCGCCCCCCTCGAGCCGGCCGAGCTCCGCCGCCAGCGCCGCCGCGCCCTCGGCCAGCCAAGGCTCGGGCGCCCTTGCCCCCTCGCTCACGCCGCGCAGACGGCGCTCGAGCAGGGCGAGCAGGTCGGCAGGGCCGAAGGCGGCGGCGCCCAGCCAAGCCGCCGCCGCGTCGAGCTCGGGCGCGAGGGGCGCGAGCGCCGCCCGCCCCTCGTCGTCGAGCGGCAGGCCGGCCACCACCGGCGCCAAGGTGGGCGCGACGCGGCGCGCTCGCGTCGCCGGCACTCGACGCCCGTCAGCCGCCAGAAAGAGGGGCACGTCGCCCAGGTGCTGCCGCGCCGTCTCGAGCAGCTCGGCGAAGAAGGGCGAAGGCCGCGCCCCCGAGAGCAGCGAGAGCGCCGCTTCGGCCCGCGGCCCGTCGAGCCCCTCGACGAGCCGCCCGAGCAGCGCCCCGGCGGCGACGAGCGCCTGCCGGTTGCGCGCCGAGTCGCGGCGCAGGCGCTCGCGGTCGAGCGGCACGTCGAAGGCGCCGTGCAGGAGCAGCGGCAGCCCCGACTCTTCGCGCGTGGGCAGGTAGCAATAGACCGAGGGGCGGCCGGGCGCGGGCGCGCGGGGCAGCCCCCCTTCGTCGAGCTCGAGCGCCACCAGCACCGGCGCGGCGTCGCCCCCGCGCGCGCCGACGAAGCGCCTCGGCTCGCCCCTGCCCTCGTCGAGCAGCGTGACGACCGCCCCCTCGTCGACCCGCCCGAGCGCGCGCCGCACGCCGTCGCCCCCTTCGACGACGAGGCGGCGCACGTGGCGGAGCGTGAGCAACAGCTCTGGCGGCAGCGCGAGCGCCTCGTCGAGCAGCTCGGCCTCGTCGTCGCCGCGGTCGAGCGGCAGGGCAAAGCAGGTGAGGCCGGGCGGCAGCCCCTCGGGCGCCGCGATCGGCCTGGGCCGCGACATGCCGGCGATCTCGAAGCGGTAGGGGCCCGAATAGACGCGCGGGCGCTCGGTGACGGCGTAGACCGACTTGAAGCCCGCGCCGAAGAGGCCGATGTCGCCCTCCTGCTTGGTCGAGAGGCCGACCGAGAGCACGCCGAGCACGTCGCGGCAGTCGAACGGCACGCCGTCGTGCGAGAGCGAGAGCTCGCCGCCGCGCACCGCGAGCGTGACCTCGCCGGCTCGCGCGTCGTCGGCGTTCTGCAAGAGCTCGAAGAGAAAGTGCCCGCGCCCCTCGTAGACGCGCCGCGCGAGCAGCTCTTCGGCGTTCGCCTGCGAGAGCGAGCGCGGCCCCCGCCCGAGCGTCCGCAGCACCCGCCCCGCGAAGGCCTCGAGCGCCGCCCCGAGCGCCCCGCCCCCTTCGGCGCCGAGCGCCCGCAGCGCCGCCCCCGGCGCGAGCAGCAGCGCCCCCTCGTCGGGCGCCCCGCCCTCGGCCGCCGCCGCCCGACACCGCTCGGCCGCCGCCTCGTGCAGGCGCCGCCGCTCGCGGGGCGCCGCCTCGCCCAGCCACTGCAGCGCGAGCCCGAGCGCCTCGACTCGCTCGAGCGGCAGCGCGGCGCACGCCTCGGCCACGGCGCGCACGAGGGCGGGCGGGCTGTCGCGCGGGGGCAGCGCCCGCAGCGCCTGCCGCACCGCCAGCGGGTCGCCGCCGGCCAGGAGCTCGCCGAGCGCGGGGCCCGCCTCGCCCGACCGGCCCCGCGCGCGGAGGGCCCCGAGCACGTGCGAAAGCGGCCACGGGTCGGAAAGCGCCGCGCACGCCCGCACGAGCTCGATCGGGTCGGCGCCGGCGTCGAGGCACTCGTCGAGCAATGCGCGCTGCCCCGGGGTCGGGAGCTGCGAGAGGCGGTCGAGGCTCGAGGACACCGAGCCCGAGGGGATACCAGCAAGCGGGGCGGCCGGCACGCCCCTCGCGAGAAGGCGTGCGCCCGGGGCGCCGTCGGGCGACACTCGGGGGCGTGGCCGATATGTTCCAAGAACGGCGGGCCTTCGACGAGGCCCGCCGCGCCGCGAGCGAGGCCCGAGGGGCCGGGCAGGTCGCCGCCGTCGCCGAGCTCGTGCGCCTCGCGGTGAGCGGCGACTGGTTGCGGCGCGACGTCCCGGCGCTGCTCGCCGCGTACTCGGCCGCCGAGCGCCTCGCGCTCGAGGCCGGGGGCCCCGACGCCCTGCGCCCGCTGCTCGACGCGTACGCCGCCCTGTCGAGTCGCCGCGCCCACGAGCACGACGAGCCCGAGGTTCTGTCCTGGCTGCGCGCCTGCGAGCGCCTCGCCTGCGCCCTGCACGAGCGCGACGCGCGGCCCGACTCGGCCTTCTTCGTCGCCCGGGTCAAGGCCGACCTCGCCCGCGCGTTCGAGCGGCTCCGCCAGGACGACGAGCTCGGCTTGCTCGACGAGCCGGCGCGCGAGCTGCTGCGCGCCGCCCCGCCGGCCGGCGACTTCGCCGCGCATTCGCTCTCGTCGGCCCGCGCCGCCGCGGCGTCGACCGACCCGGCCGCTCCGCCGGCCGACCCCGCGGCGCTCTTCGATCTCGCCCTCGGGCTGCACGAGTTCGAGGCGGTGCGGCGCGACGCCCTGACGTTCGCGATCGCCCTCGCCGAAGGGCGGCCCGGGGCAGAGTGGGCGCGGCGCGAGGCCGTCGCCCGCTACCACCTCGCCGCCCCGACCGGCGACCGCGAGCCCTTGCTCCGGGCGCGCACGTTGCTGCTCGGCGCGGCCGAGGCGGCCCCCTCGCCGGCCGACGCCGCCTGGCTCGCCGCCGTCGAGGCGAGGCTCGGCCGCGCCTTCGCCGAGGCCGCCATGGCCGGGCCGGGCTCCGGCGGCGCCTCTGGCGAGCTTGCCGCCGGCGGGGCGGGCGCCGGCCCCCTCTCCGCCGAGGGCGACCTCGCGCGCGCCGAAGCGGCGGTGCGCGCGGCGCTCCGCTGGAGCGAGGCGGCCGGCGGGGCGCACGAGCTTCGATACTCGCTCCCGGGCGACGTCGACTCGGCCTGCCGGGCGCTCGGCCACGCCTGGACGACCGGCGGCGACGCCCGGCGGGGCGACGAATTCTTGCGGCGGGGTTACGGCCTCGACGAGGCCATTCGGTTCTACCGCAAGCCCCGCGGGGGGCTCGCCGACCTCGTGCGGGGGTGGCACTTGCTGCCCCCGAGCAAGGTGTTCGAGCGGTCCTACGGCCGGGTGCTCGAGCCGCCGGCCCTCGACGAAGGGGGCGCGCCGGTGCCGGCGGGGCCCGCCTGCCAGCGCATCTTCGGCCCGACGCGCGACCGGTGCTGCGCGTGCGGCCGGTACGGCCCCGCCGAGGAGGGCGTGGTGTGCGAGCAATGCGGGGTCGAGGTCGTCTCGTCGTTGCATCGCTGCTACCGCCTCGGGCACCTCGCGCTCGCCGCGCCCGTGCTGCACCCCTTTTACGGCGCCTCGCCCTCGAGCCCGCTCGGCGCGCTGCTGGGCCTGACGCGCGAGGCGCTGCGCGACGTCGCCCAAAGCCGGGGGGCCTCGCTCGTCGTCGACGGGGGCCTCGGCCACGCCCGCGAGGGAGACCTCTGGCGGGGCGAGGGCCCGGCCGACGACGACCCGGACGCCCCGAAGGTGGCGGCGGGGGTCGAGGCCATCCGGGAGGTGCTGCGGGGGCTCGATCTCGAAGCGATCGTCGGCGAGAGCGCGGGGGCCGACGCGTCGACGCCGGCGGGGCGCCGGGCGCTGGTGGCTCGGGCGCTCTTCGAGAGGGGGTGGCGGCCCGACGAGACGCTCGTCCTGCGCGAGTTGCCCGTCCTACCGCCCGACTTCTGGGCCCAAGAGTTCGGCCCGGGGCGGGGGCTCGTGTTGCGTGACGGGTGGTTCGCCCGGCTCGCCGAGGTGGTGCGCGCCAGCGCGGCGCTCGAGGCGCTCGCGGGCGCCGACCCCGACGACGCGCGGGCCCGGGCGGCGGCCGAAGAGCTCGACGCGGCGGTGAGCGACCTGTTTCGATTCTGCCAGAAAGCGTTCGTGCCCTCGCCCGGGCCCGAGGGGTTAGCCTCGGGCGACGCCGCCGCCCCGGCGCCTCGCGCGAGCGCCCCGGGCGAGCGCTCGACGAAGGCGGCGAACCCCGGGCAAGAGCTCGACGAAGGCGGCGAAGGCGTCGGCGTCGGGCAGAGCGCGCGCCGACCTCATCGCCCGGCCGCGGAGGCCCGGGGGGCGGGGGGGCCACACCACGCCAGAGCTCGTGGCCGAGGGTGTCGCCGCGTGGTAGGCCTTGGGCCATGCACGTGCACCTCGTCGCCCCCTCGAACGAGGACTCGACACACATCAAGCCGCTCTGGGTCGCGACGCTGGCGGCGCACACGCCCGACGACGTCGAGCTGACCTTCCGCGACGACGGGCTCGACCCCATCGACCTCGAGCGCGAGCACGACTGCCCCGCCCTGGTGGGCATCAGCGTCAACTCGAAGACGGCCTCGCGCGCCTACGCGATCGCCGACGCGTACCGGGCGCGGGGGGTGCCGGTGGTGCTCGGCGGCATCCACGTGACGGCGCTGCCCGACGAGGCGCAGGCGCACGCCGACGCGGTCGTCGTCGGCGAGGCCGAGTGGCTCTGGCGCGAGGTCGTCGAAGACGCGCGCGCGGGCCGGCTCGGGGCGCGGGGCAAGTCGCTCCTGCGCCGCAAGGTCTACGCGCACGAGGGCTGGCCCGACCTCGCCAACCTGCCGCGGCCGCGACGCGACCTGACGCGCTCGCTGCGCTACGTGCCCTTCGACGTCGTGCAGACGACGCGCGGCTGCCCCTTCCCCTGCGAGTTCTGCAGCGTCTCGACCTACAACGGGTCGCGCTTCCGGTTCCGGCCCGTGCGCGAGGTCATCGACGAGCTCGAGCGCGTCAGCCAGCGCGTGCTGTTCGGCGACGACAACGTGATGATTCACACCAAGTACAGCCACGAGCTCTTCGAGGCGATGGTGCCGCTCAAGAAGCACTGGGTCGGCCAGGCCTCGCTCGCGGCGCTGCACCGGGTCGAGAACGTCGAGGTGATGGCGCGCTCGGGCTGCCGCGCCCTCTTCATCGGCTTCGAGTCGGTCGACGACGCCGCCGTCAGCGCCGCGGGCAAGCGGCAGAACCGCCCCCGCCGCTACCACGACGTCGTCCGCCAGCTCGCCGAGCACGGCATCGCGGTCTGGGGCAGCTTCATCTTCGGCCTCGACGAAGACCGGGGCGCGTCGTTCGAGCGCACGGTCGAGTTCTGCGTCGAGGCCAAGCTCGCGATGGCCACCTTCGGGCTGCTGACGCCCTACCCCGGCACCAAGCTCTACGAGCGGCTCGCGGCCGAGGGGCGCCTCACCCACGACCGCTGGTGGCTCGACGCCGACTACGACGCCAAGGCCCCCTTCTTCGTGCCCGCGCACATGAGCCGCGACGAGCTGCGCGAGGGCTGGCGGCGCGCCTGGCGCACGATGTACTCGTACGGCAGCATCGCCCGCCGCTACGACCCCGGCCGCGACCACTCGTGGATTCAAAACATCGGCTACTGGCCGGTCAACCTCATGATGCACGAGCTCACCGAGCGCAAGATCGTCGGCGGCGAGCGCGCCTGGCGCAAGCACCGCGCCCTCTCCATCCCCTGGGGCCTCTAGGCTCTGTCGGGCGAAGGCGGACCGAGCGCGGCGGCCGAGACGAAAGCGTTCGGCGCCGGCGAGGCGCGCCGGAATCCGCCCGGATTTCAAGCGCCCCGCCGGCGTCGAACGCGCCGCGGATCCGCCGCCGGGCGACGGGAGCCTTCGCCCGACAGAGCCGAAGCGCGGGGCCCGGCCACCCCGCCCCCGCCCGCCGCCGGGCCCGGCGCAGCCCTCGCCCCAGCGCGCCGGCGCTCAGCCGATCTTGTCGAGCATGCGGCGCACCCCCGCCGCGCGGGCGAAGGCCCGGCCGGTGACGTACCAGTGCAGGTAGACGGCCTCGACGACCGTCGCGCCGAGCCGCCGCGGCGCCCCCGGGGCTTCGGCCGCGCAGGGCTCGAGCGCGAGGCCGAGCCCGCGGGCGAGCACGAGCGCGCGCGCGAGGTGGTAGCGGTTGGTGATGAGCGCGGCGCGCCCGGTCGGCAGCCGCTCGCGCAGCGCGCGCAGGTTCTCGAGCGTGTGCCGCGAGCGCGCCTCGACCGCCACGCGCGCCGGGTCGGCCCCCCCCGCGACCAGAAACGCCTTGCCCGCCTCGCCCTCGGGCGGCCGGCCGGCCGTGGTCGCCCCCCCGACCACCAGCACGTCGCGGCCGGGCCCGTGCGCGAGCGCGCGGCGCAGGCGCAGCTCGAAGTCGCGCGGCAGCCCCTCGGCCCCGAGCCGCGCGCCGAGCACCACGAGCACCACGCCCTCGGGCGCCCGGGCCGGCGCCCGCCGCGCCACGGCGTCGACGTAGAGCGCCGCCATCAGTAGGCTCGCGCCGCCCGTGCACGCGATGACCCCGGTCGAGAGCGCCAGCATCGCCAGGCCGTCGACGTCGAGCGCCGTGCCGAGGCGCGGCCGCCGCTCGACCCACGCCCTCGCCCGCGCCGACGCCCCGGCCACGGCCCGCGCCGCCCCGGCCCTCGCCCGCTCGCCCGCCGACCGGCCCACCCCCCTGGTGTAGCCCATGGCCCCGTCGCCCACCACGTGCCCGCGGCGCCCCCTTTCATTTCTTGCAACGCATCGTTGCCATTGCCCGCTCTTGCCCGTCGCGGCGGCGGGCCTCATCTCTGGGGCGAGAGGGCAGCGCCTTCCGCGCAGAGGTAGGTTCGCCATGCACGTCGCCTCGGTCGATCACATCCACGTCTACGGCCTCGATCCGCTCGCCTCGGTCGCCTTTTGGCAACGCCACTTCGGCGGCGAGAGCGTCTTCCAGACGAAGAACGTTCATGACCAAGACGTGCACCTCGTGCGCGTCGGCGCCCAGGTGCTGGCCTTCAGCGAGTTCCCGCCCGGCCGCGCGCCCGGCCCGCCCGCCGCCGACGCGGCCGCCGCCCTCGAAGGCATGTCCGCCGCCGGCGTCATGCACCTCGGCGTCCGCGTCCGCGACGTGGCCGCGGCGGCCGCCGAGCTGCGGCGCGCCGGCGTGCCCGTCTACGGCGAGCCGCGGGCGGCCCACGGCGTGACCTTCGTCTACGTCCAGGCGCCCGACGGCGTCCTCGTCGAGCTCACCGAGTACGAGGCGGCCTGATCGGCGCCCGGGCCGGGGCCGGCCGGCGCGGGCCGCCGCTCGATCGCCGGGGCGGGCTCCGTGCCCCGCTCTGGGGCCCCCGCAGGCCGACGCCGCCCGCCCTCAGGGGCGCTTCGGGCTCTCGAGGCCGCGCTGCACCGCGGGGCGCGCGAGCCCGCGCTCGAGCCACGCGGGCACGTGCTTCAGCGCCTCGTAGCCCACCAGCTCGCCCGCCCCGTAAAACCCGACCAGGTTGCGCACCCAGCCGAGCAGCGAGATGTCGGCGATGGTGTACTCTTCGCCCATGATCCACGGCCGCGCCTCGAGGCGCGACTCGAGCACGCCGAGCAGGCGCTTGCTCTCTTGCGCGTAGCGGTTGAGCGGGCGCTTGTCTTCGATCTCGCGGCCCGCAAACTTGTGAAAGTAGCCGAGCTGGCCGAACATCGGGCCGACCGCCGCCATCTGAAAGAACACCCACTGCAGCGTCTCGTGGCGCCGCGCGGCGTCGGCGGGCAGCAGCTTGCCCGTCTTCTCGGCGAGGTACACCAAGATCGCGCCCGACTCGAAGAGCCCGAAGGGCCGGCCGCCCGGCCCGTCCGGGTCCAAAATCGCGGGGATCTTGCCGTTCGGGTTCAGCGCCAAGAACTCCGGCGTCCACGTCTCGTTCTTCATGATGTCGACGAGGTGCGCCTCGTAGGGCAGCCCGATCTCTTCGAGCATGATCGAGGCCTTCACCCCGTTCGGCGTCGGCAGCGAATAGAGCTGCAGGCGCTCGGGGTGCTTCGCCGGCCAGCGCTGGGTGATCGGAAAGGCAGACAGATCGGGCATTCGGGCCTCCGAGTGGGTGGGGCCGAAGGCATAGCCCGGCGAGGGCGGCGCGCAACCTCCGCCCCGGCGCCCGCCCGGCCGATCGACACGAAGCCTTCGCCCCGGCCCCCGCGCGCCCAGCCCACACGCCATCTCCGCCCGGGCGTCCGCCCGCCGGGCGCAGGAGCCAGGTTAGAGCGACGCCAGGAACGCCTCGATCGCGGACGTCACCGCCGCGGGCTCTTCGACCGACGACGAGTGCCCCGCCCGCGGCACGCGCACGAGCTTCGCCCCCGCGATGGCGGCCTGCAGCCGCTCGGCCTTGGCGGGCACCGTCGCCACGTCCTCGTCGCCGGCGAGCACGAGGGTCGGGGCCTCGATGCGCGCGAGCTCGTCGTAGACGCCGGCGCGGTCGATGACGCCGTTCACCGCGCGCCAGACGTCGCGGCGGCGCATCATGATCTCGGCGTAGCGGCGCCGCTCGGCCGCGCGCGCGGGGTCGGCCAAGATCGTGCGGCCGAGCATGATCGGCTCGACGCGGGACTTCACCGCGCGCGGGCCGAGCACGCGCACCACGCGCACCAGCAGCCGGTAGCGGGGCACGTTCTCGAGCGGCTCGGGGTCGGCCGAGGTCTCGATGAGCACGAGCGAGCGCACGAGCTCGGGCCGGCGGGCCGCGAGGCGCATGGCGACGAAGCCGCCCATCGACAGGCCCACGAAGTGCACCGGCCCCGGCGCGAGCTTCTCGAGCAGCGCGACCGCGTCCTGCCAGACGAGCTCCATGCCGATGCAGTGGCGGTGGTCGGGCGCGCTCTTGCCCTGGCCCCGGTGGTCCCAGGCGATGCAGCGGTAGCGCCCGCGCAGCGCCGCGATCTGCGGCGCGAAGAGCTCGGTGCCCCAGAGCAGCCCGTGGCTGAACGCCACCGTCTCGCCCGTCGACCCCGGGCCCGTATCTTCGACGTACAGGCTCGTGCCGTTGACCTCGATCATCGCCATCGCGGCGAGGATACGTCGAAACGCCCCCCCGGAGGCTGCCACGCCCCCGGAGCGTTCTGGCTTCGAGCTACCCCGCGGGTGAGCCCCCTCCAGGGGCCCCTTCCTCGCGGAAACAATTGATTACACCCCCGGGGATCTCTTGCCCCGTGAAATCAATTGATTCCACCCCCCCCAGGGCCCCTGCCGCCGGGGCAGCCAGGCGGCATGGCGTTCGCTCAGGGCCGGCGGCTGAGCTTCTCGCGCACCCAGACCTTGGCCTCGCCCTCGCCGAGGAAGCACTCCTTCGGGTAGGGCGGCGGGTTCAGCCAGCTGATCAGGCCCACGATGGCGAACATCGCGCGGTTCGGCATGACGAAGGCGGTGGCCTTGGCGTAGGCGCGCAGGGGGGCGTCGCGGGCCTTCTCCCAGGCGGCGATCGCCCTGCGCGCGTCGGGGGGCGTGTCCGTCGTCGACCGGCTGTCGATGACGATGACGAACTCTTCTTTGCGCTCGAGCAGCTTGTCGATGGCCTGGCCGAGGGCGCCCGCGACCTTCACGTCGACGATGCGCGGCATGCGAAACACGGCGATCGGCCACTCGTCGAGCTCGACCTTGACGGCGGACGACTCGTCGTCGCGTGCTTGCGCCGGCCCTCGGGGCATCGAAAGACCTCCGATGTGGCAGCATAGGGCGTAGTTCGCCCCGCCGCCATCGTCGTCTCGGGGGCAGGGTGTGGGGGCGGCGCGGCCGAGGGGGCGGCGGGCCGGTCGGGCCCGCGAGGGCGCGCGGTCGGGTGGCGCCACGCGACGACTTCGGGCCCGGCGGGTGCGCGCGAGCGAGGGCGCGCTACGATCACCGCACAGCCATCATGTGTCGACTCCTCGGCGTCGTCTCGAGCGAGACCACCCACTTCGGGCTCACGTTGCACGAGGCGCCGCGCAGCCTCGCGATGCTCTCGGCCGAGCACCCGCACGGCTGGGGGCTCGCGGTGCACCGCCGCGAGACGGGCTGGGACGTGCACAAGCACGCGGTGCGGGCGGGCGACTGCCCGCACTTCCGCGCGCTCGCCGCCTCGGCCCGCGGCGAGGTGCTGGTCGCGCACATCCGCAAGCGCACGGTGGGCCCGGTGGGCCGCGAGAATACGCACCCCTTCCGGCGGGGGCGCTGGGTGTTCGCGCACAACGGCACGATCGAAGACATCGGCTGGTTCGCCGCGCGCGCGTCGGCCGAGCGGCTGCGCGAGGTCGAGGGCGAGACCGACAGCGAGCGCTTCTTCGCCTTTCTGCTGACGGCGCTCGACGAGGCGGGCGACGATCGGGCGCGCGTCGACGCGGCGCTCGCCCGCCGCGTCGACCAGGCGCTCGCGCACCCGGGGCTGGGGGCCGCCAACTTCTTGCTCTCCGACGGCGCGTCGCTCTGGGCGTTCCGCGCGGGGCGCACGCTGCACGTGCTGACGCGCCTGCCGGGCGACGAGGTCGTGCCGAGCCGGCGCTCGCACGAGACCGACGCCGAGCTGCTAACCCCGTGGAGCCCGCAGCGCCACGCGGTGCTGATCGCGTCCGAGCATCTGACCGACGAGCCCTGGGGCGAGGTCGCCGAAGGCACGCTCTTGCGCGTCGACGCGGGGCCGGCGCCCGAGCCGCGCGTCGTGCGCTCGCCGCGCGGGTGAGCGCACGCGCCGGCCGCCGCCCCGCCCGCCGCCGGGCTCGGCGCCGGCCGCCACGCCCGCCTCAGAGCTCGGCGGCGGCGGCGAGCGCCTCGGTGACGATGCCGACGTCGGCGGCCTCGGTCGACCAGTTCGAGAACGCCGCGCGGATCGCCGGCCGGCCGCCGAATTCGGTCGGGGTCAGGAAGGCGCGCCCGCCGCGGCGGACGAGATCGAGCACGCGGTCGCGCGCGGCCTTGCCCGGGGCGCGGGGGGCGAAGCAGACGATGTTGAGGCGCACGGGCGAGAGCAGCTCGAAGCGGGGCGAGGCCTCGACCCAGGCGCCGAGCGCGGCCGCGTGCTCGCAGGAGCGGCGCACGAGCGCGCGGTAGCCCGAGCGGCCGTAGGCGAGCAGCGTGAGGAAGGCCGGCAGGGCCCGGAAGCGGCGCGAGTTCTCGGGCGCGCGGTGGCTCAGCTCGGGCCCGGCGCCGAGGTACGCGGCCGAGGCGGTGAAGACGCGCTCTTGCAGGGCGAGGTGGCGCGTGAAGACGAAGCCGGCGTCGTAGGGCACGTTGAGCCACTTGTGCCCGTCGGACGCGACCGAGTCGGCCCGCCCCGCGCCCGCGACCAGGCCGGCGAGGCGGGGGTCGCAGGCGGCGAAGAGCCCGAAGGCGCCGTCGACGTGCAGCCAGGCGCCGTGGCGCTCGGCGAGGTCGGCGAGGCGCTCGAGATCGTCGAAGTCGCCCGTGTTCACCTCGCCGGCGCTCGCCACGACGATCGCGGGGGCGCCGCCGCCCGCGCGCAGCCTCGCCTCGAGCGCGTCGGGGTCGACGGCGCGGCGGCCCGGCAGGCACTCGACCGGCTCGACGCAGGCCCGGCCCAGGCCGAGGACCGCGAGCGCCTTGTACACGCTCGCGTGCGGCGCGCCGCCGAGCACCCGCAAGGGCGGCGCGCCGGCGAGCCCGCGCTCGGCCGCGTCGAAGCCCGCCCGCTCGTAGGCCCACTGCCGCGCGGTGGCGAGCGCCACGAGGTTGGCCTGCGTGCCGCCCGTCACGAAGATGCCCTCGAAGGCGTCGGGCAGGCCGAAGAGCTCGCGCAAGAGGGCGAGGGCGTGCCGCTCGACCGTGCTCGCCGCCGAGTCGCCGTCGTGCGAAAGGTTCTGATCGTACGCCGCCGCGAGCCAGTCGCCCGCGAGCGCGGCGGGCGTCGTGCCGCCCGTCACGAAGCCCAGGTAGCGGGGCCCCGCCGAGCCCGAGAGCCAGGGCTCGTACTCGGCGCGAAAGCGCCCGACCGCGGCGCGCGCCCCGAGCCCCGCCTCGGGCAGGCGCGGGCGCTCGCGCGGCGCCCCCTCGAGGGGCGCCGCCACGGGCCGCGCCGGCAGCGACGCGACGAACTCGAGCGCCGCGCCCCGCACCTCAGCGAGCAGCGCGCCGAGCTCGCCCGCGTCGCGCGCGAAGCGCTCGCCGCCCTCGCCCCCCTCGCCTCCCGCCCCGCCCCTCGCCGCGCCGCCGCCCCGTTCATCGCCGACCATGGGTCACCTCCCCGAAGGGAATAGCGCCCCCCCCGCCAGGCGCCAGACACAGCGCGGCGCCAGGGCAATGGACACAGTTGGGCCCCCGCGCGAAGCCTTCGCCCCTTCTGTGTCGATCGGGTAGGCTCGCCGCGTGGGCGACGCCGCACCCAAGTACCGGGCCCTGGCCGACGAGGTGGCGTCGCACGTCGCGAGCGGCCGGCTGCGCCCGGGCCAGCGGCTGCCCTCGGTGCGAACGCTCTGCCGCGAGCGGGGCCTGGGCAACGCCACGGTGCGCGGCGCCTTCCGGCTGCTCGTCGAGCGCGGCGTGGTCGAGCCGCGCCCGCGCGCCGGCTACTTCGTGCGGCGCCCCGGCGGCGCCCTGCCGCGCGCCTCGCGCAGCGCGCTCGCGCCCGCCCGCGTCGCGATCGGCGGCGCCCTCGGGGCCCTCGCCGCGGCCGCGGGCGACCGGGGCGCCCTGCCCCTCGGCTTCGCCCTGCTCTCGCCCGAGCTCTTGCCGCTCGACGCGCTCGACCGCACGCTCGCCGCGATCGCGCGCTCGGGCGGGGGCGCCGGCGGCGAGTACGCCCCGGCCCGCGGGGCGGCGGCGCTGCGGCGCGCGATCGCGGCGCGCCTCGTGCGCCAGGGCGCCTCGGTGCACGAAGACGAGATCGTCGTGACGTCCGGCGCGACCGAGGCGCTGCACCTCGCGCTGCGCGTGACCTGCGCGCCGGGCGACGCCGTCGCCGTCGCCTCGCCCAGCTACTTCGGCATCTTGAAGGCGCTCGAGCTGCTCGGGCTGCGCGCGGTCGAGATCGCGAGCGACCCCGAGCGCGGCCTCGACCTCGACCAGCTCGAGATCGCCCTCGATCGCGCCCGGCCGAGCGCCTGCATCGCCGTGCCCGCCTTCGACAACCCGCTCGGCGCGCGCATGGGCGAGGCGTCCAAAGAGCGGCTCGTCTCGCTCTTGGCCCGCCGCGGCGTGCCCCTCATCGAAGACGACGTCTACGGCGATCTCGGCTTCGAGGGCCCGCGCCCCGCCCCCGCCGCGCGCCACGATCGGGGCGGCGACGTGCTGCTCGCCGGCTCGTTCTCGAAGACGCTCGCGCCCGGCTACCGCGTCGGCTGGCTCGCCCCGGGCCGACGGCTCGCCGCGGTCGAGCGCCTCAAGTACCTGCTCAGCCTGGCCAACCCCACCCTGCCCCAGCTCGCCGTGGCCGAGTTCTTGCGCCGCGGGCACTACGACCGGCACCTGCGCGGGCTGCGCCCCGTGCTGACCGAAACGCTCGCGCGAGCGCGGCCTTGCCTGCTCGACGCCTTCCCCGAGGGGACGCGCGTCAGCTCGCCCGCGGGCGGCTTCGTGCTCTGGGTCGAGATGCCGCCCGCCTTCGACGCCCTCGCCCTGCAAGACGAGGCCCGGCGCCGGGGCATCACGCTCGCGCCGGGCCCGCTCTTCTCGGCCCGGGGCCGCTTCCGCAACTGCCTGCGCGTCGCCTGCGGCATGCGCTGGACGCCCGCGCTCGAGGCCGCGCTGCGCACGCTCGGCGCCCTCGCCCGCGCGCAGCGGGCGGGCCCGCGCGCCGCCGCCCGCTGACGGCCCGGCCGGCCCCCGCGCCGCCCGCTGACAGCCCGGCCAGCCCCCGCGCCGCCGCCCGCGGGCGGCGCGCTCGGGCGCCGGAGCGAGGCGGCCCTTGCCCGCGGCCGTCGCGCTCGGGCGCCGGGCCGCGCCGGGGCGAGGCGGGCCCGGCCCGCGGCCCGCGAACCTGCGGGCGACATCGGGGCTTTTCCGGGGGGGCGGCCCCGGCCGGGGCGCCCCCGGCAGAAAGGGTCGTCGATGAACGCGAAGATTTCGACCGGGCGCCGCGCCGCCTCGCTCGCCCTCGCCCTCGCCGGCGCGTCGGCCATCGCCTGTTCGACGCCGCCTCCCGCCGCGGGGCCGGCGCAGGCCGGGGCCCCGACGGCGGCCACCCCGGCGGGGGCCGCGAACGCGCCGGCCGGGCCCGAGCGCACGCTCGTGGTGCTCAACAAAGAAGACGGCACCGCCTCGCTCGTCGACCTCGCCACGATGCAGCCGCGGGCGACCCTGCCGACCGGCGAGGGCCCGCACGAGGTGGCCGTCTCGCCCGACGGCCGCCGGGCCGCCGTCGCCAACTACGGCGCCAAAGAGCCCGGCCACACCCTGACCCTGCTCGATCTCGAGCGCCGCGCCGTCGCCGCGACCCTCGAGCTCGGCGAGCACCGCCGCCCGCACGGCATCGCGTGGCTCGCCGACGGGCGCCGCCTCGCCGTCACGAGCGAGGCGAGCCGGGCGCTGCTCGTCGTCGACACCGAGGGCGGCGCGGTCAAGCCCGTCACCGTCGGCCAGGAGGGCACGCACATGGTCGCGCTCTCGCCCGACCGGCGCACCGCCTACACGGCCAACATCAAGTCGTCGACCGTGTCGATGGTCGACCTCGAGCGCGGCGCCGTCGTGCGCACGGCGCCCACGCCCCCGCTGCCCGAGGCCATCGACGTCTCGCCCGACGGGCGCGAGGTCTGGGCCGCCCCGATGAAGGCCCGCCCCCCCGCCGACGTCGAGGGCTCGATCGTGGTGCTCGACGCCCGCACGCTCGCCGAACTCGCCACCTTCCCCTGTGGGGGGCGCATGCCCAACCGCCTGCGCTTCACCCCCGACGGACGCTTCGTGCTCGTCTCGAACGCCGCCTCGGGCAACGTGACCATGTTCGACGCCCGCGCCCGCACCCCCGTCGCCACCCTCGCCCTGCCACGCGACCCGGCCAAGGGCCCGCCCGAGCCCGACGACCCCTTCGTCACGAGCGCCGTGCCGCTCGGCATTCTCATCGCGGGCGACGGCCGCCGCGCCTTCGTCGCCACCGCCGCCCACGACGAAGTCGCCCTGCTCGACCTCGATCGGCGCCGCGTCAGTGGCTACCTGCGCACCGGCAAGGGCCCCGACGGCATGGCCTTCAGCAACGTCGCACTCGCGCCCTGAATCGCGCGGCGGGCGCGGCGGCCCGAACCGGCGGCGAGCCCGGGGCGCCCGCCCGGCGCGCGAGGCCGCCCCCCGCCCGGCTCAGCGCGCGCGCTTGCCGCGGATCTCGGGCCGCTCGCGCAGCTGCTCTTTCAGGAAGGCGACGAACGCCCGCAGCCGCGGCGAGGCGTGGCGCGCGCTCGGGTAGACGATCTGCACCGGCAGCGGGGGCGGCTCGAACGCCTCGAGCACCACCCGCAGGGCCCCCGCCTGCACCTCGGGCTGCACCTGGTACGACAGGACGCGCCCGAAGCCGAGCCCGGCCGCGCAGGCCTGCACGACCGCCGTCGCCTGGTTGCACGCGAACGCGCCCCGCACCCGCACCGCGATCTCGCGCCCCCGCTCGCCCTCGCGAAAGGCCCAGCGCCCCGCGCCCGGGCCCCGGTGCTCGACGCAGGGCAGCGCCGCGAGCTCGGACGGGTGCCCCGGCGCCCCGTGCCGCCGCAAGAGCGCAGGGCTCGCCACCACCACCCGCCGCACCTCGCCCACCGCCACGGCCGTCAGCGACGAGTCGGGCAGGCGCCCGATGCGCACGCTGGCGTCGAGCCCCTCGTCGACCAGATCGACGACCCGGTCGAGCAGCAAGAGCTCGACGCGCAGCCCGGGGTGCCGCCGCACGAGCTCGACCACCCCCGGCGCCACGTGCCGCTGGCCGAACAGCACCGGCGCCGTCACCCGCAGCTCGCCGCGCGGCTCGGCGTCGGCGTCGAGCAGGGCCCGCTCGGCCTCTTCGACGTCGGCGAGAATGCGCCGGCAGCGCTCGAGGTAGGCGCGCCCCTCGGCCGTGAGCGACATGCGCCGCGTCGTGCGCGCGAGCAGCCTCACGCCGAGCTCGGCTTCGAGCACCGCCAGGGTGCGCACCACGCTCGGCGGCGCGCGCCCCAGGGCCGCCGCCGCCGCCGTCAGGCTGCCCCGGTCGACGATCGCGAGAAAGGTTCGCATGGCGGCCAGTTTGTCCACGGTGATCAATTTATCAGAAAATCTGACAAATCTTCTTCAATCGGCCCCATTGTTCGGCCCAGTTTCTGGTCGCACGATGGGCCTTGTGAGGGGCTCGACGGGCCGGCAGAGCGCCGGCGCCCGGCCGGGCCCTCCGCACGAGGAGGCATCACCGTGAGCGACAAGCACACCAACCGTTGGACTACCGGCGCCCACCACGTGGGGCTCACCGTGCCCGATCTCGGCGCGGCCCTGCGCTTCTTCACCGAGGGGCTGGGCTACGAGCAGGTCGGCGCGGTGCCGAGCTACCCCGCCGCCTTCGTGAGCGACGGCGCCGGCATGGTCACGCTGTGGCAGGCCGAAGACCCGGCGTCCGCCACGCCCTTCGACCGGCGCCGCAACCTCGGGCTGCACCACCTGGCCCTGCGCGTCCGCGAGGGGTCGCTCGACGCGCTGCACGAGCGGCTCGCGGCCCGCGACGACGTCGAGATCGAGTTCGCCCCCGAGCCGCTCGGCGGCGGCCCCGCCCGCCACATGATGGCGCGCGCCTGCGGGGGCATTCGCCTCGAGTTCATCGCGCTGGGCGCGGGGTTACCGTCACGCGAAACGGGCCGGGAGGCGAGCGCCGCATGGACCAAAGCACCTTTCACGCCGGCGAGCAGGCGATTCAGCTCCGCGCCGGGGTCCGCGACGAGCTCGCGGCCTGGGGCCGCAAGGTCGTGCGCCCCTACCTGCCCGAGCAGCACCGCGAGTTCTATCGCCACCTGCCCTTTCTGGTCGCCGCCGCGCGCGACGCCGAGGGCCGCCCCTGGGCCACGCTGCTCGCGGGGCCGCCGGGCTTCGCCTCGTCGCCCGACCCGCGCCGCCTCGTCATCGCCGCGAGCCCCGGCCCGGGCGACGCGCTCGAGGGCCGGCTGGGGGCGGGCGGCGAGGTCGGCGTGCTCGGCATCGAGCTCTCGACCCGCCGGCGCAACCGGGTCAACGGCCGAGTCGCCGCCGCCGGCCCCTCCGGGCTCGAGCTTGCCGTCGACCAGACGTTCGGCAACTGCCCGCAATACATTCGGCCGCGGCACTGGCGCTGGGCCCCGGCCCCCGCGGGCCCGCCCCCGGGCGAGCGAACGCGCGCGCTCACCCCCGCCATGATCGCGCGCATCGGCGCCGCCGACACCTTCTTCATCGCCTCGGGCCACCGGGGCGAGGGCGAGGCATCGTCGTACGGCATGGACGCCTCGCACCGCGGCGGCCCCCCGGGCTTCGTGCGCGTCGAGGGCGAGCGGCGGCTCGTCTTCCCTGATTATGCGGGCAACAATCACTTCAACACCCTCGGCAACCTCGTCCTCGACGGCCGCGCCGGCCTGCTCTTCGTCGACTTCGAGGGCGGCGGCCTGCTGCAGCTCACCGGGCGCGTCACCATCGACTGGGGCTCGCCCGCCCTCGCCCTCCACCCCGGCGCGCAGCGCCTGCTCGTCTTCGAGCTCGACGAGGCCGTCGACCGGCCCGCCGCGCTGCCGCTGCGCTTCGACGCCGAGGGCGCCGCGACGAGGGCGCTGCGCGTAGCGAGCCGGCGCCGCGAGAGCGACGACGTCGTCTCGTTCGTGCTCGCCTCGCGCGACGGCAGCCCCCTGCCCCCGCACCGGCCCGGCCAGCACCTGCCGATCGAGCTCGCCGTGCCCGGCGAGCGGCAGCCGGTGCGCCGCACCTATTCGATCTCGAACGCCCCCGGCGAGGGCACCTACCGCATCTCCGTCAAGCGCGAGCCGGCGGGCCTCGCGTCGCGCTTCTTGCACGACGCGCTCGCCGAGGGCGCGCTCGCCTCCGCCGGCGCGCCCTCGGGCGACTTCGTGCTCGAGCCGGGCGATCACCCCATCGCGCTGGTGAGCGCCGGGGTCGGGGTGACGCCCATGATGGCCATGCTCGCCGAGCTCGTTCGCCAGGGCGACCCCCGCCGCGTCGTGTTCGTGCACGCCGTGCGCGACGGCGCCCACCACCCCTTCGCGGGCGAGTCGCGGGCGCTCGTAGCCGCCGCCCGGCACGCCTCGCGGCACGTCTTCTACAGCCGCCCGCGGCCCGAAGATCGGCCCGGCGAGGCCTTCGACGCCGCGGGCCGGCTCGACGCTGACCGGCTCGCGGCGCTCTTGCCCGAAGGCAACGTCGACATCTACCTCTGCGGCCCGGTGCCCTTCATGGCCGAGCTGCACGAGGGGCTCGCGCGCCGGGGCGTCCCGCCCGAGCGCATTCGCTACGAGAGCTTCGGGCCGCGTCCCGCCGGCTGAGGCCCCCCCTCGGCGGCCGACGGCGCCGCAGCCGCTGGCGGGGCCCCCGCGCCCGGCGCCGCCGCCGCGGCCGGCGGGGCCACCGCGGCGCCCGGCGGGGCCCCCGCGCCCGGCGAGGGCAGGCGCCAGCGGACGAACAGCAAGAGGGCCGCCGGCACGACGAGCGTGACGAACCCGCCCCGCGCGACGCCGAGAGCCCCCGCCGCGCAGCCCGCGGCGAAGGCCGCGATCACGGCGCCCACCGTCCGGTGCTTCGACGCGGCCCCGGGCGGCCCGGGCACGATCGTCTCGACGAGCCACCCGGTCACGTTGCCTGTCATCACCGTCGTCATCGGGCCGAGCGCCGGGTTCAGGCGATGCAGCGCGTTCTGGGCCCCCATCGCCACGACGAGCAGGGCGACGACGGCGCTGCGCGCGGGGCCCGGGGCGGCGGTCGCCCAGCGGGCGGCGACGAGCGCGGCGGCGGCGAAGAGGCCCGCGCTCGCGAGCAGCGAGGGCCCCGCCGCCCCGCCCTTGCGTCGCGTATGAAGCGAGGTCGCCCCGAGCACCGCCGCGACGAAAATCGGGAAGGTAGCAAGCTTCAGCCACTCGTCCGCGCTCGCCCCCCGGGCGAGGTCGGCGGCGAGCACGACGAAGTTGCCGGTGACGTGGGCGCAGAAGATGCCGTCGGCGCCCAC
Organism: Polyangiaceae bacterium; assembly: GCA_035762175.1. Taxonomy (GTDB): domain Bacteria; phylum Myxococcota_A; class Polyangia; order Polyangiales; family Polyangiaceae; genus DASTPP01. The sequence goes on along the minus strand of DASTPP010000053.1, from coordinate 20,345 downwards.
GAAGCTCGCGGCGTCGGCGAACCCGGCGACGAACGCGAGGCAGGCCGGCGCGAGCGCGGCGTTCGGCTTCAGTACGTGAGGGTCGTCCATGTTCCGAGGTAGTCGATGCCGCGCCCGACCGCGGCGGCGAGGGCCGGCCCCGCGAAAACGCGGGAGTACTCGGCGTTGATGGTGAGGTGCGGCGTGACGCGGTGCCCGAGCGAGATCGAGGGCTGCGCCCCCGTGTAGCGGGCGCGCGAGGCGGCGGGCTCGACCAAGGCGGCGCCCGGCGGGCGGTAGATGGCGTCGTCGACCGACTGGCGCCAGAAGAAGATGCAGCCCGCCTCGGCCGTGAACGCGCCGCCGCCCCACGTCACGAGCGGGTGCAGCCCGTAGAGGTTCGCGGGGTAAATCGCGGGCAACGCGCTAAAAAACGTCTGGTTGGGGAAGAAGGGGTGAAACGTGCCGACGCGGCCGTCGCCCCGGCGCCCGTCGCCGCTCAGCGCGTCGGCCCGCACGCCGACCCGGGCGCTCGCGAGCGGCCCCGGCAGCCGCTGCCAGAGCGCGAAGGCGACGCCCCACGCCCGCACCGAGGCGCCGCCCACCGCCCCCGCCTGGGCGATGGCGTGCGCGATGTACTCGGGGCCGCCCCCGAGCCGGCCGAAGATCCGCGTGCCGAGCATGTGGCGCGTCTCGGGCCCGGCGGCGTCGGCGTAGCGGGCGTCGGCGCGCGCGCGGCCGAGGTAGTAGGCCTCGAACGAGGGCCCGGCCGGCGCGGCGCCCCGAAACGACCAGTACGAGCCCCAGAACCGGTTCGACCCGTCGAAGCGGTCGTCGAAGGCCCCGCGCTCGAGCGCGGGCACCCCGCCCAAGAAGGTCTCGCCCGACCAGCCGGCGCCCGCCGCCGTGACGCGCACGAGATCGAACGCCTGCCGCACGTTGGTGCCGTCGCGGACGCCGACCCAGCGGGTCGAGCCGAGCGCCATCTCCTGGCGCCCGACGCGCGTGGTGACGACGAGGCCGCCCGCGCGCGCGCTCGCCTCGACGAACGCCTGGTGCAGATCGACCGAGTCGGCGTCGGGGGGCCCGGCGGCCGGGTCGCCGAGCGCGGCGTGGGCGCCCGCCTGTGCGAAGAGCCTGAGCCCGGGCCCCCAGTGGGCGTCGGCGTGCACCAGGTTGCGCACCAGCATCACGCTCGTGCGCCCCGGGCCCGCGGGGCCGTCGAGCTTGCCGTCGACGAGCTCGTAGCGCCACCGATGCTGCCCGCCGAACGAGAGCCAGGCCCCCCCGCCGAGCGGAACGTACTTGATCGAGTCGAAGGGGTCGTCGCCCCCGGCGCGCGCGAGGTGGCGGTAGTCTTCGAGGTAGCGCAGCGCCTGGTAGCGCGGCGCGGCGGCGCGGGGCGGCCGCTCGTCGGCGCCCGCCACGCCGTCCGAGCCGGCGCCAGACGCCGGGGCCGGCGCGAGGGCGAGGCCGGCCGCCGCCACGAGCGCCCGAACGAGTGCCACCGAAGAGCCCGCCCTTCGCCGCGCGGTCAGAACGCCCAGCACGAGCAGCCCATCGCCCCCCAGAACGAGCGCTCGTCGGCGGCGGGGGCGCCGCGCTCCCAGGCGCGGGGCGCGTCGGGCGGGTGCACCAGGCAGTGAACACCGGCCCGCGCCTCGGCGCCGCCGGCGGGGCGGGGGCGCGCGTAGCCGCCGAACGCGCGCACCGGCGACCAGTCGGGCATCGCCGGCGGCAGCGGCGGGGCGAGCGGCGCGAACTCGGCGGCGGCGTGCACGACGCGGCCGCCCACGACCGTCAGCACCGACTCGAGCTCCGCGATGGCGTCGTCGGGCACCGCGAAGTAGTCGGCCGAGAGCACCGCGAGGTCGGCGAGCTGCCCGACGGCGATGGCGCCCTTCTTGCCCTCTTCGCTCGAGAACCAGGCGTTTTTCTCTGTCCAGAGTCGCAGGGCCGTCTCCCGGTCGAGCAGCCCCTCGTCGCCGTAGAGGCGCAGGCCGCCCACGGTGCGGCCGGTGACGAGCCAGGCGAGCGAGACCCAGGGGTTGTACGACGCGACGCGCGTGGCGTCGGTGCCGGCCCCGACCCGCACCCCCGCCTCGAGCATGCGCCGGACCGGCGGCGCGCGCCGCGCCGCCTCGCGCCCGTAGCGCTCGACGAACCACTCGCCCTGGTAGGCCATGCGGTGCTGCACGGCGATGCCGCCGCCGAGCGCGGCGACGCGGTCGATGTTCCGGTCCGAGATGGTCTCGGCGTGGTCGAAGAGCCAGTGCAGGCCGTCGAGCGGCACGTCCCGGTGTACCCGCTCGAAGACGTCGAGGGCCCGGCCGATCGTCTCGTCGTACGTCGCGTGCATGCGAAAGGGCCAGCGGCTCTCGGCGAGCAGCCGCACGACCCGCTCGAGCTCCGGCTCCATGGTGGCCGAGAGCTCGGGCCGCGGCTCGCGGAAGTCTTCGAAGTCGGCGGCCGAGAAGACCAGCATCTCGCCCGCGCCGTTGGGCCGAAAGTCGTCGCCGCCCTCGCCCGGCCGCACCATCGCCGCCCAGCGCCGAAAGTCGGCCTCCTCGCCGCCGCGGCTCTGGGTAAAAAGGTTGTACGCGATGCGCAGCGTCAGCTCGCCGGCCTCGGCCATCTGCCGGACGACCGCATAATCGTCGGGGTAATTCTGGAACCCGCCCCCCGCGTCGATGACGCCCGTGACCCCGAGCCGGTTCAGCTCGCGCAAAAAGTGCCGGGTCGAGTTGCGCTGGTACTCGGGCGGCAGCGTCGGCCCCTTCGCCAGCGTCGCGTAGAGCAGGTACGCGTTCGGCTTCGCCAGCAAGAGCCCCGTCGGCTCGCCGCGCGCGTCGCGTTGAATCTCCGAGCCGGGCGGGTCCGGCGTGTCTTTCGTGTAGCCGCACGCCCGCAGGGCCGCGCGGTTCAAGAGCGCGCGATCGTACAGGTGCAAGATGAACACCGGCGTGTCGGGGGCGGCGCGGTTCAGCTCGTCGAGTGTCGGCAGGCGGCGCTCGGCGAACTGCAGCTCGCTGAAGCCGCCGACCACGCGCACCCACTGCGGCGCGGGCGTCACCGCGGCCTGCCGCTCGAGCATGCGCATCGCCTCGGCGAGCGAGCGGACGCCGTCCCAGCGCAGCTCGAGGTTGTAGCTCAGGCCGCCGCGGATGACATGGGTGTGGCTGTCGATGAGGCCGGGCACGACGCGCCGGCCGCCCAGATCGACCACGCGCGTCGCCCCCGAGGCCCCCCGCAGCAGGTCGGCCGCGCGGCCGACGGCCGAGAACCGGCCGCCCGCGATCGCCACCGCGTCGACCTCCCCGCCGGCGGGGGCGAGCGTCGTAAACTTGCCGTTTGTCAGTACGAGATCGGGCGCCATGGGGGGCCTCCGGTCAGGGGTCGGGGGGCGGGGCCGCGGGCGGCGGGGCCCCCGTGATCTTCGGGACGCACTCGGACAGCAGCCACGACGCCGTCAGCGCCTCGCCCCGCGCGAGCCGCCGCGCGACGGGCAGCGCCTGTTCGCCCAAGAGCAGGCCGAGCAGGCCGCAGAGGGCGACGAGCGGCGGCGCCGGCGAGCGCACGCCGATCGCCGCGTAGAGGGCGCCGGCGAGCGCCCCGGCCGCCAGCGAGACGAGGTAGATCTTCATGGCGCCCCGCCGCGGTCAGTGCCCCTCGCCGCCGCCGAACATGGTCTTCGCGTAGACGAGCCCGAGCCCGTAGGCGCCGCCGAGATCTTTGGCGAGGTTGACGACCGGGTCGTACGTCGCCCCGCGCGCCCAGTCTCGCTGCAGCTCGAGCAGGTACTGCAGCGACGTCAGCGGGCGCGCGCCGGCCTGCACCATGCGGTCCATCGCCCGGTCGTGGGCCTCGGCCGAGACGTCGCCGCACGCGTCGGCGACGACGTACACCTCGAAGCCCTGGTCGAGCGCCGAGAGCGCCGGGCCGACGATGCAGACCGACGTCCAGAGGCCGCCGAGCACGATGCGCGACTTGCCGAGCGCGTTGACGCGCGCGATGACGTTCGCATCCTCCCAGGTGTTCATCGTCGTGCGGTCGATCGCCTCCACCTCGGGCAGCGCCCGCCGAATCTCGGGGAAGATGGGCCCCGAGAACGTCTTCTCGGCGACCGTCGTCAGCACCGCCGCGACGCCGAAGACGCGCGCCGCGCCCGCGAGCAGCGCGGCGTTGTTGCGCAGGACGGTCGCGTCGATCGACTTCGTCGCGAACGCCATCTGCGGCTGGTGGTCGATCAGAATGAGCGTATGATCCCCGGGGGAGAGGAGAGTCCTACCCGGCGCTGCGGTCGCTTGTGCCATGCGTCACCTCCGTGTGCGACCAACATGGGCGCCGGGCCCGGGCCCGACAATCGGCAAAGGCGTGATGATGATCATCACGCGCGACGATGGGTGGCGCCCCCCCGCCCGCGGCCGGCGCCCCCGCGCGCCCGCGCCCGCGCCGCTCAGCCCGCCGCCTCGTCGCCCCGCGGGCCGGCGCCGCTCAGCCCGCCCGCCGCCTCGTCGCCCCGCGGGCTCGCGCCGCTCAGCCCGCCCGCCGCTTCTTCGCCCCGCGGGCCGGCGGGCCGCCGCAGCGCCGCTCGAGCGCCTCGATCAGCCAGCGGTGCGCCGGCCCGTTCGTCTGGTCGGCGCGGCGGACGGCGTGAAAGTGCAGCGTGTGCTCGTCGTCCGCCCACGCCTCGGGCCGCAGCCGGACGAGGCGCCGCCGCGCCAGATCTTCGCCCGCGAGGTGCTCGGGCAGGTTGCCCCAGCCGAGGCCGTGCCGAATCATCGCGTGCTTGGTCGGCAGGTCGGCGACGCGCCAGGTGCGCGGCGAGAGCACGGCCTGGTCGGGCACCCCCTCGGCGTGCCGCTCGGACAAGACAATCTGCACGTGCTCGGCGAAGCGCGGCGTCGGCAGGCGCCCCGCGACCGCGGCGAGCGGGTGCGCCGCCGCCGCGACCGGGATCATGCGAATGGCCGCGGCGAGCGCGCGCCGCTCGAGCCCCGGCCGCACGCCGAGCGGGCTCACCACGCCGAGCGTCGCGCCGCCCTCGAGCACGCGCTCGGACACCGCGGACATCGTCTCGGTGTCCACGCGCAGGTCGACCGCGGGGAAGGTCCGGGCGAACTCGGCGCACGCCTCGACGAGCGCCGGCACGGGGAAGAGCGCGTCGATGCAGAGCGAGACCTTCGCCTCGACGCCGCCCGTCAGGCCCGACGTGAACGCGCGCAGCGCGTCCATCTCGCCGATGACGCGACGGGCGTGCGCCAGCACGGCCCGCCCCCCGTCGGTGAGCGTGGGGATCTTGGTCGAGCGGTCCCACAGGGGGACGCCGAGCTGCGACTCGAGGTTCGCCATCGACGCGCTCACGGCCGACTGGACGCGCCGCAGCTTGCGGGCCGCGGCCGAGAAGCTGCCCTCTTCGACGACGGCGACGAGGGTGCGCAGCTGGTCGAGCGTGACCGGGTCGAGCATGCCAGCCAGGGTGAGGGCCGCGGCCCCCCCGCCGTCAAGCGCCTTCGACCCGCCCGCCGGCCGCCTCAGCGATCGTTGGGCCGCTTGCCGGCCCAGGGGTCTTGCAGCCGGGCGAGCGGCAGGGCGGCCCCTTCTTTGACGAACTCGCCCACCGGGTACCCGGCGCCGCCCCCGAGGTACGCGACGCCCCCCGCGGGGTCGAAGCACACCGTCGACGAGCACTCGTCGGCGCACCACGCGTGCAGGCCCCTGATCTCGCCCTCGCAGAAGAGGCTCGTCGCGCCCTCGCGCACCCAGCGACGAAAGAGCCCGCCGCGCACGGTGAAGGGCCGCTCGGCCACCGGCAGGCTCATGGCCGGCAGCGCCCCGCGCCGGGCGCGCCGCGCGACGTCTTCGAGCACGCTCGGGTCGCTCGGTCGGTCGTCTTCGTCGATCACGAGCTCGCCCGCCCGCTTCGCGTCGCGCCAGACGAAGCGCGGCACGTACATCGACAGTCGGCGCGCCAGGTACGACTCGTTCGACTCGATGACGAGCCGGGCCACGGTGACCCCGCGCGACTCGAGCACCCCCTGCGAGCGCACCTGCACGACGGTGCTCACCTGCAGCTCGGGGTCGTCGACCCGCAGCCGCGAGCACGCGCCGTCGTTGAAGTAAGCGTCGAAGGGGCTCTCGGTCGCCCAGGCCTTCGCCCCCGCCTTGCCCTCGCAGGGGGGCAGCGCCGTCGCCTCTTCTTCTGGCTGCGCCTCGGCGGTCGAGGCGCCGGCGTCGAGCGCTGGGCCCCCCGCCGACCCGGGGCTGCCCTTGGCCTGGGGCTCTTCGAACGCCGGGGGCGGCACACTCACGGCCGGGGGCACCGCGACCCCCGAGGCGAGCCCCTGCCGGCTCAGGCAAGCCCCCCCGAAGAGGGCGGCGAAACAGAGCAGAGACCCCAGAGTCTTGAACCGGCCGGCCATCGTCTTGTTCGGCCAGACGAGGGGGCGGGGCGGGGCTCAGCCGGGCCTCGGCCAGCGACGCGCAGGGGGCCCGACGCCCGCGGCGCCTGCTCGACCAGGCCCGACGCCCGCGGCGCCTGCTCGACCAGGCCCGACGCCCCCGGCGTCTGCTCGACCAAGCCCGACGCCCGCGGCGCCTACTCGCCCCGGCCCGACGCCCCCGGCGCCTACTCGACGAGGCGCCCCGCGCGGGCCAGCTCGAGCAAGCCGGCGCGGGCCTCGGCCCACTGCCGCGTCAGCGCCTCAGAAGGCTCGCCGACCACGCTGACCGCCTCGAGCAGCGGGAAGGTCGACGCCGGCACGCGGGGGCTGGGCGAGCGGTCGGCGCTCGGCACGATCGTCGTGCGCCCGGCGTAGGCCTGACGCTCGACGCGCACGACGCCGTCGGGCCACCGCTCGGCGAGGGCCTCGACGACGGTCGAGACCGTGGCGTACGGCAGCGCCTGCCCGGTCGCCTCGGCCCAGCGCACGAGCGCCGCGAGGCCGCGCAGCACGTCATAAAAGTAAAACCGGGGGAAGGCGAGCGCGCGCCACGACGCCTCGGCGCCGCGCTCTTCGGCATTGTGCGCGGTCGGCGAGCCGCGGACGAGCGCGCGATCGATCAGAAAGCGCGCCGCGCGCTCGACGAACGCCCGCCGCTCGGCCGACCACGCCCCGCCGAGCAGCATCGCCTCGAGCGGCGCGACCGTGGCGACCATCGAGCTCGGGCACTCGCCGGCCTGGAGGTAGGCGTCCGGGTCGCAATTCAGGCCGCCGTCGGCCATCTGGTAGCGCACGAACCAGGGCTCGACCCAGGGCAGCGCCCGGCCGACGTCGACCCCGCAGGCCGCGAGCACCGAGCTCATCGTACCGAGCGCGCAGTGGCACGCGACGTCGCGGTGCAAATCGGCCCCCGGCGCGTCGCCCGGCTCGATAGGAAAGATGTGCAGCAGCCGGTCGAGCCTCGCCGCCATCGCCGCCGCCGCCCGCGGGGGGATCAGCCGCGCCTCGCCGAGCTCGTGCAGCAGCAGCATGTGCCACCACGGCGAGTGCCACTTGGGCCAGTACGGGTCATTCTCGAGGCTGCGCTGCGCCTCGTCGGAGCCGAGGTACGCCACCGAGTCGGCGACCCCTCGCTCGACGGCGGCGGACCGGGCGGGCACCATGTCGGAGAGGGCGGCGAGCTCCGCGAGATCGATCACCGTGTGGGTATAGCCCACGCCGCCCGAGGGCACACGAGCGGCGGGGTTCGGTCGAGGCGCTCGGCGGCGACCGCGGCCGCCTCGCCGCCGAGGCAGAGCGCCGCGACGCCCAAGGCACGCGCCCACGCTGCCTCGAAAGGGACGAGCTTGACCCGACGCCGGGGGGGGTTGCCCGCCGACGCAACGAGCTTGTTGCCCCGAGGTGGTCGACCACCTGCGAACCAGTACACTTGTTGCTTTCGGGGCTCGCCTGGGGCCGCGCCGGCAACAAGCTTGTTGCCCCGGGCATGGTCGACAACCCCCCCGGCAACATCGCTACTGGCTTGAGGGGGGGTTGAGGCCCCTCTGGCCAACAAAGGTACTGCTTCGAGGGTGGTCGACCATCTCGGCGCCAACAAGCTCGTTGCCCCGAGGGGGGTCGGGCGCCTCGAAGCCAACAACGTTACTACCCCGCGAGGCGTCGGCCACCTCGGGGCCAACAACCTCATTATCCCGAGAGAGAGCAGCCCGCGCTGATCCAGTAACGCTGCTGTTCTCCTGTGGGGGCTTACTCGCCCGACGAGACCACCATGAAGGGTGCCCGCCCCGGCGCAGCGCTTGTGTAGCAGGCCAGGGCACGGCCAGGACGATGTGGGCGTGGGGGCGGTCGAAAGAAAATCGCCCGCCGGGGTCGAAGGCACGCAACTGCCGGGGGCGCTGGGCGATGGGAGGGTAAGACCTGGGCAAAACGCCCGCAGGTCGGGGCCCCGGAGGAGGGGTGCGGCCGTGGAAAACGAGATGGTTCGGGGCAACAAGCAGGCGGGCGGGGGCGAGGCTGGCGAGGCGGGTGTGACGCGCGGGGGCGAGGCCGGTGAGGCGGGTGTGGCGGACGGGAGCGAGGCCGGCGAGGCGGGCGAGGCGGGTGTGGCAAATGGGAGCGAGGCCGGCGAGGCGGGGCAAGTAGACTGGCGCGCCCGCATCGACGAGGCGCGGCGTGATTTCGAGGCGCTGCGGGGGCGGCTCGAGGCGCTCAAGCCGGGCACGTTCGGGGCCCCGCGCATCGACGTGGGGCGCGCGGCGGCCATCGTGCTCAGCGTGGCGCGGCGCGACGCGAAGCCCGAGCGGCGGGCGGCGTTCGAGAAGGTGGCCGCGGTGTACGATCTCGCGCTCCTCGACGAGTTGGTGCGCCTCGCGCGGGTCACCTGGTACCTGCGGAGGCACCAGCGGCTGAGCGCCGCGGAGGCGTCCGATGCGCGCGTGCCCGAGGCCGAGGTGCGGGCGGCGTTCGAGCTGCGGGCCCGCATGATGCGCGTGCTCGAGCACTGGCTGGGCGATCGGGCTGACATCGCGACCGAGCTCGCGCACCTGCGCGAGGGCTCGGGGCACCACGATCTGGTCAACGATCTGGCGACGCTCTCCGAGCTCTACGCGCGCGACGACGTGCGCCCCCACATCGAGCGAGACGCGAAGCACTACCGGGCGTCCGACGAGGCCGAGGCCTGGCGCGTCGCCGAGCGCATCTTCTTCGCCCAGGGCCTCGTCGAAGAGGGCCGGGCCGAGCGGATCGCCGACCTCACGCACCGCGCGGCGGCGCTCTTGCTAATGGCGTACGACGAGCACCAGGCGTGCGGGCGATTTCTCTTTCGTAAGGTCGAAGACGTGGCCGCGACCTACCCGTCGATCTTCACGGCCTCGCGCAAGCCGCGCCGCCGGCGCGCGGTCGGCGCGGCGCCCGCGGGCGAGGGGGCGGGCGACGAAGGGGCCGGCGGCGAGGCACCCGTCGACGAAGGGGCGAGCAGCAAAGGATGATCTCGGGCCGCGGTGGCCTGCGGCCGCGGTCGAACTCGAGGGCCGGTCGAGCGCGCCGGGGGCAGCTCATCGCGGGCGGGTGCGAGGCGGGCGGCCCCGGCGCCCTGGCCCGACCTTGGTGCGCAGCTCGACAAAAAGCGCTTCGAGGGCGTCGAGCATGGGTCTTGCTTTGCCGGTCCTGAGACCAGACTATAGGCGCGTGGCAATGCGGCGTTTCAGCTCCCCCGATACCGATCAGAGCCCGCATTGGCTTGTTTTCGAGGTGCGAGAGCCCACCACACGCGCCGAATGGCTGCTGTTCATGAACACCCACACGCATGAGCGGCGGCGCCTAACGCCGGTGCCCGCGGGGTGGCGCGCGTGCGACGATGCGACGCTCGTCGCCTTGCTCTCGCGGGCATCGGTCATCGCGCGCGGGGCTCCGTCCGAGAGCGCGGGGGTGCTGGCGCGCGCGGCCGCCCTGGCAGCCCGGAGCGGCGAGGGGGCGAGCGCGCGGGCGCTCTTGACGACGCGCGAGCAGCTCAACGTCGAGCGCGAGCTTCGCTGCGCGGCGCAAGCGCGCCTAGAAGAAATGGTGGCGCTGATGGCCGACCTGGCCGCCGATCTCGAGACCGTGCGCGCCGAGAACGAAGAGCTGAACCGCGAGATGCAGACGATGGTGATGCGGCGGCGGGCCGCGGTGGGGCGGGGCGCGGGGCGGGCGGGCGGGCGGGGGCGGCCGGCCGGCGAGGCGGCGCGCTACGCCGCCGGCCGGCGCAAGCCTCGCTGAGCGCGCGGCGGCGCGCCCGCCGGGCCGCCGCGCGCGTGCGCGAGGCCGCGTCGGTCCGGGCGCACGCGTTCGTCCACGCCGTCCTCCGTCGAGCTTGGTGTAGAGCGGGCGGCGGCTGACGCCGAGCAGGCGGGCGGCGAGGGTGCGGTTGCCGCCGGCCTGTGTCAGCTCGGGGCGTGCCAGCAGGCCTTTTATCGCTTCGGCCGCGACCGGGCCTTCTTTTTCGAGGTCGAGACCCCGCTCGAGGGTGCCGACGGCGCGGCCGGGGCACGAGCCGGGTCGGACGGGCGGGTCAGCGAGCTGCCAGATGAGGTCGGCGAGCCGATCAATATCGGGGACTCGTTCGGCCACGACGCTCAAATCGTCGCGCGCGAGATCGCGCAGCACGTCGTCGAGCCCGGGGGCATTCTTGCCGAGCGCGGGGGGGGTCGCGCTGGGCGCGGTCGAGATCGACCAAGCACCGTAGCGGCTTGCGAAAGGTCGACGTAAAGAGCGCGTCGGCGACCGACGCCGGCGGCGGCTGGCACGCCGCGAGGTGCGCTCGCACCTTGCCCGCTTGAACGTCGATGCTGCGCCGCCGCCTGCACGCCGTCGGTGCAGCACCGCCCCAAGAAGTCGAGCGCCTCGAGCACGGTGCTCTTGCCCGAGCCGTTCGGGCCGATGAACACCGTGGGCAGCTCACCTTCGAAGTCGATCGTGACGTCGCGGAGGAGCCGAAAATTCTGAACGCGGAGCCGAACCAGCACCGCCGCACCCTACCACGGGCGAGCGAGGGGCCGCACGGCGGGCGGCGCGGTGGCGCTCAGCCCACGTCGTACTCGTCGAGCTTGTTGTAGAGCGTGCGGCGGCTGACGCCGAGCAGGCGGGCGGCGAGGGTGCGGTTGCCGCCGGCCTTGTCGAGGGCGTTCTTGAGGGCGAGCTTTTCGGCCTCGCGCACGCTCGCGTCGAGGCGGGCGGGGCCGGCGGGCGCGTCGGGCTCTGGGGGGGCGAGGCCGGTCTTGCGGGCGAGCTCGCGCTCGACGTCGGCGCGCCCGATGGCGGGCCCGTCGGAGAGCACGACGAGGCGCTCGACGAAGTTTTGCAGCTGCCGCACGTTGCCGGGCCAGCGCTGCGCGGCGAGCAGGGCGAGGGCGTCGGGGGCGAGGGTGACGCCGGGGCCGTGCGCGCGGGCGAAGCCGAGGGCGAGGGCGGTGATGTCTTCGGGGCGGGCGCGCAGCGGGGGTATCGTGAGAGGAATGACGTTGAGCCGGTAGTACAAATCTTCGCGGAACTCGCCCCGCGCCGCCATCGCCCCGAGATCGCGGTGGGTGGCGGCGACGAAGCGCACGTCGGCCTTGAGCGTCTGCGAGCCGCCGAGCCGCTCGTACTCGCGCTCTTGCAGCACGCGCAGGAGCTTGACCTGCATCGCGGGCGTGACGTCGCCGATCTCGTCGAGGAAGAGCGTGCCGCCCTCGGCGAGCTCGACGCGCCCGGGCTTGCGGCCGACGGCGCCGGTGAAGGCGCCCTTCTCGTAGCCGAAGAGCTCGCTCTCGAGCAGGCCGTCGGGCAGGGCGCCGCAGTGCAGGCGCACGAAGGGCTTGCCCCGGCGCGCGCTCTGCTCGTGAATGGCCTGGGCGACGAGGCCCTTGCCGGTGCCCGACTCGCCGAGCACGAGCACCGTGGCCGTGCTGCGGGCCGCGCGGTCGACGAGGGCGCGCACCTCGCGCATCGCCTCGCCCTCGCCGACGAGCTCGCGCGCGGCGCCCGGGGGCTCGGGCGGCTCGGGGGCGGCCTCGGCGGCGCGGCGGCCGCCCGCGAGGGCCTTGCGCACGACGAAGAGCAGCTCTTCGCGGTCGAAGGGCTTCTGCACGAAGTCGGCGGCGCCGGCCTTCATCGCCTCGACGGCGAGGCCGACGGTGCCGTGGGCCGTCAGCATGATGACGGGCAGCTCGGGCCAGCCGCGGCGCAGGCGGGCGAGCAGCGCCAGGCCGTCGATGCCCGGCATGCGCACGTCGGTGATGGCGGCGTCGAAGGCGCGCCGCTCGAGGGCGGCGAGCGCGGCCTCGCCCGAGCGCTCGTGGTGCGACGCGAAGCCCGCCTGCCGCAAAAGCGCGCCGAGGACGGTGCCCACGGCCGCGTCGTCGTCGACGATGAGGACGCTCTTCATGGCTCTTCGACCGGTAGCACGAAGGTGACGGCGGTGCCCCGCCCGACCTCGCTCTCGAGCGAGACCTCGCCGCCGTGGGCGTGGGCGACGCGGCGCACGAACGCGAGGCCGAGGCCGCTGCCCGAGGGCTTGGTGGTGAAGAAGTCGTCGAAGGCGTGCTCGCGCTGGCGCGCGTCCATGCCGACGCCGCCGTCGCGCACGACGAGCCGCAGCTCGCCCGCCGGCCCGCGCCCGGTCGAGACCTCGATCGCGCCGCCCCCGGGCATCGCCTCGGCCGCGTTGCGCAGCACGTTGTCGAGCGCCCCGGCGACGAGGTCGGCGTCGGCGCGGCACGCGGGCAGGCCCTCGGCGAGCGAGGTGACGACCTCGACCGGCCCGGTGAAGGCCTGCAGCGCCACCACGCGCCGCACCAAATCGTTCAGGTCGAGCGGCGCCCGCCGGGGCTCGACGCGCCCGAGCCGCTCGTATTGATCGACGACGCGCTCGAGCCGCGTCACCTGGTCGAGCATCAGATCGAGGAAGTGCGCGTGCGCTTCGAGGCCCCGGCCCTGCGCCCGCTCTTCGTTCAGGAACTGGAGCGCGCCCTTGAGCGCCGCCATCGGGTTCTTCAGATCGTGCGCGAGCTGCCCGGCGAAGCGCCCCATCGAGGCGAGCCGCGCCACCCGTTCGCGCTCGGCCGCCGCCGAGGCCGCGCCCTTGCGCAGCGCGGCCGCCGCGACGAGCCCGACCGAGGTCGCGCCGAGGGCCGGGGCGGCCACCTCGGCCCGCAGGTAGCGGAAGGCGGCGAGCGCCCCGATCGCCCCGAGCGCCGCGGCCGCGAGCGCGAAGGCCGCGGGCCCCCGCAGCGTCGCCCGCCCGAGCAGGCGCAGCCGCGACGCGACCGCCGCCACGAGCGCGAACCCGACGAGGGAGGCCACGGTCGAGAGCGGCGCGGCGTGCGGCGCGACCAGGTCGACGGCGCCGATCGCGAGCGCGCCGGCGATGGCGGCCAAGAGCGCGCGGGTGCGGGCCCGCTCGCGCGCGTCGGACGTGGACCCGAGGTGGCGCACGAGCAGCCTCGCCGCCGCGACGCCCGCCGCCGCCGCGAGCGCGAAGTACGAGGGCGCCCAGGCCGGCCCGAGGGCGGGCGCGAGCTGCGAGAGCGCGAGCAGGGCGCCGGCCGCGTAGGCCGCGGCGAGCCCGCGGCGGAGCTCGCGCGCGCGGCCGACGAAGGTCGCGATGAGGTGCAGGGCGAGCGGCGGGGTCAGCGGCGAGGTCATCACGTCGAGCCAGTGCCAGGCGGGCCGGTGCGTGAAGTGATAAGCGAGCGAAGCAAAGTTCCACGTGAAGAGGCTCAGGCTAAGCAGCGCGAGCAAGAACGAGAGGCGGCTCTGCGCCCGGTGCGAGAAGGCCAGCACCGCGACGGCGAGCTGCCCGATGCAGGTGACGAGGCTGGCCCAGTCCACGAGCGTCATCTCCGCGAAGGTGTACCCGATCTCGTCGGCGGCGGGCACCGGCCCCCGCGCGCCGCCGGCGGGGCCGAGGCGCGCCCCGCCCCGCGCCCGGGGCGTCAGAACGTGCCGCCGAGGCCGACCATCGCGCCCTGCCGCGTCGGCATCAGCGTCGGCATGACCGAGAGCGCGGGGCCCGGCCGCACCGCCTTCTTCGCGAGCCTGTCGGCGTCGATCGCCGAGGGCACGAGGAACGCGGCCGGCGTCACGACCCCGAACACGGCCAAGATGCAAACGGCCTGGCCCAGGCCTTCGCCCAGCGAGTCTGAGCCGCCGCCTCTTTCGCACAAGATCTTGCTCGCGCCGTAGGCGGCGACGAACGTCGCGGCCGGCACCCCCAACCGCAGCGCGAGCGACGCGCCCGCCTTGCCGGGCTGGCCGTTCGCGATGTGCACCGCCGGCGCGCCGAGCGCGTACACGCCGAGGCTGGCGTAGGCGAAGGTCTCGTCTTGCGCGACCCACGCCACGCCCAAGAGCGACAGCGCGGCCAGGTCCGACAGGACCGTCTGCCGGCCGTACGATTGCACATAGGGCCGGGCCTCGGCGGGCCTCGGCGTCGGCGCCGCCGCCGGGCGCACGGGCAGGCCAGCGCCCGCGGGCGGGGCGGCCGCGGGCGCGAGGGGCGCGGCCGGCGGCTCGACGGAACCGGGCCCCCGGGCGTGGGCGGTGCCAGGCGCGGAGGCGAGCAAGGCGGCGCAAAGCAAAGCGATTCGTAGGGGCCGGCGCGACATGGGCAGTACCTTCCGAAGACGAGGGGCGGGCCTCGCGAGATGAACGGGGGCGGCGGGCGCGACGTGCCCGCCGAGACGCACGGAACGGGGGCGGCGGGCGCGACGTACCTGCCGCGACGCACGGAATGGGGACGGCAGGCACGACGTGCTCGCCGGGGCGCACGCTCGAACGGTATGAGCAATGGCCGTGCCCGCCGGGGGCAGCGGGCGGCGCGGGCTCGTCGTCGGCCGTAGGGCCCGCCCTTTTGCCCCCACACGTCTGCGGGCGGCGCGCCCTTGGCGGGCGGGGTTTCGACGCCTTTGCGGAGGCCGGCGCTCGTACCGGGCGGAGCGCCCCCCGCGAGCCGCTGCAGAGCGCGGCTTCTAGCCGGCGCTCATGCCGGACGGAGCGCCCCGTGTGCAAGGCGATGCACACCCCTGTGTCCCCGGATGCACGGGCCGGGCCCCAACCCCCGCGAGCTCGAGCGACACCGCAAGCCCGTGTCCCCGGATGCACGGGCCGGGCGGCGGCCCCGCCGAGTCACCGGTTGGGGGCCGCCCGACGGGCGTACGATGCGCGTTCGTGGCCGCGCCCGTTGCCTCGGCGGCGCCCGCGCCCGCCGGCCGCGAGCCCGCCCCCCGCGGCGACGGTGCGACGTGAGGGGCCTGCCCGCTCAGCGGTCGGCCTTGGGCAGCGTGTAGCGCAGCTCGACGGCGCCACGGCCGAAGCGCGTGATGCCCGTCAGCTCGAGCGGGCCGGGGACGGGCGCGGGCAGCACCGGCGCGCCGGCCCCCAGCACCACCGGCACGACCCCGAGCCATAGCTCGTCGAGCAGGCCGCGGGCGGCGAACTGGGCGGCGAGGTTGCCGCCGCCCACCATCCAGATGTTCTTGCCGCCGGCCGCCGCGACCATCTGCGCGTGCACCGCCCCGACGTCGTCGGCGGTAAACCGAATATCGGCGCCCGGAAAGCCCGGCAGCTCGCGGTGGGTGAACACCCAGGTCGGCCGGCCGGCGTAGGGCCAGACCTTCATGCCCTCGCCCAGGATGAACTCGTAGGTCGCGGCGCCCATCGCGAGCACCTGCACGTCGGCGAGGAAGGCCTGGTAATGGGCCGCGATGCCCTCGGCGCCGTCGAAGGCGGTGAGCCACTTCAGGCCGCCCTGGGCGTCGGCGATGAAGCCGTCGATGCTGGCGCCGACATAGTATTGGGTCTTGGTCATGGCCCGAGTGTGCCGGGCAGACCCTGACAACCTGTGGCAACAATTCTCAGGGCGCCCAATTCTCAGGCCCGCGGCGAGGGCGCGCTGGGCCCGGCGTGGGCCACGCGCACTCGTCCGGCGGCTTCGGGGCCGGGCGAGGGCGCCGGCGCCTGGCCCGGGGCGAAGAGGCGGGGGGTGGTGGCGGCGGCGGCGCGCAGCCAGCGGGCGATGGCGTCTTCGGCGGTCGGGACGCGGCCGAAGAGCTCGCGCTGGCGGGTGGTGTCGGCGACGTACCGGCCGGTGAGGAAGAACGCGAGCATCGCGCGGATGTCGCGGGCGGCCTCGCTGAAGAGGCCGACGCACGCGAGGGCGCTGCCGAGCAGCCACCAGGGCACGGCGCGGGCGCCGACGCGGGCGCCGACGACCTGGGAGGCGACGTCGGCGAGCTCGCGGGTGCTGAGCGGGCGGTCCCAGCCGATGTCGACGCGCTCGCCGTCGCGGGCGGGGGCGTCGACGGCGGCGGCGAGATCGTCGGCGAGGTCGGGGGTGTAGACGTACGTCCAGCGGGCGTCGGCGCGGCCGGGGGCGAAGAGGCGGCGGCGGGCGACCATCGTGGCGTAGGCGTCGACCGACTGGTCGAGGAAGGCGCCGGGGCGCAGCGACACGAAGGGCACGCCGCGCTCTTCGAGGTAGTCTTCGGCGAGTTTTTTGTGCCAGAAATGCGGGACTTCGGGGGTGAGGTGCGCGTTCAAGATGCCGGTCAAGACGAAGCGCCGCACCCGGGCGCGCGCCGCGGCGTCGACGAGGTTGCGGTTGCCCTCGGTGTCGGTGCGCTTCGTGTCGCCCTTCTTGCGGGCCGTGTAGCCGGCCGCGCAGGTGATGACGGCGTCGACGCCGTCGAAGGCGGGCTCGAGCGAGGCGGGGTCGAGCATGTCGCCGCGCACGACGGTCACGCCCGGGCCCGCGATGGCGCGCGCATCGGTGCCGGGCCGCACGAGCGCGCGCACCGGCTTGCCGCGGGCGACGAGCGAGGCGACGACCTTGGCGCCGAGCGCGCCGGTGCCGCCGACGACCAGCACGGGCGCCGCGCGCCCCGAGCGATCTCGGGCAGAAGGGTGGGTCGGGGCGGCTTCGGGGGTGGGCTTGGTGGGCATGGGGGGCTCGCGTCGCAGGGGGTTGACGGCAAGATGGCGTCGGGCGGCCGTTTAGAGAAGCTCAAGACTTCTCATCGGCACATGAGCGCAGGTAATGTGCGAGCCGTGGCCGCGCTGCCCTTCTCGAGCCTGAACCTGAACCTGCTGCTGGCGCTCGACGCGCTGCTCGAGACGCGCAGCGTGCGCCGCACGGCCGGGCGCCTGGGGGTGACGCAGTCGGCGGTCAGCCACTCGCTGCGCGAGCTGCGGGCGGCGCTCGGCGACGAGCTGCTCGTGCGGGTCGGCAACGGCATGCTGCCGACGCCCCGCGCCGAGGCGATCGCGGCGCCGCTGCGCGAGGCGCTCGCGACGCTGCGGCGGGTGGTCGAGCACGAGGCGCGCTTCGACCCGGCGGGCTCGGCCCGGCGCTTCGTCGTGGCGACGACGGACGCGCTGGCGGTGGCGGTCTTTCCGGCGCTGGTCGGGCTGGTGCGGGCGAGCGCGCCGCGGGCCGATCTCGCGTTCGTGGCGCTCGAGTGGGCGGCGGTCGAGCGGCGGCTGGCGGCGGGCGAGATCGATCTGGCGGTGGGGCCCGGGCCGGCGGGCCCGGGGCTCGAGGCCGCACCGCTCTTCGCCACCGATTTCGTGGTGCTGGCCCGGGCCGACCACCCCGCGCTCGGCGGGCGGCTCGATCTCGACACGTACTGCGCGCTGCCGCACGCGCTGGTGGCCGTCACCGGCAGCGGGCCGGGCGTGGTCGACGAGGCGCTGGCGAAGCTCGGGCGGGCGCGGCGGGTGGCGCTGCGCGTGCCGTACTTTCTGGCGGCGCCGGCCCTGCTTTCGCAGAGCGACCTCTTGCTCACCCTGCCGCGGGTGACGGCCGAGCACTTCGTCGCGCGCTACGCGCTCACGCTCTACGAGTTGCCCTTCGCGCTGCCGGCCGGCGTCATCTCGATGGCCTGGCACCGGCGCTACGCGCGCGACGAGGGGCTCGCGTGGCTGCGGGCGCGCGTGGGCGAGGCCGCCAAGGGGTTGCCGCCGCCGGCGCCGGCGCGGGGCGCGCGCCGCGCCCCGCCGGCCCGCGCGGGGCGCGGCCGGGCGAGAGCGGGGTGAAGCGAAGGGCCCGGGGTCGCGCGCGCCTGCTGAGGTGGCGCTCAGGGGGGGCGAGGTCAGCCGGGCGGGGTGTGTCGCCTTGTGCCAGGTGCGATCGCCGTTGCGGCCCGGGGGCGGGCAGAAGTATGGGAAAGCCCCTGGGCTGGGCCACGGGCGTCGGGGTCGAGCGCCGGCACGTAGATTGCTATGCCGTCGCGGCCGCGGTTTCTGCTTCGGCATCTGCCCCTCCGCGCGTGGCCTCGCCGGGCCCGCCCGCGCCCCGCCGTCGAGGGGGCGGGCGCCGTCGTACCGCCGACACGCCAATGGTTAGAACGAATGAGCCTGCAATCGATCTGGCAGCGCGGCGTCGCCTGGCTCCGCGCCCGGCCGCCCTGGGGGTGGGCGCTCGCCGCCGGCGCCTTGACGGCCCTCGGGCTCGCCCTGCACGCGCAGCGCTACCCGACCTTCTTCTTCGACGACTCGTTCATCTCGCTCCGGTACGCCGACCGGTTCCGGTCCGGGCTGGGTTTGACGTGGACGGACGGCGAGCGGGTCGAGGGGTATACGAACTTTCTCTGGGTGGTGGTGGTCGGGGTGATCGGGCTCTTCAAGCGCTCGCTCATCTCGCCGGCGCGCGTGCTCGGCGTGGTCTGCATGACGCTCGCCGCGGTCGCGGCCGCGTACGGGCAGCGGGTGCGGCGGCCGCGCGAGTTCGTCGCCGCGGCCTTCCCGGGCCTGGCGCTGGCGTCGCTCGGGCCCGTCGCGGCGTGGTCGGTCGGGGGGCTCGAGCACCCGATGCTGATGGCGCTGCTGGTCTGGGCGATCGTGCTGTTGCAGCCCGCGGCCGAGGGCGAGACGCCCTCGCGCCGCACGCTCGTGACGGCCGGGGTGCTGCTCGGGCTGGCGAGCCTGACGCGCCCGGACGGCATCTTGCTCGCGGGCATGGCGTGCGGCGGCGTCGTGCTGGCGCGCGCGTTCCGGGCCCCGGGCTGGCGCGCGGCGGGGGTGGCGGGCGGCGTCGCGCTGGCCTTCACGGGCGCGCACCTCTTGTTCCGCCGGGCGTATTACGGCGCCTGGGCCCCGAACACCTCGTCGAAGCTCGGCTTCGGCGCCGAGCGGTTCCAGGCGGGGCTCGCGTACCTGGGCGAAGGCGCGCGCCTCTGGGTCGCGCTCTTCGCCGTCGCCGCCTTCGCCCTGTTGCTGGGGCTGTCCGACGGGCGGGTGCGGCGCCGGGCGCTGCCCGTCTTGCTGCCGCTCGTCGCCTGGTGCCTGTACGTGGCCGCCGTCGGCGGCGACTTCATGCCCCAGCGCCGGCACGTCGTGCCCGCGCTCGTCCTGCTCTGCGTGCTCGGCGCCGAGGCCTTTTCTTGGATGGCGCGGCACGGCGCCGCCGCGGCCGCGCTGGGCTGGGCCGGCGCGGCGCTGGTCGTGGGGCACCTCTGGTACGCCCAGCGCAAAGACTGGGCGATCGCCGACGCGAACAACACCGGCTGGTACTGGGCCGCCCGGCCGATCGGCCGCTTCTTCCAGGCGTCCTTCGGCTCGCGCGACCCGCTGCTCGCGGTCGACGCGGCCGGCGCGCTGCCCTACTTCTCGCGGCTGCGGGCGCTCGACATGCTCGGCCTCAACGACCGCTGGATCGCCCAGCACCCGCCCCCGGGCGCGCGCGGCCTGGTCGGCCACCACCTCGGCGACGGCGCCTACGTGCTGTCGCGCAAGCCCGACCTCGTGGTCTTTCACCTGCCCTACGGCTCGAAGGACGCCATGTGGCTGAGCGGCAAGCAGATGCAGGCCTCCCCCGAGTGGCGGCGCCTCTACCAGCTCGTGCACTACGAGACCCCGGAGGGCACGCGCGGCGTCGTCTGGGCGCGCCGCGACGACGGCCGCATCGGCATCGAGCGCCCGGCCTGCCAGGTGCTGGTGCCGGGTTACCTGCTGGCGTCCCACGCCGAGACGCCGGCCACCTTCGAGGGCGAGGGCATCGGCACCCGCGTCCCGGCCGGGCGCGAGGTGAAGCTCACCAGCGTGCCCGTGCCCGAGGGCATCTGGCGGCTCGAGGTCAACGCGACGGGCCAAGTCGACGCGACCGTGCAGCTGCTCGAGGGGGGCAAGATCGCCGCCGGCGCCGCCGCCTCGCCCGTCACCGTCCCGGGCCGCGCCAACGGGCTGAATGTGCAGCTACGCGCCCCCGGCGGGGCCGGGGCCCCGGCCGCGCACGTGCGGGCGCTTCGCTTCTACCGGGTCGACGAAGCCGGGCGCGCGCTCGAGCCCTCCGACCCGCGCTGCGCCGCCGGGCCGCCCCCCCGCGGGGCGTAGCGGCCGGCGCGCAGCCCCTGCCGCCCCCCGTCGCCCGACCGCCGGGGGCGCCGCTTCGCCGCCCGGGCCCCCGCCGCC
>DASTPP010000052.1:0-22198 GCA_035762175.1 Polyangiaceae bacterium | reverse complement strand
GGGTCGCGCACGTTGCCGCAGCGGTCGCCCCAGAACTGGTCGGCCATGGGCATCACGACCTCGCCGCCGGCGGCGACGGCGCGGTTGAAGAGCGCGTCGCAGTCTTCGACGTAGATCCACAGGCCGGCGGGCGCGCCGCCGAGCGCCTTGGGCCCTCGGTGGCCCATCATGGCGTCGTGCACCATGAGGCGCGAGTCGCCGATCTTCAGCTCGGCGTGCATGATCTTGCCGTCGGGCCCCTTGCTGCGCATGAGCTCTTCGGCGCCGAGCGCCTTCGTGTACCACGTGATCGCAGCCGCGGCGTCGTCGAGCGTGAGCATGGGCGTGAGCGTGCGGTAGCCATCGGGAATGGCCTTCGTTGCCTTCGTCATGGGTGGGGTCTCCTTGCGTGGGGCGCGGGCTGCGCGGGCCGGTCGTCCGGGGGCCCCTTCGAGCGCACGGGGCGCCCCCGGGGCCACGGCCGCCCCGCGGCGGCGCGCGCAGCGGGCGGGTCGACTACCACGCGGGGCCGCGCCCGACTTCTCGGATCTTGCTCCGCGCGCGCCGGCGGGCTCGGCGGGCCGCCCGGGGCGTTCGGGGCCCCGCCTCGCGGGCGGGCGGCCCGAGGCGGGGGCCGACGTCATCGCGCTGGCCGTGGGCAAGGCTTCGTCACCGGCAGCGTCTTCGCGGTCGACGGGCGCGTGCGCCCCTGAGCGCCGGGGGGGCGGCGCCGGTTCGGCTCTGTCGTGTTTCGCCCACGGCGGCGCCCCCCTCTGCCGGATTAC
This sequence comes from Polyangiaceae bacterium, assembly GCA_035762175.1. Lineage (GTDB taxonomy): Bacteria > Myxococcota_A > Polyangia > Polyangiales > Polyangiaceae > DASTPP01. The sequence goes on along the minus strand of DASTPP010000052.1, from coordinate 21,434 downwards.
CGGCACCCCTCGGTCGGCTTGCCCCCGAGTCGAACGCGGCCGTGAGGGCGGCCCGGGTCCCGTCGCGCCGGGCCGCGCGCTCGCTCGCGTCCGGCGTTGGCGGCCCGGGCAGGGGGGGCCGCCGAGGTACGGGACGTGCAAGGGGCCACGCCATATGAACGCGGGCACAGCCGTTGAGAGGGGGCTTTGGTTGACGATCGTCGCGGCGGCGCTGGGGGCCGCCGGGTGCAAGCGCGCGCCGGACGCGTCGCTGGGGGCCGACCCCGTGCCGCCGGCGGCGGTGCAGTCCGAGGCGGTGGCCGAGATCGAGGTGCCGGTGACCCTGCGCCTGTCCGGCAGCCTCAAGGGCGAGCGCGAGACGGACCTCGCGGCGAACGCGGCCGGGCGCGTGACGGCGACCTCGGCCGAGCGGGGGGCGCAGGTGGTGCCGGGCCAGGTGATCGCGCAGCTCGACGTGCGCGCCGCGTCGCTCGCGGCGAGCGAGGCGAAGGCGCAGGCCGAGAGCGTGCGGGCGCAGCAGGCGCAGGCGCTGACCGACTGCGCGCGCTACGGCAAGCTGCGCGAGACGGGCGCCATCAGCGACGCCGAGTACGAGCGGGTGGCGGTGCAGTGTCGCACGCTGCCGCTCTCGGCCGAGGCGGCGAGCGCGCGCGCCAGCATCGCGGCGCAGAACGTCGGCGACGGGGCGATCCGGGCGCCGTTCGCCGGGGTGGTGACCGAGCGCTACGTCGACGTCGGCGAGTACGTGCGGCAAGACTCGCGGGTCGTCACGCTCGTGTCGGTCGACCCGCTGCGGCTCGAGCTTTCGGTGCCCGAGGCCGACGCGGCGCGGGTGAGCGAGGGGGCCGAGGTCAGCTTCCGGGTCGCGGCGCACCCCGGGCGGCGCTTCACCGGCCGGGTGCGCTTCGTCTCGGGCGCGATCCGGGCCTCGACGCGCGACCTGCCGGTCGAGGCGCTGGTCGAGAACGCCGACCGCGCGCTCAAGCCCGGCATGTTCGCCGACGTCGAGCTCGTGGTGGGGGCGCGCAAGGTGCCGGGCGTGCCGCGGGCGGCGGTCTTCGACGCGGGCGGCACGCCGCACGCGTTCTTCGTCGTCGACGGCCGCCTCGAGGAGCGGGCGCTCGCGACGGTCGAGGCGCCCGGGGGCCTGCTCGGGGTGACCAAGGGGGCGCGGCCGGGCGAGCGGGTGGCGGTGGGCGACGTCGGCTCGCTGCGCAACGGGGCGCGGGTGCGCTGAGGGGCGCGCGCCCGCCGAGGAGGACCGACCATGCAGTGGCTCGCCCAGCTTTGCGTCCGCCGCCCCGTCTTCGCGACGGTGCTGATGCTCGTCATCGTCGTGCTCGGGGCGGTCGGCTACACCCGCCTCGGGGTCGACCAGTTCCCCAACGTCGACGTGCCCTTCGTCATCGTGACGACGCGCCTCGACGGCGCCTCGCCCGAGGAGGTCGAGACCGACATCAGCGACAAGATCGAGGGCGCGGTCAACACCATCGACGGCATCGACGAGCTGCAGTCGGTCTCGACCGAGGGCTTCTCGCAGGTCCGCATCGCCTTCAAGATCGAGAAGAGCTCGGACGAGGCGGCGAACGACGTCCGCGACAAGGTCAACAACGTCCTGCGCGACCTGCCCCGGGGCATCGACCCGCCGAAGGTGACCAAGGTCGACCCGCAGTCGTCGCCCGTGCTGCTCATCGCGCTGCGCTCGAGCCTGCCGGCGCGCGACGTGACCGAGCTGGCCGACAAGTCGGTGCGCCGGCAGATCGAGAGCGTCTCGGGGGTCGGCCAGGTGACGATGGTCGGCGGGCGGGCGCGGCAGGTCCACGTCTGGCTCGACCCGCTGAAGCTGCGCGCGCTCAACCTGAGCGCGGTCGACGTGCAGCGCGCGCTCGCCGCCCAGAACCTGACCACGCCCGGCGGCCGCATCGAGACCGGGCCCCAGGCGCTGACGCTGCGCGTGGCCGGCCGGGTCGAGTCGGTCGAGGGCATCGGCCGCATCGTGCTGCGCGAAGACCAGGGCCACGCCGTGCGCATCGCCGACGTCGCCCGGGTCGAGGACGGCGAGGAGGAGCTGCGCAGCCTCGCGAGCTACGACGGCGAGCGCACCGTCATGCTCTCGGTGCGCAAGCAGTCGGGCACCAACACGGTCGAGGTCGTCGACCAGGTGCGCGCGCGCCTCGCCGAGGTCAAGCGCGCGCTGCCGCCGGGCGTCGAGCTCGAGATCGTGCGCGACAACTCGGCGCCCATCCGCACCAGCGTCGGCGCCGTCAAGGAGCACCTCGTGCTCGGCGCCCTGCTGGCCGCGCTGGTCGTGCTCGTCTTCCTCGGCAACGCGCGCAGCACGTTCATCGCGGCGGTGGCCATCCCCATCTCGATCGTCGGCACCTTCGCGCTGATGTGGTTGCAGGGCTTCTCGCTGAACATGATGACGCTGCTGGCGCTGGCGCTCGCGGTCGGCATCGTCATCGACGACGCCATCGTCGTGCTCGAGAACATCGTGCGCTTCGTCCAGGAGAAGGGCGTCAAGCCCTTCCCCGCGGCGGTGCTGGCGACGCGCGAGATCGGCCTCGCCGTCCTCGCCACCACGCTCTCGCTGATGGCGGTGTTCGTGCCCGTCGCCTTCGTCGGCGGCATCCCCGGGCGCTTCCTGAAGAACTTCGGCTACACCATGGCCTTCGCCGTGGGCGTCTCGCTCCTCGTCAGCTTTTCGCTGACGCCGGCGCTCTCGGCGCGGGCGCTGCGGCTCGGCGGCGGGCACGGCGGGGGGCGGCTCGAGCGCGTCGTCGACCTCTTCTACCGGCCGATCGAGCGCGCGTACATGCGGCTGCTCGAGGCCGCCATGCGCCGGCGCTGGGCGGTGCTCTTGCTCTGCGCCGCGGCGCTCGGCTCCTGCGGGCCGATCGCCAAGCGCGTGCCGGGGGGCTTCCTGCCCGTCGACGACCAGGCGCAGTTCGAGATCAGCGTGCGCACCCCCGAGGGCACGAGCGTCGAGGAGACCGCGCTCGTGGCCGAGCGGGTGGCGCAGGACGCGCGGCGGCTGCCCGGCGTCGCGCACACGGTGGTCACGGTGGCTGGCGGCGATGATCAGACGACCAACCTCGCCAGCGTCTACGTCGCGCTCGTCGACCCGGCCGCGCGCGACATCACGCAGCAGCAGCTGATGGACCGCGCCCGCAAGGAGATCTTGGCGAAGCTGCCGGCCGAGCTGCGCACGTCGGTCAGCGAGGTCGCCGCCTTCGCCACCGGCGCCTCGAACGCGGCGGTGCAGTACGTCATGGTCGGCCCCGACCTCAAGCGGCTCGAAGAGCTGACGGCCAAGATGGCCCCGCGCATCAAGGCCGACCCGGCGGTCGTCGACTTCGACACCTCGCTCATCACGGGCAAGCCCGAGGTGCGCGTCGCGGTCGACCGCGACCGGGCCGCCGACCTCGGCGTCAGCGTCGCCGACGTGGCCGAGACCCTGCTCGCCCAGATCGGCGGGGTCAAGGCCTCGACCTACTCCGAGCGCGGCGAAGAGTACGAGGTGCGCCTGCGCGCCGACGCCTCCTTCCGCCGCGACGTCTCGGCGCTCTCGCTGCTCACCGTGCCCTCGCGCAAGTTCGGCACCGTGCCGCTCTCGTCGGTGGTCAACGTCACCGAGGGCTCGGGGCCCTCGCAGATCAACCGCCTCGGGCGCCAGCGGCAGGTCACCTTCATGGCCAACGTCACCCCCGGCATGGGCGAGAGCGACGTGACCAAGGCCATCAAGGACGCCTTCGCCGCCGCCGACCCGCCCCCCGAGTACCGCCTGCAGCCGACCGGCCGCTCGAAGACCTCGTCGCAGCTCGCCGCCGGCTTCGCCCTCGCCTTCGGCCTCTCGTTCGTCTTCATGTACCTCATCCTGGCGGCGCAGTTCGAGTCCTGGCTCTACCCGCTCATCATCTTGCTCTCGCTGCCGCTCACGGTGCCCTTCGCCCTGCTCTCGCTGCTCATCTTCGGCCAGGGCCTCAACCTGATGTCGGCGCTCGGCGTGCTCGTGCTCTTCGGCGTCGTGAAGAAGAACTCGATCTTGCAGATCGACCACACCAACCACCTGCGCGCGCTCGGCCGCCCCCGCCTCGAGGCCATCCTCGAGGCGAACCGCGACCGGCTCCGGCCCATCTTGATGACCACCATCGCCTTCGTCGCCGGCATGCTCCCGCTCGCGCTCTCGCGCGGCGTCGGCTCGGGCAACAACCGCAACATCTCGGGCATCGTCATCGGCGGCCAGACCTTCTCGCTCCTGCTCACCCTGCTCGCGACGCCCGTCGCCTACTCGCTCTTCGACGACGCGCGCGAGTGGCTCGCGCGCCGCCGCCGCGCGCGCGCCAAGGCCGACGGCGCCGCGGACCGGGGCGAAGCGGAGCTCGAGGCGATCGTCCGGGGCGCGCCGCCGCCCCCCTCGGCCCGGCGGCCCGCGGCGCAGCCGGCCGAGTGAGCCGCGCCCGCGCTCAGGGCGCGGGCATCGCGGCCGGCCGAGGGAGCCGCGCCGAGCACGGCACGGCAAGCTACCCCGAAGCTGGCAGATTCAGGGGCCCGCGACGGTCGGCGGCGCGCGCATGGCGGTGAAGGCGGCCCAGGCGCGGGGCGAGATCGACCCGGCCACGCGCGCCTGCGCCGACGCGAGCGCCGCGACCGCGTCGCGCCGCGCGTCGGCGCCGAGCTCGGGGTCGTAGAGCGCCTCGACGAGGCGCGCCGAGTCACCATCGGGGACGGACCATTGCGTGGCGATCACGATCTCGGCGCCCGCGCTCAGGAACGCCGCCGCGAGCGACCCCCAGCCCGAGCCGTCGCGCGACGCGCCCGAGGCGCAGCTCGCCAGCACGACGAGGCGCGCGGTCGGGCCGAGCGCGGGGATCGCCCGCGCCCGGAGCGCCCCGTCGGCCAGCTGCAGGGCGGCGCCCTCGCCGTCGTCGACCGAGTGCGAGGCGACGTGCAGCAGGGCGGCGCCCCCGGCGGCGGCGAGCGCGCCGCGGTCGGCCTCGGGGCCGAGCCGCGGGGCGGCGCCCAGGCGCGCGGCGGCGAGCGCGGCCTCGCCCGCGGCCGAGGGCAGGTTGCCGAGCGGGTCGCCGAGCACGACCACGCGCCCCGCGCGCTCGGCCGCGGGCGGCTTCGCCCAGGCCCGCAGCCCGAGCACGCGGGCGAGCGGCGTGCTCGCCACCACGAGGCGGCCCGCGCGGCGCAGGGCGCCGAGCGGGGCGCGCGCCACGGGGCCGATCGCGAGCACGTCGAGCGGCCCGGCGCCCGGCGGCTCGGGCAGCATGGCGCGGCCGAGCGCCTCGGCGGCCGCGCGGTCGTCGGGGTCGGCCTCGAGGCGCGAGGCGAGCCGCTCGAGCTCGTCGAGCGGGCCGGCGTCGAAGCCCCGCACCTCGCCGTCGGCCACCTCGAGGCGAACCAGGCGGGCGCGCCCGGGCGCCTGCCGATCGCCGCCCGGCACGAGCACGACGAGGCGCCGGCCCCGCCAGGCCTCGAGCACGGGCTCGAGGGCGGTCGGCCCGGGCGAGCCCCGGCCGCCGAGCTCGACGTCGAGCCAGCGGGGCCTCAGGTGCGTTTGCGACGCGCCCGCCGGGCGCGTCGGCATGCCCTCGGGCGAGAGCCCGCGCCCGGGGGCGTCGGCGGCCAGCATCATGCTCAGGTCGAACGAGAGCACGACCGCGAGCGCCTCGCGGAAGCGCCCCGCGCCGGCGAGCAGGCCCACGAGGCGCTCGTGCGGCAGGCGGTAGGTCGCGAGCACGTGCGCCGCGAGCGGCCCGGCGTGATCGCGCATCTGGTCGAGCGCGGCCATCGCGCGCCGGTAGGCCGACTCGGCCTCGTCGGCCCGGCCGCGGCGCTCGGCGACGGCGCCCGTCTGGTAGGCGACCCACCAGGCGTGGTGGCCCTCGGGCTCGGCGCGCTCGGCGTCGGCGAGGTGCCCCGCCGCGCGCTCGAGGTCGCCGCGGTCGGCCGCGATGAGCCCCCGGTTGAGCGCCACCGCGACCGGATCGTCTTCGCCGTCGTCGGCCGACGCGAAGGCCGCCTCGGCCTCGGCGAAGCGGCCGTCGCGCCGGGCGAGCCAGCCCAGGTTCAAGCGCGCCGAGCCCGCGACCTCGCCGAGCCCGAGCCGCGTCGCCTCCGCGAGCGCCTCGCGCAAGAGCGGCTCGGCGAGCGCGTCGCGCTCGCTGTCGACGAAGAGGCGGCCGAGCGCGTAGACCGCCCAGGCGCGCTCGCGGGGCCCGAGCGGCCGCGCCAGCATGGCGCGCAGCACGGCCTCGGCCGCGTCGTGATCGCCGACCGTGCGCAGCACGTTGACCCGGGCGAGCTCGGCGTAGTGCCCGAGGCGCGCCTCGCCCGAGCGCCCGGCGGCGTCGGCGGCGCGCGCGAGCAGGTCGAGCGAGGCGGCGTAGTCGCCCTCGCGCCACCGCACTTCGGCGAGCGCCTGCGCGTCCCGCGAGACGCCGTCGAGCCGCCCGCCGCGCTCGTGCAGCGCGAGCGCGCGCTCGAAGCGCTCGCGCGCCTCCGGCGCCCGGCCCCGCTGCTGCGCCACCCGCCCCAAGAGGTAGTGGGCGTCGCCCGCGAAGGGCCCCCCGACGAGCGGCCCGACCGCCCGCTCGCAGGTCGCGCCGTCGCGCACGTTGACGCTCGCGCGGCCGAGGCGCAGGGCCCGCTCGGGCGTCGGGTCGCGCTCGTACTCGGCGGCGCAGAGGCGCGCGGCGTCCGGCCAGGCGTCGCGCCCGCTGGCCGCCTCGCAGGTGTCCGCCCGGCCCGCACACTGCAGCGTCGCCGCCGCGACGAATGCCAACAACGCTACCCGCATTCTACCACAGCTACCAGCGCGCTCGTACGCCGGTCAACGGGCCCCCCGCTCGAACCTCGAAGAAGCACCCTCGATGGGGTTCATAGTTCGTACGACCGCGGACGGGCGGGGCGGGCAATCGCGCGCCGATCGGGGGGCCGCCCCGAGGGGCGCGCCCGGCCCGCGCGCCCTCGCGGGCGGCGCGCGGCCCGTGCGCCCCTCGCCCTTTCGGGCGGGGCGAGGGGCTTAAGCCCGTGCGCCTGGCCAGCGTTCGCCCGGCCGGCGAGGGGAAGAGCGGAAAGGCGGGCTTCTGACCCCCGAACGCCTTGCCGCTGCCGACCCAGTAAGGTCGCGGCCGCAGCGCCTCCGAGCGCACCCACTTGGCGAGGGCGTCGTGGCAGAAGTCCCAGCAGCTCTCCGGATAGCTCCCCCCGTCCCACAAGTCGACCATCGCCTTCGTGAAGGTCTTGCGCGGCAGCCGGGGGTTCGCGGGGGGTATCCTCGGGGTCTGCTCCTTGTCGAGGCAGGCGCCCAGGCAGAGCACCGCCGCCTCGATCGCCGCCCCGCCGCCCTTCGCGCCAAAGGCCCGGCGCCGCGGCGCCGCCGGCGCGCTCCGCCGTCGCCAAAGGATCGGCCGGGGCTCGGCCGCCGCCCCGCCCCCGGCCCCGGGCAGCACCCTGACCGGCGGCGGGCCGCCCCGCCCCCCCCGCTCGCGCGCGGCCTCGACCGGGTCGACCATGGTGCCGCTGTAGCAGCTATCCGAAATGACCCAGACGCGCACGTCGCGCCGGAACTCGGCCAGCATCGCCGTCAAGTGGTCGTCGATGAGGACGGCGTCTTCGAGACACCACGCCTCGTCCGCGCCGCCCGCGCCCCCCACGACCGTGCCGTGGCCGGCGAAGGTCAAGAGGAGCATGTCGCCGCCCTCGAGCTCGCGGGCCGCGTCGGCCAGCCGCGCCTCGAGCGACGCGAGCGTCGGCCGGTCGCCCGGCCCCGCCTTCGTCGTCAAGAGCTCGACCGTCGCGAAGCCGCGCGACCGCGCGAGGGCGGCCATGTCGGCCGCGTCCTCGTGGGCGCACGCGGCCCCGAAGCCGTCGTCGCCGAACGAAGCGGGGCGCACCTCGTCGACGCCCACGCACAACGCCCTGCCCTTGGCCATGGCGTGACCCCCCCCTCTCCGCCCGCGCCCTCAGGCCCCGCCCGTGCCCGTCGCGCGCAGCGGCGGGGCCGGGGCGGCGCCCGCGCCCGCGAAGGGCGTTTGGGTCACCAGATCGTCCGGGTCCGGGTAGTTGGGCTCGCCGCTCGTGCTGTCGAAGAGCTCGGTGAAGGTCAGGCCCGAGGACGACGCCCAGCCGCTGACGTTCGACGCCTCGCTGTCGGCGATGACGAGCAGCAGCGAGTGGCCGGCCGGGAAGGCGACGACGCCCTGGAAGACGAAGACCTCGCGGCCGGTCAGGTCGACCGTGACCGACGTCGGCGGGCTCGACTGGTCGTCGATCGCGATGCGCCGGTAGGCCAGATCGTCGTTCGCCGTGCCCTGCAGCGCCGACTCCGCGTCGGCCTTGGTGACGATCCCGCTCGTGTCGGCGGCGGGGGCCTTGCCCAGGGCCGGCGGCGTCGGCCAAGGGTCCTTGCCGGACGCCTCCTGGTACGACGTGGCGATCGCGTCCGTCGTGTTGCTCATGAGGTTCGAGATGAAGGTCGCCTCGGTCTCCTCGTTGGCGGCCAGGAAGGCCGAGCGCGGGCCGTTGTCGGGGCGCTCTTCGAGCCGGACGGGGCCGCCGAAGAAGTACGCTTGTTTGTCCAAGAGGCTGAAGCGCTTGGTGATGCTCGTGCCATTCTTAACGAGATAGATGACCATGGACGTGCTCCCTTTCGAGCCCGGCGCGGTCGCGAAGGCCGGCCCCGCCGCGGGCCCCCGGCCCGGGCGCCGGGGCGCTCCGCCCCGCCTTGCCCCCTTCGCTCCCCCCTGCCGCTCTGCCGATTAGGACGAGGCGCCCCCGGGGACGACGACACGAATTCGTCCGCGCCGGCCCGGGCGGCGGGCCCGCGCGGGGGGGGCGCCGTGCGGCGGGCCCGCGCGGGGGGCGCCGTGCGGCGGGGGGGGCGAGCGGGTATACCCCCGCCCATGATCGTCGATGACGACTTCGAGGGCGGCAGCATCGTCGTGCTGGGCCGGGCGCGCCGCGGCGAGATCGAGCTCGCGCTGCGGCCCGACACCGCCGCGCCGTTCCTGCAGTGGTTCCACTTCCGCGTGCGCGGCGCCCCGCGCTCGGGCTGCTCGCTGCGCGTGGTCAACGCGGGCGAGGCGACCTTCGCCGAGGGGTTTCGCGACTACCGGGCCTTCGCGTCGTACGACCTCGCGCGCTGGTTCCGGGTGCCGACCCGCTTCGACGGCGAGACGCTCGCCATCCGGCACGCGCCGGCGCGGCCCGACGTCTACTACGCCTACTTCGCCCCGTACCCGGCGGCCCGGCGCGAGCGCCTGCTGCGGGCGGCGCGGCGCTCGCCGCGGGCGCGCGTGGGGCCCGTCGCCGCGGGGCTGCAGGGGCGCGAGGTGAACCTCGTCGTCGTGGGCGACGACGACGCCGAGCTCAAGATCTGGGTCGTCGCGCGCCAGCACTCGGGCGAGGCCATGGCCGAGTGGCTCGCCGAGGGGCTGCTCGGGCGGCTGCTCGACCCGGGCGACGCTCTCGTCGCCGCGCTGCTCGAGCGGGCCGCCTTCTACGTCGTGCCCAACCTCAACCCGGACGGCGCCGCCCTCGGCAACCAGCGCGCCAACGCCGCCGGCACCGACCTGAACCGCGCCTGGGCCGACCCGAGCGAAGGCGAGAGCCCCGAGGTGCTCGGCGTGCGCGGCGCCATGCTCGCGACGGGCGTCGATCTCTTCCTCGACGTGCACGGCGACGAGCGCATCCCCTATGTGTTCGTCGCCGGCTGCGAGGGCAACCCGGGCTACACCGACCGGCTCGCCGCGCTCGAAGATCGCTTCTCCGAGAGCCTCCTGCAACGTAGCCCCGACTTTCAGCGCGAGCATGGCTACGCGCCCGACCCGCCCGGCGAGGGCGACCGGCGGACGGCCGCCAACTTCGTCGGCGAGGCCTTCGACTGCCTCTCGTTCACGCTCGAGATGCCCTTCAAAGACAACGCCGACCGGCCCTCGCGCGCGGGCTGGTCGCCCCAGCGCTCGATGGACCTCGGGCGCGCCCTGATCGAAAGCGCCTACGATGTCGCCGACGCCCTGCGCTAGGCTTTGTCGTCGCGTCGGGGTGAGGCCATGAAGCGACCTCGCTCGTTCTACGCCCGGGCGTCGGGCCTGCTGCTGGCGGCGCTGATCGCCTGCGGCGCCCCGCCCGCCGCCGGCCCCGCGCCCGCCGCCCCGCCGGCCTCGGCGCCTCCGGCCGCCTCCGAGGCCCCGCGCGCGGCGGCGCCCGACCCCGGCGCGAAGCCGCTGCCCGCCTCGGTCGAGCAGGCCGAGGCGCTGCGAGCGCAAGGCGTCTCGTGGACCAACGTCGAGATTCGAGAGCACTACCTGCGCCTCATCCGCGCCATTCGCGGCGACGACGAGCGGCGCCAGCAGGGGGGCGAGGGGGCCGAGGCGCGCGCCCGCAAGGCGTACCAGACGCGGCGGGACGCGCGCCTGATCGGCCGGGCCATGATGAGCGATCGGCGCGAGGTCGAGGGCCTCCGCGCGCGCGACGAGCAGAAGTACGGACGCCCCGACGGCCCCTCGTTCGAGCAGCTCGTCGAGCACCAGAAGAAGAAGGGCCTCGCGGGCGACGCCATCTACGAGGCCATCGTCGCGAGCTCGCAGCGCACCGACGGGGCCGTCAACGAGGTGCTCGGCGTCAAGCCGCCGCCCTGATCCAGGCGGTTCGGTCCGGGCGGTTCGGTCCGGGCGGTTCGGCCTGGGCGGTTCGGCCTGGGCGGTTCGGGCGGTGCTCGACCGATCGTGTTGAAATACCCTCTTCGGGTCGGGGGCCGCGCCGTCCGTGCAAGGTCACCGGCCGCTTGGATGAGCGCCTCGAAGGGCGGCCGCCCTCGAAGGGCCCCGCGTGCTCGCCCTGGTCTTCGCGGGCGGGCACGCTCGATGGCCGAGGCGGCGGGCGCGACATCGGGGGCCCCGGGCGCTGAGTCGGGCGACGCCTGGCCGTCGGGTCGGGCGTGAGCGCTCTGTCTGCCGATCGAAGCCCCCTACGCAAGGCGCGTCATGCGCCAGCCAGGCTGATCGCCTGCGCCCTCGTCGCCTTCGCGGCGGCCTCCTTCGTTGGGCCTGGCGGGGGCGTCCCGCAAGGGTATGCCGCCCCGACCTTCGAGACTCGCTGCGGGTGGTTCGAAAACCCGACGCCCGCGAACGCGTGGCTGACCGACCGCGACGGCGAGTGGCTCATCAGCATGCAGGGCGGGTATCACGCTGATGGCGACTGGCCGCCGGCGTTCAAGCGCCGGCAGTGGGTGCACACGAACGGCGGCAGCTACGGCTACGGCTGCGCGTGCATGCACGTCTCGGTCGACCGTGCGAAGAAGCGCGTGCGGAAGATCGCGAGCGCGCGGCCGCTCGAGCTCTCGGCGTGCCGCGCCGACCCGGCGCTGAAAGAGCCCGGGTCGGCGCGCTGAAGCGACGTTGCCCGCCGGGGGCGACCCGGGCCCGATAATGACATTAATGTCACTTTCGACGGCGCCGACCTACCGATTCGATAATGTCGATGTTACCTTCAGCGTGATTGATCTGCCATGTCGCTAACGAAGCTAGTACATTCGGCGTGTTACGATCGAGTTTTCGTACCATTTGTGTTGCGTAAGGCGTGGTCGATCTGCCAAGTTGCTACCGCTGATGTTATCTCTTGGGCGGGTAGCCACCCTAATCGCTAACATCGATATTACCTTGAGGCGGTTGGTGTGCCCCGAAAGTGCCATTTATGGTGCGTTCGGGGGTGACCCGCCCTTCGCCGGGCGATGCTGCCTTCGGGGTGGTCGATCTGCCGCCCCGCCCGGGGCGACGTCGTTCGGGGGGGCAGCGTGGTGCTCCCGCCGAGGGTGACGTCGGGCCGGCGGGCGGGCGCGGCTGGGCATGGGGCGGGGCCGGTGGTAACCCCGGTGGCATGAGCGGCTCGCCCCTCTTGATCGACTTGCCCGAGGCCATCACCACCGAGCGGCTGCTGATTCGCCCGGCGGCGCCCGGCGACGGGGCGGCGCTGAACGAAGCCGTCCTCGAAACCTGGGACTCGCTGAGCCGCTGGATGCCCTGGGCCCGCGAGCGCCCCACGCTCGCCGCGTCCGAAGAGCTCGCGCGCACGTTCCGCGCGAATTTCATCCTGCGGACGGACCTGCCCCTGCTCATCTTTCTCGCCGATGGCCAGCGCTTCGTGGGCTGCACGGGCCTGACGCGAATGAGCTGGCCGGTGCCGCGCTTCGAGACGGGGTACTGGGTGCGCCGCTCGTGCCAGGGCCAGGGGTACGCCGCCGAGGCGGTGCGGGCGCTCAGCCGGCTCGCCTTCGGGCGGCTGGGCGCGCAGCGGGTCGAGATTCACTGCAGCCACCGCAACGAGGCCAGCCAGCGCGTCGCCCTGCGCTGCGGGTTCACCCTCGAGGGCCGGCTGCGCAACTACGACCGCGAGCCCACCGGCGAGCTCTGCGACATTCTCGTGTACTCGCTCGTGCCCGACGACGAAGCCGCGCGAGCGCTCGCGGCGACGTAGCGGCGGGCGCTCGCGGTGACGTCACGGCGGTCGCTCGCGGCGACGTCACGGCGGGGGCTCGCGGCGACGTCGCGGCGGTCGCTCGCGGTGACGTCGCGGCAGGCGCTCGCAGCGACCTCGCGGCGACCTCGCGGCGACCTCGCGGCGACCTCGCAGCGGGCGGGCCCGCGGGGCCTGAATCAGGCGCTGGCGGCGGCCATGACGATGTCGCCGCGCGTGCTCTCGACGATGGCGAAGAGCTCGGCGGACTCGGCCTCGGGCACGCCGAACTTCGCCAGCGTCTGCCGGAAGTCGTCGACGAAGGCGACCCACTCGTCTGGCGTGATGTTGAGGTGGCGGTGCGAGTCCGGCATGGTGCGGCCGCTGTACTTCTGCGGGCCGCCGGTCACCTGGCAGACGAGCTCGGTGACCAGGTACTTGAACCCGGCCTTCGAGACGCGGTGGTGCGCCTCGTCGACGAGCGGGTTCGCGTTCAGGCGCGGGTCGGACATGATGCGGTCGATGAAGTCGTCGACCACGGCGGCGATCGAGTACACGCCGCCGAGCCGTTCGTAGAGGCTGGGTTTCGTCTGCATCGCTTCTCGCCCGGGCGTGGCGGCCCGAGGCACCTTCGCGGGCGATGCTACGGGCTCTCGAGCCGCGGCCGCAAGGGGGGCCCGCCGGCCGGGCGAAGCGCGCCGCGCGGCCGGGGGGGCAGGTCGGCGGCAGCGCCGGCGGCGTATTCGTGCGCGGATTGCACTCGTGGGCGCGCCGGGGCGGCGCTATGCGGTTTCCCATGTCGATACCCCCCCGGCGCCTCGCCCCGGCGCCCCTCGCCCTCTTGGCCGCCCTCTCCGCCGCCGCCTGCGCCGCCTCGCCGCCGCCCCCCGCGCGGCCGCCCGGCGCCGCCGCGTCGCTCGACGTCCGGACGCTGAACATCGTCGACGAGCGCGGCCAGACGCGCCTTCGCCTCGGGGCGCCGCTGCCCGGCCCCAACGGGCAGAAGCGCAAGGTCACGGCGTACGGCGTCCAGTTTCTCGACGCGTCGGGGCGCGAGGTCGGCGGGCTCGCCATGCTCGAGCCGATCGGCGTGCACGGGCTCTGCTTCGACAGCGACAAGGGCTACGAGTCGGTGTGCATCGGCCTGATCAAAGAGGGCCTGCCCGAGATCGTCTTTCGAGATACGACCGCCGGCCCCCGCGAGGCGCAAGAGCGCATCGCCCTTCGCGTCGTCGACGGCGTCGCCACGATTGAGCTCAACGACGGCGAGGGCAAGCCCCGCATTCGCCTGCAGGTCGAGCGCGACGGGCGCACGCGCGTCGAAGGGCTCGGCCCGGCGCCCGCGGCCAAGTAACAGTCGAGCGCGAGCCTCGTCGGGGTCAGCGGTCGCCGTCGCGAACTTCGAAGTTCGTCGCCACGTAGCAGCCGGCGAAGGCCGAGAGCGAGAGCCCCGAGAACGACTCGACGCCGGACACGAGGCCGGGGGTGTCGCAGCCGCCGTCGTTGTTCGGCCAGGCGTAGCCGCAAGCGGAGAAGTACTCGGGCCCCTCGTCGTTGAAGCCGCTGTGCTCGCTCACCAGCACGCCCGGGGGGGCCGTCACGGTCTGATCGTGGTAGCCGTTGAGAATGATCTGGGTCAGGCCGCCCGCGGCGTCGGCGTTGATGGTCCAGTGGGTGGGCTCGTACGACGAGAGCACGAGCACGTGGGGCGTCGTCCGGGTGTCGGTGACCGAGGCCTCGCCCGTCGGGTGGTAGCCGAAGCCGTGGTCGCTGCGCGTCTCGTAGACGCTGAGCACGAACAACTCGGGCTGGCCCGGCTCGGCCGTCGCGACGTGCGAGGCGCCCGCGTAGCCGCAATCGTTGATGCGCAGCGGGCCCGCCTCGACGGGCGAGCCGTCGGGCGGCGGGGGCGGGGGAGGGGGCGCCGCGCAGCCGAGCTGGACGCCGCAGCGCAGGCGCGAGACCTGGTGCGACCACTCGGGCGTGATCTCGACGAAGCTGAAGGGCTCGCCGAGGACGGCGCGGGCGTAGGCGGGCAGGCCCTCGAGCGGCAAGTTGGGGCCGGTCGAGCAGTCGGTGCAGCCGCCGCTGGTGATGTCGTCTTCGTGGCCCAGCGTGAAGCCGGCGTTGACCAGCTCGCAGTGGTCTTGCCCGTGCCCGGCCGTGTCGGCGGCGGCCAGGAAGGGCCCCTCGGGCGAGGCCGCGAGGTAGATGCGCGTCTCGTCGCTCGAGCAGGTCGTCAGCCCCACCCAGAGCCCGAGCCCCGCGTCGAAGCGCACCCACTGGTCGCCGAGGCAGGCCTCTTCGTCGGGGTAGAGGGCGAAGGGCTTGGCCTCCCAGGAGAAGCCGCCGAACTCGCACGACCCGCCGGTGCGCGGGCGGTCGCCCGGCTCGCGCCCGGCTTCGGTCGGCACCGCGGGCCGCTCGCCGTTGCCTGGCTCGCTCTCGGCCACGGTCGGCTGCAGGGCGCTGCCCTCGTTACGCGCCGGGGCGTCGCTCGAGCCGCAGCCGGACGCCAGAGCGCCGAAGGAGGTCGCACAAAGAAAGAAGGGGACGATTTTGTTAAGAAGAGAAGCGTTGGTCATGGCGTCCTCGTTGGGGGGGCGTACCGAGCGCCCTGCCCGACGAGCTCATGGCCGCGGGGTCGCCGACCCGTGGGAAAAAAGATCGCCACGCGCCCCGAGGGCGCGCGAAGGCGTGGCGCGGGCCTCGGCGGCCCGGCCCGCGGCCGAGGGGTAAAGGGGGGCCGGCGCGGCGCGGCGGGCCGAAGCGTGTGCGCCCCGCGGCGCCGGCGCCGGCGTCAGAGCGCGTGGCGCGCGCGCCGCGCCGCCTGCGCTTCGGCCTGGAAGGTCGTGCCGAGCTGGCGCAGGTTTCGGCGCAGCGTTCGCGTCGAGCAGCCCAGCTTGTACGCCGCCTCGTGCGCATTCAGGCGGCCTTGCGACGCTTCGAGCAGGCAACGCAACAGGGCGAGCCAGGGCCCGACTTCGGGGTACCGCACTCCGGACCATTCGCCCAAGCGCTCTTCGGTCGGCTCGCCGAAGAACTCATCAACGCTATCGATGCTGCGCGAGCGGTCACTGCACATGGTCATGGTAGGCCTTTCCCCCGCTCAGGGTGCTCGAACGGCCGGGCGGCGGCGTTCGGGCTGGCGCCGGGCGCCCGAGGAAGACCGGGCGCCTTCGGCGCGACCCCTGCGGACTTCAACGTTCTTCTACTGAGTATCCACAGCAACTCCTGTGCCGACCGCGAGACACAGGCTTGGGCCCTGCTCGAGGGGGACCCACCGCCTTGGCTCGCGCGAAGAGGGTCGTTGACTCAGCTCTCTCAGGCCCTCGCTTCGTTCGAGAACTCGAGTCACGTGTCTGCGCCGATGTAGGGAGGCTCCGAGCAGGGATCTCCGGTCAAGGTTGAGCTCGCGCGGAGGGCAGGCCCGACCGGATTGATCGATCGATCGACGATTGATCGATCGATCACCTCGATCCGTTCTCGCCTGCGCTCGCCCAAGGGGGGGGCGACGCGTACACCGGCGCACTATTCGCAGAAAAAGGCAGGTTGGGGCCTTTGGCACGAGCGGTGCTCAAGGGGTGATTGAGCGCGGGTCGTTGCTCGAAACGAGCAGCCATCGTCCGCCGCGCTCGCGATTCCTTTTAGCATTCCCGCTTCCGCCCTCGCGCGGGCCCGACGGCGCCGAGATCGGAAGGCGCCCGAAGGTGGAATGGGCGGGGGGGCTCGCCGCGCACGGGGTTCGTGCGGGCGGTCGGGCGCGGCCGGCGGGCCGGGCTCGCGCGGGGTTTCGAGGCGGCGCGGACGGGCGAATCGGCCCGGCCGCCGGCGCCGCTCGCGCCCCGGGGCCGGCCGCCGGCCCGGGGCGTCGTGCCAATCGCCAAAGCGCGCCGCGGCGCGTTTGAAAACGACTCGTTTTTTACCTGCCTGAAGGAGACACTATTATGAAAACTCGCCACCGCTCGGGTTGGATCGCGTTGCTGTCGGCTTCGTTCGGTCTCGCCGCCGCGCTGCTCGCCGGCGGTTGCGCCGAGCCCGACGACGGGGACGCGGGCCGGGCGGCCTCGGAGCAGGTGGCGGAGGAGGGCGGGGACGAGGCGCACATCGAGGGCGGCGATCACCTCGATCTGCTCACGCACCCGATGGGCTGCCAGTGCGGGGTCTGCACGGGCGGCCGCCAGGCGAGCCGGTAGCGGCGGGCGCTCAGGGGGCGAGGCGGGCGTGGATCCAGGCTTGGCAGCGCTTCTGCCAGCGCTCGGTCGCCGGGTGCAGGTCGAGCGCGCGGCGCGCGTCGGCGTCTTTGCCGGCGGCGTGGTAGATGCGCGCGCGGTCGAAGGCGTCTTGGAACGAGGCCGGCGGGCCGAGCAGCGCGAGCAGCTCGAGGGCGGCGTCGGGGTCGACCCACCAGTACGAGAGCGCGGCGCCGCGGATGGCGTTGGGCTTCTCTTGCGCGGTCGCGCGGTAGTCGCGCTCGAGGGCGTCGAGCCGCTCGCGCCAGGCGGAGGGCGCGGGGCGGCCGCGCAGCGTGGCGACGCGCACGAGCCCGCGCAGGGCCGTCGCCTCGTTCCAGCGGTCGCCGATGCCGCCGGCCATGGTGTCGAGCTCGCGCAGCAGCTCGGCCTCGGCCTGCGCGAGCGACTCGGGCTGGCCGAGCCGCATGAGCACGGCGGCGCGCAGGACGTGCGCGCCGTGGGTCGGCGGCACGCCGGCGCGCCGGCTGTAGGCCCGCCCGCCGAGGCGCCGCTCTTCTTCGGAGAAGTCGACGAGCTGCTGCGAGACGCGGTCGGCGACGGCGGTCTTGCCCTCTTTCAGGGCGACGTGCACGAGCTGCTCGAGCAGCCAGCCCGAGAGGCTGCGATCGAGGTCGAGGTCGAGGGCGCGCTGCAGGGTGGTCATGGCGATCTCGGTCTCGCACGCGCTCTCGTGCAGGCGCCCGAGGGTGAGGCGGGCGGCGGCCGAGCCGGGGTCGGCGCGCAGCGCGTCGTCGCACGCGGCGACGGCCTCGGCGAGGGCGGCGTCGGTCGACTGGTCGTCGAAGGCCTGCTTGAGCTGCAGCGCCCGGCAGCGGAAGGCGAGCGCGCTCGGGTCGCGGGGGGCGATGGCGATGGCGCGGCCGACGTCGTCGAGGGCGTCCTTTCGCGCCTTCGGGCTGGCCTGCGAGAGGCCGATGCGCATGCGCAGGGTGGCCCGCTCGACCAGCGCGGGCACGTAGCGGGGGTCGGCCGCGAGCGCCTCGTCGAGCAGGCGCTCGCCGGCGGCGAAGTCTTCGGGGCGGGGCGCCGGGCTGATGAGGTCGTAGTACTCGCGCAGCCGGGCCTTGGCGGTCTTGTTCTTCGTCGCGACGTCGGCGCGCCGGCGCCGCTCGTGGTCGTTGACGAGGAGCCGGACCTCGTCGCGGGCGCGCCGGCGCAGCGCCTCGGGCAGCGCGCTCGGGTCGGCCGGGTCGCCGTCGATCTCGATGGGCTCGCCGACCGCGGCCCCGCCGGCCGCGCGCAGGTGCACCGCGAGGCGCAGGCTCGAGCCGACGCGCTGCACGCTGCCGGCGGTGACCCAGGTGGCCTCCGGGCCCCCGAGCGCCCAGGCCTGGGCGGGCCCGTCGAGCACGCGGACCTGGGGCAAGGACCGCAGGCCGGCGCGGATGGCCTCGACCGACCCCTGGGCGAGGCCGTTCCAGGTGGGGTCGCCGGTCAGGTTCTCGAGCGGGGTGACGAGGACGGCGGGCGGGGCGGGGCCCGAGCTCGAGCGGGCGGCGACGGCGGTGGCGGCGAGCGCGGGCAGCGCGGCCGACAGGGCGACGGCGGCCCAGCGCCGGCGGCGGCGGGCCGGCGCGGCGGCCTGGGGGGCGGGCCCGGCGGGCCGCTCGTCGCCCTCGCCGGGGGCCGGGCCCCGCCGCGCCGCGGCGAGGGCGGCGCCGAACTCGTCGACCGAGGCGAAGCGGTCGTCGGGGTCTTGGGCCATCGCGCGGGCGAGCACGCGGTCGAGGGCGCGGACGAAGCCGTCGGGCAGCGCGGGGACCTCGAGCGCGCGCGGGGGCGCCTGCAAGACGGCGCGGTTCTTGGTCACCGACGAGCCGCCCTCGAAGGGCACGCGGCCGGTGAGCATCTCGAACGCCAGCAGCCCGAGCGAGAAGATGTCGCTGCGCACGCCGAGCGGCTTGCCCGCGAGCTGCTCGGGGGACATGTACGCGGGCGTGCCGGCGACGTCGGTGTCGTCGTGCCGGTCGGCGGTCGGCGCGCGGGCGAGGCCGAAGTCGGCGACCAGGGCCTGCCCGTTCGGGCGCACCATCACGTTCTCGGGCTTGAGGTCGCGGTGGATGATGTTCTGCGCGTGCACGGCCGAGAGCCCCTCGACGATCTGCCGCAGCAGGTCGAGCGCCCGGTCGGGGGCGAGCGGGCCCTCCTTGAGGACGGCGCGCAGGCTGCGCCCTTCGATGAGCTCCATCGTCAAGAAGCGCAGGTCGCCGTCTTCGCCGATGTCGTGGACGCGGCAGACGTTCGGGTGCTTGATCTTCCGCCCGTGCTTCACCTCGCCGAGGAAGTTGTCGAGCATGGCGGCGTCGTGCCCCCGCTCGGGCAAGAGCACCTTGAGGGCGACGTCTTCGCGGAGCACGCGGTCGTAGGCGCGCCAGACCGAGCCCATGCCGCCCTTGCCGAGGCGGTCGCGGATCTCGTACCGGTTCGCCACGACGCGGCCCGGGGCGGGCTGGACGGCGGGGGGGGCGACGACCACCACGGGGGGGATGCGATCGGTCTTGATGCCTGACGTTTCGCCGTCGTCGGACCTCGCCACGGCCCGGATCATACTCTAGGTCGCTAAGGGCGAGACCGCCTTTTAAATTCTCGCCCGGCGGCAGCGCGCCCCGGCCCTTGCTCGACAGTCCGAATTTCTTGACCCGAAGGTCCATCATGACCCGGCTGATCCCCAGCAGGCGCGCCGCCTCGGCGACGTTGCCGTTCGCGGCCGCGAGCGCCTCCTTGACGAGCGAGCGCTCGGTCGGCTCGAGCTCGGCGTAGCGGTCGCGGAGCGAGGCCGCGGGCGCGGCCGGGCGGGCGAGGGGCGGGCGGGACGAGGGGGGCGAGTGGTTGGCGATGCGCGCGCTCAGGTCGCCGATGTCGACCAGCTCGCCGTCGGCCACGATCGCCGCGCGCTCGGCCTCGTTCTGCAGCTCGCGGACGTTGCCCGGCCACCGGTGCCGCCGCAGCGCCTCGAGCGCCCGCGGGCTGAAGCCGCGCACGGCCTTGCCCAGCTGGCGCGCCTCGGCGGCGAGGAAGGTCTGCGCGAGCAGCGGGATGTCGTCGCCCCGCTCGCGCAGCGGCGGCACGTCGAGCTCGACCACGTTGAGCCGGTAGTACAAGTCTTCGCGGAAGCGGCCGGCCGCGACCTCGGCCATGAGGTCCTTGTGGGTGGCCGAGACGATGCGCACGTCGACCCGCGTCGCCCGCTCGGAGCCCAGCGGCTGCACCTCGCCCTCTTGGATCGCGCGCAGCAGCTTGGCCTGCGCCGAAAGGCCGAGGTCGGCGATCTCGTCGAGGAAGAGCATGCCGCGGTGGGCGAGGGTGAACTTGCCGCGCTTGTCGCGGGTCGCGCCGGTGAAGGCGCCCTTCTCGTAGCCGAAGAGCTCGGCCTCGATCATCGTCTCGGGGATGGCGGCGCAGTTGAGCGGCACGAAGGGGTGCTCGGCCCGGGGCGAGAGCGCGTGCAGCGAGCGCGCCACCAGCTCTTTGCCCGTGCCGCTCTCGCCCCGGATGAGCACGTGCGCGCTGGCGGCCGCGAACTTGCGGATGCTGGCGCGCAGCTTCTGCATCGTCGGGCTGTTGCCGACGAGGTCGCCGAGCGGGCTCTCGGCGCCGAGCGCCGCGGCGACGGCGGCGACGCGCTGGTAGCGCTCGGCGCCCTCGAGCGCGGCGCCGGTCAGGTGGCCGAGCGCGGTCAAGAAGTCGAGGTCCTGCTCGGTGAAGCGGCCCGCCAGGCCCCGGTCGTCGACGTAGAGCAGGCCGAGCACGCGGCCGGCCGAGCAGAGCGGCACGCCCATCGCCGACAGGATGCCCTCGCGCAGCAGCGTGTGCGCCGAGGACGGGTCGCGCACGATGACGCCCTCGCGCCGCTTGAGCGTCGCCTCGACCAGGAACCGGCTGAGCACCACCTCGCGCGCCGCGCCCCCGCGCGACCGCACGATGCGCCGCAGCGACTCGCCCGGCCCCTCGAGCAGGCCCACCAGCCCGCGCTCGCAGCGCAGGACGTCGACGATCGCCTCGAGCATGCGGCCGAGCAGCGCGTCCGGGTCTTCGATCTCGCCGATGGCCCGGGCGACGTCGTAAAAGACCCGCAGCCGCCCCGCCTCGCCGCCCAGCACCGGCGGCGCCTCGGCCGCGGTCTTGTGGTGCACGAGCTCGGAGGGCCGGTCGTCGGACTCGGCGAACGTCAGCAGCACCTGCCCGACCTGCACCTGGTCGCCGTCCGCGAGCTCGCAGCTCGACACGCGCGCGCCGTTGACGAAGGTGCCGTGCGTCGAGCCGAGGTCTTGCACCGACCAGCGGCCCTTCGAGGCCCCGAACGAGGCGTGCTGCCGCGAGACCTTCGCGTCCTCGAGCACGATCGCGTTCTGCTCGTGGCGGCCCACGGTCAGGCCCTCGCGCAGCTCGACCGAGAACGCGACGCGGTCCGGTTGGCGGACGATAAGGTGCGGCATGACGGCGGGTTCAGGCGGCCATTATCCCACATGCTGTCGCCCCGGGGCGGCGGGCCCGATAGGTAGTTCTTCGACAAAGTGGCCGGAACCATGGAGCCATCACGTCTCATCGAAGAAAAGATAAACCATCGGCGCAGGGTCCAGTGAGGGCGGGGCCGCGGCCCCCGCGCTCCGCCCCGCGCGGCCGAGCGCGAGCGCGGCCGTACCGCCCCCCGGCGCGAGCGCGGGCGGCGGGGGCGCGCTCGCCGGTCGCGCCGCCCCCGCTCGCGCCGGGGGG
>DASTPP010000051.1:0-16832 GCA_035762175.1 Polyangiaceae bacterium | reverse complement strand
GGCGGGCGGGCGAGCGGCCCGCGGGCGCGCTCGGCCGGGGGCTCAGCGCGCCATCAGGTCGACGCAGCGCTTCTCGCGCTCGCCCTCGGGGCGGCAGGCGCGCACTTCGGCGCGGGCCCGCTCGACCTGGCCGGCGGCGCGAAGCAGCGCCGCGCGATGAATGGCCAGGTCGCAGGACGGCTCGGCAGGCGGGGGGTCGAGCCACTTCAGCGCGGCGTTGGGGTCGACGAGGCCGTACGTGAAGGACACGCTGAACGCGGCCTCCGGCGGGAACGACTTCTCGAGCTGCTCGAGCCTGCCCCGCGACTTGGGCGCCACCTTGCCGTAGCCCTTGCCCTCGAGCAGCACGAGGGCGTGCAGCGCCGCCGCCTCCATCCGCGCGTCCGCGAAGCCCGGCGACGCCAGCGCGAGCTCTTTCTCGAGGGCCGCCCTGGCCTCTTCCCAGCGTTCTTGCCGCAAAAGCACCGCCGCCCGCTTGAAATAAGCGCCTTTCGTCGGCTCGACCCCGGCCTTTCGGGAGAGCGACCGGGGGCCCTCGGCCTGCTCGTTCTCTTGGAAGGCCACGAGCTGCGCCGAGAACCGGTCGGCGAGCGGCAGCTGGTCGTTCTGCAAGGCGAGCTCGATCAAGTGATCGGCGAGCTCGCCGGTGTGCGAGCCGTCGAGGTCGAGCGCCGCCTGTAGGGTTGCCAGGGCGAGCTGGTCTTGGCACGTATAGTCGTAGAGCTTCGCCATGTACCGGAGCGGGTTCACGTCGTCGGGCGCGATGGCCCGCGCCTCGGTGCAGGCCGACATCGCCGCCTCGATGCGGGCGTAGGGCGAGCGGCGGTCGCGGATGGCGGCGTAGCGCAGCACGCTGCACTTCATCACGGCCGCCTCCGGGTCGCCCGGGCGCGCTTGCAGGGCGCGCTCGACGTCGCCCTGCGCCCCCTCGAGCCACCGGTTGTCGCCCGTCGTGGCGACCTTCATCATGCGCAGGTACGCCCGCTCGAGCAGCGCCGGGACGTACCCGGGGTCGGCGCCGACCGCCGTGTCCAGCAGCGGCTCGGCCTCGGGGATCTGCCCGCCGAGCAGCCGCGCGCCGACCAGCGCCCGGTACGCGGCCAGCGCCTTCTTCGCCGCCTCGCTCGCCGAGAGCTGGGCGTCGCGGAGCCTCCGCTGGCGCGCCCGGGCGAAGAGGCGCAGCTCGCCCGTGACGCCGCGGCGCAGGGCCGGAAACAGCCCCGGCGAGTCGCCCCCTTCGACGAGCTCGAAGGGCTCGGGGTGGTCGGTGCCGCGCCCGTCGAGGAGCTGCACCTCGACGCGAACCCGGTCGCCGACCGGGGCCACGCTGCCGCGCACGATCGAGACCGCGGCGTCGTTGCCGTCGCAGGAGGCGTCGCAGAGGCGCACGTCGGAGCGGGCGCGCACGGCCGAGGTCGTCGCGTCGGTGGCCGCCGCGGCGAGCTCCCGGAGCTTCGGCCCCCCTTGCGGGGCTTCGAAGGGCAGCACCTTGATCAGCGGGGGCGTTTGCCAGGTCTCGGGCGGCAGGGCCAGCCGCGCGGCGGCCGCGGTCGTGCGCCCGCCGGCGCTCCGCGCCGAGCGGTCGGGGCCGCCGCTCGCGTACCACCACGAGGCGGCCGCCAGCGCCGCGGCGGCGAGGGCCCCGAGCGGGGCGTACCCGGCGAGGCCCTTCGGGCCCTTGGCGGGCGCCGCGTGCGGGGGCACCGACGTGGCGAGCTCGAGCAGCCGGCGGACGCCTTCGAGCGCCTCGAGCAGCTCGTCGGCGCCCAGGAACCGCGCCTCTTTGTCACGGGAGAGGGCGCGATCGATGATCGCCTCGAGGCGCTCGCGCGCTTCGGCGGGCCAACCCCACAGGGCGGCCGACGGGCGCGGCGCGGGCGCGCCGCCGCCCGACGGCGCCGGGGGGCGGTCGCCGGTGAGCAGCTCGAACGCCAGCACGCCCATCGAGAAGACGTCGGCGCGCGCGTCGACCCTCTCGCCGCGGAGCTGCTCGGGCGCCACGTACCCGGGCGTGCCGCCCGACGACCTCTCGAGGGCGTCTTCGGTCGCGGCGAGGCCGAAGTCGACCAGGACGGCGCGGCCGTCGTGGCGCACGATGATGTTCTCGGGCTTGACGTCGCGGTGCACGATGCCCCGCCCGTGAACGGCGGCCAGCCCGGACGCGGTCTGAATCAACAGGTCGAGCGACGCGCGCGGCGACGGGCGCTCGGCCACCAGGAGCGCGCGCAGCGATCGGCCTTCGACCAGCTCCATCGTGAGAAAGAGCAGGTCGTCGGTCTCGCCGATGTCGAAGACCCGGCAGACGTTCGGGTGCACCACCTTGCGGGCCAGGCGCACCTCCTGGCGCCAGGCCTCGCGCACCCGGGCGTCGGGCACGTTGCGGTTGCGCAAGACCTTCAGGGCGACGGTCTCGCCCAGCTCGCGGTCTCGGACGCGATAGACGGCGCCCATGCCGCCCCCGCCGACCCGCGCGAGCACCTCGTAACGGCCGGCCACCACGCTGCGTGGCTCGAAGCGGTATGAGGCGAACCTGTGCGGTACGGCGGCCGGGTCGGTCATCGTACCTTCTAGCGACACAGGGCTGTTCAGCGACATCGCCCGCTCTCCACCAACGACAGATGCTACCACCTCGTAAGGCCCTTGGCAGGCCGTCCGCTTCGCCGCTCTACATGAGCTAGCGTTGTGGCACGCCTCTTGACGAAGGCAACACCCGGCCCACCCTCGCGAGGCCGAGGGCACCCGCTCGAAGCCCAATTCGCCGGGTGTGATGAGAGTGTCGACGCCTGCTGAACCCCCTGAGCTCGCCCTTCGAGCTCAGCCAGCGGGGGTCGTCTGTCGGGCGTAGGCAACTCAACTGAGCAGCGCCCTACGCCAGCCGGTTAGCAAGATCGCCGGCTCGACGCAGGGCCCCGGCGGTTTCACAAATAGAGCAAAGAAAGCGGCGGGGGCGTCGTGGCCCGGTCGCCCAGGTTGAAACCTGGGCGGCTGGGCGGCGCCGCCGGGCGGCGTTCCTGGCCGCAGCAAGCGTGGTCGGTATTCGTTACGGGCAGACTCGCCGCGCGACTCGTTTCCGTCGCCCGAACTACGGGCGGGCTCTCCACCCGACCCGTTCCGGTCGCCGGGGAAGTATCCAGCCACACCATCCGACCCAAATGAGTCGCCCGGAGGTCGCCCTGACCCTTCGCCCGACTCAAACGAGTCGTCCGGAGGGTGCCCGGACCCTTCGCCCGACCCAAATGAGTCGTCCGGAGGGTGCCCGGACCCTTCGCCCGACCCAAATGAGTCGCCCGGAGGTCGCCCGGACCCTTCGCCCGACCCAAATGAGTCGCCCGGAGGTCGCCCGGACCCTTCGCCCGACTCGATCGGGTGGCAAGGGGGGTGCCCGGACCCTTCGCCCGACTCAGCGGAGTCGCCCGGCCGGTTCGCGGGCCCTTGGCCCGACTCTTTCCGCACCGCCGGATGCGGCTCGATAACCCTTCAGGGCATGCTCTCCGCGCCCCGTTCATCCCGCCCCGGGGTGGGGGCCTTTGCGCTGCTTTGGGGCGCCGGCCGCAGAAAGTAAGGACGGAAGGGCTTGGGCTCGCCCGATTGACCTGGCCCGTCGGGCGCGAGCGCCTACCCTCGAGAGTATGGCCTTCCCGAACGAGCACCCGCCCCGCGCCGGCGAGAGGGCGGCGCGGCGATGACCACGGACGTCGAGCATGGCACGCCCTTGCCTCTCCCTCCCGAGGCGTGGGCGCCCGCTCGCCGCCTCGCCCGCAAGGTCTTCGAGCCCATCGAGCACTTCTTGCACGTCGAGGCGGCGGGCGGCGTGGTGCTCTTGGTCGCCGCCCTGGCGGCGCTCGCGTGGGCCAACTCGCCCTGGGCCGCGGCCTACGACCACCTCTGGCACACCGAGGTGACGATCGGCGTCGGCGCGGCGATCGCGAAGCCCTCGCTGCACTTTCTCGTCAACGAAGGGCTCATGGCGGTCTTCTTCTTCGTCGTGGGGCTCGAGATCCGGCGCGAGATTCACCAGGGCGAGCTGTCGCGCTGGAAGAGCGCCGCCCTGCCCGTCGTCGCCGCGCTCGGGGGCATGGCCGCCCCGGCCCTCATCTACTTCGCCATCAACCGCGGCGGCCCGACGGCGCGGGGCTGGGGCGTGCCCATGGCGACCGACATCGCCTTCGCGGTCGGCGTCCTCACCGCGCTCGGCAAGCGCGCGCCGCCGGCGCTGCGCGTCTTCTTGCTCGCGCTCGCCATCATCGACGACATCGGGGCCATCGTCGTCATCGCCCTCTTCTTCTCGAGCGGCATCTCGCTCGGCGGCGTCGCGCTCGCGCTCGGCGCCCTCGGGGCCATCGTGCTCTTGCAGCGCGTCGGCGTCCGCAACCCCTGGCTCTACGTGCCCGCGGGCGCCGCGCTCTGGGCGGGCTTTCTGACGGCCGGCGTGCACCCGACGCTCGCGGGCGTCGCGCTCGGGCTGCTCACGCCGGCGCGCGCCTGGCTCGGGGCGCGCGGGTTCGCCGAGGCCGCGCGCCGGGTGGCCGACGAGGTCGAGGGGCGCGCCGACGAGCCCGAGCGAGAAGCCCACGTGGTGCTCGGCCTGCTCCGCCGCCTCAAGATCGCCCGGCGCGAGGTCTTGCCGCCGGGCACGAGGCTCCAGGTCGCCCTGCACCCCTGGGTCGCCTTCGCCATCATGCCGCTCTTCGCCTTCGCCAACGCGGGCGTGCGCGTCGGAGGCTTCGACCTCGGCGAGGCGTCGGCGCGCGCGACGATGCTCGGCGTCGTCGCCGGGCTCGTCGTCGGCAAGCCCCTCGGCGTCTGCCTCGCGAGCTACGCCGCGGTGCGCGCCGGGGTCGCCGCCCTGCCGGGCGGCGTCCGCTGGCGGGGCGTCTTGGTCGTCGGGCTCGTCGCCGGCATCGGCTTCACCATGGCCATCTTCATGGCCGGCCTCGCCTTCGAGACCGAGGCGCTCTTGCAGGCCTCGAAGCTCGCCGTGCTCGTCGGCTCGGCCCTCGCGGCCGTCGCGGCCCTGCTCGTCGGGCGGATGGGCGCCGCCTCGCGCGACGCCGGGGCCGCGGCCACCGCCGCCGAGGCCGAAGCGTCCGCCGAGCGCTGAGCGGCCCCGCCGGCTTCCCGCGTAGCGGGGCGCACGCCGGTGGCGTAGTGTAGTCGGCCGCGATTTCTGTCCGTCGCGCGGGACGGGAGCAGCCATGACGAGCACCGACCAGAACGGCACCGAAGAGTTCGACGAGTTCCCCGGCGTGCTCACCGCCCTCCGGTGTCGCTTCGCCGCCCACGCCGAGGGCCCGCTGTTCTTCACCGCGGCGGCCGGGCTGTGGGCCTGCTTCCTCGAGCACCTGCCGCCGGCGATGCGGCAAGAGTACACCTGCAACGCGTGCCGGCACTTCGTCGAGCGCTTCGGGGCGCTCGTGTCGATCGACGACGCGGGGCGCCTGACGTCGGCGCTCTGGGCCGACGGCGCGCCCGCGGGGTTCGACCGTGCCTTCAACGCCATGGCCGAGCTGGTCGTCGCCGCCGAGGTCGACGGGGTGTTCGTGCCCGCGGCGCGGGTGCTGGGCACGCCGGCCTCGCCGCCGACCGCCGAGGGCAAGGTGTGGACGCACTTCTCGGTCGAGGTGCCGCGCGCCCACGCCCACCCGCTGCTCAGCGCGGCGCAGGTGCAGGCCGAGCGCCGCGAAGACAAGCGCATGCTGGCGCGCGGGCTCGCCGAGTTCCCGCCCGAGCTGGTCGAGCGGGCGCTCGCCCTGCTGACGTCGGGCACGCTGTACCGCTCGGAGAAGTGCGTCGGCGTGGCGACCTGGCTGCTGAGCCTGCACCGGGCGCTCGCCGCGGCCGCCTCGCCGCGGCGGCGGGACGCGCTGGTGTGGCGCGCGGCGGCCACCGCCCCCGCCGGCTACGCCCACGTGCGCAGCGGCATGATCGGCACGCTGCTCGAAGACCTGGCCGAAGGCCTCGACGCCGCGGCGATCAAGCGCCGCTTCGACGAGAAGATGGACCCGAGCCAGTACATGCGCGCCCAGGTCGCGCCCGCGGCCGGCAACATCGCGCAGGCCGAGCGGGCCATCGCCGGGCTCAAGGCGGCCGGCGCGCTCGACCGCCGCTACGCCCGCCTCGCCGACGTGCCGACCTTTCTCTGGCGCCCGCGCGACCCCAAGCCCGCGGGGCCGCCCGGCGGCGTGTTCGGCCACCTGACGCCGAAGGCGAAGGGGCCGGCGGCCAAGCTCGGGCTGCCGCCGCAGACGATGACCTGGGAGAAGTTCGCCCGCACCGTGCTGCCCGACGCGCTCGCCATCGAGGCGCAGACGCCGACCAGCCCCGAGCGCTTCATGGCCCTCGTCACGGCGGCCAGCGCCGACGCCCCGCCCATCTTGCAGTGGGACGCCGAAGATCGGCGCAACCCGGTGAGCTGGTACTACCACGCGGGCATCGACGCCGAGATCAAGCGCCGCGTCGAGGGCGCGGGCGGGCAGTACGAGGGGGTCGACGTCCGCGCCTCGCTGCTGTGGAACAACCGCAACGATCTCGACCTGCACGTGGTCGCGCCGGGCAACGAGCACATCTATTTCGCCCACAAGCGGTCGGCCTGCGGGGGCTGGCTCGACGTCGACATGAACGTGCGCGGCGAGACGACGACGCCGGTCGAGAACGTCCGCTGGGCGCGGGGCGCGGCGCCGCGCGGGCGCTACCGGGTTTACGTCCAGAACTACCGCTTTCACGAGCGTGACCAGTCGCCGACGCCGTTCAAGGTCGAGGTCGAGATCGGCGGCGAGATCTACCATTTTCACGGCACCGTCTCGCCGCACCGCCAGACCGGCGCCGCCTCGGACGTCGTCGTCTTCGAATTCGACTACGTGCCCGGCCAGCGGCTCGCCCACCCGCCGCGCCACGCGGCCCCGCCGCCGCAGGGCCCCGCGCAGTGGAACGTGCCGGCGAGCGCGTGGGTCCCCGTGACCGCCATCGTGGCGTCGCCGAACCTGTGGGGCGACCGGCCGCTCACGCAGCACGGGCGGCACACGTTCTTCTTGCTCAAGGGCTGCCGCGACACCGCCGCGGGGCTGGGGCGCGGCTTCTTCACCGAGACGCTGCGCAGCGAGCTGCACAGCGTGCGCGCGACGCTCGAGGCGTTCAACCGCTCCGCGACGATCGCCGGCGCCGACGAGGCCGAGGCCTGCGGCCTCGGGATGACCGACCAGAGGCCGTGGGACCTACCGCTACGCGTCACCACCGCGAACGCGACGGCCACGTACCTCCTCGACCGCTGGGATTGATCGGCCTCGCTCGGCCGGGCGACCCGCGACCGCTGGGGGTGCTGTATCGCGCGACCGGGCGACCCGCGACCGCCGGGGTTGCTCAGCTTCGCTCGACCGGGCGGCGCGCTCGGCCGGGCGGTCACCCCCGCGGATGGACCGACCGCGGCCCGATCACCGAGGCGCCGAGGGCCCGGACGCGCCCGATCAGCTCGCGGTCCGCGGTCGCGACCACCACGAGGCGATGGCCGCCGCGCTGCCGCGCCAGCTCGACAATCGTGTCGTCGCCGGAGCCCGGCGCATCGACGACCTCGACGCCGGCACGGCACCTCACCCCGCGTGCCGCGCCTTCGACGACCAAGACGACGTCGAGCGGCCCGCCCTCGAGCGGCGGGGGGAGGCGACGGCGGAATCGCCCTGATGCCAGCTCTTCGAGCGCGGTGCACAGGCGCTCGGCGGCGCCCCTCTTGTCACGCCACCACCCGTCGGGCACCGAGCCCACGACGTTCGCGCCATCGACGATGAGGAGCGGCCTCGGAGCGACCATCGTTCGGCAGTCTACCGTTCGCGCTCTCGGAAGGCGCGCGGCTCGACTCGGCCGCCCATCGTACCACGTCTGCGAGGCTCGCGCGGGGCGGCGCAACCCCACACCCGGAAGCGCCGCTGCTGCCCCGCCCGGGCCGATTCGGCCGCGCTCGCGCGGGGCCGCCGCTCAGTACGGGGCGATGGCGCCGCACGAGCTCGTCAGGCCCATGCCGCGCCGGATGGCGCCGGCGAGCTTACGGAACAGCAACTTCTCGGAGCCGCCGATGCTCGAGTTGAGCGACGAGCGCAGGCCCAAGGGCATCTCGAGCTGCAGGCCGCTGCCGCCGCGCCCGCGGTTGACGATGTTCGAGGGGTCGGTGCCGGTGATGCCGGCGCAGTCCGCGTGATCGATGTTCACCGCCGTGTAGCCGGTCGAGAGGGAGTTCCAACAGGTGATGAAGTTGCTGCGGGCCGTCGACGACCCGCCGCCCACGCAAACGAGGGTGCCGCCGCGGCCGTGGCCGTGAATGGCCACGCCGCGCGTGCTGGCCGAGGCGCCGAGCGCGTCGAGGGCGCCGCGCGGGTTGTACCCGGTGGAGGTGACGTGCAGGGCCGAGTAGGCGTCGCCGTACGACCCGATGCACGTCGACGTCGGGTGCGCGTCGAACAGGTGGTACGGCGTCTGCAGGGCGCGCCGGAGCTCGTCACCGATCTCGTACGTGTACAGCTCGATCGCGCCGCCGTGCGGCGCCAGAATGGCGATGCGCTCTTCGACGCCCGAGGCGCCCGTATTCGTATGATAGTCGGTGCCGTAGTCGCAGGTCGACGAGCTGTAGAGCGATTTGCCGCTGCACGCCAGGCAGGGGCCCGAGGTGCTGCACACGCTGGTGTTGTTGTAGCATTCGAATTGGTCGCCGGTCAGAGCCTGGTCGCGGGTGGGCGACGCGTCGGCGTCCGGCGCCCCTTCGCCGTCGCAGCCGGCCCCCCAGCCGGCCGCGGCGACCAGAGCCGCCACGATCAGGGGAGCAGACAATTCGCTGGAACGTACGCTGCGCATCGGTGCCTCCGCGGTGGTTTCGGCGTCGACCCTTCTTGACCCGGCCCGTCGGTAGCTTCGTCACGACGAGAGCGGCCGGCGGGCTGGGTCATGCGCTGCCAGAAGCGTGCCCGTGGCTCCGACGACCCCGACTCGCCGCCTCGGCTGAGGCTCCCGGTGCAGCGACGGGCCCGAGCCACTGCACCGGCCAAAGCAGGGCGGGCTGGGCCTCGTCCGTGGCGAGGGGGCGTGACGTCATCGGCCTCGCCGAGCCTCGGCCGCCGCGGCGCCCGCTTGCCCCGTGCGTCGTGCGGCCTCGCCACGCGGTCTTCGCGGCATCATGCCTCGATGCACACGCGTGCCCCGCGCCGGCTCGCGAAGTCTCGCCACCGAGCGGGCCGCCGCCCGGCTCAGGCCGCGTCGTCGTCGGCCCGGTCGGCCGGCTTGTCAGGCGTTGCGGGGGGCGAGCTGGCCTCAGTCGACGAGAAAGCGCCGCAGTTCGTCGGCGAGCAGGTCGGGCTGCTCTTCGGCGAGCCAGTGGCCGCTGCCGGGGATCGCGCCGCCCCGCACGTCGTCGGCGATCGCCTCGGCCATCGCCCGCTGGCCCTCGCCGATCGCCGCCTCGCCGCCGAGCGCCAGCACGGGCATGGGCAGGCGCGTCGCCTGCAGGCCCCGGTTGTACTCGGCGTCGAGCCCGAAGGCGCGGTACCACTCGAAGCCCCCCGCCATCGCGCCCGGCGCCGAGTAGGCGCGCACGAACTCGTCGACCTCCTCGGCGGCGAAGGCGTCCGGGGCGTAGGCGTATTTCGTATAGAACGACGTGAGGTAGAGCCGCTCGCGCCCCTGCACGAGCGCCTCGGCCGTGCCCCGCTCGCCGTGAAAGCCGAAGTGCCAGAGCTCGGTCGAGCTGGGCAGCCCCGACCAGAAGGGCTCGATGCCGGGCAGCGGCGCGTCGAGCAGGGCCAGCCGGCGCACCTCGGCCGGGTGCGCCGCGGCGAAGGCGTAGGCGACCATCGCCCCGATGTCGTGGCCCACCACGTGGGCGGGGCCCAGGCCGAGCGACGCGAGCAGCGCGCGCAGGTCGTCGGCCAGCACGCGCTTCTCGTAGCCGACCGAGGTGGGCGGCTTGTCCGACTCGCCGGCGCCGCGCAGGTCGGGCGCGATGACCGTGTGCCCGGCCGCGGCCAGCGCGGGCATGAGCCGGTGCCACTCGAACCAGGTCTGCGGCCAGCCGTGCAGCAGGACGACCGGCGAGCCCGCGCCGCCGATGACGTAGTGCAGCCGAACGCCGTTGACCGCGGCAAACTCGCTGCGGAAGCCGTCGGGCGGCGGCGCCGGCGCGGCGGCGGGCGCCCCCGCCTCGGGGCGCTCGCACCCGTCGGTGCCGAGCGCCACGGGCGCCGTCACGTCGTCGTCGCCGCAGGCCGCTCCGAGCGAGATCGCGAGCGCCAGCGGGTAGAGCCAGAGGGGCCGATGAAGGGCGATGTTCATGGCGTCAACGATGAGGGCCGCCGCCGGCCCGCGGTAGACGGTGCCGCCGAGACGCGGCGTCCCACCCCGCGGAACGCCGCGGGCCCGGTCGAGCCGCCGGCTCATACGTGCGGCGGATACGTTCGCTCGGCCGGCGCGGCCCCGGACGTCGAGTCCGGGGCCGCCGGTCGCGCCACGCCCCCCGCCACCGGCTCAGGCCGGCGTGACGTACGCCGGTACGCGCGCGACCAGCGCCGCGACGAGCGCCCGCACCGCCGCCGGCGCGCGGGTGCCGCCCGGGTAGACGGCGCGCAAGACGGCGCCTTGCATCTGCCAGCCCTCGAGCACCGGCCGCAGCGCGCCCCGGCCGACGCCCTCGGCGTACAGAAAGCTCGGCAGCGCCGCCACGCCCAGCCCCCGCAGGGCGGCCTGGTGGGCGACCGACGCGTCGTTGGTGGCGAGCCGCGCCGACACCTTCACGGCCGCCTGTTCGTCGCCGCGCGTGAGCGCCCAGGTGAGCGCCCGCGGCGGCGTGCCGAACGCGATGCAGCGGTGCGCCCGCAGATCGGCGGGCGACGCCGGGGCGCCGTGCGCCTCGAGGTACGCGGGGCTGGCGCAGAGCAACGTACGCAGCCGGACGATCGTGCGCGAGCTGAGCGCCGCCTCGCCTTGCGGCGGCCCGAGCCGCAGCGCGAGGTCGAAGCCCTCTTTGGCCAAATCGACCAGGCGGTCGCGCGCCACGACCTCGACGCTCACCTCGCGGTGGCGCTCGAGGAACTCGGCCAGCACCGGCCCGAGCAGCGCGCCCGACACCGCCGCCGCGGCCGTCACCCGCACCCGCCCGCGCGGCGCGGCCCGGGCGCGCCCGACGGCCGCGTTCGCGTCTTCGACCTCGCCCAGGATGCGCACGCAGCGCTCGTAGTACGCCCGGCCCACGTCGGTCAGGCCGACCGCGCGCGTCGAGCGGCGCAAGAGCTTCGCCCCGAGCCTCGCCTCGAGCCCCGCGACGCGCCGGCTGAGGGTCGACTTCGGCACGCCGAACGTGCGCGCCGCGGCCGCGAACCCGCCCCCGTCGACCACGCGCACGAAGGTCGTGAGATCGTTCAAGTCGAACGCGCCTGGCACGGGCCGCATTGTATGCCGCGCGACCCGGGGGGTGTCGAGGGGCCCCGCCGCGCGCGGCCCCTGCGCCGACGCTCGCCCCGCGGGCGGGTCGCGCGCGCTACCAGCGATCACGCCGGACCGTGCCCGTCGCGATGGCAGGGCGATTGCCTGGGCGCCGCCGGCCCTCGTCGGAGCGCCTTGACGGGCGATATATTCACTGACATGTATATACACCGCGATGCAGATGAACCCCTTCGAGGCGCTCGCCGACCCCACCCGCCGCCGCATCGTCGAGGCGTTGCGCTGCGGCGAGAGGCCGGTCGGCGAGATCGTCGACCGAGCGGGGGTCCGCCAGTCTGGCGTCTCGCGGCACCTGCGCATCTTGCACGAGTCGGGCTTCGTCTCGGTGCGACCGGACGGGCAGCGCCGGCTCTACGCGCTCCGGCCGGAGCCCTTCCGCGAGCTCGACGCGTGGCTCGCGGGCTACCGGCGGCTGTGGGAAGCGCGCCTCGACCGCTTCGGCGCCGCGCTCGAGGAGCGACGCGGCGACCGCGGCGCCACCAAGAAGGAGCCACGCAAATGAGTACCATGAGCACGCCCGTAGCGGCCGATGCGCCCCAGGCGAAGATGGTCATCGAGCGCACGTACCGCGCGCGGGTCGAAGAGTTGTGGGAGCTGTGGACGACGAAGGCGGGCTTCGAGTCGTGGTGGGGCCCCGAGGGCTTCCGCGTCGAGGTTCACGCCCTCGAGCCGCGCGCGGGCGGCGCGCTCGAGTACGACATGATCGCGGACGCGGCCGACGCGATCGCCGCGATGAAGCGCCTGGGCCAGCCGGTGTCCCACGGTACGCGCGGGCGGTTCGCCGAGTTCAAGCCGTTCGAGCGGCTGACGCTCGTGCATGTGATCGACTTCATCCCGGGCGTCGGGCCTTACGAGAGCACGATCGAGGTCGACTTTCACGCGTCGGGCGACCACGCTCGAATGGTGGTCACGCTGCACCCGCACCGCGACCCGCACTGGACGAAGATGTCGGCCGAGGGCTTCCGGAGCCAGCTCACGAAGCTCGACAAGCGGTTCGGCGGACTGGGCTGACCGGAACCCCTCAACGCGACGGCGACGGCGTCGGGGCGAATCTGAGGGGGCGGCGTCACGGCTCGTCGGGCCATCTGGCGCCCGGGCCGGCCGGGCCGAAGGCCTCGGCCACAAAGGCGGCCATGGCCGTGACGGGCTCTGCGCCGCGCAGCGCCAGACGGACGGCCCTTTCGGCCGTCTCGAGCTCTGCGCCGCCCAGCGTCAGGCGCACGGCCCTTTCAGCCGTCTCGAGCACTCTCGGTGGCGCTGCCGACATGGTCGAGGGCGCCGACGTCGGGCGCCGCGGCGACGAGGGGGGGCGAAACGGGCCGAGGCGCCCGGCCTCAGGGGGAGCAGGGCGAGCCGACGGCGTCTGCGGCTTTCTGGACCGCCATCTTGTAGTTGCTGCACGCGGACCTGTAGTCGCCCGCGGCGCGGAGCCGGTCGCCCTCGTCACGCCGCTTCTTCGCCTCCGCGAGCTGGCTGGGCGCCCCGGTGCCGCACGCGTTCGCGTCGATGGCGGCGGTGGCTTGAAAGCGCGCAACCCCCACGATGCGGTTCATGAGGCCGGTGCCGTAGCCGGCCGGCAAGAGCGCGCCGTCGACCGCGGCCTTGAGGTCGACCAAGGCGCCCTCGAAGGCGTCGAGCGCCGCGAGCCGGTTGGGGGGCGACGTGGCGAGCTCGGCGAAGCCTTCTTCGAGCAGGCCGAGCGCGCCTTCGACCTTGTCGGCGAGCTTGGTGTTGGGGCTGCCGTTGACGAGGTCGCGGACGAGGCCGACGATGCCGGCGCTGTTGTATTCGTTGCGCAAGAGCACGCCGCCCGCGAAGCCGCCCGCGGCGCAGTTGCTGCCGAGCTTGGCGAGGGCGCAGTCGCGCACCTCGCCGCTGGCGACCAGCTCGAGCGCCCGGAACTCGTCGACGCAGAGGGCGCCGTCGGCGGCCCACTTGCCCTCGAACACCCACGCGGCGCCGCTCTCGGTGTCTTCTTGAATGGCGAGGTTGTCGTAGAGGTTGATCTGCCAGCCGTTGATCGTGCCTGGCTGGCCGTCGCCGCAGTAGTCGGCGCGCATCATGCGGGTGCAGGCCTGGTGGTGGTCGCGCAGCGAGGTCGGGCCGAACGAGGACCACGGTTCGTAGCCGAGCTCGACGCACTTGGCGAGCGCGGCGCCGCGGCAGGCGAAGGTGAAGGCGCCCGGGTCGTCGATGTGCGAGCCGCCGCCGGGCACGCCCTCGCGCATGTCCCAGCGGCCGGCGAGGGCGATGGCCTCGACGGGGGCGCCGAGGGCGTCGACGCCGCAGAGCGGCCGGGGGCCCGAGGCGGTCGCGTAGCTGACCGTGTAGAACCAGACGTCGCGCGCGGCGCGCGCGGCGTCGATGCGCAGGGCGAGCGTGCTGCCGTCGGAGAGCAGGCCTTGCAGATTGGCGCCGACCATGCCCGCGCCCTCGTACGTCACGCCGTCGCTGCCGACGCCGTACAACGAGCTGCCGTTGAGGCCGAGGCCGTTGAGGCCGAGGCCGTTGAAGCCGACGCCGTTGAGGCCGAGGCCGTTGAGGCCGAGGCCATTGAGGCCGAGGCCGTTGAGGCCGACGCCGTTGAGGCCGAGGCCGTTCGGCGAGACGGACTCTTGCGCTCGGGCGCCGACCGGCTCGGGGCCTTCCGCCCCCGGACCCGCGCAAGCGGAGGTCAACGCGAGCGCACACGCCAGCAGCTTAGATAGGCTCGTGGTCATGAACTGAACCCCTCGTAGTGGTTGATGCGAAGTAACGGCGCGAGAAGCAACGCCCCAACTGTTAAACGTATCACATCGCCGGTTTGTGCCACCAAGAAATGGCCGAGGCTGCGATTGGGGTTTCGTTCGGAGGGCGTACCTTGGGCGGGGCCTGTGCGCATTCGGCGGTGCGTATATGCAAAGCTCGTTCGGCGCCCGCTATGGTTCTCGTACTGCGCCCGTTTTCTCGTGCCGTTGTGGGCCGCCGCGGGCACAACCCAACGCTCGTAACGGGCGCCGGGGCCGCCTCGCGCCGCGCCGACCGCGCCCGACCTCGGGGGGGGCCGCCGAAGGCTCGGCCACGAGGTGGGGCGACGGGGGCGATGGGGCAGAATGCCCTATGCGTATGCCGTTCACGCCGCCGGGGGCGGCCGGTCTACGATGACTGGGGTGGGGAGAATCGCGGCGCCGGGGGCGGCCGGTCTACGGGGACTGGGGTGGGGGGAAGGTGACGCAGAGCCGGACGCCGAGGACGACGTCCCGCAGCGTCGCGGGGATCACGGCGCGGTTGGCCAGGCGTGACGTCTTCAGATCGTGGAAGTAGCTGCCGCCCCGGCCGA
Organism: Polyangiaceae bacterium; assembly: GCA_035762175.1. GTDB lineage: Bacteria > Myxococcota_A > Polyangia > Polyangiales > Polyangiaceae > DASTPP01. The sequence continues at coordinate 2,044 of DASTPP010000051.1, read as the reverse complement.
CGAAGGTGTTGCCGTCGAGGAACGAGCGCGTCCACTCGAAGGCGTTGCCGACCATGTCGTCGAGGCCGAAGGGGCTGCGGGAGGCGGGGTGGCGGCCGACTTCGTCGGGCCCCATGGCTTCGCGCCCGTAGGTCTGATCGATGTTGGCGTCGGCGATGCCGAGCCGGTCACCCTGGGGGAATTCGCGCCCGTCGGCGCCGCGCGCGGCCCGCTCCCACTCGTGCTCGGTGCACAGGCGCGCGCCCGGCAGCCGCCCGCTCGCGTCGAGCCAGCTCGCGTAGGCCGAGGCGTCGTCCGCGGCGAGGCCGGTGATGGGGAGCCGGAGCCAGTCTTGCTCGACGCGTTCCTTGCGGTCGTAGACGAGCCGTTCGCCCGCCCGCACCTCGTAGGCCTTGCCCAGGGGCTGGATGAAGAGCCGCCAGCCGTCCGGGCGCCGCTCGAGCCGGAGGGCCCCGCTCAAGCCGAGTCGATGCCCGACGTTGGGCGTCCGGCGGTCGCGCTCGGCCGGGGGCAACGCTTCGAGGTAGGAGATCCACTCGGCGATCGTTACCTCCGTACGGCTGATGAGGTAGCCGCCGGTGTGCACCTCGTGCCGGGGCACGGTGTCGAAGAAGTCGCGCCGCACCTCCTCGTCGCCGGCGCTACCGAACAGGAAGCGGCCGGGCGGCACGTAGACGAAGCCTTCGGGCACCTGCGCGGCGTCGGGCAGGTCGATCGAGAGCGCGAGCCGCTCGCCCCTCGCGAGCAGGACGGGGTAGCGGACGGTGGCGCGGCCGGGCGCCGAGAGCACGAGCACGTACGAGCCGCGCGCGAGGCTCGTCGGCGGCAGGGGCGTCTGGCCGAGCTCGCGCGCCGGGCCCGGGCCGCCCTCGAGCGCGACGCGCGCGCCCGCGGGCGGGCCGGCGAGCGAGACGAGGGCGGGCTCGTTCCAGCGGCGGGCGAGCTCGCCGCTCGGGTCGTAGAGGGCGAAGCGCTGCGCGAGCTCGTCCGCCTGGTCGGCCGCGCCCGCGGCCTCGGCGAGCAGGGCGCGCTCGTAGAGGGTCTGGCCGAGCAGCGCGCGCACGTCGGTGCGCGTCGGGTCTTGCGCGTAGGCGGTCTCGAAGGCGCGGCCGGCCTCGGCGAACTCGCGCCCGGCGGCCGCGGTGCGCTCGAGGGCGCTCGCCCAGACCCCCTCGCCGCGCGCCCGGTCGCCCGCGTCGAAGAGGCGGAAGGCCTCGGCGCGCAGGGCCCCGGCCTCGGCGTTCGCGGCGCGGGCCGCCTGCAGCCGGCCGCGGTCGTCGGCGACGAGGGCGTCGACGCGGCGGGCGACGTCGCGGCGCGACTTGGCGAGGGCGCCGGCGTAGGCGGCGGCCAGGGCGAGCGGCAGCCCGACGGCGGCGCCGATGCGCAGCCAACGCTCGCGGCGCACGGCGCGCGACGAGGCGCGCAAGAACTCGGCCTCCCGATCGCCGAGCCCGTCGGGGCCGAGCGCTTCGGCCTCGCGCAGCTGCCGGGCGCTGAAGAGCGCGTCGGCGGGCCGGCCCGCGCGCGCCCACTCGGCCGCCGCCGCCGCGAGCCGCTCGCGCACCGCGCGCTTGTCCGCGTCCTCGTGCAGCCAGCGGCGCAGCGTGCCCCACTCGCGGATCAGCACCTCGTGCGCCAGCTCGAACGCCCCGCCCGCCTCGTCCTCGTGCGCCACCACCAGCCGCCCCCGCACCAGCGCGTCGAGCGCCGCGCGCGTCGGCGGGTGCTCGGCGTCGAGCTCGGCGCCCGTGCGCCGCACGCGCGTGTCCTCGAGCGTCACCAGCCGCACGAGCAGCCGCCGCGCCTCGGCCCGCTGCGCCGGCGCCAGCGTCACCAGCAGCGCGTCGGCGTGCTTGGCCAGCGCGCCGCCCACCCCCCCGATGGCCTCGAGCGCCGAGCGGCGGATGAGCCCGGCCGCCTCGTCGCGCGCCTCCCACAGCTCGGCGAGCGCGAACTGCAACAGCGGCAGGCCGCCGGCCTGCGTCGCCGCCGCCACCAGCGCGTCGACCATGTCTTCGGACTCGAAGCGCAGCCCCGTCGC
>DASTPP010000050.1:0-21730 GCA_035762175.1 Polyangiaceae bacterium | reverse complement strand
GAAGTAGTCGATCGCCTTGGCCTCGTCGTGCGGCACGCCGCCCTCGCCCCGCGCGTGCATGTGGCCGTAGCCCGCGCAGGCGAAGGCGCTGCCGGCCTCGCAGGCCCGCTTGAAGTTCGCCGCCGCGGCGTTCGGATCGCGCGCGGTGCCGCGGCCGTTGTACTGCGCCCGCCCGAGCCGGGCGCAGCCCTCGACGTCGCCCGCGTCGCAGGCGCGCCGGAAGGCCGAGACGGCCTTCTGCTGGTCGGAGAGCACCTCGGACTTGTAGAGCCCGAGGCCGACCCGCAGGCAGGCCGCCGCGTCGGCGGGCTCGCGGTCGCAGCGCGCGGCGCAGGCGACGGGGTCGTCGTTCTTGCAGCGCTCGTCGAGCGAGGCCTCTTCGCGCCAGTCGAGGTAGCGCGACACCCCGAAGCCGGCCGCGATGAGGCCGAGCGCGCCGAGCGCCCAGGTGCCGACCCGGCTCGGCGCCGCCTTCGCCGCCTCGCCCCGGCCCGAGCGCGGGGGCGTCCGCGCGGCCTTCGCCGCCGTTCGCCGCGTCGACGGCGGCGTATCGACCGCCGCGACCCGCTTCGGCGGCGCCTCGTCCTCGTCGTCTTCGGCGCCCTCGTCGTCGACGGGGTCTTCGTCGATGAGGTCGTCGTCGTCGTTGTCTTCTTCGTAGATTCGCACCGACACGGGCCCGATCGGCGGCCGGGTGCCGATCGACTTGCTCGCCGCCGCCTCGCCCCGGGCCGCGACCAACGCGCCCTCGCTTTCGGACTCGAGCGCGACGGGCTCGAGCTTGCCCACGGCCTCGCTCGCGGCGGGCTCGCCCTTGGCGGCGACGTCGCTCGCGGCACGCTCGCCCTTGCTCGCGGCAGGCTCGACCTTGCCCGCAACGTCGCTCGCGACAGGCTCGCCCTTGGCCGCCACATCGCTCACGACGGGCTCGCCCTTGGCCGCAACGTCGCTCGCGGCAGACTCGCCCTTGCCCACGGCCTCGCTCGTGGCGGGCTCGCCCTTGCCGGCGATGTCGCTCGCGGCAGACTCGCCCTTGGCCGCCACGTCGCTCACGACGGGCTCGCCCTTGGCTGCCACGTCGCTCACGACGGGCTCGCCCTTGGCCGCGACGTCGCTCACGATGGGCGCGCTCGGCGTCGCCTCGGCGCTGGCGGGGGCTGGTTCGACCCGAGCGCCTTCGGCCGGCGCCGGCGTGGCCGACGCTAGCTCGACCGGTGCCGCGGCGGGCGGCTCGACCACGGGCCGCGCCTCGGCCCCCTCGCCCGGTGCGGCCGCGGTGGACCGCTCGCCCCCCGCTTCGCCATCGTCAGCGTTGGGGCCAGGGCCCGCCTCGGTCGTTTTGTCGCGCGTTTCGGAAGCCACGGTGAGCCGGCAGCCTAGTCGGCCGGGGCACGCCGTGCGACAAGAAACCGGCCATGAGCCGAGACGAATCGGACGACCCGCCGCCTTCGCCCCCGAGCCCCGCCGGCGCGAGCGAAAAGGCCAAGGGCCGAAGGGCCAAGGCCGCGCGCCGCAAGGGGGAAAAACCCGAGGTGGCCGAGGCGCGCGCCCGGCGGCGCGCGGCCGACGACGCCGAGGAAGACGCGAGCGCGCCCGACGACGCCGAGGAAGGCGCGAGTGGGGGGAAAGGCGACGCCGAGGAAGGCGCCAGCGCGAGCGAAGGCGACGACGAGAGCGCGGGCGACGACGGCGACGAGAGCGCCGACGAAGACGACGGCGACGGCGACGAAGAGAGCGCCGACGAAGACGACGACGACGGCGAAGACGACGAGAGCGCCGACGAAAACGCGGGCGAGGGCGCCGGGGCGGGCGGAGGCTCGACGCTGCCCTTCGCGGCGAGGTACCCCGACGATCCGACGCTGCGCGAGCTCGTGCGCGCCTTCGAGGCGGGCGACTACGGCCGGGTGCGCCGCGAGGCCCCGGCGCTCGCCGCGCGGGCCGGCGATCCGAACGTGGCGCGGGCGGCGCGCGATCTGCGGGCGCGCCTCGACCCCGACCCGCTGACGCTCGGCATCTTCGTCGGCACCGCGCTCTTGCTCACCTTGCTCACCGCCTGGGCCTACGGCCAGGGGCATTGACCCCCCGGGCGGCTCACGCCTCGAGCAAGAAGCGCGAGAGCACGCCGAGCATCTCGCGCCCGAGCCCGGGGTGGCTCTCCATCACGGCGAGCAGGGCCTCGAGATCGGACCGGTAGGCGGCCACGCGCGTCTCGGCGCGCGCCTCGAACGAGCGCGGCTGCTCGGCGAGCGCGTCGAGGTTGCCGAGCACGTAGCCCTGGCCGACGACCACCCGGCGCCCGCCGGCCCCGGTGCACTCGATGCGCCCGGCGAGCACGCGCAGCGACCAGCTCGAGGGCTCGCCGGCCCGCCACAAGAGCTCGCCCGGCGCGAACTCGACTTGCTCCTGCCGGCGCGCGAGCTCGACGACCGGCTCGAGGCTGCCGGTCGCGAAGATGCCCCCCGAGCGCAGGTCGAGCACCCGCTCGACGAGCGTCATCGTGCGCGCCGGGTACTCGCCGATCTCGGCGGCCGGCGGGGCGTCGGGGTTGGCGGGCAGGCCGCCGCGGCGGCCGAGCAGGCCACGGGCCGAGAGCCGCAGGAGGTTGCGCAAGAACGAGAAGTTCTCCTCCATCATGTCGTGCACGACGGCGGCCGCCACCTCGAGCGTGTGCGTGGGCTCGTCGGCCACCGCGTCGACGCCGTTCTCGTCGCGCGCGAGCAGCGACAGAAAGCCCACCCCCCGCGCCCTTCGCACCTGGGCGAGCAGCTTGCCGCGGCGCCGCGACGAGATCTGCCCGTCGATGACCACGTGCACCGACTCGACCGGGCGCCCCTCGACGAACACCACCTCGCCCGGCCGGAACGCGCGCGGCCGCGCGTGCTCGGCCAGCAGCGTGATGCCCTCCTCGTCGAGCGCGGCGAACGACTCGAGCGAGCGCAGCAAGAGCACGCGGTCGCGGACGCCGGGCAGGGGCAGGTCGACGAGCACGGGCGCGCCTAGACGGTGGCCCCGGCGGGCGCGCGGCCCTCGAGGATGGCGAGGGTGCGGGCGAGGTCGCTGCTCGCGTCGCCGCGGGCCCGGCGGGCGCGCAGCGGCTCGAGGAAGCGCGCGAGCCGGAGCTCGCCGACGTGGTAGAGCGTGAGGTCTTGCAGCGAGCGGCTGGTGCTCTCGAGCAGGTGCCCGAGCAGCGCCTCGTACGAGAGCCCGAGCGGCGCGTGAAAGTCGGCCCCCGCCGCGAGCCGCTGGGCCTCGGGCGCGTCGTCGACCAGGCCCACCACCGCCCCGCGCAGCGGCGGGCGCAACACGTTGTGCAAGAGCTCGATGCCGTCCGCGCGCGCGTTCGCCCGCCCGCTGCGCACCCCGCGGTAGATCTGGGCGAAGCCCTCGCGCGGGTGCGTCAGGTCGAGCAGCCGGAAGAGCCGGTCGACCGCCTCGGCCTCCTTGTCGAGCAGCGCCCGCACGAGCAGCCCGTGCCCCGGCGTCGCCCGCGCCGGGTCGGCCGCCGCGCCGCGCTCGAGCGTCAGCCGCCGGTCGAGGCAGCGGTAGGCGCGCGCGACGTTCTCGCGCGCCGCGCGCTCGAGCGGGCCGCGGTCGAGCGCGAGCGCCGGGTGCCGCCGCGCCATCGACTCGAGCGCCCGGATGATGCGGTAGCGCACCATGCCGTCGGGCTCGGCCGGCAGGCGCGCGAGCAAGAGCGCCGCCGCGCGGTCCGAGTCGAACTCGGCCACCGCCCGCGGCAGCTGCCAGCGCTGCGCCGCCGGCCGCGACGCGTCCGCGAGCGCCCGCCCGAGCTCGTCGAGCCCCGCCTCGCCGTACTCGACGAGCGCCGCCCGGGCCCCCCCGCGCGTGTCTTCGCGCGCGAGCAGCGGCACCAGCGCCGGCAGGCTCGCGGCCGACTTCGCCCGCCGGATGGCCCCGAGCGCCGCCTGGCGCACCGGCGACTCGGGCGCCGCCGCGAGCGCCGCGACCGCCCCGTCGAAGCCCGCCGGCCGCCACCCGATCGCGTTGGCGAGCGCCACCCGCTCGGGCACGCCACCCTCGCGCACGAGCGCCGCGACCCGCGCGCGCGCCGCCTCGCCCTCGGCCCCCTCGGCCGAGGCCGCGAGCGAGGCGACGATGGCCGCGCGCACCTCCGGCGAGGCCTCGGCCTCGAGCCGCGCCGCGAGCAGCTTCGCGTCGGGCGCGATGGCCGAGCGCGCCACCACCGCCGCCGCCCGCACCCGCGGCGAGGCGTGGTCGAGCAGCCGGTCGGTCACGTGCGCCACGTTGCGCCGGCCCGCGCGCGTGAAGAGCGCGAGCGCCCGCTCGACCACCCGCTCGGACGGGTGGTAGAGGATCAGCGCCGGCACCACGTGCGTCTTGCCCTCGCGCTCGAGCACGTCGAGCGCCGCGACGACCTCGTCGTCTTGCTCGCTGTCGAGCGCCGCCAAGAGCGTCTCGAGCGACGCGACGTCGAGCTCGGGGAAGGCCTCGACCGCCCGCACCCGCCCGGCCTGCAGCCGCCCCCGAAAGAGCTCGAGGTAGTGCCGCCGGAGGTCCAGCGAGACCGCCACCCAGGCGAGCGCCAGGAGCACCAGCACGTAGGGCAGCCAGCCCGCCCGCAGCTTGAGCGCCCCCACCAAAAGGATGCCGAGCGAGGCGAGCGCCTGCCCCCCCCGCTGCCCGACCGCGTCGACGAAGGCGCGCACGCGCCCCCGCGCCTCCTCGCTGAGCGGCACGAAGAGCAGCTCGGACGAGGTCTTGTGCAGCGAGTAGCGCAGCCCCCCGTCGGCCCCCTTGATGACGAGCGCCGGGTAGAGCGAGAACGCCCCGACCATGCCCCCCGCCGCGATCATGCCGACGCCGCCGACCATCAGCAGCGCCGGCAGCACCGCGAGCGCCGTGCTCAGCGCGAACCGCCGGATGACCCAGCTCGCCACGAAGAGCTGCGCCCCGAGCGAGAGCAGGTTGAGCAGAAAGTAGACCGTCGCGAGGAACGCCCCGAGGTCGGCCCGCGGCACGTTCGCGGCCACCACGCTCTTGAACACGAAGTCGGCCACGGTGAGGCAGGTCGCCGAGGCGACCGCGAGCATCGCGACGCTGCGCGCGTAGGGCTGGCGCGCCACGTAGCGCGCGTCGTCGGCGAGCGCCCGGGACCCGCCCTTCTCCGCGTACGCCGCCGTCGCCGCCCGGAACGCCGCGGGCATCAGCGCGCTCGCCGCGAAGCCCAGCGAGGCCGCGAGCAAGAGCTGCCGCGGCGCCATCGCCCGCGCGAGGGCGCTCGCCGCGCCGCTGCCCGCGATGGCCCCGAGCACGCTGCCGGCGCCGATCGGCCCGTAGACGCGCTTGGCCTGCGTCACGCTGAACATGCCCCCCAGGAGCGTCCAGAAGTGCACGAGCACCAGCGTCGTCACCAGCCCCGACCAGACGTAGAGCGCGTAAAACCCCGCCGGCCCCAGCGCGTCGAGCGCCCCGTAGAAGCCGAAGGTGACCGCCGCCGCCACCGCCGCCCAGACCCCCAGCGCCGCCCGCCCGGCGAGCCGGCCCCCGAGCCTCGCCTGCAGCCGCGCCGCCGCGAGCGACGCCGCCGCGATCGCCAGGTACACCCAGGGCAGCCGCGTGGCCGGCACCTTCGCGAGAAAGAGCGCGTCGCGCGCCGTCTCGAGCGTCGCGTGGCTGCCGATGAACACGAAGAGCAGCGCGAAGGCGGCCCAGACGTCGCGCCGCTCTTCCGGGCGGACGCTAGTGACGGCAAACAGGGCCCGGGCCATCGGCGCTCACTTCGACTCGCGCGAAGGAGACACGGCCGCGCCGAGGCCGTCAAGGGAAGCGCCCCGCCCCCCGAACCCCGCCCGGAGCCCCCTCCCCACTCTCGCCAGGAGAGCGGCCAGGGGCGAGGGCCTCTCTCGGGAACCGCGACCGGGGGCGACGGCCTCCCTCCGGAACCGCGACCGGGGGCGACGGCCTCCCTCCGGAACCGCGGCCGGGGGCGACGGCCTCTCTCGGCGACGGCGGCCGGGGGCGACGGCCCCGCCGCCCCGACCCCGGCCGTTCGCGCTAAGGTCGGCCCCGCCCCGCATGGACAACATCACGCACGCCCTCGCCGGCGTCGCCCTCGCTGAGGCCGCCCTGCAGGCGCGCTCGGCCCGCGACGGGCGCGAGCCGGCCCGGGGCTTCGCCCGCCTCGCCTACCTGACCTCGGGCCTCGCCAACAACCTGCCCGACGCCGACGTGCTCTACACCGGCCTGACCGGCGGCAAGCTCGGCTCGCTGCTGCACCACCGCGGCCACACCCACACGCTGCCGGTCGGCCTGCTGCTCGGCGCCGCCCTCGCCGCCCTCGCCGCGGCGCTCGGCCGCCGCCGCGGCGCGCTCGGCCCCGGCGACGCCCCCTGGCTCTGGGGCCTCGGCCTCGTCGGCCCCCTCGTGCACATGAGCATGGACGGCTGGAACGTCTACGGCGTCCACCCCTTCTGGCCCCTTTACGACGGCTGGCTCTACGGCGACTCGATCTTCATCGTCGAGCCCCTGCTCTGGGCCACGCTCGTGCCGCCCCTGCTCTTCGCCGCCCGGGCGCGCTGGTGGCAGGCCGCGCTGGGGCTCGTGCTCGCCGCCACCTTCTTCTTGCCCTGGGCGCTGCCCAAGCTCGTCATCTTGCCCTCGCGCATCGCCGTCGGGCTCGTCGCCGCCCTCCTGCTCGCCCTCGCCCGCCATGCGAGCGCCCGCGCCCGCGCCGCCGCCGCCCTCGCCGCGAGCGCCGCCGTCGTGCTCGCCTTCGTCGCCGTCGGCCGCCTCGCCCGCGCCGAGCTCACCCGCCGCCTCGCGGCCGAGCCCGGCACCGCCCTGCACGATCTCGCCCTCTCGCCCCTGCCGGCCGACCCCCTCTGCTGGACGCTCATCTCCGTCCAGACCAGCGCCGCCGGCGAGCTCGTGCTCCGCCGCGCCACCTACGCGCCCTTCCCCTCGCTGTACGCCGCCGGCCTCTGCCCCGAGCAGGCCGAGCGCATCAACGCCCCGCTCGCGCCCGTCGCCGCGCCCTCCGACGCGAGCACCCGCTGGGAGGGCGAGTTCCGCGCCCCGCTCGCCCGCCTGCGCTCGCTCGCCCGCGAGCGCTGCGAGGCGGCGGCGCTCTTGCGCTTCGTGCGCATCCCCTTCTGGGCCGAGACCGACGAGGGCACCGTGCTCGGCGATCTGCGCTTCGACCGCAACGACCGCCTCGGCTTCGCCGAGCTGCTGCTCGCGCCGCCCGGCGCCCCCTGCCCTCCGCTCGTTCCGCCCTGGCTGCCGCCCCGCCGCGACCTGCTCGCGCCCGAGCCCTGAGCGCGCCGCCGCGCGCAGACGCCCCAGTCGCTTCGCGGCGTCACTCGGCGCCCCCGCCGAGCGGACGGACCGCCCCGGGCGACGTGCGCCTCGGCGCCCCGCCGGGTGGGCGAACCGCCCCGGATGACGTGCGCCTCGGCGCCCCGCCGGGCGGGCGAACTGCCCCGGGCGACGTGCGGCTCGGCGCCCCGCCGGGCGGGCGAGAATGAAGTGCGGCGGGCCTGCGATCTGGTCTCGAAGGGGGGGGGCGCGGGTGCTATTTCTCGTGCGCAGAAAGAGGTGTCCAAAGAGAAATGAACAGAGAGCATGGTCTGGTGCTGGTCGAGACGGCCGGCTCGGTCGCCTGGTTCGCGATGGACGCAAGCTGGATGCTGAGCATCGCCCCGCTCGCGGTAACGCTCGCGGTGCCGACCCTGCTCCTGAACCTTCTCGTCTTCCGCTTTCTGAGACGCACCTGGGCGGGCTGGCTGGTCGCCGGCGCCATGGTCGCCTGGGCCTGCATGAACGTCTTGTGGATGGCCTACGACCTCAAGCTGACCGCCTGGGGCCTCGCGGCGGGCAAGGCGTTCCTGGCGCTCGGCGCCCTGATGCTGGTCGCGTCGGTCTGCATCAGCCGGGCCGAAGCGCTCGCGCTCATCGCGACGCGCTTCCGCCGCCTGCGCCTGCGCCCCCGCGCTTGAGCGCCCGCGGCGACCGCGGGGGCTGAGCTCCCGTGGGCATCGGCTGCCGGGCAAGGTTGCGTCCGCGGCTCGGGGCGGACGCAGGCGAACCCGCCCGAGGTTGGCGCCCTGGCCAACCCCGGTGGCCAGGCGGCCAAGCCTGTTGCCCCTGCGCCCAAACCCGAAGGGCCTTCCGCCTCGCTCCGGAGGCTTACGCCACGCTCCGGAAGGGCCCCCGCGCTCGCCGAAAGGCCCCAGCGCGCCTCAGGAAGGCCTCGCCGCTCTACCCGTAGGGCCCCCCTTGCTCTGCCCAAAGCCCCTCCTTGGGGCCATGGGGGCCGGCCTTGACCGGCGCGTTAACGTCCACCTTCCGCTCAGGTTGCAAATTCTGCCTGTCATGGGGGCCAACGGGGCAGCGCGGAAGCTCTCCGAGCGTGGCGTAAGCCTTCGCGAATTTGGCGCCTGGCCCACGCCAGGTGGCCAGGTGCCATGCCGCATGCGCAGGTGGCCATGGCGGTGTGCACGCGGCCACGCGACTGCGCACGCGGCCACGCGGCTGCGCACGGTGCCACGCCCTGGCGCATGGGCGCATGCCCCGGGGCAGGTGGCCACGCCTGGGTCGACCCCCCGGCCATGGCTGCCAGAGCCTTGCCCTGGTCTGCCCGCGCTTGCCCGAACCTTGCCCGAGCCTCGTCCGGCCCTTGCGAGCGATGCTCACCGACATGTGGGCGCCGCCCGACGCCTACCCCGTCGCCCGTGCTAGGTTCAGGCCCGTGAACGACGACGAGCTCGACCCCGAGATCGACCCGCGCCGGCGCGAGGGCGAGCCCCAGCCGCCGGTCGAAATCCCTCCCGAGAGGCTCAGCGCGGCCGCGCTCGCGGGCGTCATCGACGCCTTCGTGCTGCGCGAGGGCACCGACTACGGCGAGGTCGAGTGCTCGCACGCGACGAAGGTCGGGCAGATCCGGCGGCAGCTCGAGCGGGGCGAGGTGAAGATCGTCTACGACCCGAACACCGAGTCGGTCACGCTGGTGCCCGAGCGCGAGTGGCGGTCGCTCGCGGGCGGGTGAGGCGGGCGCGGCTCAGTGCCGCAGCCGCTCGCGGCCGACGCGCACCGTGAGCTCGTCGCCGCCGCGGCGCAGCCGCACCACCACGTCGCTGCCCTCGGGGCCCGAGAGGGCGCGCCGCGCCGCCTCGAGCGAGTCGGGCGCCTTGCCGTCGACGGCCGCGATCTCGTCGCCCGGGCGCACGCCGGCGCGCTCGGCCTCGCTGCCGGGGGCGACGTGCAGCACCTGCACCTCGAGCTGGCCCTGCGCCCACTGCTCGCCGAGCGTGACCGCCAGGCCCGCCATGGCCGCGGGCTCGGACGGCACGTCGCCCGCGCGCAGGCGCAGGGTCACGCGCGAGGTCACGCGGCCCGCCCGCACCGGCACCGCCTCGTCGCGGCCGCGCCCCTTCGAGGGCAGGTAGGCCTCGAGCGCGACCTCGCCCGGCGGCAGATCGTCGAGCCGGAAGCGCCCCTCGGCGTCGGTCGCGACGACGCCCCGGGGCAGCGCCCCGGCCGGCGTGTAGGCGGGCACGGCGCCGGCCGCGACGCGGGCGCCGACCACCGGGTCGCCCCGGGCGTCGAGCACGCGGCCCTCGACCGACCCGCCCTCCTCGAGCACGACGCGCGCGAGGCGCGAGGCCCGGTCGCGCACGGGCTCGGGCACCTCGATCTCGAGCTCGCGCGGGGCGTGGCCGGCGTGCGTCACCGCGAGGCGCGCGGGCCCGGGGGGCACGTCGCGAAAGTGGTAGGCGCCCTCGGCGTCGGTGCGCCCCCGGTAGACGCCGACGCGCGCCGTGAGCGTCACCTCGGCGCCCTCGACCGGATCGCGCCCGCCACGCGCCCGCACCTCGCCCTCGACCGCCGCGCCCCGCACCAGCACGAGCGGCTCTTCGCGGGCCGCGCGCTCGATGGTGCGGTCGAGCGGCGCCCGCCCGGGCGCGCTCGCGGTCACGCGCAGCGGCAGCCCCTCGGCGTCGTCGAGCGTGGCGGTGCCGTCGGCGGCCGAGAAGAGCGTGCGCCGGAGCGGCACGTCGGGGTCGAGCGAGACGACGCCGAGCTGCACGCCGTCGATGGCGCGGCGGTTCTCGTCGAACACCCGGAAGGAGACCGGGCCGCGGGGCGCGGGCAGCACGAGCGTCACCTCTTTGCGCTCGCCCTCGCGCACGCTGAGCGGCTTGCGCAGGACGACCTCCCAGGGGGCGCCGGGGCGGCTCAGCGCGAGCGTGACGTCGCCCGGCACGGCGGCGAAGGCGAAGGTGCCGTCGTCGGCCGACGTCACCGAGCGGACGAGGCTGCCGTAGGTCGAGGCCATCTCGACCCGCGCCCCGCCGACCGGGCGGCGCGACGAGTCGACCACGCGCCCCTCGATGCTGCCGCCTCCCCGCAAGACGACCTTCACGGTCGCCTCGCCGCCCGGGCCCACGTCGACCGCGTCGGACAGGGCCTCGACGTAGAGCGGGTGGCGCACGAGGGCGCGCAGCCGGCCGGGCGGCACCGGCGCGGCCTTGAAGCGCCCGTCGTCGCCCGAGACCCAGGGCTCGGGCGGGGGCGGGCCGCGGCGCCTGAGCTCGGGCGGCACCACCGTGGTCGGCCCGGGCGGCGGAATGTGCGGCAGCGGCCCCGGCATCACCCCGAGCTCGCCGGCGGGGATGAGCGCGGCGGGGCCCGGCGAGGTCCAGGCGAAGTGGGCGGCCCGGAAGCCCGCGCGCTCGGGCGTCTCGACGATCGGCATGCCGCCGAGATCGGTGCCGACCACCTCGACGAAGGCGCCTTGCACGGGGTAGCCGCCCTTGTCGACGACCTCGCCGCGCAGCGTGGCCGCGCGCACCAGCGCGACGACGAAGGGGCCCGGGGCGTCGGGCGGCACGGCCGCGGCGGCGCTCGCGACGAAGCCCTCGGCGCGCGCCGAGACCGACACGGGGCCGGGCGCGAAGGGGCCGAGCGTGACGACGCCGTTCTCGCCCGTCGTGCCCTCGCGGGGGAAGGACGAGACGCCCTCTTCGGCCGCCACGACCGCCGCGCCCCGCACCGGCCCCGCGCCTTCGCCCGGGCCGTCGACCGTGCGCACGCTGACGCGCCGGCCCGGGCCGAGGACCAGCTCGACCGACTTGGTCTCGCCGCGGCCGAGCGGCTCGGCGATGAGCGTCGAGCTGACCTCGTCGCCCCGCTGCGCCATCAGATCGTAGACGCCCGCCGTCAGCCCCGCGACGTTCGCGCGCCCCTCGGCGTCGGCCTCGAGCCGGCGCGCCGGCCAGAGCCCCGAGCCCGCGACCATGACCGCGGCGCCGGGCGCGGGCGTCCCGTCGGGGTTGCGCACGGCGACGGCGATCTGCCCGAGCGGGCGCAGCTCGAACGCGAGCGGCGAAGGGCCCGGCACGACCGACGAGCGCCGGGCGCTCTCGTAGCCGGCCATCGACGCCTCGACCGACCAGGGCGGCGGGCCGAGCCGCCCGATCGTCACCAGCCCGTCGGCGCCCGTCGCCGCGCCGAAGGGCAAGGGGTCGCCCCCCCGCACCGACACCCGCGCGCCCGCGAGCGGCTTGCCCCGGTCGTCGCTGACGCGCACCACGAGCCCCCCCGAGGGCCGCAGCGTCATGCGCAGCGCGTGCGCGTCGCCGAGCGACAGGACGTGCGACGAGGCCCGCTGCCGCCCCGGCGCCTCGGCGACGACCCAGAGCTCGCCCCGCACGAGCGCGCCGAGGCGCGCCGCCCCCGCCCCGTCGGTCGTCGCCTTGCCCGCCTCGTACGCCACCTCGTCGCGCACCAGATAGGCCCGGACCGACGCGCCCGCGACGGGCTTGCCCGCCTCGTCGACCACCTCGACCGCGAGCGAGCCGTCGTGCGGCACGTCGTCGGGGGCGGGCGGCACGACGGGGTCGGGCGGCGCGAGCTCGAGCGGCACCGAGTCGGTGAGCGTCGCGACGAAGAGCAGGCAGGCGAGCGCCGCGAGCGCCGGGCCCACGTCGGCCCAGAGCGCCGCGAGCCTGCGCCCCGCGCGCCCGAGCGGCCCCCGCCAGGGCCCGAGCGCCCGCGAGGCCCGCGCCCCGAACGGCCCGACCATGCGGGCCAGCAACCGCCCCAGAGGAGCGAGCATTCGCCCGAACGACGCGCCCAGCGCCGAGAGGGCCCGCCCGAGCCACGCCCCGACGAGGCCGAGCACCCGCTTGGCCGCCCTGCTCAAAGCGCCGAGCACGCGCCCGCCCCCCCAGCTAGAGCGCCGAGCACGCGCCCGAGCGCCCCGCTCGAGACGCCGAGCACGCGCCCGAGCGCCCCGACGAAGGGGCCGAAGGCGCGCGCGCTCGGCGCGCCGTCCACGCGCGCGCCCCGCCCGCGCCGCTCGAGTTCGGGGCGCGGCCGCGGCTCGCGCCCCTCGGTCATCGCTTCGCGCGACGGACGGCGCTCACGTCTTCGTCGGACTCGCCCTCGTCGGCCGCGCGGCCCGACTTCGCCGGCAGCCTCACCCCCGAGGGGGCCCGCAGCCCGGGCCGCGCCGCCGCCTCGGGCTTCTTCTGCGCCGGCTCTTCGGCCGAGGGCGTGTTGTCGACCTCATAAAGGAGCCCGATCAGGGCCGCGATGACGGGGAAGGACGCCACCGACACGTCGCCGATGAACGAGCGCCCCATCGGCACGAGCGCGGCCGGGAGCGGCGCCCAGCGCTGCAGTGCGTAGAGCGCCCCGGCCCCGAGAATCGCCCCGAAGAAGGCCTTGAGCCCCGCCTCGATGCGCGCGCCCTCGTGCCAGATGGGCTTGCCCGCCACCAACCCCGTCAAGACCCCCGCCAACCCCGCCATGATGTACGCCGCCGCGTGCGTCAAGCTCGCCACGCCCAACCCGAACACCAGCGCGGCCGCGATGAGCGCCCCAACGATGAGCCCCTTGGCCAGACCCCACGCGGCCCGTTTCATCATGCCCGTTCAGCCTGACGAGCCGACTGCGCCTCGTCAACCACCCCGCTCTTCTCTAAGGTCGGCCCGGCGGGCGTCGATGTAGGACAGCCCTCCCCCGTTTGCACGCCGACGGCGCCCAGCCCTCGGCGCGCGCCCCGCTCGGACGCCCCGCTCACGGGTCTTTGCAGCAGCGGACGCCGGTCGAATAATCGAAATAGCTGCGCGGGTGGGCGCTGACGCGCGCGTCGCAGCCGTTGCGGGTCGCGCGCGAGTAGAAGCCGCCGACGAAGACGCCCTGCGCGTCGTCGACCCACTCGTCGAGGTTGCCGACCAGGTCGAAGATGCCGTCGTCGCCCCAGCGGCTGACGCAGGCGGGGGTGCCGCCGGTCACGCGGAGCAGATCTTTGCCCTCGGCCTGAACGAGGTTGAGGCGGGGGTCGAGCAGCCCCGACGAGAAGTCGTTGTGCAAGAGGCGCGCGGGGTGGTCTTCGCGAAAGACGTTGCAGGCGTTCTGCACGTAGCGCCCCCCATAGGGGAAGGGCGTGTTCTTGTCGCCCCGGCACGCGGTGACCCACTCGACCTCCTTGCAGAGGCGCTTGCCGGCGGCCGCGCAGGCCTCGGTCGCGAGCTCGCCCGAGACGTAGGCGCTCGGCACGCTGCTCGGCCAGGCCATGGCCTTGGGCCGGAACGAGATCTGGTGGTGCGCGGGCAGCGCGGGCAGCGGCATGAAGCGCGCGAGCGTGCCCTCGGGCTCGTCTTCGCGCGACCGCGACCAGGACTCGAGCAGGGTCACGGCGAGCTTCGGGTGCGGCGGGTAGTAGGGCGAGAGCAGCTCGCCGCCGTCGGCCTCGACCAGCGTCGCCTCGTAGCGGTCGATGCAGAAGCGCCCGGCGACCGCGACCATGTCGTCGGGGCAGCGAATGGCCGCGCCCGTCGGCGCGAGCGAGGGCAGGTGGTGCGACGCCTCGCTCGCGGGCGCGCTGCCCCGGCGGTGCGCGGGCTTGCGCTTGGTCGCGCCCCCCCGGTTGTGCTTCGACCCGGCGCCCTTCGCGCCCTTCGCCCCAGCGCCGCGCGGGCCTTCGCCCTTCTGCGCGACCCGGGCGGGCGCCTCGCGCCGGCGCTTGTCGCCCGTCGCCCCCTTCCGCTCTCCCGCGGGAGCGGGGCCAGGGGTGAGGGCCGCCGCCCCCTTCCGCTCTCCCCCCTGAGAGGGGCCAAGGGTGAGGGCCCCCGCCCCCCGCGAGCCACCGGCGCCGCCCGCGGGCTGCCGGGCCTGCGCCCAGGCCTCGCCGCCGAGCGGGCAGAGGGCGAGGGCCGCGAGGGCGACGAAGAGGGCGGCCGGGCCGCGGGCGGGGGCGAGCGGCGTCATGGGGACAGAGCCCGAATACCCAAGGGGGCCGCGGCCGGCAACGTTTTGGGCGGGGGCAGGGGCCCCTCACCCGCGGCCCCCTCGCGGGGGAGAGACCCTCACCCCCTGGCCCCTCTCCCGAGGGGAGAGGGAAAGGGCACGGCGGGCGGGCGGGCGGTCAGAGGCTCTCTTCCCCTCTTCCCTCGGGAGCGGGGCCAGGGGTGAGGGCTCGCTGCGGCCGCGGGCCGCGCATTTACCTCCGGGGGCGGCGGGCGTATGGGCGCCTTCGACGCGCCCGCGCGCCCCGGGGCCATGCTCTTCAACACGATCGCCTACGCCAAGTTCTTCGCCCTGATCTTCGTCGCGTACTGGCTCTTGGCGCGGCACCGGGCCTTTCGCTTGGTCTTTCTGCTGGGCGCGAGCTACGCCTTCTACGCCCACTGGGACTGGCGCTTTCTGCCGCTCATCGTCGGCTCGTCGACGCTCGACTACTGGCTGGCGCTGCGCATCGACGCCGAGCAAGAAGAGCGGGCCCGGCGGCGCTGGCTCGTGCTGACCGTGGTGTGCAACCTCGGCCTGCTCGGCTTCTTCAAGTACTGGAACTTCGGCGCCGGCGCGGCCGCCTCGCTCTTGGCCGCGCTCGGCCTGCGCGAGCCGGGCCCGGCGCCCTGGGCGGTCGAGGTGGCGCTGCCGGTCGGCATCTCGTTCTACACCTTCGAGAGCATGAGCTACGTCATCGACGTCTACCGGCGCTCGATGGCGCCCTGCCGCAGCTACCTGCGCTACCTTCTCTTCGTCGCGTTCTTCCCCCACCTGGTCGCGGGCCCGATCGTGCGCCCCGCGCAGCTCTTGCCGCAGTTCGACCGCGAGCCCGAGCTCGACGCGCGCAAGGGCTCGGCCGCGCTCTTCCTCATCGCCGTCGGCCTCCTCAAGAAAGTCGCCATCGGCGACTACCTCGCCGTCAACCTGGTCGACCGCGTGTTCGACCGCCCCGTCGCCTTCTCGGCGCTCGAGGCGCTCGCGGCCGTGTACGGCTACGCGCTGCAGATCTACTGCGACTTCAGCGGCTACACCGACATCGCGCTGGGCTCGGCGGCGCTGCTCGGCATCGAGCTCAACGAGAACTTTCGCAGCCCCTACCAGTCGGCCGACCTGCAAGAGTTCTGGCGGCGCTGGCACATCTCGCTCTCGACCTGGCTGCGCGACTACCTCTACATCCCCCTCGGGGGCTCGCAGGGCCCCCCCTGGAAGACGTACCGCAACCTGATGCTCACGATGGTGCTCGGCGGCCTCTGGCACGGCGCCTCGTGGACGTTCATCTTCTGGGGCTGCTTGCACGGCGCCGCCCTCGCGCTGACGCGCGCCTGGCAGCGCTTCCGGTACAAGGGCGGCGTGCCGCCGCGCCGGCGCGGCCCCGCGCGCGCCCTCGCGGTGCTCTTGACCTTCCACTACGTCTGCTTCGCCTGGGTGTTCTTCCGCGCCGAGTCGTTCGCGAAGGCGCTCGCCGTGCTCAAGCAGGTCGGCACGCTGACCACCTTCCACCCGAACTTGCCGGCGACGGTGCTCGCGGCGCTCGCCGCCGGCGCCCTCGCCCACGCGCTGCCCGACCCCGCCTTCGCGCGCCTGCAGGGCCGCTTCGCCGCGCTGCCCGCGCCCGCGCAGGGCGCGCTGCTCTTCGCCGCCGCCGTCGCGCTGCGCGAGGTCTCGACGAGCGCCGCCGTGCCCTTCTTGTACTTTCAATTCTAGAGCGCTTCCGCAGGGCGGGGCCTACGCGCCCAGGCGCGCGACCACTCCGCCAACGGCGCGACCGCTCGCAGGTGTGCGGGGCCTACGCGCCCAGGCGCGCGACCCGCTCGGCCATGCGCCGGCCGATGGGGCCGGGGCCGCAGAGCGCGAGCACCCGCGCCCGGCCCGCCGACGCGCGGCGCTCGCGCTCGGCGTCGTCGTAGGCGCAGGCGCGCAGCGCCTCGACCGCGGCGCCCCGGTCGGCCTCGCACCAGCGCATCTCTCGCTCGAAGGGGTGCCAGGGCTCGGAGCGGGCCCGCACCAGCTCGCCCGGCACGAGGAAGGCGCTCGCGTCGTCCATGTACTCGAGGTTGGCCGAGTAGGCCGTCGCCACCACCGGCTTGCCCGTCGCCATCGCCTGCGCCATGCAGAGGCCGAAGCCCTCGGCGCGGTGCAGCGAGACGTAGGCGTCGGCGCGCCGAAAGAGCCGGGCGAGCATGGGGGGGCTCAGGTCGTCCCAGATGACGTAGACGTCGGGCGCGCGCCAGGGGCCCACGCCGCCGCGCGCCTCGCGCCGCAGCTCGCGCGCGATGTCGTCGCGGCTCGCGCCGAAGTGGTACCCGAGCTTGAGCACCAGCGCGACGTCGCGCTTACCCTGGAACGCGGCGCGGAACGCCCGCAAGAGGCCGATCGGGTTCTTGCGCTCTTGCCACTCGAAGACCGACAGAAAAAAGAAGCGCCCGTCGGGCAGCCCGGGGTAGGGCGCGGCGCCGCCCTCGAAGGGCACCACCGGGTGGGGTATGACCTCGACCGGCGTCTTCGTCGCCTCGCGGAAGGCCCCCGCGCTAAACTCGGAGGGCACCCAGATCTCGTCGACCCGCGCCGAGGGCTCGACCCAGGTCGAGGGCAGCACGGGGGCGTCCCAGGCCGTCAGGCCGACGCGCACCCGCTCGTTCTTCGTCAGATCTTGGAACGACGTCGGGATCGTGTGAAGAATCGCGAGCCGCTCGTTGCCGTCGGCGAAGGGCTTCGGCAGGCCGCGGCAGAACTCGGCGCCCGAGCCCCCTCGCACGCGCTCGCTCGACGAGATCATCAGGTGCGGGCGCACGCGCACGCCGGCCCCGACGAGGGCCCCGAGGTGCGCGCGCGCGGCCTGCCCGTAGCCGCTCGGCTCTTCGAAGAGGCCGGCGTAGCGCAGGGGCGCCTGGGCGAGGTCGCCGCGCTCGCGCCGGCCCGCCTCGGCCCCGGGCCCGGCCGCCGTGGCGGCCCCGGCCGCTCGGGCCTCACGCCCCTCGCCCTCGCCGCCCGTTGTGGGCGTGGTCGGCGTCGCCCCGGAGGGCTGCTCTATCGCCATCGCGCCACGATGTCGCGCGGCCGGCGCTCGGACGCCAGCTCTTCGGCGAGCTCCACGACCTTCGCCGGCTCGAGGCAGCGCAAGCAACGCCGGCCGAGGGGCCGGGCGTGCTCGGTCGATCGGCAGGGCGGCGCGCCGAGGGCGGCGCCCAGCGCGGAGGCCGGGCCGGAGCGCACCGGGCAGGTCGGGCCGTGCACCGTGAGGGTCGGGGCGCCGACGGCGGCCGCGACATGCGCCCAGCCGTCGTCGTCGCCGACGCAGAGGGTGCAGAGCGAGAGCAGCGCGGCGGCCGTGGTCGGCGGCAGCGAGGCGCTCGGCGCGAGGCAGCCCTCGATGGGCTCGGGGGGCCAGACGAAGGCCCTGGCCCCGAGCCGCTCGCCGAGCATGCGGGCGAAGGCGCCCATGGCCTCGGCGCCCCAGCGCCGGTGCGATCGGCGGGCGGGCAGGAAGGCGATGAGGGGGCGGCTCCAGCGACCGGCGAGCGCGTGGGCGAGCGCCTGGGCCTGGCGCCGCGCGGGCGCGGGGAGGTTGAGGGCGGGCCGCTCGTTGGCGCGGGCGAGCCCGGCGTTGGTGGCGCCCCGCGCCCAGCGCGACGCGACGTGGATGCCGTCGCCGACGCGGTAGACGGGGCGCACCCGCAGCACGAAGGCCTCTTCGTCGCCGCGCAGGCCGGCGGCCGAAGGCGCGCCGGGCCGACCGACGGCCGAAGGCGCGCCGGGCCGGCCGACGGCCGAAGGCGCGTCGGGCTGATCGGCGGCCGAAGGCACGTCGGCCGGGCCGTCGTCGAGCGAGAGCTCGACGCGCCGGCCTTTGGGGGCCGGGGCCGGTGCCCGCTTGGGGCGCCGTCTGGCTTCGAAATGCCCCTCGAGAAGGGAGCGAACGACGGGGCGAGCCGACCAGATGAAGTCGGCCTGCCCGAAGCGCTCGAGGGCGGCGTCGATCGCGGGCAGAGCCCACGTCGCGCGGCGCAAAGAAGAGAGGCCGAGGTGAACGAACACCTCGGCCGGATCGTCGCCGAGGGCCCTGTCGAGTGCCTCGCGGGCGAGCAGGAACTCGCCGTCAGGAACCTCGTACAGGGCCACCGCGAGCGGGTGCGATCAGGTGATCTCGCGCACGCGCGACGGGCCGGTGCCCGGCCGAGCGGCCTGGGCGAGGCGCGTCGAGGAGCGGTCACCCGTCCACTGGGAGCCGTAGCCGCCGCCGCCGGAGCCGCCCTGGCCGCCGCCGCCGCCGGTGCCACCGCCGCCGGTGCCGCCGCCGCCGGTGCCGCTGCCGCCCGAGCCGCCGCGGCCGCCCGTGCCGCCGCGGCCGTTCGCCCCGTCGTCGTCGTCGTCGTCGCCGCCGCCCGTGCAGTCAACGAACGCATCGACCATGGCTGCTGCCATGAGGCCAGTAAGAGTGGCAGCCTTCAAGAACGCCCGTCGCGACTTCTCACGCACTTTCGTCATGGTTGAGGCACCATACCGAAGGCCCCGCACCCTTGGCAAGTCGTTCGGTCGAGTTTGAGTGCCGCCGCTTCGGGCCGGCGCCGCCCCCGAAATTCAGCCTTTTTCACGAAGACGGCCCGGGCGGCGGCGGTACGACAACGTCGCCGCGGTAGATTTTTTCTGGGGTCGGGCGGCGGCCGCTCGGCCCGGCGCCGCCCACAAACCTGACAGCGTGACTCAGCTCCGCGAGATGCGAATGCCGCCGCTCACGGTGTCGAGCCGCAGCTGCGCGCCGCCGCGCCCGACGCGGCCGCGCAGGCTCTGGCCGACGAAGCCGCGCTGCACCGGCAGGCCGAAGTCGGTCTCGATCCGGCCGCTGACGGTGCTCGCCTCGGCGTCGAAGTTCGACTGCGCCGGCAGCCGGACCTCGACGCTGCCGCTGACGGCCGAAGCGCTCGAGGCGACGCCCTCGCGCGGCGCGCCCATCGCGACGCGCACGGCGCCGCTGACCGACTTGGCCTCGACCGCGCCCGACGCCGTGCTCACTGCGACGTCGCCGCTGACGGCCGTCGCGCGCACGTCGCCGCGCAGGCCCCGCGCCTCGATGTCGCCGCTGACGTTGGCCGCCTCGAAGGTGAGGCCCGCGGGCACGCGCACGACGAAGTCGACGCGCACCTTCACCTCGCGGCTCTCGCCGTGCGCCTTCGTGCCGCGGCCCTCGCCGCGGCCGCCGCCCTCGCAGCTGTCGCCGCCGCCGGGGTAGAGCGCGCACACCGTCACGCCGCCCGCGTGCTCGCTCGCCACGACGCGCACGAGCGCGGGGTCGCCCCCCTCGCTCACCTTGGTCGCGACGACCTCGAGCGTGCTCGAGCTCGAGGGCTCGGCCCGGATGGTGCCGACGAGGTTGCGAATGGACACGGTCTGCCCCGCGGGCAGCGCCTTGGCGTAGCGGAAGTCGGCCCCGGCAGGGGCGGGGCCGGCGGCGGGCGCGGCGGCGGGCGCGCGCGGCGCCTTCGGCGGCTCGGCCTGGGCCGGGCTACACGCGAGGAGGGCGAGGGCCGAGAGGGCCGCGGCCCCGAGCGTCGGGTAGGTCTTGCGCATGGGTCGTCTCCGGACAGGGGGGCGCTCCGGGCGCCCGGGCCCCAAGAGTCGCCCGAGCCCGCCGCCGAATTTCAACGCCCGGCGCCCGGGCGGCGCCGACGCGGCGCGGCGGGGGGGGGGAGGTTCCTCCGGGCTCGGCCATACGGTAGGCTGCGGGCCCCCCATGCCCGCTGAGAAGACCTACCTCGAGCTCTCCGAAGAGGGGGGCGGCGCGCACAAGTTCTACGAAGTGGTCGTCGACGGCACGACGGTGACGGTGCGCTACGGGCGCATCGGCGACGCGGGCCAGACGAAGGCCGAGTCGCACCCGACGGCCGAGAAGGCGGCCGCGAGCGCGCAGAAGAAGATCGCCGAGAAGCGCAAGAAGGGCTACGCGCCCGCGGTGATGGGCGACCGCAAGAAGCGCGCCGTCACGCAGCGGGTGATCGTCAGCCAGGCGTCGACCGCGCGCGGCGCCCCCGTCCTCTGGAAGTTCGCCTCGGGCGACCGGGCCTTCGGCCTCTTCGTCGACGAGGCGCGCTGCTGGGTCGGCAACGAGAGCGGGCGGCTCTTCGCGCTCGACCACGAGGGCAAGGTGCTCGACCAGTTCCGGCTGCCCGACGGGGTCAAGTGCATCGTGGCCGACGACGACTGGCTCTACGCCGGCTGCGACGACGGCAACGTCTACGACCTCGGGGGCAAGGTGCCGCGCGTCGCCTACGAGATCGCCGACAGCATCGACGTCTACTGGCTCGACATTCGCGACGGCGTCTTGGGCGTCTCGGACGCCGAGGGCAACGTCGTCGTCGTCAACCACGAAGACGAGTCGCAGTGGCGGCGCAAGAGCCGGGGCAAGTTCGGCTGGATGGTGCGCTGCGACGAGCTCGGAGTCTACCACGGCCACGAGAAGGGCGTGACCATGTACGACTGGGAGGACGGCTCGGAGCTCTGGCACCGCCCCACCCAGGGCGACGTGCTCTTCGGCTGGCAAGAAGAGTCGGCGCTCTACGCGAGCACGAGCGCGAACAAGGTCTACCGCTTCACCAAGCGCGGCGAGGGCGACACGGTCTACCCGTGCGACTCGCGCGTCTTCTCGTGCGCCGCCTCGCCCGACGGGCGCTACGTGTTCGCCGGCGACGACCACTCGAGCATCTACTGCTTCGACGGCGAGACCGGCGCGCGCCTCTGGAAGGCGGCCACCCACTGCGGCTCGGCCTTCTCGATGCAATACTTCAAGGGCCGGCTCTACGTCGTGACGACCGACGGCTCGCTCGCCTGCATGCTGGCCGACGAGGCCTCGGTCAAGGCGGCGCAGGCGGGCACGGCCCCCGCGGCGCGCGCCATCGCGGCCCCGCCCCCGGTCGCCGCCGCGGCCCCCGGCGCGATTCAGACCGTGGCCGCGCCGGGCCGGGGCGTGGTCGTCGAGTGCTACCGCGAGGGCGACAAGCTGCGCGTGCGCGCGGCGGCGCCCGGCTTCGACCCGAAGAAGAACGTGCAGTTCCCGAAGGACATTCGCCAGGAGGGCGCGCGCTTCGTGGTCGACGAGCTGCGCGAGGCCTCGCGCGGCGGCTTCTACCGCGCGCTCGGCGACATCAAGAGGCTGGCCTGAGCGATGCGCCTCGACCAGCAGGCCCGGCTCGTCTTCGCCGAGGGGCGGAGCGAGAAGGTGTACGAGGTCGACCTCTGCGAGGTGGGCCCCGGGCGCTACGTCGTCAACTTTCGTTACGGCAAGCGCGGCGCCCCCCTCAAAGAGGGCACCCGCACCGAGGCGCCCGTCGCGCTCGCCGAGGCGACGCGCGCCTTCGACAGGCTCGTCGAGTCGAAGCTCGAGCAGGGCTACCGGCCCGACACCGGCGCGCACGCCGCCCCCCGCCCCGCGCCCGCGCCGCCCGCCCCCGCGGCGGCC
>DASTPP010000049.1:0-31465 GCA_035762175.1 Polyangiaceae bacterium | reverse complement strand
CCGCGCGAGGCGCCCCCGCCCCCGGAGCCGGCGCGAAAGGGCTGGCCGCGGCCCCGGCCGGGGCCGTGCGCCGGCCCCACCTCTGACAGCGAAGTCGCACCTCCGAGCGCTCTGATGAGCGCTCGCGCGTGCGCCGGGCTGGGCGCACCTGCGCCGAAAATCAGCCTCGCCGCGGGCCTCGCCGGCGCGCCCCCGGCCCGCGGCGAGCGCGCACCGGCGAGGCCCGCGGGGCTGCGCCGGCGCCCGGCGCGGGGCCTCGGGCGCGGGCGCCGTTCGGCGGGAGGCAACGTGCCCCCGGGCGGCCGGAATGCGGGCACGAGCGTTGCTGAAACGTGAGCGACCGAACGAGGGAGCTTTTCATGACCGCGCCCACGCTGAAACTCCAATACGGCGCGCCTTTGCGCACCCCGTCGTCCCGGCTGGGCTCGCCCCTCGCCGTGACGGCGAGCGCCGCCGCACGCCTCACGCCGACCGCCGACGTCCTGCGCCTCGGGCGGGCTCCCAACGCCGCCGCGAGCGCCTCCGCCCCCCCCGTGGCGCTCTGTACCGGCCCCGACGAGCCGGGCCCGGCGCCGGGCCCGCCCCGGACCGGGCCCGAGGCGCCGTGCGAGGCGCCCCCGCCCCCCGCCTCGGGCGCCGTGTGCCTCGAGCCCGCCGCCGACCCGGGCGCGCAGTGCGAGCCCCCGAGCGAGCCGGCCCTCGCGACGCTGACCGCGACCTGCCTCGAGCCGGCGCCCGAGATCGAGCCGCACCAGCTCGCCGCGTTCGCCGTGGCGCTCGAGACGCTCGACGCGCCCGCCTTCCTGGCCAAGCCGAACGGCGAGATCGGGCACGCCAACGGCGCCGGGCGCGCCTGGCTCGAGCGCGACCGCCCGGGCGCCCTCGCCTGCCTCCAAGAGGCCCGCGGCGGGCCGAAGTCGCACGCCTTCGCGACCACCCCCGTGGTCTTCGCGGCCGGGGCGCCGCCCTGGCACCTCGTCGTCGTGCGCCCCCAGGACGACCGCGAGGCCGAGCGCGTCGCCCGCGTCGCGGCCGCCTCGGCGCGCTGGTCGCTCTCGGCGCGCCAGCGCGAGGTGCTCTTGCTCGTCGTCGAGGGACTCTCGGTGCCCACCATCGCCGCCGTGCTCGGCTGCGTCGAGAAGACCGTCGGCTCGCACCTCAACGCCATTTTCAAGAAGGCCCTCGTCGAGAGCCGGGCCGAGCTGACCGCCAAGGTCTGGATGGGCTGAGCCGCCCGGGCGTCAGGGCGCCGCCTCCTCGCGGTAGGCCGGCAGCACCTGGTGGTAAAGCCGGTTGACTTCGACCGGCAGGGGCCCGACGTCGGGGGGCCAGTCGAAGAGGGCCGCGAGCGTCGGGGCGTCGAGAAAGGCGAGCCCCGGCGGCAGGCGCGCGGGGTCGGGCCGCGCGAGCCGCCCCCGGCCGAAGAGGGCGTAGCCCTGCTCGCCCGACGCCGGCAGCCCCGCGCGGTAGGGCCGCACCTCGAGCCCCGCCGCCTCGAGCGTGCGCACGACGCACCAGTGCGCCCGCCGGGCGGCGAGCGGGGGCGCGGTGCGCACCGCCCCCGCGCCGCCCTCGGCGAGCCGCGCGGCGACGAGGCCGAAGAAGTGCGCCGTGTAGAGCTTCGACCGGGCGGGCGCGTCGGGCTCGCCGACGTCGAGCAGCACGACGTCGAAGGGCTCGCCGCCCCGCGCGAGCCAGGGGAAGGGGTCTTCGTGCACGACGCGCACCCGCGGCGAGCCGAGCGCGCCGCCGTTCTCGCGCCGGAGCACCGGCTGCGAGCGCCCGAGCGCGACGAGCTCGGCGTCGGGCTCGACCAGCGTCACCTCGGCCACGTCGCCGTAGCGCAGCGCCTCGCCGAGCGCCGCCCCGTCGCCGCCGCCGACCACGAGCACCCGCGCCCGCCGCTCGGCCGCCGCGAGCGCCGGGTGGGCGAGCGCCTCGCGCGCGCGGTGGGCGTCGATCGTCGAGAGCCGCAGCGACGAGTCGACGTAGAGCTGAAAGGCCCCCCGCCCCGAGGTGAGCAAGAGCCGCCCGAAGGGGCCGCGGCGCGCGAGCACGAGCGGGTCGGGCGCGCGCACGAGCTCGGCCCAGGGCGCGAGCGGCTCGACCAGCGCGAGCGAGAGGCAGAGCGCGTAGCTCGCGCAAGCCGCGAAGCGCGCCGCCCGCCGGGCGGGCGCCGGGCCGAGCGCCGCGCTCGCGCCGAGGTGCGCGACGACGCAGGCGCAGAGCGCGACGCCGATGCCGGTGCGCGCGAGGCCCCCGCGGTGCGCCACCGCCGGCCCGAAGGCGGCGAGCGCCAGCGCGGGCGCGAGCACCTCGACGCGCAGGGCCGCGAGCAGCGCCGCCGGCGAGGGCACGAGCGCGGGCAGGGCCCGGGCGAGCGCGCGCGCGAGCGCCCCCGAGGCCGCCCCGAAGCCGAACGCGAGCCCCAACGCCCCCGCCGCCGAGGCCACCCCCGAGGCGAAGAGCGCGGGCGCGGCCGCGCACGCCCCCGCCCCCGCGAGCGCCTGCGCCACCCCGAGGGCCGCGGTCGCCCCCGCTGCCCCGCGGCGCCCGCCCGCCGCCGCCCCCTCCGGCGCCGCCCGCCCGGGCGCGCCCGCCCCCTCCGGCGCCGCGCGCCCAGGCGCCCCCGCCCCGACGAAGCGCCCGGACGCCCAGGCGCCCGCGATCAGCCCCGCCGCGTGCGCGAGGGCGGCGGCCCGGGCGGGCGCCGCCGCGTCGAGCAAGAGGTACGCGCCGCCGACGACGAAGACGACGTGGTACCAGAGGCCGAGGGCCGAGAGCGGCGCGAGCAGCGCGTAGGCGAGGCGCGCGCGCGGGCCGCCGCTCACTTGCCCCCGCGCGAGCCCCCGCCGATGATGACGGGCCCGCCGTATGAGCTGCCGCCCCCGTCGCCGTCGCCCCCGCACGAGCCGCAGGCGATGAGCATGAGCAGCACCAGCAAGATGAGCACGACGATGACGACCGCCGCGGTCGGCGACATCTTCGCCGCCCCGCCGCCCGCGGGCGCCTGCAGCCGCGCCCCCGCCCCCCCGACCGGCAGCCCGAAGGCGGCGGCCACGGCCGGCCAGGGCGTCGGCGTCGCCAGCGACCAGTTGACCTCGCTCTCGCCCGCCTCGCGCCCGAGCACCGCGTTGCCGTCGCCGAGGTAGTCTTCGGCGTCGACCGCCTCGCCGACCCGCACCTTCCAGTAGAACTCGCCGAGCACGTAGTCGACGCGCGCCTGGTTGCGGTTGCGCAGCGAGAAGGCCCGCCCCCGCCAGGTGACCCGCCCCGGCCGCTGCCGCACGTCGATCTCAGAGAGGTTCACCGGCGAGACCCAGCGCCAGGTGCCCTCGTCCTTGACGAGCCAGCGGAAGCCCACCCCCTCGCCGAAGAGCAGGTACTCTTGCCACGCGAAGCGCTCGCCCTCGATGACGCCCGAGCGCTCGACGTAGCCGCACACGACGTAGGGCCGCCCCTCGAAGCTGCCCCGCGAGCCGACGGGGATGTCCGGCCGCAGCCGCGCCGCCTCCTGCGCCTCGACCACGCGCCGCGCGGCGATGTCGCTGACGGCGTTGCAGTGCGGGCACGCCAGCCGCTCGGTGCGCTTCGGCACCAGCGCCGGCACGTTCGCGCCGCAGTTGGGGCACACGATGCCCCCCGTCGCCACCTCTTGCACGGGCCGCTCGCCCCCGGGCCGCACCTCGAGCGCCCCCTCGGCCACCTGCCGCCCCACGAAGAGCCGCACGCCCTCGCGCCCGTCGCCGTAGTCGAGCGTCGCGAAGCCCTCGTTCGGGCCGACCAGGTCGACGTAGTAGCGCGTCTGCCCCGGCACGACCGCCGAGGGCAGCTCGCCCTCGGCCGAGACCACCCGCCCCTGCCGCCGCTCGGCCACCCGGAAGGCGCCCGCCTGCCCGAGCCCGATGTCTTGCTCGGGCGCGAGCGCGTCCCACCGGGGCACCCCGGGCGGGGGCACCTCGAAGGTCACGTACCAGTTGCCCTGCGCGTACGCGAGCCAGCCCCAGCCCCCGTCGTCGAAGCCGAGGTACCACTCGTCCCACGGGCCCTCGCCGTGGTCGAGCTGCACCCGCCCGAGCACCCGCATCGGCCGCCCGCCGAGCCGCCCCGTGTCGTTCAGCCCGACGAGCGAGGTCGTCGGCGCGAGGTCGGCGACGCGGCCGAGCGCCCGCAGGTCGCGGTCGCTGCGCACGACCACGGCCTTGCAGTAGCGGCACACCTGCGCGATCGAGGCGCCGATGCCGTAGGCGATCGGCGCCCCGCACGAGGGGCAGCCCCCTTGCGAAAGCAGGGCCATGGCCGGCTAACCCCCCCTTGATCGCCGCCGAGATGATGAGCGAAAGGCCGATGATGACCGAGCCTATCATGATGCCAAGGGCGGTGTTCTGGTCTTCCTCGATCTCTTTGCGCAGCGAGAAGGGCAACACCGCCCGGATGATGAGAAAGCTGACGCCGAAGAGCACGAGCCCGATGGCCGAGAACACCAGGCTCGCCACGATCTGACCTACGAGATCCGTCCGCATCCGCGCTACCCTTTCGCCGCGCCGCCCGCGCCCCGGGCCCGACCGAAGGGGGCCCGCCCCCACCCTAGCGCAACCCCCCTCGGCCCGGGCAGCCCAAACGCGCCCCCGCCGGCCCCGAACGCGCGCCGCCCGCCCCCGCGCGTCCCCTGCCTCGCGCGCCGCCTGCCTCGCGCGCCGCCCGATCCGCGGCGGCCCGAGCGCCCCCGCCGCGACGACGCCGCTCACAGGGGCGGAAACCCGCAGCGCCCCTGCCGCAGCGCGACGCGCACCCCGCCCGTCGACAGGTCGTCGAGCGGGTTCGGCGGCGGGTTCGGCACGAACCAGGCGTCGACGAGCGGCGGCAGGGCCCAGAGCCGCTGCTCGCGGGGCAGCGGCCGCACCGGCGCCTCGGCCGCCTCGGCCTGGCCGTACGACGTCGTCTGCACCCAGAAGCACTGCTCGGCGTCGACCGGCGCGTAGAGGTAGCGGACCCGCGGCGCGAGCGTCGCCCGCCGGTCGTCGAGCTTCGCGCCGCCCGCCACCCGCACCACCAGCCGGTGCTCGCCCGGCCAGAGCGCGAGCTCGACCCCCGCCCGCGGCGTCTCCGACGAGGTCGGGGGCAGCTCGATCGACGCGCCGCCGTCGACCGACAGCCACGCGCCCTCGGCCCCCGTGTTCACGACCACCAGCGTCGGACGCCGCCCGAGCGCCCACGCCCAGAGCCCCGCCGCCCCGAGCGCCCCCAGCCCCGCCCCGAGCGCCCGCCGCCGCCAGCGGGCGGGCAGCCCCGCCCAGCGCCGCTTCCCCCTTCGCAAGAACTCGAAAAGACGCCCGTCACGCCAACGTTGCAGCGTGGGCGGCCTTGCCGAAGGAGGAACTGCGCGCCCAGTCTCGTCGATCATTCCCGCGCGGCCGCCGGTGGTCTAGCATCGCGGCGGCTCTTACGCCGGCCTCTTAAACGCCTTCCCCCGCGGCAACGCCCCGACACTCCCGTGGTCCGACCGCCTTTCCGCTGCATCCATTGCGGCCGCCTGCACGCCGGCGACGAGGTCCGTTGCCCCCTGACCGGCCGCTCGATCGATGCCCGCGCGGGCGGCCCCGCCCAGCCGCCGCCCCTGCCCTCGGCGCCGCCGCCGCCCCCGTCCGCCCCGCCCGAGAGCGAGCGGCGCGACCTCATCGGCCGCATCCTCGAAGACAAGTACCGCCCCACGGCCGTGCTCGGCGAGGGCGGCATGGGCACGGTCTACGAGGCCGAGCACTTGCTCATCGGCCGCCGCGTCGCGCTCAAGGTGCTGCACCCCGCCCACGCCCAGCGCAGAGACGCGGTCTGGCGCTTCCGGCACGAGGCGCGCGTCGCCGGCTCGATCGGGCACCCCAACATCTGCGAGATCTACGACGTCGGCCAGCTCGACGACGGCAGCCCCTTCTTGGTGATGGAGCGCCTGCACGGCGAGACGCTCGCCGACCGCATCGAGCGCGAGACCGAGCTGCCCTTCCTCGACGTCATCGACGTCACCCTGCAGGTGCTGAGCGCCCTCGTCACCGCGCACGACAAGGGCATCATTCACCGCGACATCAAGCCCGAGAACATCTTTCTCTCCGAGCGCCCGGGCTTCGCCCCCACGGCCAAGCTGCTCGACTTCGGCATCTCGAAGGCCGTCGCCGACGAAGACCTGCACCTGACGCGCACGGGCATGGTCATGGGCACGCCCTATTACATGGCGCCCGAGCAGGCCCGCGGCGAGGTCATCGACGCGCGCATCGACCTCTACGCCGTCGGCGCCGTGCTCTACGAGAGCCTGACCGGGCAGCGCCCCTTCGCCGCGTCCAACTACAGCGCCCTCTTGCGCCTCATCCTCTTCGAAGAGCCGCGCCCGCTGCGCGCCCTGCGCCCCTCGCTGCCCGAGCCCTTCGACCACGTCGTCGGCCGCGCGCTCGCGAAAGACCGCGAGCATCGCTTTCAGAGCGCCCAAGAGTTCATGGCCGCCCTCGCCGGCCTGCGCGCCGAGGTCGTCGCCTACCGCCCGAGCTCGAGCGATCTCGACCGCCTCGTCCAGCCCTTCCGCCCGGCCGATCGCCCCGCGGCCGCCCCGCCCCCGTCCGCGGGGCCCGCCGCGGGAAAGCCCCACACGCCCGCCCCCGGCACCCCCTCGCCCCAGGCCCCCCGCTCGGTGCCGCCGCTCTTCTCGAACGAGCCGACGCGCCACGGCCTCGGCCCCCTGCCCCCGGCCGCCAGCGCCCCGCCCCCCCCCGCCCGAGCGAACAGCGCCCCGCCTCCCGCCCGAGCCAATAGCGCCCCGCCCCCCGCTCGAGCGAACAGCGCCCCGCCCGCCGCGGCCGCCTCGGCGCCCCCGACGCCGCCCGCCTCGCTCGCGCCCCCGCCCGGGCCCCGGCCCGTCGTCGAGAACGACGCCACGCTCGCCACCGCCCCGCTCAACATCGACGAGGCCGAAGCCATCGTGCGCAGCGCCGCCGAGCGCGCCCGCGCCTCGCGCCCGCCCCCGCACGCCTCGGGCTCCGGCGCCTCCGGCTCGGCCTTCCCGCCCCCGCTGCCGCCCTCGGCCGGCCACCGCAGCAACCCCCCCGGCCCCCTGCCGCCCCGCGCCTCGTCGCTGCCCCGGCCGAACGTCAGCCCCTCCGCGCCGCCGCCCCCGCCCTACCGGCCCAAGAACCCCTCGCTGCCCCCGCTGCCGGCGCCGCCTTCGGCCCCGCCCCGCCCCCGCTCCGAGGTTCCCCGGCCTCATGAAGCCGGCCCCGCCACGCCCGTCCCCCCCGCGGCGGCCCCCCTGCCCCCGGCCGGCCCCTACCGCGGCCCCTTGCCGCCCCCGCCCGCAGCCCGGCGCCCGGCCGCGAGCATCCCCGCAGCCCCCGGCTCCCCCGCAGGCCCGGCCGATCACCGCCCCGCGCTCGGCAGCGACCCCCCCCCCGGCTTCAGCGAAGACGACGAGAACCTGCCGACGAAGCTCTACCGCCCCAACCCGGGCGATCTGCCGCTGCCCCCCAGGCAGAAGCCGCCGGCGAAGAAAGAGCCCTGAGCGGGCGAGCGGGCAGGGCGCGACGAGGTTACGGCTGAGGCGCCGCCGGGCCTGGCCGAGCGTTTCGCGCGAACCTCGAGCTTTGCACCGAAGCCGGGCTCGGGCCCGAACCGAACCTCGAGCTTTGCCCCGGGTCGGGGTTCGGCACCAAGCAAACCTCGAGGTTTGGTTCGCCGACGTGGCCACGACGAAACGTAACCTCAAGGTTTGGTTTACTGACGAATCGTCACCGAAACCAAACCTCGAGCTTCGTGTCCGAGCCGAGGCGGCCTCAAAACCAAACCTCGAGCTTTCTCTTGGGTCGAATCTTGACCGAGACCAAACCTTGAGGTTGACCCCAAGGCCATTTTCACGGGGCAAGGCCCTTCTGGGCGTGCGCCCGCCTTGGTGGCCCCCCGCCCGCGCCTCGACCCGCTCGACCCGAAGCCACCGCCCGTCCGCCCGCAAGACCCGCTGCCCGGCCGCGAGCGAGCCGGCACCGACCCAGCCCCGGCCCTCGGCCCAGAACGGGGGCTCGGCCGTCGCCTCGACCTCTTCGTGCTCGCCTCGCGCATCGTCGGCCCACGGTAGCGCACGCGTCGCCTGGTCGGGGGTGATGAACGTTCGAGCGGCCCGCTTGCAGCCGAGCTCGCCCGTCGTCTCGTCGCGCGAGAGCACCCGTTGGCCGACCTCAGGTCGCCGAGCTCGTCGTCGTCGTATTCGTCGCGGGGCGCGAGGGTGCCCGCGAGCTCGCCCGTGCGCAGGCGCCGCGGATCGGGCACCGGGCGACGGGAGCCTTCGTCCGACAGAGCCTAACCCGAGGGCGAGCTCGAGCTGCGCGAGCGCCTCGGGCAGCGCGGCGGCGGGCAGGTTCCACGCGAGGCGGAAGGCCCGGGGCTCGTCGAAGAACTCGCCCGGGGCGACGAGCACGCCGCGCTCGCGGGCGCCGCGCTCGAGCCGCTCGAAGAGGTCGCGGGCGCGGGCGTCGGCCTCGTAGACGAAGCCGAAGGGGGCCTCGGGGTGGGGGGGCGCCCAGGCGAGGCGGCCCGCCTGGCGCGCGAGCCAGGCGTCGACGAGGGCGCGCTTGCCGGCGAGCAGGGCGCGCCGGCGTCGCTCGAGCGCGTCGAGCTGCTCGAGGGCGCGCGCGCCGTAGGCGGCCGTCAGCGGGGGCAGGTGGCCGGCGGCGTGGGCGACGACCTCGCGGGCGCGGGCGGCGGCGTCGGCGGGCAGAAAGACGAAGCCGGCGCGCGCCCAGGCCAGGCCGAACTGCTTGGTGAGCGAGCCGACGGCGGCGACGTTGGGGCCGAGGCTTCGGACGCTGCGGGGCGCGCCGGGGGTCTCGAGCTCGCGCAGGTCGCCGTAGACCTCGTCGACGATGAGAAAGGCGTCGCGGGCCTCGAGCAGGCGGGCGAGCGCGGCGAGCGCGTGCACGTCGGCGGCGACGCCGCTCGGGTTGTGCAGGTCGGAGACGACGACGGCCCGGACGCCGGGCCCGACGGCGCGGCCGATCTCGTCGGGGTCGAGGGCGAAGCCCCGCTCGCGCCGGCGGGCGAAGCGCTCGACCCGCAGCCCGAGCGCCTCGGCGGTCGAGACGAGCGGCTCGTAGGCGGGCGTCTCGACGAGCACGCGCTCGCCGGGCCGGCAGAGCGCGGCGTACGCGACGAACAGGCCGCCCGAGGCGCCGAGGGCGGGCACGATCTCGGCCTCGGGCACCTCGTAGCGGCGCGCGAGGGCGGCGAGGTAGCGGCCCCAGGCGCCGTAGTCGTCGGGGGGCGGGGGCGGCCCGAGCTCGGCGGCGGGCAGCGCGGGCGTGCCGCTCTTGGCCAGATCGTGGCGCGCGGCCACGAACTCGCGCCGGGCCCAGGCGAGGTAACGGATCGGGGCGAAGCTCACGCGGGTAGGTTAGCGCCGGGACGAGGGTGAGGGCGACGAGAAGCCCGAGCAGGCTGCCCGCGGCCCCGACGACGCCGATGTGGCGCAAGGGGGCGTAGCGGCAGGCGAGCAGGGCGGCGAAGCCGGCGGCGGTGGTGCAGGCGGTGGCGGCGACGACCGGCGCCTCGCGGGCGAGCGCGCCCCGCCACGCCGCGCGCCCGCCGGCCCCGCGGGTCGCGAAGAGCACGAAGAGCACCTCGTCGACGGTGATGCCGAGCAGGGCGGGCAGGACGAGCGCGTTGTAAAGGTGCAGGGGCGTGCCCGTCGCGCGCATCGCGAGCGCGACCGCGGCGACGACCGTGGCGACGGCGCCGAGCGCGGCGGCCACGTGGCGCCAGCGCCGCAGCGAGAGGCCCAGCGAGAAGGCGAGCAGGGCGGAGGCGAGCGCGAGCGCGCGCGGCAGCTCGTCGGCCAGCGTCGCGCGCAGGGTCGGCTCGAGCCGCGGGAAGCCCGTCAGCGCCGCGCCCGGATCGACCGCGGCGGCGAGCGCGGCGAGCGCCTCGGCGCGGCCGGGCGCCGGGTAGACGTAGGTCGCGACGAGCGTCTCGCCGCCGTCCTGCGCGACGTAGCGCCCCGCGACGAGCGCGCGCAGCGGGGCGACGTCGACCTCGGCGGCGGGCGCCCGGAAGTCGGCGAGCGCCTCGGCGAAGCGGTCGGGGGCGAAGCCGGCCTCGGCGAGCGCGGCGCCGAGGGCGCCCTCGCGCGCGGGCAGGCCGAGCGCGGCGCGGCGGGCCGCCCGCTGGCGCTGCAGGGCGGGGCCGGGCGCCAGATCGCCGAGGGCGTCGACCGCCGCGACGTCGCCCGGGCGCGCGGCGAGCGCCTCGGCGAGCGCGGCGGCGCGCAGCTCGGCCCGGTCGGGGTCGGCGTCGGCGACGAGCAGGACCCAGGGCATCTCGTCTTTTTGTTGGAAGATCCGCTCGATGTCCCGATAGACCTCGACCGGCGCGAGCCCCTCGGGCCGCACCGCCACGAGCGCGCCGCCGCCCGGCGGGGGGCCGAGCGCGAGGGCGGCGAGGGCGACGAGGGCCGCCGCCGCCGCCGCCGCGGCCCGCGCCCGCCGGCCCTCGAGCGCGCGGGCGAGCGCGGCGGCCCAGCGCCGCGGCGGCCCGCGAGGCGCGTCGCGGCGGCGCGACTCGAGCAAGAGCGCGAGCGGGGGCGTGACCGCGAGGATGCAGAGCGCCGTCACCACCTCGCCGAGCGCCGAGAGCAGCCCGAGCTGGCGCAGGGCGCTGACGCGCGAGAGGGCGATGCAGCCGAAGGCGCTCGCGGCGACGAGCGCGGCGCCGAGCACGGGGCGGGCGACGCGCCGGCGGGCGGCGGCGACGGGGTCGCCCGCGCCCTCGGCCAGGCAGTCGACGAGCGCGGCGTAGGCGTGCACGCCCGCGTCGGTGCCGACGCCGATGACGACCGAGGCGAAGGCGACGGCGACGGCCGAGAGCCCCGCGGGGAAGAGCGCCGCGGCCGCCGCGGTCACGAGCGTGCCGGCGGCGAGCGGCGGCAGCACCGCGAAGAGCGCCCGCGGCCGCCCGAAGGTGAGCACGAAGGCGAGCGCCGCGAGCGCGAGCGAGAGCGACGACGAGACGGCGATGTCGCGCCGGACGATCGCCTCGGTGGCCACGGCGTAGGCGTGCCCGCCGCCGAGGCGCAGGCGCACGCCCGGCCTCGCCGCCCCGACCCGGGCGAGCACCGCCTCGGCCCCGCGCACGAAGCGCGCCGCGTCGCCGCTGCGCAGCGAGTTGCCGGGCGGCCGGGCGACGACGAGCCTCGCCCGCCCGTCGCCCGACGCGAGCGCCCCGTCGGCCCGGGTCGGCAGCTCGCCCCGCCCCCGCCTCGTCTCGGCGGCGAGCTGGCCGAGGCGCAAGGGGTCGCGCCGCACCCACGCGCCGAGCGCCGAGCCGCCCGGCGCCAGCAAGAGCGAGCGCGTCTCGGCCAGGCGCGCCCGCATCGCCTCGGGCTCGAGCGACCGCTCGATCGCGGCGCGCGCGGAGCCGCCGGCGAGCAGGAACCACGCCGAGGCCGGCGGCGGCGAGGGCAGGCTCAGCCGGTCGTAGGCGGGGCCGAAGCCCGCCTCGCCGAGCCCGCGGGCCACCTCGGCGGCCGCCGCCTCGACCTCGGAGGGGTCGTCGCCCTCGACCAGCACGACCCCCGCGTCGCCGCCGCCGAAGGCGCGGGCGTAGCGGGCGAGGCTCGCCGCCTCGCCCCGGTCGGGCAAGAGCGAGGCGACGTCGGGGTCGAGCCGGACGCGGTAGCCGACGAGCCACGCCGCGACGAGCGCCGCGAGGGCGACGGCGAGCACCGGCCCCCAGCGGCGGGCGGCGGGGCTCACGCGCCGCTGCCGCCGCCCTCGGCGCGCCCGACCGGGCCCGCGGCGCGCCCCGGCCCCCCGGCGAGCTCGTCCGGGCTCACGCCGTCTCGCCGCCCTCGGCGAGCTCGACCGGGCTCAGGCGTACGCGCGTGACGCGGCGGCGCGAGATGCCGACGACCTCGGCCTTCATGTTGCCGATGCGCACCGAGTCGCCGACGCGCGGCAGGCGGCCGAGGCGCGCGAGCAGGGCGCCGCCCACCGTCGAGGGCCCCGCCTCGCCGTCGGCCGCCAGCCCGAAGGCGGCGCCGAGCTCGTCGAGCATCACGCCGCCGTCGACCTCCCAGGCCCCGTCGCGCTTCTCGATGCGGCTGCCCTCCTCGTCGAACTCGTCGCGAATTTCGCCCACGATTTCTTCGAGCAGGTCTTCCATCGTGACGATGCCGCTCGTGCCGCCGTACTCGTCGACCACGACCGCGAAGGGCGTCTGCGCGGTCTGCATCGACCGCAAGACCTGCACCAGGCTCTGCGACTCGGGCACGAAGAGCACGGTGCGCTGCAGCGACTCGACCGTCTGCTGCTCGGCCGCCGAGCCGGGGGGCACCTGCACGAGGTCCTTCCAGTAGAGGTAGCCGACGACCTCGTCGAGCTCGGCCCCCTTCGAGAGGGGCACGCGCGAGTACTGCTGCGCCCGCAAGAGCTCGACCGCCTTCGCGATCTTCGTGTGGATGGGCAAATAGACGACGTCGACGCGGGGTATCATCGCCTGCTTGGCCCGGCGCTGGCTGAAGCGCACGATGCGCTGCAAGAGCTCGCGCTTGTCGTCGCCGCCGCGGCCCCGCGCGACGTACGCCGCGAGGATGCCCAAGATCTCTTCTTCGGACAGCTCGCCCTCGGCGTGGCCGCCCGAGCTCATGCCGAACAGGTTCAAGATGCCCCGCGACGAGGCCTCGAGCAGCCAGAGCGCCGGCCAGAGCATCACCCAGACGGCCTTGAGCGGCCAGACCGAGGCGCGCGCGATCGACTCGGACCGCTGGATGGCGGCGAGCTTGGGCACCAGCTCGCCGAGCAGCACGTGGCCGAAGGTGAGCAGGGTGAAGGCGACGCCGACCGCGACGTTCTCGCCGGCGGGGCCGAGCGGGCGGCCGAGCGCCGAGGCGGCCACGTCGCGGAACGAGTGCGCGACGGCGGGCTCGCCCACCCAGCCGAGCCCGAGGCTGGCGAGGGTGATGCCGAGCTGGGTGACCGACAGGTAGCGGTCGAGCTTGCCGACGGCCCGCGCGAGCGCGTCGTCGGGCCCCGCCTTGCCCCGGGTCTGGCGCTCGGCGCGCAGCTTGACGAGCGCGAACTCGGCCGCGACGAAAAAGCCGTTCAGGCCGATGAAGGCGGCGACCGCCAGCAGCCCGAGCACCGCGCCCGCGCCCCCGCCCTAACCGCCGCCCGGCCGGGCCCCCCGGGCCCACCATCGCCTCGGGCCGCACCCAGGCGTCGAACTGCTCGCCCGTCACGAGCCCGAGCTCGATCGCCGCCTCGCGCAGCGTCGAGCCCCGCTTGTGCGCGTGCTTGGCGATCTTGGCCGCGTTGTCGTAGCCGATGTGCGGGTTGAGCGCCGTCACGAGCATGAGCGAGTTCTGCAGGTGCCGGGCGATGACCTCGCGGTTCGGCTCGATGCCGACCACGCAGCGCTCGACGAAGTTGACCGAGCCGTCGGCCAAGAGCCGCGCGCTCTGCAAGAAGTTCTGAATGATGAGCGGCTTGAACACGTTGAGCTCGAAGTTGCCCATCGCCCCGCCCACGTTGACGGCCACGTCGTTGCCGAGCACCTGGCAGGCGAGCATGGTGAGCGCCTCGCACTGCGTCGGGTTCACCTTGCCCGGCATGATCGAGCTGCCGGGCTCGTTCTCGGGCAGCGCGATCTCGCCGAGCCCCGAGCGCGGCCCCGACGCGAGCCAGCGCACGTCGTTCGCGATCTTCATCAGCGACGCCGCGACCGTCTTGAGCGCGCCGTGCGCGTGCACGAGCGCGTCGTTGGCCGCGAGCGCCTCGAACTTGTTCGGCGCCGTCACGAAGGGGTGCCCCGAGAGGCGCGCGAGCTCGGCCGCCACGCGCGTCGCGTACTCGGGGTGCGCGTTCAGGCCCGTGCCCACGGCCGTGCCCCCGAGCGCCAGCTCGCACAGGTGCGGCAGCGCGGCCTCGACGTGCCGGACGCCGTGCTCGACCTGCGCCACGTAGCCCGAGAACTCTTGCCCGAGCGTCAGCGGCGTCGCGTCCTGCAAGTGCGTGCGCCCGATCTTGATGATGTCTTGAAAGGCGTCGCGCTTCTGCGCGAGCGCGTCGCGCAGCGCCCCGAGCGCCGGCAAGAGCCGCTCGCGCAGCGCCTTGACGGCCGCGACGTGCATCGCCGTCGGGAACACGTCGTTCGACGACTGCCCCCGGTTCACGTCGTCGTTCGGGTGCACGAGCCGGCCCTCGCCCCGCTCGCCCCCCAGCAGCTCGCTCGCCCGGTTGGCCAGCACCTCG
Source organism: Polyangiaceae bacterium (assembly GCA_035762175.1). GTDB lineage: Bacteria > Myxococcota_A > Polyangia > Polyangiales > Polyangiaceae > DASTPP01. The sequence continues at coordinate 17,195 of DASTPP010000049.1, read as the reverse complement.
TTGACGTTCATGTTCGTCTGGGTGCCCGAGCCCGTCTGCCACACCACCAGCGGGAACTCGTCCGGGTGCTGGCCCGAAAGCACCTCGTCGGCCGCCGCCATGATGGCGCGCGCCTTCTTCTCGTCGAGCGCGCCGAGGTCGAGGTTGACCTGCGCCGCCGCGCGCTTGACCAAGACGAGCGCCTCGATCAGCGCCATCGGCATCTTCTCTTGGCTGATCTTGAAATTTTGCAGCGAGCGCTGAGTCTGCGCGCCCCAGAGCCGGTCGGCCGGCACTTCGATGGGCCCGAAGGTGTCTTTTTCGATGCGAACTCGTTGCGCCATGCGTCGCCTGTGTCGGGTAGGGGGTGCGGCGGGGCCGGGCGGGGCCCGGCGCTCACCTCAGCCGCCTCCATCTCGTAGCACGCCCCCCACCCCGCCCCTGCGACAATTCCGGCACAAGCCCCCCCCGCCCCGCGCCCGCGACAATTCCGGCGCGGGCCCCCCCGCCCCGCCCGCTCCGCTATAGTGGCTGCCGATGCGCGCCGCCCCGGGCCGCCCGCCGGCCCTCCACCTCTCGGCCCTCGCCGCCGCCTGCCTCGTCGCCGCCTGCGTGCCCCCGAGCCGCAGCAACCGCGCCCGCACCCCGAACGCCGGCGGGGCCTATGCCTACTACCCGCCCGGCTACTACCCGCCCCCCGCCCCCTACTACCCGGGCCCCCAGGCGCCCCCCGCGGCCCCACCGCCCGTCACGGCCGAGCCCCCCCCCACGGCCAAGCCCCCGCCGCCGGCGACCCCGCCCCCGCGCCCGGCCGAGCCGCCGGCGCCCGCGCCGCCGCCGACCGCGTCCGGCTGCGGCCAGGTGCAGCTCGACGGGCTGAGCATCCCGCTCGACTGCCCCTCGCTCGCCTACGCCCGCATCCTCGCGCAAAAGCCCCTCTTGCGCGGCACGCTGCGCTCGGCGCCGGCCTCGCTGCCCGAGTACGTTGACCACCGCCGCGACCGCGTCGAGGGCCCCGTGCGCCACCAGCGCCGCGTCGGCGCGGGCGCCGCCTTCGCCCTCGCGGGCGCGCTCGACCAGGCGCTGCTCGCGCAAAACCCGAATTCTCCCCCCGTCTCCGCGCTCTTGCTCTGGGGGCGCGCGCGGACCTCGTCGCTCGCCGAGGTCGTGCGCCAGAGCCTCGAGCGGCCCCTCGGCCCCGAGTCCGCCCTGCCCTACGACGAGGGGCGCGCCTGCGCCTGGGCCGACCCGGTCGCGGCGCGGCTCTGCAAGCCCAGGCCGGGCGAGGGCCCGGCGCCCGACGCCGAGACGCTCGCGCGGGCCGAGGCGGGCGCGCTCGGCCGCTTTCAGAACGTCGTCGAGCTCAACCCGCGCAACGTCGACGAGTGGCGCGAGACCATCGCCAAGAACCGCGACGTCCTCGCCGTCGTCGCCGTCGACCCGGCCGCCTGGCAGGCCGTCAACCGCGCCCCCCCGACGCCCGAGCCGCTCATCCCCGACTACAACGCGACCGCCGCCGTGCACACCGTCACGCTCGTCGGCTACGCGCGCCAGGACGACGCGTGGTTCTTCCTCGTCAAGAATAGCTGGGGCCCGAACTGGGGCCTCGGCGGCTACGCCTGGATGGGCGAGCGCACCCTGCGCACCAACCTCGTCGCCGCCTTCACCGTCCAGGTCGCCACCAACGCCGCCCCCCCGCCGAGCGCGCCCCCCTCGGCCGCCTGCCCCCAGGGCCAGGCCCCCGACGTCGTCACCAAGCGCTGCGCCCCCGCCTGCCCCGACAAGAGCCCGCGCACCAACGGCGTCTGCCCCGCCCCGAGCCAGAACGACGGCTGCCCCCCCGGCTTCGTCAACACGACGGGCCGCTGCGTCGTCGCCGCCCCCGACCGCGTCGGCACCGACCCGCAGACCAAGATCGCCTACGTCTGCGGCCCCGCCGGCTGCACCTACACCTGGCTGCGGGGCACCCTCGGCTGCCGCGAGCTCAGCTGCAGCCTGAGCTGCCCGGCGCCGAAGTTTCTCGCCGCCGTCAGCCTCGAGAAGAACACCGTCAGCTGCACCGAATGAGCCGAGGCGCGGGCCCGCCTTCGCGCCCGCCGCGGCGGGCCGAAGAGCGCGGCGCCGCCGCGAGCGTCAGAGCGCGATGCCCTCGCGCACGTCGCCGCGAATGAGCTTGTCGAGCTGCTCGATGGCCCCCTCGGCGCCGTCTTCGGTGGGCAGCTGCACGAGCAGGTGCACGTAGAGGTCGCCGGGCGGCCGGTTCTTGCGGCTGACGCCCTTGCCCTTGACCCGCACCGCCTGCCCGCTCTGCGAGCGCGGCGGCAGCTTGACGAGCACCGCGCCCTCGGCCGTCGGCACCTTCACCTTCGCGCCCCGGAAGGCCTCGCCGGGCGTCACCGGCAGATCGAGGTGCAGGTCGTCGCCCTCGCGCCGGAAGCGCGGGTGGGGCGTGACGTGCACGGTCAAGATGAGGTCGCCGGGCGGCCCGCCCGCCGAGCCCGGGGCCCCCTGCCCCGGAATGCGCACGCGCCCGCCGTCTTCGGCCCCGGCCGGGATGCGCACCGTGACCGGCTCTTGCTCGGGGCCGCGCGGCTGCATGCGCAGCGTCGTGCCGCGCACCGCGCTCGCGAAGTCGATCGTGATCGAGCTCTCGAGGTCGGCGCCGCGCCGCGGGCCCCGGGCGCCCCCGAAGGGCGAGCCGCGGCGGCCGAACACGTTGCCCATCAGATCGTTGAGGTCGACGAACTCGCCCCCCCCGCCGAAGAAGTCGGCGGGCAGGCCGCCGCCCCCGCCCCGGCCGGCCTGCTCGCGGTAGCGCCGGAAGGCCCGCGCCTGCTCGGGGTCGAACCCCTCGCGCAGCCCCTCTTCGCCGAACTCGTCGTAGAGCGCGCGCTGCTTCGGGTCGGACAGCACTTGGTGCGCGCGGTTGACTTCTTTGAAGCGCGCCTCGACGTCGGCCTTGCCCGGGTTGCGGTCGGGGTGCAACTGGGCGGCGAGCTTTCGGTACGCGCGCTTGATCTCGTCAAGGCTCGCCGTTTTGCTCACGCCGAGGACGTCGTAGAAGTCCCTTGCCATGGTTCAGCGGCCAAAATGACTCACGTGCTCTGCCCCGGCAACCCCCCCTCCCCCTCCCGGCCGGCTCGCCCCGCCCGCCGTGCTCGCGCCGCTGCCCGCCGCGCGGCGCCCCGGGCGTTCGGGCCCGGCACCCACTCGCCCGGGCGCGCCGCCCCGCCAGAGCCTGCCGGCGCCCCCTTCGTAGCCACGCGAGGGCCCGCGGGCCCTGCTTTCGGCGACGCGCCAGGGCGCCTGCGCGCCCCCTTCGCCGCGGCGCTCGGCCCGCCGCTCGCCGCCCTCGCCCTCGCGTGCCTCGCGGCCGAGCTCGCCGCGTGCGCCCCCGGCAAGCCCGCCCCGCCGCCCGTGCCCCACACGCCCTTTTCGCATTACCAGAGCGGCGCCGACGCCGATCGGCCGGCGGGGGGGGGCGGCGATGGTTATGCTGATCTCTTCGCCTTCCGCGACGGCGAGTGGCCGCTCCCGCCCGGCACCGAGCCCTGGCCGCCCGGGCGCAGCCTGCGCGGCGGCGCTTTCAACCCCCACCGGCGGGGCGAGCGCGGCACCCCGCCTTCGCCACGCCGCGACCCCGCCCCGCCGTGAGCCGCCGCGCGCTCCCCGGGCGCCGCGCGGCGCTCGCGCTCCTCGCGCTCGTCCCCGCGGCCTGCTCGCGGCCCCGCCCGCCGCCGCGCCCCTACGGCCACCTACCCCTCCGGCCCGAGCGCCTCGCGCCCCTGCCGCTCGCGACGTTGCCCCCGCTACGCGCGGGCCGGCCGCTCGTCGTGAGCCGCTTCGACGACGCCTCGACGCAGCCCGTGGGCGCGGCGTACGAGGGTCGCGGCGAGCTGCCGCTGCGAACGTACGCGTTCGAGCGCGCCGCGCTCGAGCTCAGCGAGCACTTCTGCGACGCCCTGCGGGCCGCGGGGCTCGACGCCCGCCTCGCCTACGCGGCGGCGCCCGCGCCCGGCGGCGACGAGGGCGCGCGCGTGCGGGGCGAGCTGCTCGCCTTCCAGCACGACGTCGCGCGCGCGGGGCGCGGCCCGCACGAGTTCGTGCACGCCGCGCGCGCCCTGCTGCGCCTCGAGGCGGGCGGCGCGCCCTCGGCGAAGCCCTTCGCGCGGACCTGGTCGCTCGAGGGCAAGGCGCCGCCCGACTCCGACGGGGCCGACCTGCTCCTGCGCTTCGGGCGCTGGGCCGCCGCGCTCGCCGCGGGCGACGCCGCCTTTCTCGCCGCCGTCGGCGCCCAGAAGGCATGAGCCGCTCTCCCCGTCGCCGCCCTGCGCGCCCGAGCCGGTGGCTCTCGGCCCTGGCCGTGATGGCTCCCCTCGCGCTCGGCCCCGCCGCGTGCGCGGCCCCGTCCTGGCGCCTCGGGCCGATCGGCCCCATGGCGGCCGGGCTCGGGCCGCTCGGCCCCGCGCCCCGCGCCTCGCTCGCGATCGCCGCGCCCGTCGACGCGCGCCCGGCGGTCGAGCGGCGCGGTCGTCGCGCGACGCGCGAGGGCAGGCGCGAGGGCGGCCCGGGCGGCGCCGAGGGGCACGAGCTGGCGGCCGAGGGGCCGGGCACCGACGCGGCGCGTGCGCTCGGGGCGGCCCTGCGCACGGCGCTCTCGGACGCGCGCGTGGCGAGAGCGCCCCGGCCGGGCGAGGCCCCCGACTATACGCTCTCGGTGCGCCTCGAGCACCTCTACGTCACGCGCTACCTGCGCCCCGGCGGCGCGCGAGGGCGCCCGGGGGGCGCCGACGCGGGCCTCGTCTACGGCAACGCGGGCCTGCGCGTCGCGCTCGTCGAGGGCGGGGCGGCCTCGGGGCGCGCGATCGTTCGCGAGTACGTCGGGGGCGCGTGCGTGCTGCGCGCCGGCGAGCCCTCGGCCGGCGAACGCGCCCGGCGCGTCGCCCTCGAGCGGGCGCTCGCGAAGCTCGCGCGGAGCCTCGGCGGGGCCCTCGATCGGCTCGGCCGCGGGCCCTCGGTCTACCGCGGTCCCGCGCGCAGCTCGCCCCCGCCGGTCTTCCTCGTCGAGCGCGTCAGCCGCACGCGCGAGCTGCTCGAGACGCTCTACGTCGACACGGCCGCCGCCTCGGTGCTGCGCCACGAGGTGACGCTGCTGCCCGACCCCTCGTACGGCAGGCCGGGCGAGTGGCTGCTCGCCCGGCGCAGCGTCGAGGGGCTCTGGCTGCCCGACGCGGCCTACCAGGCCCTCGCCCGGACGCTCGACCCCTCGTACGATCTTCGCGCCCTCGACGACGCCGAGCGCTACCACTTCTTCGGCCCCCGCGAGGCGCCCGCCCGCCCGCCGCCCGCCGAAGCGCGCCCCGCGAGCGAGCCGAGCCCCCCGCCCGCCGCGGGCCCCGCGCCCCCCCAAAAAGCGCCGGGGCGGCGCCCCCCGAAGAGGCGCCGCCCCGCGCGCACGAACTAAATGAGGCGCGCCCCGACGGCCGGGGCCGACCGCGCTCCGATCAGGTGCCGCAGGCCGAGACCTTGTCGGGGCAGCAGTCGCCGAACTGGGCGCACGAGTCGTCGCACCAGCAGCCGGCCGGCGCTTGCTGATCGCAGCGGCCAGCGCAGCTGTTGGTCGCCGGCGGGGGCGGGGGCGGCGGCGGGGGCGGCGGGGGCGGCGGGGGCGGCGCGTTGCAGACCGCGGCCTTGTCGGGGCAGCAGTCGCCGAACTGGTCGCACTGGCTGTCGCACCAGCAGCCGTCGTTCGACTGGCCGCCGCAGAAGGTGCCGCCGACCTTGAGGCAGCTGTTGGGCGGGTCGGAGCCGCCGCCGCCCGTGCCGCCCGAGCCGGCCGAGCCGCCGGTACCGGCCGAGCCGCCGGTGCCGCCCGCGCCCCCCGTACCGGCCGAGCCGCCGGTGCCGCCCGCGCCGCCCGAGCCGCCCGAGCCGCCCGAGCCGCCGGTGCCGCCGCCGCCGCCGCAGTCGGGGTCGGCGACGCAGGCCTGCGAGCAGAGGCCGTCGGCGCCGCAGTGCGCGGCGGCGCAGTCGGGGTCTTTGACGAAGCCGCCGGTGTTGCAGGTCTCGTTGCAGACGCCGTTCGAGCGGCAGGCGTTGGTCGGCTCGAACTGGTCGATTCGCGCCTGGATGAAGTTGGTGATGACCGGCTGGTCGGTGCGGGCCTGCACGCCGTCGAGCAGGCAGGGCCCGTCGCCGAACGAGGTGACGCCGGCGTGGAACTCGACGCCGTTCTGGATGAAGAAGGCCGGGCCGCCCGAGTCGCCGTTGCAGGTGTTCTTGTTCGGCGTGTCGTAATAGAACATCGACGCGTCGATGGTGCCGGGCGTGCCGCCGACGTTGGCGGGCCCCACCGCCGAGATGGGGAAGGACACCTTGCGCTTGGTGCCGAAGCCGGTCTGGTTCTGGCCGTTGCTGACGCCGAAGCCGACGAACGTGTAGAGCGGGCCGATGAAGGTCGGCGTGTTCGTCATCGTCTGGCGCAAGAGCGGCGCCGGGTGGAAGCCCGCGGGCGGGTCGGCCGCGAGGCGCAAGATGGCGACGTCGTTGGTCGGCGCGCCGGTCTCGGAGTAGTTCGGGTGGCGGATCTCTTGCGCCACCTGCACCGTCTGCGCGCCGGTCGACTTGGGGCCGAAGAAGACGCGGGTGATGCCGCCGAAACAGTGGCCCGCGGTGATGACCGTGCGCGTCGAGATGAGCGTGCCCGAACAGAACGCGCCGCCCGCGTTGCCGACCGCGACCACGTAGGGGTGGCCCGGGTCGACCACGCCGCCGATGATCTCTTCGCTGCCCCCGACCGTGTCGCTCGGCTCGCCGCCCTGCGACGCGCAGGCCAAGCCGGCCAGACAGGGGATCGCCAACCAAGATACCTTCTTACGCAACATGGGCGCCTCCTCAAAACTCGCGGGCCGTGCGGCCCTTCATCGTTCAAGCGTTCGCGGGTCGCGACTTTGCACGGGAGGCTAGCGTTTGCGAAGTGAGAAACCACCTCGAAGCGCGCCTTTTTCGCACAAAAGCCGACACCGAGAGCGCATTTTTTCGCGCCCGATCGCCCGCTCGCAGGGAAGCCGCGCGTTCACTTCTTGAACGCAAACCCGCGCTTTCGCGCGCCCGGCGCCGCGTTCACTTCTTGAACGAAAGCGCGCCCCGCGCCCTTCACGCGCGGCGCGGCCCGTTCAGTTTCTTAACCGGCGCCCGCGCGGCGCGACAAACCCACACCATCGCGTCGCTGTCTCGGCCGAGCGGCTCGCCGCCGAAGCCGCCGTAGACCGCCTCGGCCTCGAAGCCGTTGTAGGCCAGCAGCGCCTCGAGCTCGGCGGGGAAGTATTGCCGGTGCGCGAGCGGCACCACCCAGCCCGGCCCCCCGCCCTCGGGCGCGAACTCCATCGTGACGAGCAGCACCTGGCGCACGGGGTCGTAATCGAAGTATTCGGCGTAGCGTACGACCCGCCCCGCGCTCGGGTGGCGAAAGCGCGGCGTCCGGTGCGCGCGGTCGGGGTCGCGCGCGAGGTCGGCCGGGTGGGGCACCGACACGTCGAGGGCGAAGCGGCCGCCGGGGGCGAGGTGCCGCCGCACGCGCGCGAGAAAGCGCTCGGCGTCGGCCCGCTCGTAGAGGTGCAAAAAGGTGTTGAAGCCGCAAACGACGAGCGCGTAGCGGCGCCCGAGCGAGAGCGAGCGCATGTCGCCCTCGTAGGCCCGCACGCGCCGGCGCACCTCCGCGGGCTCGCCCTCGAGCCGCGCCCCGAGCGCCGCGAGCATCGGCCCCGAGGCGTCGACCCCGTCGACCCGCAGCCCCGCCCGCGCCACCGGCAGCGCGATGCGCCCCGAGCCCACGCCGTACTCGAGCACCGGCCCCCCCGTCCGCCGGGCGAGCGCCACGTAGAACGCGACGTCGTCGCCCCGATCGCGGTAGGCGTGCTCGTAATAAACCGGGTCTTCGTAGTGCGCGCGCGAGCCCGCCTCGAAACGCGGGTCGGGGCGCGCGAGCTTTGCAGGGGCGGGGGCCGCGCGGGCGCGCGCTTCGCCTAGAGCCGGACGCCCGCGGCGAGGTTTTGCTCGATCCACTCGGCGACGATTTCGTGGCTCGGGCGGTGAAAGTGCACCTTGCCGCCGGCGATCTCGCGCAGCGCCATGACGGACGCCTTGTTCTTGCCGGCGACGAGCGCCTGCGAGCCCTTCATGATCTGCCGCGTCCGGTGCGCCGCGAGCACGACGAGGGCGAAGCGGTTTTCTTCGCGTTCGAGACAATCTTCGACGGTTACACGTGCCATGCCATCACCTTCGCGGGGGCCGGCGGGCACGAGGGCCCGCCCGGCCCGGCGAACCCTAGTCGAGGGGGGGCCCCCATGCAAGTGGGGTGCCGGCCGGCCGGCCCCGGAGGCCCCCCGCAGCCCCACCAAGGGCCCTCGAGAAGGCCCCGGGCCTGTCCCCGCCCCCCGGCCGGCAAGGGCGCCCAGCGAGCGAGCACGCGTGCCGCTGGCGGGTCGGGCGGGCAGGCCGCGGTGGAGGCAGGCGGCGGGCGAGAAGCGGGCGAGGTCGGGTGGAAGGCAAGCGGGAAGCGGGCGAGGCGGGTGGGAGGCGGGCGAGGCGCGCGAGGCGCGCGGGTTTCTTGAAAAGGGATTTCGACATGTCGGAAAAGCGACCAGGCCGCCTCGACGGGGCAATGGCACGAACCTAGGTTGCGCGTAGTGAATGCGCGTGCCCTGGCCACCTTGGTGGCCGTCGCCGCCGCCGCGTCCCCCGACTTGCGCGACGGCGTGCGTGACGCTTACGAGTCGGCCAAGCAAACGCTGGGCGGCGGCCCGGCGCCCGGCCCCGCCCGCGAGTTCCGCGGCGCGGCGCTCGCGAGCGCCCTGGTCTTTTACGGGGCCGAGCGGGGGGCCAACCCGCAGGTGCGAACGTACGCAGACGCCCTGGTCTTCGTCGCGGCCTGCCTGTCGGGCGGCTATACGAACATCGTCGCGCAGACGCCCGCCGGCAAGGCGCTCGCCGCCTGGCTGATGGGCGCCGGCCCGACGCTCGCCGCCCCGAAGGGCGGCGGCTTAAAAGAAAGTAAGGCGAATCGACATGGCGCAGCTCTTCGCGGCGGCCCTCTCGTTCCCCGGCGCGGTGTATACCGTGCTGCTCGGGGTGGTGATCCTTTATTGGCTCTTCGTCCTGGTCGGCGCCGCCGGCGTCGACCTGTTCGCCGACGGCGAGGGCGCGGCGGGCGGCGCCCCCGGCGGCTCGCTCGAGGGCGCGGCCAAGGGGGCGGCCGAGGGCGCGCTGGGCGGGCACGGCGAGGCGGGCCCCGGGCACGCCGAGGCGGGCATCGAGGCGCCGCCGCACGGCGGGCTCGCGGGGGGCGACTGGGTCGGGGCGCTGCGCCTGCGCTCGGCGCCGGCGACGCTGGTCGTCAGCCTGGTCGTCGCCTTCGCCTGGCCGGTCGCCCTGCTGGCGGGCCGGGCGATCGACGCGCTCGGGCCGGGGCCGGCGGCGCGCTTCGCCCTCGGGGCGATGGCGGCGGCGCTCGCCCCCCTGCTCGCGCTTTTGCCGACCTCGTTGCTCGTGCGGCCGCTCGCGGGCCTCTTCGTGCCGCGCACCGCGGCGCGGGCCCGGCGCGACTTCGTCGGCAAGGTCTGCACCGTGCGCACCGGCTCGGTCGACGCCTCGTTCGGCGAGGCGCTGCTCGACGAGCGCGGCGCCGAGGTCGTCGTGCGCGTGCGCGTCGACGGCGGCGCCCCGCTCGGGCGGGGCGACCGGGCGCTCATCGTCGCGTTCGACGAGCGGCGCGACGCCTTCACCGTCGCCGCGCTCGACGAGGTGCTCGGCGCGCCCCCGCGGGGGCGCCCGGGCGGCGCCGCGTAACCCCGCGCGGCCGCGGGCCGCGGGCGTTCGTTTCGTCCTCGAAGGGGTGTTCGTCGTCGCGGCGGCGCGCGGGCGCGCGGCCGCACGACTCGGGGTTCGTCATTACGGCGGCGCGCGGGCGCGCGACCGCACGGGAGAGGTGTAAGCTACATGGAAGGCGGCATTTTCATCGTCGTGGCCCTGGTGGTCGTCTTGGCGTTCGTGCTCTTCGGCGCGCTCGTCGGCTTCTCGCGGTTTTACCGCCAGGTCGAGCAGGGCCGGGCGCTCATCGTCAACACGATGCGCCGCGAGCCCTTCGTCACCTTCACCGGGGCCATGGTCTTCCCCGTGGTCAACCGGGCCGAGGTGATGGACATGTCGGTCAAGACCGTCGAGGTCGACCGGCGGGGCAAGGAGGGCCTCATCTGCAAGGACAACATTCGCGCCGACATCAACGTCAACTTCTTCGTGCGGGTGAACAAGACCGAAGAAGACGTCTTGAAGGTCGCCCAGTCGGTCGGCTGCGCCCGGGCGAGCGACCCGGCGGCCCTGCGCGAGCTCTTCACGCCGAAGTTCTCGGAGGCGCTCAAGACCGTCGGCAAGCACTTCAACTTCGAAGACCTCTACCGCATGCGCGAAGAGTTCAAAGACCAGATCATCAAGGTGATCGGCAAAGATTTGAACGGCTTCATCTTGGACGACGCGGCCATCGACTTTCTCGAGCAGACGCCCCTGCAGCACCTCGACCGCGACAACATCATGGACGCGGAGGGCATCCGGAAAATCACCGACCTGACGGTGGTGCAGAACCTGCAGACGAACGAGCTCCGCCAGAAAGAGCGGATGGAGACCGGCAGCCAGAACCTGAGCGCCGACGAGGCCGTCTTCCGGTTCGAGCAGCGCCGCGCCGAGGCCGAGGCGAAGAAGGACCGCGAGGTCGCCGTCGCCCGCGCCCGCGAGCAGAACGAGGCCGAGCGCGTCGCCAACGAAGAGCGCAAGCGCACCCTGCTCTTGGCGCACAAGAACGAAGAAGAAGAGCTCGTCGCGGCGGAGGCGAAGGCGCGCGGCGTGGCCATCGCGCAGAAGGGCCGCGAGCGCGAGATCGCCATCGAGGCCGAGCGGGTCGAGCGGGCGCGGCAGCTCGAGGCGATCGGGCGCGAGCGCGAGGTGGCGCTCGTCGCCATCGCCCGCGACAAGGACGTCGAAGTCCAGCGCAAGGAGATCGCCGACGTGGTGCGGGCGCGCGTCGCGGTCGACAAGACCGTCGCGGCCGAAGAAGAATACATCAAAGACCTGCGCGCGACCGCGCAGGCGAGCCGCGAGAAAGAAGTGGTGCGCATCACCGCCGAGGCCGAGGCGCAGGGCGCGCTCGTCAAGCAGGTCAAGGCGGCCGAGGCGAGCGAAGAGGTCGCCAAGCACAAGGCGCGCGAGCGCGCGGTGGCGGCCGAGGCCGAGCTCGAGGCGAGCGACAAGCTGGCGCGGGCGAAGGCGCGCGTCGCCGAGGGCACGATGGCCGAGGCGGCCGCGGCGGGCCTGGCGCAGGCGCGCGTCAAGGAGGCCGACGCCGAGGCGCTCGAGAAGCTGGGCCGGGCCGAGGCGGCCGTCACGCGCGAGCGGCTCTCGGCCGAGGCGGCGGGCGAAGAGCTCAAGGGCGTCGCGATCGCCCGGGCGCGCGAGGCCGAGGCGGCCGCGATCGAGAAGCGGGGCCTCGCCGAGGCGGCCGCGGTGCGCGAGCGCCTCTTGGCCGAGGCGGCCGGGCTCGGCGAGAAGGCGAACGCGATGAAGGCGCTCGACGCGCAGAGCCGCGAGCACGAAGAGTTCCGCCTGCGGCTCGAGAAGGACAAGGCGGTGCAGATCGAAGCGATCCACGCGCGGCGCGACGTGGCCGCGGCCCAGGCCCAGGTGCTCGCCGGCGCCTTCTCCAAGGCGAACATCAACATCGTCGGTGGCGACGGGCAGTTCTTCGACCGCTTCATCAAGGCGGTCTCGATCGGCCAGACCGTCGAGGCGGCGCTCGACCACAGCGGCACGCTGCGCGGCCTGGTGCACGAGGCGGCGCACGGCGGCGGGGGCGGCGAAGGCAAGAACGGCTCGGACGGCTGGCGCTCGGCGCTCGAGCGCATTCTACCCACGCTCGACGACGCGACGCGCGCCAAGCTCGTGGCGCTCGCGGCCCCGGCGGCCCCGAGCGCCCCCGCCTCGTCGCGGCCCCCGATCGTCGCGGCCGAGGCGCGCGGCGCGCGCGAGCATTGAGGTGCGGCCCCGGGCGGCGCCCGGGGCCGGAGCGGCCGGCGCGGGGGCTCTGAGGCCCCCGGCCCGCGCGGCTGAGCAAAGTGGTGTCGGAGGATGACGGTGCCCGATTCCGGACAGACGATGGCGACGAACGACGTGACGACGGCCCCGCCCGAGGGCGGCGGCTACCAGGTGATGCGGGCGCGGCTGCTCGCGCAGGCGGCCGAGCTCGAGCGGCGGGCCGAGGCCCTCAACGAGCGGCGCAAGGGGCTCTTCGGCGGCGGCGAGCTCGAGCTCGAGGCCGAGGGGCGGGTGCGCACCGAGAACAACTGCCGCGCGCGCGATCTCGTCGCCGTCGGCGACCGGCTGCTCTTCGGCTTCCAGGTCTTTCTCGGGCTCAAGGCCGAGACGAACGTGGCCGACGTGCTCGGGCTCTACCGGCTCGAGCGCGGGGCCGAGGGCTTCTCGCTCGAGCCCTCGCCGCCCGAGGGGCCGGGCGCCTTTCTCGCCGACCCGGCCTTCGTCAAAGAGCTCCGCGACCTCTTTCGCTACCACCGCGAGGCCGCCCTCTGGCAGCTGCGCCGCACGGGCACGCGCCTGCTCGCGGCGGTCAAGGTGGGCGAGGGCCCGCGCGACGTCAAAGTCTTCCGGTTCGCCGTCGACGCCGCCGGGCGCGTCGCCTACCTCGACGCGCGGGGCGAAGAAGACAACGCCCCGCCCCGCGCCCACGACTTCGCCTGGGTGCCGACGACGCGCGAGCAGCACGTCGCCGGGCCCCACCCGCACGTCAACGTGCTCGACGAGGTGTTCGTCGAGACCGTCGGCGGCGACCTCACCATCAAGGTCGAGAACAACACCCGCGACGGCTTCGGCGTCTACCGCGAGCCGGTCGACGACCCCAACCAGTCGCTCGACGACGCCGACCTCAGCTACGCCCGGGTGGGCGGGCTCATTCTGCTGCGGGTCAGGCCCTTCCGCGAGGCGAGCTACCGCTACCTCGTTTACAACACCCGCACCCGCGGGGTCGTGCGCGCCGACGCCGTCGGCGCCGCCTGCCTGACGCTGCCCGAAGACCACGGCATCGTCTTCCCCGGGGGGTATTGCCTGCAGACGGGCGAGCACAAGATCTTCGACGCCGGCGCCGGCGACATGATCTTCGAGCGCGCCGTGCGCTCGCCCAACGGCGAAGACGTGCTCTACGTCTTCTACCGCGGCGGGGCGGGCGAGTACCTGCTCTTGCCCTACAACCTCGTCCGGCGCGAGGCGAGAAGCCCCCTGCGCTGCCACGGCTACAGCCTCTTCGCCGACGGCACCATGGTCGTCTTTCGCGACGCCTCGCCCGAGCCGACGCGGGTGCACCCGGTGCAGATCTGGCGCACGCCCTTCGCCAGCGCCGAGCACGCGGCCGCGGCGCCGCCGGGCACCTCGTACCTCGGCCGGGTGGGCAACCCCGACCTCGTGCGGGGCGTCAGCGACGCGCTCAGCCTCGCGCGCCTGGCGCGGGCCGAGGCCCCGACGCGGCGCACCTTCGAAGACGCCGCGGCGGCCGCGCGCCGCATGGCCGACGCCTACCACTGGCTGGGCCACGCCGAGGCGGGCGGGCTGCTCGAGGCGACGCGGGCGCTCGGGCAGACGGCCGAGCGCGTCGTCGACGAGTTCGAAAAAGAGCTCGCGATCCGCCGGGGCGCGGCCGAGACGCTCGCCGGGGCCGAGGCGGGGCAGCGCGAGCGGCTCGCCCGCACGCTGCCGGGCGACGTCAAGGGCGTCGAAGCTTTCGTCGAGGCGCTCGCCGACCTGCGCGCCTGGCGCGGCCACCTCGTGTCGCTGCGCGAAGAGCGGGGCATCGATCGCGCGCGCCTCGACGCGCTCGAGGCCGAGCTCGAGGGGCGCGCGCTCGAGCTCGCCCGGGCCTGCGTGGCGCTCTTGCTCGAGGGCTCGGCCTGGGCGCCCCTGCTCGCGCGCGCCGACGCGCTCGCCGCGAAGGCCGAGGCGGCGGCGAAGTCGAGCGAGCTCGGCCCCCTCGACGAAGAGCTCGGCCGGCTGCAGGCGGGCGTCGGCACGCTGGCCGACGTCGTCGCCGAGCTGCCGGTCGACGACCCCACGGTGCGCACGCGCATTCTCGAGAGCGTCGGCGAGGTGGTGGGCCGGCAGAACCGCGCCCGCGCCGCCCTGCTGGCGCGCCGGCGCGATCTCGGCTCGGCCGAGGGGCGGGCCGAGTTCGGCGCGCAGATCAAGCTCTTCGGCCAGGACGTGGCGGGCGCCCTCGCCGTCGCCGACTCGCCCGAGGCCTGCGACGACCAGCTCGCCCGGCTCCTGGTCCGGCTCGAGGGGCTCGAGGGGCGCTTCGGCGAGTTCGACGAGTTCCTCGAGGGGCTGGCCGAGAAGCGCGCCGAGGCCGTCGAGGCCTTCGGCGCCCGCCGCCAGGCGCTCGTCGACGAGCGGCAGAAGCGCGCGCGGCACGTCGCCGCGGCGGCCGAGCGGCTCGTCGAGGGCGTCGCGCGGCGGGCCCGCTCGCTCGGCACGCCCGACGAGCTGAACGCCTTCTTCGCCGGCGACCCGACCGTGCACAAGCTCGCCGACCTGCGCGGGCAGCTCGCCGCGCTCGGCGAGGCCGTCCGGGCCGAAGAGCTCGAAGCGAGGCTGAAGGCCGCGAAGCAAGAGGCCCTCCGGGCGCTGCGCGATCGGGCCGACCTCTTCGAGGGGGGCGAGGGCACGGTCAAGCTCGGCGCCCACCGGTTCCACGTCTCGACGCGGCCGCTCGAGCTGACGCTCGTGCCGCGCGCGGGCGAGCTCTGCCTGCACCTGACGGGCACCGACTTCTACGAGCCGGCGGGCGAGCCGGCGCTCGAGGCGGCGCGCGATCTCTGGGACGACCCCCTGCCCTCCGAGTCGCGCGAGGTGTACCGCGGCGAGTTCCTCGCGGCGTCGATGCTCCTCGACGCCGAGGCGGGCGCCTCGGGCCTCTCGCTCGAGGCGCTCGCGCGGGCCGCGCGCGAGGGGTCGCTGCTCGAGTCGGTGCGGGCCTACGCCGCGGCGCGGCTCGACGAGGGCTACGAGCGGGGCGTGCACGACGCCGACGCCGCGGCCCTCCTCGAGCGCCTGCTCGCGCTTTACGAGGGCGCGGGCCGGCTGCGCTACCTGCCCGGGGTGCGCGCGCTCGCCGGTCTTTACTGGTCCGAGCTCGAGCCCGCCCGGCGCGAGCTCTGGCAGCGCCGGGGCCGCGCCGCCGGCCACCTGCGCCGCGCCCTCGGCGCCCCGGGCGCCCAGGCCGAGCTCGCCGCCGAGCTCGCCGCCCCGCTGGCCGACTTCGCCCGCGCGCGCGCCCTGCCCGAGGCGCCGGCCGGGGGCGCCGCCCGCTACCTGGTCGAAGAGCTCGCCGCCGAGCGGCCGCGCTTCGTCACCTCGGGGCGCGCGCTCGCCCTGCGCGACGCGCTCTTCGCGCGCCTTCGCGAGCGGGGCTCGCTGCGAGAGTTCGAAGACGATCTGCGCGCGCTCGAGCCGCACCCGGCCGAGCGGCTCGCCCTGGCGCGCTCGTTCGTCGGGGCCGTGGCGGGGGCGGGCGAGGCGGGCGAGGCGCTCGAGGCCGCCGCCCTGCTCGTCACCGACCGGCGCCTCGAGCGCGAGCCCTGCGCGGCCGAGACGCGCGCCGAGGTGCGGGGCCTGCTCGGCCAGCACCCGCGCATCGAGGGCCGGGCGCTCGCGGTCGACGTGGCCGAGCTGCTCGCGCGCGTCGCCGCCTTCCGCGAGGGGCGCCTGCCCCGCTACCGCGCCTACCGCCGCGCCCGCGCCGAGGCGGCCGAGCGCGCGAAAGAGCGCCTGCGCCCCGAAGAGCTCGCCCCCAAGGTGCTGAGCTCGTTCGTCCGCAACCGCCTCGTCGACGAGGTCTACCTGCCGCTCGTCGGCGCGAACCTGGCGAAGCAGATCGGCGCCGCCGGCGCGAACAAGCGCACCGACCAGATGGGCCTGCTCTTGCTCGTCTCGCCCCCCGGCTACGGCAAGACCACGCTGATGGAGTACGTCGCGAGCCGCCTCGGCCTCGCCTTCGTCAAGGTCAACGGCCCCTCGCTCGGCCACGACGTCACCTCGTTCGACCCGGCCGAGGCGAAGAGCGCCACCGCCCGCCAGGAGGTCGAGAAGATCAACCTCGCCTTCGAGATGGGCCAGAACGTGATGCTCTACCTCGACGACATTCAGCATACGAGCCCCGAGCTCTTGCAAAAGTTCGTCTCGCTCTGCGACGCGCAGCGCCGGGTCGAGGGCGTCTGGCGGGGCCGGCCGCGCGCCTACGACCTGAAGGGCAAGCGCTTCTGCGTGGTGATGGCGGGCAACCCTTACACCGAAAGCGGCGCGCGCTTTCGCATTCCCGATATGTTGGCGAACCGGGCCGACACCTACAACCTCGGCGACGTCTTGCAGGGCCGGGAAGACCTCTTCGCCCTCAGCTACCTCGAGAACGCCCTCTCGTCGAACCCCCTGCTCGCCCCCCTCGCCGGCCGCGCCCCCGCCGACCTCGACCGCTTCGCCCGCCTCGCCCGCGGCGAGGCCGCGCCCCCCGGCGACTTCGCCCACCCCTACGCGGCCGCCGAGATCGACGAGATCGTGCGGCTGCTGCGCCTCCTGACGCGGGCGCAGGCCACCCTCGCGCGGGTCAACCGCGCCTACGTCGACTCGGCCTCGCAGGCCGACGCCTTCCGGTCGGAGCCGCCCTTTCAGCTGCAGGGAAGCTACCGCAACATGAACAAGCTCGCCGAGCGCCTCGACGCCGCCATGAACGACGACGAGCTCGAGGCGCTCATCGACGATCACTACGCCGGCGAGGCCCAGACGCTCGCCGCCGGCGCCGAGCAGAGCCTGCTCAAGCTGGCCGAGCTGCGGGGGCGCCTGACGGCCGACCAGGCCGAGCGCTGGCGCCAGATCAAGGAAGAGTTCGTGCGCGTGCGCCGCGTCGGCCGCGACGACGACCCCGTCGCCCGCGTCACCGGCGCCCTCGCCAACCTCGACGACCGGCTGGCGCAGATCGCGCGGGGCCTCGCCGAGGCCGCCTCCGCCCGCGCGCCCGGCCCCGAGGCCTGGCTCGCCCCCCGGCTCGACGCGTTCGCCCGAAGCCTCGCGCAGCTCGCGTCGCGCCCCGCCCCCGCCGCGCCCGCGCCGCCGCCCGC
>DASTPP010000048.1:0-80310 GCA_035762175.1 Polyangiaceae bacterium | reverse complement strand
GCCTCGCCGCCAGCGGCGACGCGGCCATCAAGGCGGGCGCCTGCATCGCGGCGGCGCTCAAGGCGCAGGCCGAGGCGGCGGTCTCGATCAACGTCTCGGTCAAGGCCTCGGTGAGCGCCAGCGCCTCGGCCAAGGGCAGCGCGGGCTGATCGCCGGATAGGGGGGCCGCCGCCGGCGCTGACGCCCGCCGCGCCCGGCCCCGCGCGGCGCGCCGAGCGCGCCGGCCGGTCGTTCGGCGGCCGGCGCGTGGTCGAGGGCGTCCCGCTCCGGCTGCTGCCCGGCGGGGGGCACGCCCTCGCCGCCGGCATCGTCGGCGGCCGGCGCGTCGGGCCGACGCCGCTCGCGCGCCTCGGCTTCGCCGCGCTCGAGGCGCTACAAAGTCGCGCTGCGGGGCCGTTCGAGGCGCTCCAAGTCGCCCTGCGGGAACGCTCGAGCTTGCCGCCCGAGCTGACGCAGGTTTGCCGTCCGTCGTCGCGCTCGCCGCGCTCGGCCTATTTCATGGAGCGGCGGTGCCCGGCGGCCGGGCTCGGGCTCCGCTGAGGGGCTTTTTTTTCAGGGTGAAAGGCCCTACGCACCCCAGAAAACGCGCCCCGGGTGGCCACGGCCGCGGGCTAAGGTGCTAGCATCGCGGCCGCCTGCCGTCGGGGCCGCGGGGTTCGCGGCCCGGAAGCGGGCGCGGAGACGACGAAGGCCATGTTTGACGAGTTCGGGATCAACGCCGGGTTTGTCGAAGAGCAGTATTACCGATTCCTCGAGAACCCGCAGCTCGTAGACGAGAGCTGGCGCAGCTACTTCACCCGCCGCTTCAACGGCGGCGGCGCGCCCCAGGCGGCGCCGGCGGCGGCGGCCCCGACCAACGGCGGCGGCAACGGGGCCGCGCCGAACGGCCACGCCGAGGCGCGCGCCCGCGGCGACAACGGCGGGGCCCAGCCCGACGCCCGCGCGCGCTTCGAGGCGGTCGCCCAGGCCGAGGCCCGGCGCGCCGCGCTCGCCGCCGCCGACGAGCCCGCCCCGGTCTCGATCTCGCGCAAGGTCGTGGCCCAGGCGCAGGTGACCAACCTCGTCAACGCCTACCGCATCCGCGGGCACATGTTCGCCAACGTCAACCCGCTGCACCCGCCGACCGGCGCGAGGGACGAGCTCGCCCCCTCGGCCTTCGGCCTGCGCGAGGCCGACCTCGACAACGTCTTCTCGGCCGCCGGGCTCTTCGCCGGCAAGAGCGAGCTGACGCTGCGCGAGATCGTGGCGCTCTGCGACGAGACGTACTGCCGCAACGTCGGCGTCGAGTTCATGATGATCGACGAGCTCGAAGAGCGCACCTGGCTCCAAGAGCGCATGGAGTCGACGCGGAACCGCCTGCACCTCAAGCGCGACGAGCAGATCCGCGTGCTCACCAAGCTGACCGACGCCGAGGTGCTCGAGCAGTTCTTGGGCAAGGCGTACCAGGGCGCCAAGCGCTTCTCGCTCGAGGGCGCCGAGAGCCTCATCCCGCTGCTCGACCTCGTCGTCGACCACGCCGGCGCCCACGAGGTCGAAGAGATCGTCATCGGCATGGCCCACCGGGGCCGGCTCAACGTGCTCTGCAACATCTTGGGCAAGAACGTGCGCGAGCTCTTCGCCGCGTTCAACGACAGCCACCCGGAGTGGCACTTCGGCTCGGGCGACGTCAAGTACCACCTCGGCTACTCGACCGACCGCGCCACCAGCGCCGGCCGCAACGTGCACCTGACGCTCGCGTTCAACCCGAGCCACCTCGAGTGGGTCAACCCCGTCGTCGAGGGGCGCGCCCGCGCCAAGCAAGAGCGGCGCGGCGACCGCGACGGCCGGCGCGTCATGCCGCTGCTCATCCACGGCGACGCGGCCTTCATCGGCCAGGGCGTCGTGCCCGAGACGCTCAACCTCGCCGGGCTCGAGGGCTACCGCACCGGCGGCACCGTGCACGTCATCGTCAACAACCAGATCGGCTTCACCACCGACCCGTCCGACGCGCGCTCGACCCGCTACGCCACCGACATCGCGCGCATGCTCAAGGCGCCCGTCTTCCACGTCAACGGCGAAGACCCCGAGGCGGTCGCCCACGTCGCGCGCCTCGCGGTCGAGTTCCGCCAGCGCTTCGGCAAGGACGCCATCATCGACATGTACTGCTTCCGCAAGTGGGGCCACAACGAGACCGACGAGCCCCGCTTCACGCAGCCGCTCATGTACTCGCTCATCGACAAGCGCGAGAGCGTGCGCGAGGTCTACGTCAAGCGCCTGCTCGAGATGGGGCAGGTGACGGCCGAGCAGGCCCAGCAGATCGCCGAGAGCCGCCGCCAGCACCTCGTCAGCGCCCTCGAGGAGACGCGCAAGAGCGACTTCAGCAAGAAGCCCGACGCCATGGGCGGCGTCTGGGCCAAGTACTCGGGCGGCGCCGACGCGGCCGTGCCCGAGGTCGACACCTCGGTCGACCCGGCCGCCCTGCTCGAGACGCTGCGCCGCATCAGCTCGCTGCCCGAGGGCTTCGAGGCCCACCGCACCGTCGCCCGCATCTTCCGCCAGCGCCTCGAGCGCGCCGAGAAGGGCGAGGGGCTCGACTGGGGCACGGCCGAGAACCTCGCCGTCGCCACCCTGCTCGCCGAGGGCTCGAGCGTGCGCATCAGCGGCCAGGACGCGCGCCGCGGCACCTTCACCCACCGGCACGCCGTCCTGCGCGACGGGCGGACGGGCGCGATGTTCAACCCCGTCGCCCAGGTCGCCCAGAAGGGCGCCCGCTTCGACGTCTTCGACAGCCCCCTCTCCGAGTCGGGCGTGCTCGGCTTCGACTACGGCTACAGCCTCGACCGCCCCGACGCGCTCGTCTGCTGGGAGGCGCAGTTCGGCGACTTCGTCAACAGCGCCCAGGTCATCATCGACCAGTTCATCACCGCCGCCGAAGACAAGTGGCACCGGCTGAGCGGCATCGTCCTCTTGCTGCCCCACGGCTTCGAGGGCGCCGGCCCCGAGCACTCGAGCGCCCGGCTCGAGCGCTTCCTGCAGCTCGCCGCCGAAGACAACATCCAGGTCTGCAACCTGACGACCCCCGCGCAGATCTTCCACGCCCTGCGGCGCCAGGTCATGCGCCCGCTGCGCAAGCCGCTCATCATCATGACGCCCAAGTCGTACCTGCGGCACCCCGACGCGACCTCGACCCTCGCCGAGATCGCCCGCGGCCCCTACCGCCGCGTGCTGCCCGACGTCGGCGAGCGCGACCCGCAGAAGGTCTCGCGCATCTTGCTCTGCTCGGGCAAGGTCTACTACGAGCTCGCCGCCGCCCGCAAAGAGCGCGGCGCCGACGACGTCGCCATCTTGCGGCTCGAGCAGCTCTACCCGCTCAACCGCGAGCTGACCGACGCCCTCGCCCCCTACAAAGACGGCACCCCCCTCGTGTGGGTCCAAGAAGAGCCGTGGAACATGGGCGCCTGGTTCTACCTCAACGCCCGCCTGCCCACGCTGCTCGACCGGCGCCTGCCCCTGCACTGCGTCTCGCGCTCCGAGACCGCCAGCCCCGCCACGGGCTCGGCCGCCGCCCACAAGGTCGAGCAGCAGATGCTGCTCGACGCCGCCTTCGACAGCCTCAAAGACCGCGCCGCCTGACCGCCATGCCCTCCCTGCCCTCCCTGCGCCCCCTCCCCGAGTCGGACGCCCTGACCCAAGGCATCCGCGTCTCGGTCAAGAGCAGCTACCTGCCCGAACAGTCGTCGCCCGCCGAGCGCCGCTACGTGTTCGCGTACACCGTGCGCATCGTCAACGAGGGCGAGACCACCGCGCGCCTGCGCAGCCGCCACTGGGTCATCACCGACGCCAACGGCGGCGTCGAAGAGGTGCGCGGCCCCGGCGTCGTCGGCAAGCAGCCCTCGCTCGACCCGGGCGAGGCCTTCGAGTACCGCAGCGGCTGCGTCCTCAAGACCTCGCGCGGCACCATGCGCGGCTCCTACCAGATGGAGCGCAGCGACGGCACGTCCTTCGACGCCGAGATCGCCACCTTCGCCCTCACGCTGCCGCCGACGCTGAACTGAAGACCCCCGGCGGAAGCCGGGGGGGCCTTCTTTCAGCGCTTCGCCGACTTGTCGCCCGACTTCTTGGCGCCGCGCTCGGGCACCTCGGAGTCGCGGTCCTTCTCGCGCTCGCGCTTGCCGGCCGAGTCTTCGTACGCCTTGATCTCGCGCTCGACCGCCGCGATCGCCTGCTCGACCGCGTTCATCGACTTCTGGTGAAAGGTCGCCGGCGGGTCCTTGGCGTCGCTCAGGTGCTTTTTGCACGACTGCAGCGCCGCGAGCGCCTGCGACAGGCGCTTGGGCTTGGCCGCCTCGGCGGTCGCGAGCGGGCCGGCCCACGAGTAGGCGAGCAGGCCGGCCAGGGTCAGGGCGAGGGGCTTCCAGAGGTTGCGACGGGGCTGGGCCATGGGGGTGCTTCTATTTTCGAGGGGCCGGCCCGGGGGCGGCCGACGTGGGCACCCCGTCTACCTTAGCGGCCCCGCGGGCGCAAAGGGCCTGCGACGCCCCGCGCCGGGCCCACCCCGAGGCGCGCGAGGGGCGCGACGCCCCGCCCGAGGGCGGCCGCCGGCGGGGCGGGCGGGGGCCGCGCGCGCCCTCAGCGCCCCGCGGCGAGGCGCTTTCGCAGCTCGTCGCGCAGCTTGGCGTAGCCGCCGCTCAGCTTCAGCGTCTCGCCGTAGCGCACCGCCTCGTCGAGCGCGGCGCGCGCGCCCTCGCGGTCGCCCTTCGCCTCGAGCACGTCGGCCTTGAGCGAGAGGATGCGCATCTTGCGCGGGCCGTAGGCCTTGACGAGCGCGCGCTCGACGGCGGCGGCCGCCTCGGCCTCGCGGTGGGCCAGGTGGTAGGCGAGCGCGAGGCGCGCCGAGCGGGCGTAGTCGTTCGGCGCCTCGCGCTCGCTCGCCTCGAGCGTCGGCACGATCTGCTCGACCTGCCCGAGCGCGTCGCGGGCGAGCAGGCGGTGGGCGTCGAACACCGCCCGCTGCTCGGGCGTCTGCGCCGAGGACGCCGCCCCCTCGAGGAACGCCGCCCAGACCGTGGCGACGCGCCGCGCCCCCGCCGCGTCGCCCCGCCCCTTGCGGTACGACACGACCGCCTCGTAGAGCGACGAGCGGTCGTCGTCGAGCAGCCGCTGCGCGCGGTCGCCCGCGATCGACTCGGCCTCGCGCGCGACGGCCTCGAGCTTCGCGTCGTTCGCGTCGCCGCGGGCCGCCGACTCGCCGCAGAGCAGCGCCGTCGCGGCGACGTTGGCGCGCGCGGTGCCGGGGGGCAGCTGCCGGAGCTCGTCGCTCGCGACGTTCAGGCACTCGTCGTGCTTGCCGGCCTGGCGCAGGGTCGAGGTGTAGCCGTCGGCGAGGCGGCCGCGCATCGGCCAGCTCGCCGGCGCCTTCTTGCGCGCCTCGTCGTAGGCCGCGAGCGCCTCGGCGGCCGAGCCCGCCGCCGCGCGCTGGTCGGCCCGCACGAGCGCCGCCGCCGCCTCGCCGTCGCCCGCGCCGCCCTTCGACGCCGCCTCGACCTCGCCGAGCAGCGTGACGAGCTCGTCGGCCGTCAGCGCCCCGAGCCAGCGCGCGAGCGGCTCGCCGTCCGGGCGCAAGAACCAGAGCGTCGGCCACACCGTCACCGGGTACCGCTCGAGGAACGCCGCGTTCTCGTCGCGCTCGGTGTCGATCGAGGCCCAGACGAAGCGATCGCCGAAGGCCGAGAGCGCCCCGCCGTGCAGCACGTTCGCCCGCAGGCTCAGGCAGGTGTGGCACCAGGGCGCCCAGGCGTCGACGAAGAGCGGCACGCCGCGGCGCTTGGCCTCGGCGAGCGCGCGCGGAAAGTCGTTCTCGATGAAGCTCACCCCCCGCTTCGCCCCGGCGTCGGCCCCGGCCGTCGGCGCGGGGCGGGGCGGCGGGGCCTTGGCCTCGGCGCAGGCGCCGAGCAGGGCCAGGCCGAGGGGCAGGGCGGCGAGACGGGAGGGGCGGGGGGGGGTAAAAAGCTTCATCGTAGTACCGTAGCCTCTACTATAATAGAAAAACCGCCGCCCGCCGAGGGGGCCTTTCGTTCGTCATCGCGCCTCGGCGGGGGCGGCCTCGGTCGCCCCGCCCCCCACGTCGAGGGTCTCGCCGACCGCGAGCACGTGCTTCGCGCCGGGGGCGAGCCCGAGCCTTCGCCACTCGGCCTCGAGCCGCTCGGGGGGCTCGAGCAGCGGCTCGTCGGTCAGCTTGAACGTGCCCCAGTGCATGGCCAGAAAGTGCGCGGCCCCGAGATCGAGGAAGGCGCGCACGGCTTGCTCGGGGTTCAGGTGCTGCCGCTCCATGAACCAGCTTGGGTCGTAGGCCCCGATGGGCAAGAGGGCCGCGTCGAGCCCGGGGTAGCGCCGGCCGATCTCGGCGAACCCGTCGAAGTAGGCCGTGTCGCCCGAGTGGTAGAGCCGGGCCGCGCTGCCCTCGATGACGAAGCCGCCCCAGAGCGTCGCGTTGGTGTCGAAGAGGCCGCGGCGGCTCCAGTGTTGCGAGGGCACGAAGCTGACGCGCACGGGGCCGACCTGCGCGGCCTGCCACCACGCGAGCTCGGTCGCCTCGAGGCCCCGCCGCGCGAAGAAGGGCCCGAGCCCGAGCCCCGCCACGACGCGCGCCCCGGCCGCCTCGAGCGAGGGCAGATCGAGGTGGTCGCGGTGGTTGTGCGTGACGAGCGACGCGTCGACGCGCGGCAGGCGCGAGGGCGGCAGCCCGGGCGCGACGTTGCGCTTGACGACGCCGCCGATGCTGTCGCCGAGCACCGGGTCGATGAGCAGCGAGACGCCGTCGAGCTGCACGAGCCAGCTCGCGTGGCCGAGCCAGGTCAGGCGCGCCGGCCGGCCCGGCGGCGGCGGCTCGGCGAGCCGCGCCTCGTCGGGGTCGACGCGGGGCACCGGCGCGTTCGGCGGCGACCTGCGCCGCCGGCCCAGCACCCGGTCGACCACCGCCCACCGGAACACCCGCGCGAAGGGCTGCGCCTCGCTGCCGTCGAGGTTTCGGTAGCGGCTCGGGGGGCTCGTCATGCGCTCGCCCCTCGTTCTGGGCGCGCGCCGGCCCGGCCGCAAGGCCGACCCGGGCCCCCTCAACCCTCGCGCCGCGTCCCCGCCCGCCCCGCCCCCTTCGCCTCGCCCCGCGCCGTGCGCTTCGCCGCCCCCCCGGTCGCGCTCGCCGCCGTCCGGCCCTTCGCCGCCGTCCGCCCCTTCGCCGCCGTCCGCCCATTCGCCGCCGTCCCCCCCTTCGCCGCCGCGGGCGCCTTCGCCGGCGCAGGGCGCTTCGCCGCCGTCCGCCCCTTCGCCGCCGTCTGGCCCGCCGCAGCGCGCTTCGCCGCCGCGGGCGCCTTCGCCGATGCAGGGCGCTTCGCCGCCCCGGAGGCCTTGCGCGTCGCGCCGCGCTTCGCGGCCCCGGCCGCCTTCGGGGGTGCCTCACCGCCGGGCACCGCGGTGGGCGCGCCCGCGGTGAGCGCCCGCTGCTGCTTGGGCGGCAGCTTCGCGAACACGAGCTCGCGCGAGCGCGCCACGAGCGAGCGCAGCCGGTCGGGGCCGAGGCTGTTGTCGGCGACGATCTGGACCCAAAGGTTGCGCGCCATGTACGGCGCGGGCCTGACGCCGTGCTCGCCGCAGAGCGCGTCGAACTCGTCGGGCTCGGCCTTGATCGAGAGCCGGAAGCCGACGTCGAGATCTTGCGTCAGGACGGCGAACATCTTGCCGCCGACCTTGAACACGTCGTGATCGCCCCACTGGACGCTCAGGGTCGCGTGCGGCAACGAGGCGCAGTAGTCGTAGAGGGCGTCGAAACGCATGGGCTCGGGCCGAGCATGCCACGGGCCCCGCCGCCGGGGCGAGAAGCCGGCGGGGCGGGGGCCCGAGGCTCGCCGTGCGGGGCGGCGGCCGGCGGGGGCGCTGCGATCATTTCGCGTCGCGAAAGAACGGGTGCTAGGCCATGCCGATGCGAACGACGCTCCTGCCCCTCGCGTGCTTGCTGCTCGCGGCCTGTACGACCAGCACGGGCGAACGCCCCGAGCCTTCGCCGCGCCCGACCCCCGACGTGCCCGCCCCGTCGGTGGCGCCGGTCGCGAGCGGCCCCGGGGTCGGCCCCACCGCGCCGGTCGCGAGCGGCCCCGGGGCCGGCCCGACCGCCGGAGCGGGCCCGACGACAACCCGGCCGGGCCCAGCGACCGGGGCGAGCGCGACGAAGGGGGCCGGCGCGCCGGCCGGGGCGGGCGCCGCGTGCGCGAGCGACGCCGACTGCGCGCCGGCCGACTGCTGCCACCCGAAGTCCTGCGTCGCCGCGGCGCAGAAGCCCGACTGCCGCGCCGTGCTCTGCTCGATGGAGTGCCGCCCCGGCACCTTCGACTGCGGCGGCGGCGGCTGCCTCTGCCGCGGCGGTCGCTGCCAGGCCGATCTGCACGAGCCGAGGTGAGTCGGCGCGCCGGTCGCCTCCGGGGCGGCCGGTGCGGGCCGAGGTCAGCCGGGGGCGCGGCCCGGGCGGTCGCGCCTCACTTGATCTTCAGGTCGAGCGTCGGCGCCTCGCTCGCCTTCGCGGGCGCGGCCGCGGCGGGCGCGTCGCTCTGGTGAAAGCCCTTGCGGTCGACGCGCACCCGGTAGCGCCCGCCGTCGACGTTGCGAAAGCGGTAGTTGCCCGCCTCGGTCGTCAGCGCCCGCTGCACGACCCGCCCCCGCTCGTCGACGAGGTCGACCCAGGTGTTGGCGGCGGGGGCCTGGCCGTTGACGGTGAGCGCGCCGGCGATCTCGCCGAACGCCGCCTGCTGCGCCTCGGGCGTGTCGTGCACGAAGGGCAGCTCGGCCGACTGCAGCGTGCGCCCGCCCTCGTCGACGAACGAGAGCTCGGCCACGTAGCGCCCCTTCGGGCGCGGCTCGCCCGAGGGGTCGCGGCCGTCCCAGGAGACGATCATCGGCCCCTCCGAGCTCGCGTGCGTGCTCTTGTGCACCTCGGGCCCGCGCGCCGCCGGGCCCTCGCCCGCCGCGAACACCTTGAACACGACGCGGCCGGCCGTGCCCTTCGGCGCCACGTTGCGGAGCGAGACCTGCGTCTGCCCCCGCTCGAAGCGCGCGCCGAGCCGCGTCAGGTAGTGCGCGCCGCTGTACACCTCGAGCCGCCGCCGGCTCGTCCGCCCGCGGGCGTCCTTCGCCGCGATCTCGATCGTGTGCACGCCCGCGTCGAGCGCCCCGGCGTCGAGCGCGTACTCGGCGCCCGCCCCGCAGGCCCGGTGCACGGGCACGTCGTCGACCGAGATCTCGACCCGCTCGACCGCCTCGCCCCCGTTCGACGTCGCCTTCGCCCGGATCGGCACCGACCCCCGCAGGTGCTGCCCGTCCTCGACGCCGGTGACCGCCACCGAGAGCACGTCGACCGAGACGAGCCCGAGCACCGCCCACATCGCCTCGGCCTTGCCGCGGCCCGCGTGCGACCAGCCCCCGTCGCCCGCCTGGTGCGCGAGCAGCCACGCGGTGCCCCGCGCGACCGCCGGGTCTCCGTCGCCCGCGCCGAGCAGGCGCAGCGCGTAGAGCGACTGGCCGGTCGCGAACGCGCTCGCGTCCTCGCCCGGCGTGAAGCCCCAGCCCCCGTCGGCCCGCTGCAGGCCCCGCAGCCGCGCCGCGAGCGCGCGCATCGTCGCCTCGCCGCCCTGCGCCCCCGCCGAGAGCAGCCCGATGAGCGCGTAGTTGACGTCGACCACGTTGGCGTTGGCGTCGTCCGAGAGCGCCGCCGCCCGCGCCTGCACGAAGGCCTCGGCCTGGCGCAGCGGCCCGAGCCAGCGCTGCTCGTCGGCCGAGTGCGCGTACGCCCGCCGGAACGCCTGCATCGCCTGCGTCGTCGCCTGCAGCGCCCCGGCCTCGACCGGCAGGCTGGTGCGGCTCGCGCGCACCGACCCGTCGGGCTGCTGGTACTCGAGCAGCTCGCCCGCCACGCGCACGAGCTCGTCGCGCAGCCCCGGCCCCACGAACTCGTCGTAGCGCGCGAAGGCGGCCGCGCCGAACTCTTTCGCCGTCTCGATGAGGTACGTGTCGCCGCGCAGCGACAGCCCGTTCGGGCCGCGGGCCCCGCCCGAGAGCGTCAGCATGCCGCCCCGGATGGCGTCGAGATCGGACTCCGGCACTTCGTAGCGGTGCTGCCGGCCGACCGAGAGCGCCTCGAGCGTGACGGCCTGCACGTGGCAGCCATAACACCTGTGCTGCGCCTGCCAGGCCTGCGCCTCGCGCGCCACGAAGGCGAGCCCCCGCTGCGCCCCCGCCCTCGCCTCGGCGTTGCCCTCGGGGGCCGCCAGCCTCGCTGCGATCGCACCCGCCTTGCTCGCCCCGCACTGGACCGGCGGCGCCGCCCGCAGCGCCCGGCCGCCCGACCGCTCGCCGTCCGCCGCCGGCTCTCCGCCCCGCCGCCCGATCGCCCGCGAGACGAGGCAGCCCGCCGGCGCCAAAAGACACACGACCGCCAAGGCCCGAAGCGCCTGCTTCGGGGTCGTCCATACACCCATCGTGACCTCCCTCGCCGGCCCGCCGGCGGCAGCGTCAACCCGTCGGGGGGCTTCCGACGGATGGGGCGCGCGGGCGATCTCGACGTGCATGACGAACCGCCCAAACCGTCGGGCCCCCCCGCCAGGCACGCTCGCGTACTGGCCGAACGGTCAAACCCCTCCGCCAGGCACGCCCGCGTACTGGCCGAACGGTCAGACCCCCCCACCAGGTACGCTCGCGGGCTCGCCGAACGGTCGGCCCCCCCCGCCAGGCACGCTCGCGGGCTCGCCGAACGGTCGGACCCCCCCCGCCAGGCACGCTCGCGGGCTCGTCCCAACGGTCAGACCCCCCCATCAGGCACGCTCGCGGGCTCACCGAACGGTCGGACCCCCCCCCCAGGCACGCTCGGGGGCTCGCCCCAACGGTCGGACCCCCCCACCACGTACGCTCGCGGGCTCGCCCCAACGGTCGGACCCCCACCAGGCACGCTCGCGTCCTCGCGAGGGCCGTCAGACCCCTCTCTGAAGAACGCCAAGGTTGAAGCGAGGGGGGTCGACCCCCTCGAAGTGTGCCGGCGCTCGCAAGCGGAGGGGTCCGACCCCTGGCCAGATAAGGTCAGCGCTCCCGGGCGGGGGGTCGAACACCTTCCCAAGAGATGTCGAGACGATCGCGACGTCGGCCCTTGACGCTTCTGGCCTTCACCCTCGAAATGACACCTGTGAACCAAGGGGTGCTCTGGCGTACGGTTTACGGCCCATCGGCGGCGCTCGCGCTCTTGGCGGCGCTCGCGCACTGCTCGCTCGACGCGCAAGGGCGCGGCGACAACGGCTCTGCGAGCCCCGAGGTGCCCGAGGGCGGGGCGGGGCAGGGCAGCGCGGGGGCGGGCGCCCCGGGCTTCGGGGGCGAGGCGGGCACGGGCGGCGGGGCGGGGGCGGGCGACCCGGTCGGGGCGGCAGGGGCGGCGGGGGTGGGTGGCACTGGGGGCGCCGGGGGCGGGGCGGGCAGCGCGGGCGCGGGCGGGGGCACGCCGGCCGACTGCGACGAGAGCAAGGGCGAGTTCGGCAAGGCGAGCGCGCCCGGCTCGTGCTTCTTCCTCTTGACCGAGGGCTCGAAGGCGACGCCGCCCGGCAGCTCGCGCACCGAATGGTCATGGGACGAAGCCCGCGACGACTGCAAAGCGCTCTCGTCGCAGCTCGCTTCGCTGGCGAGCACGGCCGAGTACGACGAGCTGCGTTCCTACCTGTTCGAGGGCGGGGGCGACTCGCAGGTCGACAGCGACGTATGGATCGGCGCGCGCACGGACGCGCCCGTGCCCGCGACGCCGCAAGAGCTCGCGTACCTGTTCACGTGGCAGAGCGGCGAGCCCTGGATGTACCACACCTTCGGCAATTGGCCCTGGCGCGACGGCGAGCCGAACCTGAACCCCAACGATCTCGAGCGCTGCGTCGAGATGCGCCACCAGTTCGCGTTCGAGATGAACAACCGCACGTGCGACGAGCGCCTGCGCTTCGTGCTCTGCGAGCGCGACGCGACGGCGGCGCGGGGGCGCTGAGCGGGGCGGCGGCCGGCCCGGCGCGCGGGGTCGCGCGGCGCCGCCCCGCCGCCGGCGCCCACGCCTCGGCCTTCGCCGCCGGCGGCGCCCGCGCCCCGGCCTTTGGCCGCGGAGGCCCGCGCGGCTACCTGCCGCCGAAGACGCGCGCCCGCTCGTCGCTCGCGAGGTAGGGGCTCTGCAGGCGCACCGGGTCGCCGATCGACTTGTAGAGCAGATCGCCGCGCCCGGTGAGCCGCTCGGCCCCCGCCGCCTGGATGATCATGCGCGAGTCGATGGCGTTCGCCATCATCAGGCCGACCCGGCAAGGTATGTTGGCGTCGATGGGGCCCGAGACGACCTTGCGGCTCGGCTGCTGGGTCGCCAGAACGAGGTGAACGCCGGCGGCCCTGCCCTTCGCGCCCAGCACGCCGACGAGGCGCTTGACGGCCTTCTCTTGCGCGCCATCGCCCTGCGCCAGGAGGGCGAAGTACTCGTCGCAGAAGCAGACGAGCCGGGGCATGGCGGCGCCGGTCTTGGCGGCGTACTCGAGCAGGTGGTCGACGCCGGCCTCGGCGAGCAGGCCGTAGCGGCGGTCCATCTCGGCCGCGAGGGCCTCGAGCAATTCGACCACGTCGGCGTCGCCGCCGTTGTCCCAGAATGACGAGGGGGTCCAGAGAAAGGGCGAGCGGCGCAGGTCGGAGAACGCGACGCGCTTCGGGTCGATGAGCACGAGGCGCAAGGTCTCGGGCGTGTTGGTGAGCACGAGGCCCGCGATGGCCGTGCGCAGCCACTCGGTCTTGCCGCTGCCCGTCGTGCCCGCCACGAGCGCGTGGGCCGAGCTCGGGTCGGCCAGGTCGGCGAGGTGCAGCGTGCCCCCGAGATCGACCCCGATGGGCAAGCACGACGAGCCGCCGGGCCGGCGTAGCGCCTCGAGCTCGGGCCGGATGGCCGCGAAGGGCAGGGTGACGGGGTCGTCGCGCTCGACGTCGACGGTCAAGCGGCCGCCGGCGTGCATGACGATGGGCTGCTTGGTCAGCTTGAGCCGCAGCCCCACCTCGGGCGCCACGGCCTTGACCTTGTCAACCTTGCCGCCGCGGCCGAGCCGCAGCTCGAAGCGGACGAAGCGCGGGCCGACCGCGGGGTTGCCGACCACCTGCACGTCGGGCACGTGCTCGCGCAGCGCGCTCTGCAGGCGCTCGCCCAGCGACGCGTAGCGCGCGTCCGCGGCCGAGGCGGGGCCGCTCGCCGCGCCCTGCGGGCGGGGCCTCATCGTGCCGGAAGGCTTGGTGCTGGGGACCACCTCGGGCGTCGCGTCGGGCGCCTTGGCGACGGGCGCCGTCGCGACCGGTTGTCCCTTCGGCGCCGAGGCAGGTGCGGTGGGTCGAGGCGGGGGGCCCTTCGACGACGAAGCGGGTGCGTCGGTTCGAGACGGGGGGCCCTTCGACGACGAAGCGGGCGCGGCGGGTCGGGAGCCGTCGACCCCGGCGAGGCGTCCGATGACGCCGAGGAGCGTCGCCTCCGCGTCGGCCAGGGCGGGCGCCTCGAAGAGCGTCTCTTCGACGCCCGGCGAGAAGCGCACCAGGGCCACGGCCGCCGGCGCGCCGTCGGGGCTCGCGCGCTGGGCGAGCAGGCGGTAGAGGGCGGCCTGTCCGAGATCGACGGCGGGGCGCCGGCCTCCGAGCTTGAGCTCGACGACGCAAGGCCGCCGCCCCCGCCGGACGTCGACGAACGCGTCGGCGACGCCCGTCAAGCGCACGGGCTCGCGCCAGCCCGGCTCGCGCAGCTCGCACTCGAAGCGCACCTCGGCGCGCAAGGCGCGCGCGGCGTCCTGCCAGCGGGCCGGCCCGTCGCCGGAGGCGCGCAGCGCGGCGACGAGGTCGTAGAGCCAGTCGGTCAGGGCGCGGACGGCGCTCCACAGAAAGAGCACCTGCCCGGACTCCGCCTGCAGGCCCGGCTGCTCGCGCGTCAGCCAGGGGCCGACCGAGGTCGCGTACGCGTGCTCGAGCAGGCGCCGCTTGCCGTCGGCGTCGTCGCCGGCCGCCTCGTAGACGAAGCGCAGGCCGCCCCGCGACGGGTCGTCGGACACGAGGCCGGCGAAGGTCTGGTGGAACGCCTGCCCGAGCGCGCGCCGCGCCGCGCCGCCGCCGGGCTCGAGGCCCGCCTCGAGCGACAGGGCGTCGCGCACGTCGCGGACGGAGAGCTCGACGGTCACGCCCGGCCCCCGGCGCGCTCGGGGGGCACGCGCACGAAGAGGACGGGCGGCGGCCCCTCGAGCAGGCCGACGCGCTCGGGCGCGAGGCGGGCGGCGACGAGCACGTCCTCGACCGACCGGCCGAGCTCGCCCGCGACGGCGCTTACCTCGACGACGAGCCCCGGGGCGAGGGCCGCCTCGACGTCGCGCACGAGGGCGGCCAGGGCCGCGTCGGGCGCCGCGCCCCCGCCCTCGAGCTGGCCCACGAAGGCGGCGAGCTCGGCGTCGAGGTGCGACGAGAGCCAGGCCTTGACGACCCCCTCGGGCACGGGCTCGCCCTCGTGCGACAGGTCGCCCGAGCGCGCGTCGGCGAGCAGCGAGCGCAGCGCCTCGAGCGCGGCGAGCGCCTCGGCCTTGGGCCGGACGAAGCGGCCGCCCTTCTTCTCGAATTGGTCGAGGTAGCCGCGCGCCTTCTTCGCCGCGCGCGTGATGGGGTTGTCGGGGGCGCGCACGACCGACGTCCGGGTGTGCGGGTCGAAGTTGTCGAACACGTGCCGCAGGCGCGCCGCGAGGCTCTTCATGTTGGCCTCGTCGCAGACGTGCACGACCACCGTCTCGTCGCGCACCGGCAGCGCGAGCGAAGGGCCCTTCGCCTCGGTCACCACGGGCTTGCGGCCGAGCACCGACCAGAGCGCGGGCAGCCCGTGCAGCAGCACCTCGTCGGTGGCGACGCCGGCCGCGAGCGCCTGGTGCCGGCGGCCCGCGAACGCCTGCTCGAGCTCGCCCGCGACGGGGCGGGCCTCGGGCGGGCGGCCGGTCTGCAGCTCGGCGAAGCGGGCGGCGCAGCGCGCGAGGACCTTGCGGGGCAGGGCGTCCTTGGGCGACGAGCAGAGCCCGTCGACGAAGGCGGGCTCGAGAGGGTAGACCGGGTTGCCGGTGCGCCCCTGGCGCGCGGCGCGGAGCGCGTCCGACGATTGCTCGAGGCGCTTGCGCACGAGCTCGTGCGCCTCGGCGCGCGTCAGGGGCTCGAGCAGCGCCCGCCGCTTGAACGCGCGATCATGGTCGGATCGCCGCACGGCCTCGTCGAGGCCCTTGAGGAAGGCGCTCTGGATGCACGAGATGAGGAACACGTTCTCGTCGGCCTCGAACAGGTCGGCGGCGAGGCGGCCGAAGCGGGCGAACGCGTCGAACTGCTGCTCTCCGTTGGAGAGGGCTTCGATCTGGTCGAAGCAGAAGACGATGGGCAGCGTGCCCCCCGCGAGGCGGCAGAGGTCGGTCACCACGCGCCTGGCCGCGCCCTCGCGGTCTTCGTCTTCGACCGGCGAGAGGCCGAGGCGCGCGAGCGACGCCTCGGGCAGGCTCTCGCCGCGCAGCGCCGCGAGCGCGTCGGTGACGAAGCGCTGGCAGACGAGGTGCTCGACCAGGACGTGCACCTCGCGGCTGATGTCGAGGCGCCGGGCCACCTGCTCGAGGTACTCGGGCACGGCCCCCACGTCGGTCTGCGTGAGGACCCGCAGGTTTCGCACCCACGACTTGGGCGAGCCGCTGGCCGGGCTGGCGAGCTGGTGCGCGACCAGGCGCTGCAGCTGCGTGACGCCCTCGTGCGGCTGCATCAAGTCGCTGACGAAGCGGCGCCGGAGGTGCTGCCAGAGCAGGTGCGGGTTGGCCTGCAGCTTGACGGCGATGAAGATGCAGCGCACGGCCCCGTCGGCCGCCTTCGGGGCCGTCTCGCGCAGGTGCCGCTGCAGGCGCGCGAGCAGGTGCGTCTTGCCGGCGCCCGCCGGCCCGTGAATGAGCAGCGAATCGCGCGCGCCCCGCTCGACGTTGGCGAGGCCCACGAGGCACTGTTGAAACGGCTCGGCGTGAATCGACGGCACGTCCGCGCGCAGGGTCGCCCAGGCGTCGGTGACGACGTCATCGACGAAGGGGTTCGGCATCTCTTCGAGCCTCGCCGTCATGCCCCCCTCCGCCGCGCGATGCCGATGTAGTAGGTGCCGGCCCCGTCGTCGACCAGCTGCGCGAGCTCTTCGGGCGGGAGCGAGGTCGGGTAGTCGTGATAATGAAGCACCACCCGCTCGGCCTTCGCCAGGTCGAGGGCCGCCCGATCGAACTCTTCTTTGTCGAGCCCCGCGCGCGCGCGCACCCGCTCGACCAGAAGCAACGAGCCGACGGGCTCTCGGGCCGCGACCTCGTCGAGCGCCCGCAGCAGCCGGGTGTCGCGATCGCCCTGCGGCGCCTCGACCGGCCGATCGCCGCCCTTCTGCACGCCGTCGCCGTTCGAGCCGACCCCGTTGCCCCCTCCGTTGGTGCCGTGCCCGTTCGGTTGTGCCACCGGGCGCACGACGACAACGGGCTGCACGTCCGCGTCGAGACGCACCGCCTTGGCGACGGTAGGGGTGGGCGCCGGCGGCAGGGCGACGCCCATCTCGGCTGCCAGCGCCCGCAGCGCCGCGTCCGGCGTCGCGCCGAAGGAGGCGAGGCGCTTCGCCAGCGCCCGCAGCTCGCGCGCGGCGGGGCGGACGTAGGGGCGAAGGTCGAGCGGCCCTTGCGGCTCGCTCGCGTAGCGCAGCGTCTTCGGCGGCGGGCGGGTCGGGGCGCCGGGGGGCGGGGGGCGGCGGTGCACGAAGGCGATGCCCTCGCGCACGAGCGCGCGCAGGGCCTGGGCGACGAGCGGCCCGCCCGCCCGGCCGAGCCCGAGGGCGGCGCCCTTCTTGGCGATCTGCTTCTTCAGCTCGGCCTCGGTCAGCGCCTTCGGGCCGAGCGACCCGACGAGGAGCGTGCGCACCTCGGCGCGCGCGTCGAAGGCGAGAAACTTCGTCTTCGCCGCGGGGTGGCGGAAGATCTCTCCTCGGTCGGCGAGCCGGCCGAGCGCCTCGAGGAGCTCGTGCGTCGGCCGCTGGAAGGGCTTGGGCAGCTTCGCCTGAAGGGCGCCGGCGGCGACCTCGCCGAGCTGGCGGACGGTGTTGACGAGCACTTGTTCGAGCTCTCTCGTGTCGGGTGCGCTCACGCTAAACCCCTCGGGTGGAAGGCCAAAACGGAGGTCGCAACTCGCGGCGCCGGGGGGCCGCTTCGCCGCCGACCTCGGGGCGACTCGGGCGATCACGAGCGGCCCTCGCGGGCGCGGGCGGGCGCGCCGAGGCCGCCCGGCTCGTGTTCGAAGAAGCGCTCCGGCCGGGCCGACAGCTCGCCGTCGGGCCGGATCTCGACGCGCTCGATCGTCGGCTCGCCGCCGTCGCCCTCGGCGTCGAAGAAGTGCAGCACGGCCTGGCCCG
The DNA here is from genome assembly GCA_035762175.1 of Polyangiaceae bacterium. Lineage (GTDB taxonomy): Bacteria > Myxococcota_A > Polyangia > Polyangiales > Polyangiaceae > DASTPP01. The sequence continues at coordinate 62,837 of DASTPP010000048.1, read as the reverse complement.
GCCCGAGCACGCACTCGGCGGCGACGGCGCGCCGGATGCCGTTCAAGACGTGGTCGCTGTGCGTCTCGAGGACCACCTGCACGCCGCTCGCCGCGACGCGCGCGAGGAAGGCGCCGATGTTGCTCTGGCCGCGCGGGTGCAGGTGCGCCTCGGGGTTCTCGACGAGCAGCATGCCGCCCTGGCCGACCGACAGGCCGCCGACGATGATGGGCAGGGCGTAGCTGACGCCGAAGCCGACGTTCGAGGGGCGCTCCCACTCGCTGCGGAAGCCGGGCCGGCGGAAGCGCAGCGTGATGACGTTGGTGCCGTCGATCCAGCGGGCGTCGAGCCGCATCGGCGCGACGATGTCGGACAGCCAGAGCTCGGCCTGCGCCGGCAGGGTCTGCCGCGCGCCCCGCGCCTCGGTCTCGGGGTGCACGAGGGCCTCGCGCACGACGCTCGAGTCGAGCTGCGAGAGCACCTGCGCCACGGCCTCGCCGCGCGGCCCGACGTTCAGATCGTCGTGGTCGAGCGAGACGGCCTCGAACACGTCGCGCGGGCCCAGGCGGTCGGCGCCGAGGTAGACGAAGCTGCGCTGGTTGCCGGCGAGCGACTGCGGGAAGCGGCCGGGCTGCGACTCGATGATGAGCCGGCGGCTGCGCGGGTCGCGGGCCGCGCGGAACGTGATGCCGTAGCGCGTGCCCTTGGCGTCGATGACGGCCAGCGCCACGCCCTCGCGCTCCAGGTCGGCCTCGGCGTGCACCACGTCGCGCGCTTCGCCCAGCGAGAGGCCGAAGGGGCCGTTGAGCTCGACCCAGTCGGAGCGCCCCCCCGCCACGCTCGCCTGCCGGAACAGCAGCAGGCACTGCAGGAGCGCGCTCTTGCCCGCGCTGTTGGCGCCGGCGAGCACGGTGAGCTCGCGCAGCGGCAGCTCCTTCTTGAGGTAGCGCTTGAAGCGCTCGATGCGGAAGGTAGAGATCATGGCTTCGGGGCCGCGGTGCGGACGACGTGGTCGGCGGTCTCGAAGCGGCGCCGCACCTGATCGAGCTTGCCGGTGCCCGCGGTGAGCGCGTCGAGGTAGGCCCGGTTGTGGGTCATCTCCTTGCGGGTGGCGCTCCTGATTTCGTCCTGCTTGGCCCGCGCGTCGGCCTCGGGCAGGTCGGCGAGGGCGACCGACCAGCTCTCGAAGAGGGGCCGGTTGAAGTGGCCGACGCCCGCGGCGTGCAGGGGCCACTTGCGGAAGGCGTGCTTGCCGAAGATGACGAGGGCGTTCTTCATCGCGCGGTCGAAGGCGGCGGCGAGCGCCTCGAGGTCGGCGTCGGTGGTCTTCGCCGGGTCGTCGAGGGCCTCGGTCGCGTCGAGCAGGAAGCCGTCGAGGGTGTCGAACTTGGCGTAGCGCGCGAGCCCCGCCGGGCCCTCGGCGAAGAGGCGGCGGAAGGCGATGAAGCGCAGCACGAGCTCGCGGTCGGCCATGCGGCGGGTCGCGGCGGGGCTCAGCCGCGTCGCCTCGCGGAACGAGGGCATGGCGGTCAGCCGCTGCAGCACGTCGCGCGAGCGCTTGCGGCCCATACAGTGGCGAATCTCTTGCGAGGTGAGCGGGCTGCCGCCGGTGTTGATGCGCTTGAAGATGTCGAACTTCAGGCGCGAGGGGCTCGTCGCCTCGATGACGTGCACGACGATCTGCGTCTGGTGAAAGCGGCGCTTGAGCGGCGCGTCGAGCTGGGCGAAGGCCTTGCCCTTGAGCTCGCCCTTCAGGTACTCGAGGTGCTCGCTGAGCGAGAACTTGCCCTCGGCGTAGTCGCGCACGGTCGAGAGCCGCTGCACCCCGTCGATGACCTGGTAGGTGTTGTCGCGGCTCGCGTTGAAGTAGAAGGCCGGCAGGGGTATGCCGAGCAGAATCGACTCGACGAGCCGGGTCTTCTGTAGCTCCTTCCAGACGTAGCCGCGCTGAAAGTCGGGCGCGAGGTCGACGGTGCCGTCGCCGATCTCGTCGGCGATCTGCCGCAGCGAGAACGTCTTCGTGTTGACGCGAATTTGCGAAGGGTCCCAGGGCTTGGTCGGGCCCGCGTCGTCGCCCGTGTCTTCGGGCTCGAGCTCGCCTTCGGCCGCGCCCTCGCGTTGATCTTCGGTGCTCTCGGTCATGGTGGCGTGAAACCCCCGGGGGCGGGGCGCGGGCCCGCGCCGTGCGGGCCGGGCGCGCGCGTGAAGTTCGTGCCGGTCGGCGCCTTCGTGAGGCTCTTGCGGTGGCAAGGCGGCCCGAAGCTCGCGGGCCGCGTGCGCCGTGACGCGTCCGAACGGTGAGACGCCCGGGTGCGGCGGCGGACGACAGAAATCGTCCGCGCGCGGCCTTCAGCTCAGGGCGTGGCGGTAGGTCGGGTTGCCGTAGAGCACGAACGCCGCCCAGGTCGGGTCGTCTTTGTGCTGGCGGCGCAGGTCGCAGCGCGCCAGCCGCATCGCCTCGCCGATGACGTTGCCCTCGAGCACGTGCCGGTAGAAGGCGGTGGCGAAGGACGCCGCGGGCGCGTCGGAGATCGGCCAGAGCGAGCCGATGCACGCGACGGCGCCGCCGTAGATGAACGCCGAGGCGAGCCCCTCGGCCCGCGCGTACGCGCCCGGCCCGCCCTCGGCCGGGGCGCCGCCGGGGGCGCCGGACTGGCAGGCGTTCAGGAAGACCAGCGGCCGCCCCTCGAGCAGGCGGCGCACCTTCTGGGCGAAGAAGACCTCGCCGCCCTCGAGCAAGAGGCCGCCGAGGTCGCCCTGGTCGTCGTCGGCGTACGCGTGGCCCGCGTAGTGAATGACGTCGAACTCGCCCCCGCGCAAGATGCGGTTAATCTGCCGGCCGTTGACCTCGCCCGCCCCGAGCACCTTGACCTCGATGCGCTCGCCCCAATCTCGGGTCAAATCGCCGCGGATGGCCGCGATCTCGCGCCCGGCCCCCGGCAGATCGCCGCGCGGGTCGGAATGAATGAGCAAGAAGCGAAGGCGCCCGCGCCGCGCGGGCAGGCCGCGGTCGCGCCGGGGGAAGGCGTGGCCCATCGGCAGGCGCGCGACCGGGCGCCGGAGGCACAGGAACCCGTCTTCGCGCCCGGCGCCGCTCGCCGCGTCGCGCTGGAACATGAGCTCCCACGGCAGCTCGAGATCGTTCGTCGTGACCGTGAGCGAGCAGTGGGTCTCGTCGACGTAGCGCTGCATCTCTTCGGGCATGAAGAGCCGGTACATCAGCTCGCCGATGTCTTGCAGCGTCGGCGCGACGTCGGGGCCCCCGGGCGCCTCGCGGGGCGGGGCGCCGAGGTCGCGCGCGAACGCGTCGCGGAGCTGCCCGGTGAAGCCCTTGACCGCCTCGAGAATCTCGCGCCTATCTTGCTCGACGAGCGTCGTCGAGGCCTGCACGTTCACGCCCTGCGTGCCCGGCTCGCTCGGCGTGCGCAAGAGGACGGTGTAATCGTAGCGGCCCCGGTCGTCGCGCGGCGAGCGCAGAAACAAGAGGTCCGCCTGGCGGCAGATCGCGGCCGCGTCGGCCTGCTTCTGCCGCACGCCCGCGAGCGCGTCGCCGTGGTCCTTCTCGCGGTAGGCCGAGAGCTTGGCGACGGGCCCCGGCAGGTCGCCGTACTGCTTGTCGCGCAGCGCGCGCTCGGCGCGGCGCTGCAGATCTTCGAGCTCGCGCAGCCGCTTCGCCTCGCTCTCGAGCGGCGCCATCACCCGGGCCGCCTCGGCGACCGCCTCCTTCAGCGCGCCGAGCGCCGCGGCCGAGTCGGCGAGGCGCTGCTCGTAGGCGCCGACGAGCTCGGCGTGGAGCCTCGCCTTCGCTTCGATCAGCTCGCGCAGCTCGGGGAGCAGGGCCCACTCGGCCGCGGCGAGCTTGGCCTCGAGCTTGGCGAGGTGGGGGCCCGAATCATTCTTGCTCTCGCCCATGGCCGAAAGCAGGTCACGGCCGCCCTGGTGGAGCTTGCGCAGCTCTCCGAGCAGCCAAAGTTCACCCGCCGCCACCACGAGGGCGCTGCCCCGCAGGGGCGCCGCGGTGTCCCAGAGCGCCTCGAGCTCGTCGCCCTTCGCCTGCAGCTCGAGCGCCGCCCGCAACAGCCGCTGGAAGTTCTCTTCACCCGGCAGCAGGTAGCGGGGGCGCGCGTCCGGCGCGGCGCGGTTCACGCCTGCGCCTCCTCGAGCTGCCGTTCCGCCTCTCGGGCCAAGCGGTCGGCCTCGCGCGCTTGTTCGACGAGGTGGCCGGGCCGCTCGGGCTTCGCCTCGTCGAGGGCCCGCCGCAAGGCCTCGGCGTTGCGCCGGTGCATCTCGAGCCGCGCCTGCGCGAGCCGCACGCGGTAGCTCTCGGGCCCGAGGCCGGTCGCGAGCACCTGCGCCGACTTCTGGGCGCGCGCCCCGAGCCCGGCCGCGCGCTGCGCGTAGAGCACGGGCAGCGCCCACTCGCGGTTTCCCGGCAGCTCGCGGTCGACGCGCCGCCGCGCCTCGGTGAAGGCCCCCCTCAGCGATCGCCCCTCGGCGATGGCGCGGTAGAGGCCGTTGACGAAGGCGCCGGCGGCGTCACCGGTGAGCGCGTCGCGCACGCCGGCCGAGGCGGCGAGCGCGGGCGCGGCCCGGGCGGCGAACTCGTGGGTGTCGCACCCGCTCCAGAAGGCGAAGCGGAGCGGCGGCCGTTCGGCGCCCTGCCGCGCCCGCAAGGCGCCGAACAGATCGTCGACCGCCAGCGCGCCCGCCGCCCCGCAGCCCAGGCTCGGCCCGTCGCCCCGGCGAGGGCCCTCCGTCTCGGCGCTGACGAAGTACAGGAGCGGCTCGGTGCCTGCGGCGATCGCGTCGAGCGCCCGCGGCGCGTCCGTCGTTCGGACGATGTTCGCAATCTGCAAGGTGTCGCCCGCGACCTTCGACAGGGCGTCGATCTCGAGGCCCGCCGGCGAAGCGCCGCCCGTCGCGTCGACCACCAGCAGCCGCAGCGGCCCCTCGAGCGTCGGCATCGGCCCCGCCGCCCCGGCGTCGCCGTCGGCGGCGCACCACCGCCGGGCCAGCGGCGTGCGGACCGAGAGCGCGACGAAGTCCTGCCGCCTCGGATCGTAGAGGAGCTCCCAGGGGATGTTGGCGAGCACCGGGTCGGCCATCAGGAGCAAGAGGCGAAGCTGCCCCCCGCCCGCCGTGATCTGCGTGACGGCCCGGTAATAACGCGGGCCGAGCTCGCCCCCGACCAGCGAAACGAAGAGCCGCTCGCCCAGCTCGCGCACCGGGTCGAACGAGCCGCCCTGGACGGCCTGCCGGGGGCGCCTGCGCTTGCCCCGGCCCACCGAGGCGAGAGCCTCGTCGACCTCCGAGAGCTCGTCGGGCAGCTCGAGCCGGCTCGTGGTGGGCGGGCCCTCGGCCCAATGAACGACCGCCTCGTAGCCCCCGTCGGCCCGGCGTAGCTCGATCTTGAGGTCTTGGGGCGTCGGCGCGCCGTTCGTCAGCGCCATCGGCTACCTTCGCCGCGCGTCGTGCCCCGCGCGCGTCGCGCGAAGGCCGGCGGGCGCCGCCGGTAGCTTGCGAACGCCTCGCCGAAGAGATTGTGGCTTTCGAGGGCTCCGGCGCGCGCCGGCCGATTCGGTCTGCATGGGACGCTCGTCGCCGCTTGGACGCCCCGCCGTGGCCCGAGCGGACAAACATTCGAACGCCTCGGCGCCGCGCCGGCCGGGGGGCGCGCCCGCTCACTTCGGCGGCGGGGCGGTGGGCGCGCTGGCGGAGACGACGGCGGAGGCCTTGTCGAGCAGGCGCGGCAGCTCTTCGATGTTGGGCAGGAGCACGATCTCGATGCGGCGGTTCTCGCGGCGCCCGGCGGGGCTGGCGTTCGACGCGACGGGGTCGAACTCGGCGTAGCCGGCCGACACCAGCGTGGCCGGCTTCATGCCCGACTTGACCAGGAACTCGGTGACCGTGTACGCGCGCGCCATCGACAGATCGCGGTTGTTCTTGTAGCCCGACTCGTTGACGGGGAGGTTGTCGGTGTGGCCGGCGATCATCCACTTTCGGTCGGTGAATTCTTTGAGCACCGTCGCCACCTCGGCGAGCGCCGCCTCGCCCGCCGGCGCGAGCTCGGCCTTGCCCGAGGGGAAGAGCACCTCGGCCGGCAGCTTGACGATCATGCGCCCGTTGCGAATGAGCACGTTGAGCTTGCCGGTGTCGATCATCTTCTGCAGCCGCGCCGTCACCTGCCGGAAGGCCGCGAGGCGCCGCTCGGTCTCGGCCCGCTGCTGGCGCAGCTCGGCGAGCTCGGCGGTCGTGGCGTGCAGGTCGGCCTTGACCGCCTCGGCGAGCTTCTCGGTCTCGGCGCGCGCCTGCTTGTCTTGGGCCAGCTCGGCGTTGACGCGCGCCAGCTCGCTGCTACGACTCTGCGCCTCGTTCTGGTAGTTGGTGAAGGCGGCCATGTGGGCGTCGTACTGCAGCTTCGCCCAGTACGAGCCGGCGGCCGCCCCCGCGAGCAGGAGCATGACGAAGATCCATCCGAGGACTCGCATGCTCCGAGGGTATCGGATACTCCCGGACGGACCAAGGACGACGTGGGAAGGGCGCCGCACCGCGTCAGCCGGGCGAATGCCGGGGGTAGGATACCCCCCGAATCGCAACGACCTTGGCTCGCCTTGAGCTCGAGCCGGGCGGTCTTATGCCGTATGAATCGGCGCCGCGCGACGGGCCCCCCCTCTGCCGGGCGCGCGGCGGGCGCGCCGTCAGCCGAGCGAGCGCGCGGCGGCGACGACGTTCGCCACGTTGATGCCGAGCTTGTCGAGCACGGTGCCGCCGGGGGCGCTCGTGCCGAAGCGGTCGATGCCGACCGAGCGGCCGGCGTCGCCGACCCAGCGCTCCCAGCCGGCGGTCACGCCGGCCTCGACCGAGACGCGGCGGCGGCACGAGGGCGGCAGCACCTCGTCGCGATAGGCGGCGTCCTGGCGGGCGAAGCGGAAGGGGCTCGGCATCGAGACGACGCGGGTGCCGGGGCCGAGCTCTTTGGCGGCGGCGGCGGCGACCTGCACCTCGCTGCCGGTGGCGATGAGCAGGGTGTCGAGCGCGGCGCTCTCGCGCACGAGCACGTAGGCGCCGCGCGCGACGCCGCGGCGGCGCTCGGCGGCGTCGCCGGGCAGCATCGGCACCGCCTGGCGCGTGAGCGAGAGCACGGTCGGGCCCTCGACCCGCTCGAGCGCCGCGGCCCAGGCGCCGGCGGTCTCTTCGGGGTCGGCGGGCCGGATCACGTCGAGGTTCGGGATGAGCCGCAGGGCCGCCACGGTCTCGACCGGCTGGTGCGTCGGGCCGTCTTCGCCGACGGCGACCGAGTCGTGGGTGAAGATGTAGACGACCGGCAGGTGCGAGAGCGCGGCGAGGCGGATGCTCGGCCGCAGGTAGTCGGCGAACACGAGGAAGGTCGCCCCGCTCGGGCGGAAGACGCCGTCGTAGGCGATGCCGTTGAGCATCGCGCCCATCGCGTGCTCGCGGATGCCGAAGCGCACGTTGCGCCCGTCGCGGTGCGCGGGGTCGAAGTCGGTGCTCGCGGCGATGTAGTTGAACGTGCTGCCGTGCAGATCGGCGCTGCCGCTCATGAGCGCGGGCACCTCTTTCGCGACGGCCTGCAGCACGGTCTCGCCCGCCTTGCGCGTCGCGAGCTTGGCGTCGGCGGCGAAGGGCGGGATGCGCCCGGCGAGGTTCTCGGGCACCCGGCGCGCGAGCGCGTCGTCGAGCTCGGCGGCGAGGGCGGGGTTCGCCTTCTTCCAGGCGTCGAAGTCGGCCAGCCAGGCGCGGCGGGCCTCGCCGAGGGCCTGCTTGCGCCCCGCGAAGTGGGCGCGCACCTCGTCCGAGACGAAGAAGGGCTCGGCGGGCAGGCCGAGCGCCTTGCGGGCGGCGTCGACGAACTTGGCGCCCGACTCGCCGTGCGCCTTGCTCGAGCCCGCCACCTCGGGGATGCCCTTGCCGATGAGCGTGCGGGCGACGACGAACTTCGGCTTGCCGCTCGTCGAGGCGCGCGCGGCGGCGAGCACGCGGTGCACCTCTTCGAGATCGTTGCCCCGCTCGATGCGCAAGACCTCGAAGCCGTAGGCCTCGAAGCGCTTGGCCGTGTCTTCGCTCTGCGTCGCGTCGGCCATCGCGTCGAGCGTGACGTCGTTCGAGTCGTAAATGAGCACGAGGTTGTCGAGCTTCTGGTGGCCCGCGAACGAGGCGGCCTCGGCCGCGACGCCCTCCTGCAGGCAGCCGTCGCCGGCCAGGCACCAGACGAAGTGGTCGAAGAGCGCGTGCTCTTTGGTGTTGAAGCGCGCGGCCATCAGCTTGCCCGAGAGCGCGTAGCCGACCGCGTTGCCGACGCCCTGGCCGAGCGGGCCCGTCGTCGCCTCGACCCCGGGCGTGTCGTGGAACTCGGGGTGCCCCGGCGTCTTCGAGCCCCACTGCCGGAAGCGCTTGACCTCGTCGAGCGACAGGTCATAGCCCGACAGGTGCAGCCACGCGTAGAGGAACATGCTGCCGTGCCCGGCCGAGAGCACGAAGCGGTCGCGGCCGAGCCAGCGCGGGTCGGCCGGGTCGTGCCGGAGCAGGTCGCCGTAGAGCGCGGCGCCGATCTCGGCCGCGCCGAGGGGCAGGCCGAGGTGGCCGGACGACGAGGCGTGGACGGCGTCCATCGCCAGCCCCCGGGCGATGTTGCAGGCGGCGGCGAGCTTGGCGAAATCGGGCATGGGTCGAGTCCCTCTCTCTTCGTGGTGAGCGCGTCGTGGGGGCGGGCCCGGCGCCCGAAAGAGGGGCCCGGGGCCTCGCGTCGCCGCTTACCTAGCCGCGCCCGCCGCCCGGGTCGAGCGGCAAAGTGCGCGGGCCGCGGGGCGCGGCGGCCCCGCCGGCCCGCGCCCGCGTCAGGGCCGCGCCGCCGCGTCGACGAGCCAGTAGAGCTCGCCCCGAATCTGCTGCGTCACGCGCGCGGGCACCTCGCGGGCGCTGCCGGGGGCGCGGGCCTGGCGTACGGGCTCGCGCTTGGCCTCGCCCTGCACCAGCATGACGGCGCGGCGCGAGGCGGCGATGACCGGGGCGGTGAGCGTCAGGCGGGCCTCGCGGCCCTCGGCGGCGGGCACCGCGACGACCCAGCGGTCGGTGATGTCGACGTGCGGCTCGCCCGGAAAGAGCGACGCGGTGTGCCCGTCGTCGCCGATGCCGAGCAGCACGAGGTCGAAGGCCGGGGCCTCGCCGCCGGGGCCGGGCAGGCCGAAGCGCTCGGCGAGGCGGGCCTCGTAGCGGCGGGCGACGGCGTCGAGGTCGGGCCCGTCGGGGGTCATCGGGTGCACCTGCTCGGGCGGCACCGGCACGCGGTCGAAGAGGTCGGCGCGGGCGGCGCCGTAGTTGCTGCGGGGGTGGTCGGCGGGCACGGCGCGGTCGTCGACCCAGAACCACTCGGTCTTTTGCCAGGGCAGGGGCAGGCCCGCGAGCACGCGGAACATCGCCCGCGGCGTCGACCCGCCCGACAGGGCGATGCGCGCGGGCCCGCCGCGGGCGACGGCCTCGAGCGCCCAGGCCCGGAGCCAGTGCGCCGCGAGGCGCGCGAGCGACTCGGCGTCGGCCGCGACGAGCACCTCGCCCGCGTTCGGGGCGGCGCTCACAGCGCGCCCCCGCGGGTCGAGAGCGCCTCGGTCGGCATGCGCACCGCGATGCCGAGGGCCTGCCGCCAGGTCTCGTCGGGCGCGGGCGTCTCGATGGCGCGGTCGAAGAGGTCGTGCAGGGGCTCGACCCGCAGCGGCGAGCGCGCGGGCGGCTCGTCGCGCCCGGCGGCCGAGCGCTCGACGACGAGCGCGGGGGGCGAGCCCTCGTGGCGCAGGCGGGCGGCGAAGGGCGCGGGGCCCGAGGCCGAGTCGAGGCCGAAGGAGACGAGCGAGCCGGGGGGCAGATCGCTGTTCCAGTCGGGCGACAGCTCGAGGCGGACCGGGCGGCCCCCCGCGGCGACGGCGTGGTCGGGCGAGGCGATCGTCCAGCCGAGGCGCGAGGCGAGCCAGCCCAGCATCAGGCGCGGGGCGAGCGGGGTCGAGGCCTCGTCGACCGAGGTGAAGGTGGCCGTGACGCGCTCGACCGAGGCGAGCCCGGAGCGGAAGGGCTCGTCGTCGAAGCAGGCGGCGAGCTGGCGGCGCCAGGGCTCGAGGCGCTCCCAGGCGAGGTCGACGGCGCGGCTGTGCAGCTCGCTCGAGAGGCGGTAGACGCGCTCGGGGCCGAGGGCGCGGCTGTCGACGACGAGCCGGTCGCCGAGCTTGGCGACGGCGGCGATGAGCTCGGGCGGCACGGGGTCGAGGGCGGCGACCACGGTCGGCACCTCGGCGACGCAGAGGGCGGCGACGATCGAGGCGGCGCGCCCGGCGAGGCCCTGGCCGAGGGCGAGGTCGACGCGCTCGGCGCAGAGCAGCCCGTCGCCGTCGCGGCGGCAGCGGGCGTTGACCTCGGCCTTGAGGGCGCCGAAGGGCAGGCGTGGGTCGAGCGAGACGAGCAGCGTGCGCGCGACGTCGGGCGCGGCCATCTGGTCGAGCAGCGCGACGGTGGCGTCGCGGCGGGCCGAGGCGGTGAGCACGACGAGGTTGGCGGTCGAGACGCGCGTCTTCGGCGGGGCCCCCGGCTCGGGCGCCCAGAGCTCGGAGAGCTGCCGCTCGACCTCGGCGAGCGCGGCGGAGGCCGAGCCCTCGCCGCTCACGGGCGCCTCCAGGCGGCGCCGTCGCGCCCGACGAGCTCGTCGGCCTCGCGCGGGCCCCAGCTGCCCGCGTCGTAGGCCCGCAGGGGCGCGTCGTGCTCGCGCCAGGCCTCGAGGATGGGGTCGATGAAGCCCCACTGCGCCTCGACCTCGTCGGCGCGGGTGAAGAGCGTCGCGTCGCCCCGCATCGCGTCGAGCAAGAGGCGCTCGTAGGCCTCGGGGCCGCTCGTGCCGAAGGCGGCGCCGTAGCGGAAGTCCATCGCGACCTCGCGCATGGCGACCGCCGCGCCCGGCACCTTCGTCGCGAAGCGCAGGGCGATGCCCTCGTCGGGCTGCACCCGCATGACGAGCGCGTTGGCGCCGGCCGCCTGCGCGCCCCGGAAGAGCGAGAGCGGCGGCGAGCGGAAGTGCACGGCCACCTCGGCCACGCGCTTGGCGAGCCGCTTGCCCGCCCGCAGGTAGAAGGGCACGCCGGCCCAGCGCCAGTTGTCGATGAGCGCCCGCATCGCCACGTAGGTGTCGGTCGTCGAGCCGGCCGGCACGTCGGGCTCTTCGCGGTAGGCGGGCACCGCGTCGCCGCGCACGACGCCGCGCCCGTACTGGCCGCGCACCACCTCGTGCAAGACCTGCCGGCCCGCCAGCGGCCGCAGCGCCCGCAGCACCTTGACCTTCTCGTCGCGCAGGGCGTCGGCGTCCATCGCCACCGGCGGCTCCATCGCGACGATGGTGAGCAGCTGCAGCAGGTGGTTTTGCACGATGTCGCGCGTGATGCCCACCTTCTCGTAGAACTTGCCCCGCCCCTCGACGCCGATGTCTTCGGCGACCGTGATCTCGACGCGGCTGACGTGCCGGGAGTTCCACAGGGGCTCGAAGATGCCGTTCGAGAAGCGCAGAACGATCATGTTCTGCACGGTTTCTTTGCCGAGGTAGTGGTCGATGCGGTAGGCCTGGCTCTCGTCGAGGTAGCGATAGAGCTCGCGGTTCAGCGCCCGCGCCGAGGGCAGGTCGTCGCCGAAGGGCTTCTCGACCACGACCCGCGAGAAGGCCGCGCCCTTGTCGCGGCTCGGCGCGCGAATGAGCCCCGCCTCGTGCAGGCCCCGCACGATGGGCAGCACGTCGTCGGGCCCGACGGCGAGGTAAAAGACGCGGTTGCCCCCGACGCCCCGCTCGCGGTCGGCGGCGTCGAGGCGGGCGGCCAGGTCGCGGTAGGTCTGCGCCTGCTCGAACGAGCCCTGCACGTAGCCGATGCCCGGCGCGAGCCGCGCCCAGGCGTTCTCGTCGAGGGGCTTGCGGCGCGAGAACTTCGCCACCGCCTCGCGCATCTCGCCGGCGAAGCTCTCGTCCGACTTCGGCCGGCGGGCGACGCCGAGCGTCGCGAAGTGCGGCGGCAGCGCCTCGTCGACGGCCAGGTTGTAGAGCGCGGGCAGCAGCTTTCGCCGCGTCAGATCGCCCGACGCGCCGAAGATGACGAACGCGCAGGGCGGCGCCCTATACTCGTCGGACAGGCCCGCGCGCAGCGGGTTCGGGCTGGGGGCGACGCTCATCTCGACCGAGCCTCCTCTTCTTCTTTATTTTCGTGGTCTGCGGGTGGGGCGGGGGGCCCGCGCCGGGCGGCCCCCCGGCCCCCGGGGGCGCCCATGCTAGCACGCCGGGCGCGGCGTCGATCGGCCCACGCCCGATCGGGCGGGCCGCGCGCCCCCCGCCGCCCCGGCCCCCCCCACCGCGCGGGGCGACAAGCGCGGCCCGGCCGGCTAATGTGCCGCCGCCACAGCTAGAGAAGGAGAAAGTGCCGCATGGGCGAACACGCCGTCGGAATGGTCGGCCTCGGGGTCATGGGCCGAAACCTGGCGCTCAACATCGAAGAGAAGGGCTTCTCGGTCGCCGCCTACGACGCCTGGGCCCAGGCCGTCGACCGCTTCGCCGACGAGGGGCGCGGCAAGAAGGTCGAGGCCTTCCGCGACTTGCCGGCGTTCGTCGCCTCGCTGAAGCGCCCGCGCCGCATCATCGTGCTCGTCAAGGCGGGCGAGGTCACCGACAAAACCATCGAAGCCCTCAAGCCCCTACTCGAGCCCGGCGACATCTTGGTCGACGGCGGCAACGAGTATTACAAGGTGACCGAGCGCCGCGCCGCCGAGCTCTCGGCCGCCGGCGTGCGCTTCTTCGGCATGGGCGTCTCCGGCGGCGAAGAGGGCGCCCGCCACGGCCCCTCGCTCATGCCCGGCGGCGACAAGGCCGCCTACGAAGAGCTCGCCCCCGTGCTCACCCAGGTCGCGGCCAAGGCCCCCGACGGCCCCTGCGTCACCTACGTGGGCCCCGGCGGCGCCGGCCACTTCGTCAAGATGGTGCACAACGGCATCGAGTACGGCGACATGCAGCTCATCGCCGAGGCCTACTCGCTGCTCAAGCGCCTCGGCGGCCTCTCGAACGCCGAGCTCGCCGACACCTTCGCCTCGTGGAACAAGGGCGAGCTCGAGTCCTTCCTCATCGAGATCACGGCCGAGATCTTCCGCCAGAAAGACCCCGAGGGCGAGGGCGAGCTCGTCGACGCCATCGTCGACGCCGCCTCCATGAAGGGCACCGGCAAGTGGACGGTGCAGGAGGCCGCCGACCTCGCGAGCCCCATCCCCACGATCGCCACCAGCGTCGAGGCCCGCCTGCTCTCGGCCAAGAAGGCCGAGCGCGTCGCCTTCGCGAAGGCGCTGCCCGGGCCCCAGGCCGAGCCGCTCGCCGGCGCCGAGCGCAAGGCCTTCGTCGACGACGTGCGCGCCGCGCTCTACGCCGCCAAGGCCTGCAGCTACGCCCAGGGCATGGGCCTCTTGCGCGCCGCCTCCGAGGCCAAGGGCTGGGGCCTGCGCCTCGGCGAGCTCGCCCGCATCTGGCAGGCGGGCTGCATCATCCGCGCGCGCTTCCTCGGGCGCATCAAAGAGGCGTACGAGCGCGACGCCGCCCTGCCCAACCTCCTGCTCGACCCGGGCTTCGTCGAAGAGCTGCGCGCGCGCCAAGACGGCTGGCGCTCGGTCGTCGCCCGCGCCGCCCGCGCCGGCCTGCCCCTGCTGACCACCGGCGCCTCGCTCGGCTACTACGACTCGATCCGCTGCGAGCGCCTGCCGGCCAACCTCGTGCAGGCCCAGCGCGACTTCTTCGGCGCCCACACCTACCAGCGCCTCGACCGCCCGGGCGACTTTCACACCGACTGGCGCTGAGCCGGGCCCGCCCGGCGCCCCCGCTCACTCGGGGCAGGGGGCGCCGAGCGGCGCGGGGGCCGGCACGACGGCGCGCCCGGTGCGCACGAAGGTCGAGAAGAAGCAGCCGTACTGGTACTTCACCTCGTCGAGCTGCGAGAAGATGGTGTGCGGGTCGGCGATGCCGTCGCCCGGGTACTGCACGACCACGCTGGTGCGGGGCACGCCCGCGTCCGACGCGGCGTCGAGCTCGGACGGGTAGTCGACCAGGCCGCCGTAGCCCTCGAGCGCGAGCGCGGGCTGCATGCTCGCCCAGACCTCGGCGCCCGCCTGCCGGTGGCCGAAGCCGAGCGCCATGGCGTCGAAGATGGGCGGCGGGAAGTACTCGTCGTCCTTGCCCACCGGCTGGTAGACGTGCCGCACGGGGTGGCCCGGCAGCGGCCGGCGCCCGACGCGCGCGGCGCCGACGACGGGCTCGCCCGGCTCCCAGGCGGTCTCGAGCAGGGTGAGCGCCGGGTGCAGCGGGCTGAGCTGCGAGCGCGGCACCCCCATCAGGTTGGCGAAGACGTCGGCCGGCACGACGCCGCCGCCCAGGTCGTAGGGGCTGTCGACCAAATACAGGTTCCACAGCCCGCCGCTGCCGGTCGGCACGAGCGCGCGCACGGCCGGCTCGACGGCGCCGAGCTGGTTCAGGTAGTACGCCCCCATCGACTGGCCCAGCGCGCCGAGCGAGCTCAGGTCGAAGCGGTAGCGGGCGGCGCCCGGCGGCAGGCTCACCCCCGCGCAGCCTTCGAGCACGCCCGGCTCGATCTCGAGCGCCGAGAGCGCCTCGATCAGCAGCCGCTGCTCGAAGACGCCCTGGCGGAAGGTCGAGGGCAGGGCCGCGAGGTTGCCGAAGTTGATGTACGAGAAGAGCGTCGCGCCCGGCAGCCGCTCGGGGTTGAGCGGCAGGGCGGCGCCGGCCGTGGCGAGGCCGCGCTCGGCCAGCACGTGCGCGGGCCCCTCGCCCGGCGTCGGCGCGCCGCCCGGCGTCGTGATGCGCCCGCGGTCGACGACCTGGGTCGAGAGCCCGCCGCTGCCGTGCAGGTACAACACGAGCGGGTAGCCCCCGGGGGGCATCGGCCCCTTCGGCACCGTGAGCGTCACCGGCACCGCCATCGCGCCCTGCACCACCGGGCGGCCCCAGGCGTCGAGCTCGAAGCCGCCCTCGGTGTTGAAGGGCTGGGTGCCGCGCTGGTACTGCGGCATGGTCGCCGTGGCGCGCAGCTCGCAGAAGCGCGGGTGGCTCGCGCCGTCGACCGGGTCGAGCCGCACGTTCTCGAGGCGCACGTCCTGCGCGGCGACGACCGCCGACGAGAGCCGCTCGGTCTCGGCCACCACGTCGCCGACCTTGAAGATCGCCGCCCCGGCCACCTCGCCGAGGCCGACCCCGAGGTCGTAGAGGGCCCAGCGCAGCGGGAAGAAGGCCTTGAACAGCGAGAAGCCGTGGGGCCCGGGCGGCACGAGGCCGCCCAGCGCGGCGGCGAACTCGGCCGAGACCCCGAGGGGCGCGCCGGCGGCGTCGCCGAAGCTACGCCGCAGGACGAAGGCGTACGTGCGCCCCGCCGGCAAGACGACGCCCGGCGCCGCCCCGACCGCCAGCAAGTTCGGCGGCGCGAAGGCGCCCGCCGGGATCACCGCCGCCACCGTCGGGTACAGCTTGCCCCAATCGCTCGACCAGGGGTCGACGTCGACGAGCAGCACGTCGGCGTCGACGTCGGCGGGCATCACCGCCCCGGCCGGGGGCGACGCCGGCGCGCCGGTCAGCCGGAAGTAGCCCACCGGCACGCTCGGAAACCCCGGCCGCGCCCGCGCCGCCGGAATCAAGTCGAGCGCCGCGTCGGTGCCCGCGTGCGGCATGCCCGACAGGTCGGGGCCGCCCTGCGCCGACAGGCGAAAGTCGAAGGGGTAGGGCAGGTCGTAGAAGGACGCCCCCGCGAGCTGCGCCTTCGGGTCGAACACCACCTGCGTGCCGGGCGCCGGGCAGGCGACGCTAGAAGACAAGCTCGCGCCCGAGGTGCCCTCGGCCGAGGCGCCGGCCGGTTGGTCGGACGCGCAGCCGCAGGCGAGGGCGACGCCGACGCCGAACGCGGCGCCGAGCAAGAACCGTTCAACCATGAGACACCCCTCCGCTGATGAGTTGGTCACTAGGAACAAACGCGATCGACCGAACGCCCCGGCAGATCTTCGTCGCCCCCCCTCGTTCGGACGCACCGGGCGGGCGACGGGGCCCGAGGCGCCCGCGCCCCCTCGGCCGAGACGGCCGGCACTTCGGCGGCCCCCCGCGCCCCCGCGCCGGCCCCCGCGGACGGGACGGTGCGCGCGAGACGACCCGCCGCCCCGCCCGATTCACCCTGCGCCTGACGGCCGGAACGGTCAAGCCTCTGAAACAAAAAGATCCGCCTTCGCCGCCGTCGGAGGCCTCACCCCGCACGTCTACTTGTATCTGTGACGGCGTACCGAATCGACACGGTTTGCATTGTCTTGATTCGTGCGGCGCCCGTTCACCGGCGCGCAGCGGCGCCCGCGCCATCGCACGGACGGCTCCGTTGCGGCTCCCCCGGCGCCGGGCGCACCCACCCCGCCACACGAGCCCCCGCGGCTTGTCCTAACGGCGGCCCACTCATCGCGCGCGCAGGTGCCGAGCGCGCCCGGCCTCTGCGCCCCGGGGGCCCGGGCCTCGGTCAACGTACGAGACGGCGTTCGCGCTTGAACTTCGACGGGCGCCTCCCGAAACTCGGGCGATGGCCGACGAAGCGCGCGGGTACCTCTTTCGGCAGTTCGAAACGGCCTGGCAGCTCACCGCCTACCACCTCGAGGGCCTCACCACCGAAGAGTGCTTGTGGCGCCCCGCCCGCGAGGGCCTCCACGTTCACGCGACGCCCGACGGCGGCTTCCGCGCCGACTGGCCCGAGCACGAGGGCTACGATCTCGGCCCCTCGAGCATCGCGTGGCTGACCTGGCACCTCGGCTTCTGGTGGTCGATGGTGTTCGACCACTCGTTCGGCGAGGCGACCCTGGTGCGCGAAGGCGTGACGTGGCCGGGCCACGCCGACGGCGTGCGCGCGTGGCTCGGCGGGCTGCAGGCGCAGTGGCGCGCCGCGCTCGAGCGACTCACCGACGACGATCTGCGCTCGGCCGATCGAACCCGCTGGCCCTTTCGAGACCGCCCCTTCGGCGACGTCGTCGCCTGGGTGAACGTCGAGCTCACCAAGAACGCCGCCGAGATCGGCTACGCCCGCTTCCTCTACGCCGTGCGCGCCCGCTGAGGTGTCGGCTGCCCCCGCAGGCCCCGGCGCCGAACTGCTAAGGCGCCCGCGGTAACGTCCGCCCGGGTGCGCCGCCGGTCCCACGAAGGGGGCCGGCAATGGCTTGGATGTGGGCATCTCACCCTCGGCCTAGGCCTCGAAGGGGTCAACCCTACCTTCGGGGTGGGTTCAACCTACCTTCGAGGTGGGTTCAACCTAGGCGAGAGGTGGGTTCGACCTACCTTCGAGGTAGGTTCAACCTCGGCGAGAGGTGGGTTGAACCCAGCTTCAGGGTGCCTCAACGCGGCGAAGACGGCGGCGGCAAGCTCCTCGTTCATCGTCACGAAGGTGCGCGGGCCCTCGGCAGGGCGAAGGCGCCGGGGCCCTGGCGCCGGCACCCACCGGGCTCCGTGGTAGCCTCGGCCGATGCGAGCCTTCGGCCGAGCTGGCCTCTTCACCCTCGTCGTCGCGTCTGCCGCCCCGAGCTCGTGCGGCGACGATGACGACGACGGGCCCAGGGCGCCCGCGGGCTCGGCCGGCGCGGCGGCCGGGGGCGGTGGCCAGGGGGGCGCCGGCGGGCCGAGCGGGGCAGGGGGGGCGAGCGGCTCGGGCGGGGCGGCCGGCGCCGGGGGCTCGGCGGGCGCGGGCGGCTCGGCGGGCGGGGCGGGCGGCTCGTTTCGCTGCGGGCTGTCGTCGTCGCAGTGCGACGTGGCGAAGCAGTACTGCCTCCTCGTCTTCGCCGATCGGACCGAGGCTGCCGCCCGCTGCGTCGATCTGCCGCCGGGGTGCGCGGCGGCGCCCACTTGCGACTGCGCCGCCGCGCATGCGCGCAGCGAAGACGCGGCCTGCACCGCGATGGCCACCTGCAGCGAGCAGGCCGCGGGCTCGGCGATCGCCTTCACCGTCGCCTGCCGCGGCACGCCCTGAAGGGGGTTGGCGGCCTGACGGCCGGGGCCGACTCAGGGCGTCCTTGGTCGACGTTCGCCGAGGGCTCTTCGACCCCCGCTCAGGGGGGCGGGCTCGGGGCCTGGAGCAGCGGTTCGTCGGCGGGCGTGACCGAGGGCAACGTCATGCAGCGGGCGATGTGCCACTCGATGTCGCCTTCGCCGAGCTGCTTCGCCTGCGTCGTGCGCAGCCAGAGGCGCCAGCACCAGCGGCGAAGGCGCGTGCCCTGCAGGAAGACGAGCTCGTTCCACGAGCCGTCTTCGTCGATCTCGCCTCGCGGCACCACGAGGGCGAAGACCTCGGTCAGCTCGATGTAGCCGACGACCGGGCGCCGCTCGTACCAGAGGTGGCCCGCCCAGCGCCGCAGCGAAAAGACCCCCCGCGGCCGCCTCGGCAGGACGAGCATGGGGAAGGGTTGCCGGGGGCGCAGGGCGTACGCGAGCACGCCGAGGCCCAGCACGAAGCCGAGCGCCGAAAGGCCCCAGGGGAAGGGGCGGTACGCGGCAAAAGCACCGAGGCAGCCTACCGCGAAGGCGAAGGCAAGAAGCACCCACCGCTTGCTCTGCCAAGGGCCGCCCATGGCCAATGCTTCATCATGTCCGATGGAGCCGAAGCGGCAAGGCAGGACGGCCCGCCCGCGCCAGACCCCACGCCAGCCGCCACAGACGCCGCCCTGCGTCAGGCCGGAGCCCAAGCGCGGGGGTTCGGCGCGTGCGTGGGCTTCTTCTGGTAGGGCGGATGCACCGACGCCGTCGGCGTTGAGGTAGGGCGAGACGGCCGGGGAAGCCCCCCGCGCCCCGGAAACGGCCCGGTTGGCGTTCGCGAGGGTAGGGAGAGTCTCGCCGGTCGTCGCAGGGCGAGAGGGCCTTTGTCTCGGAGAGACTAGTCGCCGATGTAGGGGTTCTCGGCGCCTTCGGCGAGGGCCTTCAAGAAGATGAGCCCGTACTTGGCGGCGCTGAGCGGCCCCCAACCCGGCAGCGCTTCGAGCGCCTGCAGATCGCGGGGGGGGTGCTGGGCGAGGGAGCGCAGGGCGAGCTCGCTGGCGATGACGTAGGGGGGGGCTTTGCGCTCGCGGGCGAGGTTGCCGCGCAGCGTGCGCAAGCGCTCGTAGCGCCGCGCGGCCTCGCCCGCGAGCGGCTCGGCGGGGGGGGCGGAGGCCTTGGCCGACGAGGCGCGCGAGCGCGAGGGGCGGAGGCCGGAGGGCGGGGGCTTGAGGCGCAGGGCGCTCGGGGCGGTGCCGCGCATCACGTCGGCGCCCCGGCGCGTGAGGAAGGGCACGGGGAAGTCGCCGGTCGTCACGTCGAGGTAGCCGGCGGCGATGGCGGCGCGCAAGACGGCCATCGCGCCGGCGTGGCCGCGCTCGCGCAAGAGGCCGAAGGTCGACAGCTCGTGGAAGCCGAAGCGCTCGACGCGGTCGGAGCGGACGCCGGCGAGCATCTCGGCGATGGACGAGAGGCCGCCGCGGCGGCGGGCGCGGGCGACGCCGGCGAGGGCCATGCGCACGGTCTCGGTGTCGCGCTCGAGGGAGGCGGGGTCGGCCTCGGCGCGCTGCGCGTCGCGGCAGACGTCGCAGCGGCCGCAGCCGCCGAGCGACTCGGACTCGTCGCCGAAGTAGCGCAGGATGAAGTCGTGCCGGCAGGACTGCGCGTCGACGAAGCGCAAGAGGTCGCGGAAGAGGCCCCAGAGCCGCGCCTGCGTCGCCGCGTCGGCGGGCGAGCCGTCGGCGCCGGCCTCGATGAGGCGCTTGCGCAGGGCGATGTCGGAGGGCGCGAAGCAGAGCAGGCCCCGGGCCGGGGCGCCGTCGCGCCCGCCGCGGCCGACCTCTTGGTAATACGCCTCGATGGACGAGGGCGGGCTCGTGTGCACGACGAGGCGCACGTCGGGCCGGTCGATGCCCATGCCGAAGGCGTTGGTGGCGACGACGAGGTCGACCTCGCGCGCCTGGAAGGCCTCGGAGCAGCGCCCCCGCTCGTCGCCGTCGAGCCCGGCGTGGTAGGGCCGCGCGCGGAAGCCGCGGGCGACGAAGTGCTCGGCGACCTGCTCGGTCTGCTTGCGCGTGGGCGCGTAGACGATGGCGGCGCCGCGGGGCCGCCCGGCCTCGCCGATCGCCTCGGCGACGGCGCGCTCGGCCTGGCGGCGCGCCTCTTTCGGGCCGGTGACCTCGGTCACGTCGAGCGCGAGGTTCGGCCGGGCGAAGCCGCGCAAGATGACGCGCGTGTCGGGCCCGTCGAGCGAGAGCGCCTGCAGGATGGCGGCGCGCGAGGCCGGCGTCGCCGTCGCCGTGCAGGCGAGCACGCGCGGCGGGCGGAAGCGCTCGATGAGCGCGCCGATGCGCAAGTAGTCGGGCCGGAAGTCGTGCCCCCACTGCACCACGCAGTGCGCCTCGTCGACCGCGAGCAGCGAGAGCCGCCCCGGCGGCACGAGCGAGTAGGTGCTGTCGACGAGGCGCTCGGGCGCCGCGTACACGAGGCGGTAGTCGCCCCGGCGCACGCCCGCGACGCGGCGCGCGCGCTCTTCGGCGCTCAGCGTCGAGGCGAGGAAGGTCGCCGCGATGCCGCGCGAGGAGAGCGAGCGCACCTGATCTTCCATCAGCGAGATCAGCGGCGACAGGATGATCGCCGTGCCCCCGAGCAGGAGCGCCGGCAGCTGGTAGCAGAGGCTCTTGCCGCCGCCCGTCGGCGCGACGACGAGCACGCGCCCGGCCGGCCCGAGCAGCGCCCCGACCGCCTCGGCCTGCCACGGGTGCAGCCTCGGCACGCCGAACGCCTCGCGCGCCACGAGCTCGGCCCGCTCGACCATGGGCCGCGGCGGCGCAGGCGTCAGGGAGGGGGCGCTCTGAGACAAGGTAAGGGCGTTCTAGCGACTTGTATGCCACCTGTCCCGTACAAAGGCGCCCGCCGCCCGGGCGCCGCCGGAACGAAGCCCGGCCGCCCGCTCGCGCTCGCCGAGGGCCCCGGCGCCCGCCGCGACGGGCCCTGGCGCGGCGCCACCCGACGGCGGCCCAGCCGCCCGAGCTCAGGCGCGCGCGAGCAGGCCGTCGACCGCCCAGCGCGCCAGGGCGCCGAAGGCCCGCCGGGCGGCCTCTTCGGCGGGCTCCGCGGGCCGCGCGAAGCGCTCGCACACCTCGCCGAAGCTCGCGCCCGCGGCGACCGCCTCGAGCGCGCTCGCCTCGTCGTCGGGCAGCGCGCGGTGGTAGACGACGAAGCCGCGCCTCCAGGCGAGCACGCGGCGGGGCTCGGGCCGCGGCTCGGGCGGCGGCGCCCCGACGTCGAGGGCGGCCCAGAGCTCGTCGGCCGAGGTCTCGAGGCGCACGAGGCGCACCGAGGGCGCGAAGCCGAGGCGCAACGAGGGCCACGCCTCGGCCTCGAGCGCCGCGAGCGAGCCCCAGGCGAGCGGCTCGTCGTCGGCCGCGTCGAAGGACTCGCCCCGCGCCCACTCGAGCGCCAGGAGATCGGCGAGCCCCGGTCGGGCCCCGGGCCGCCCGCGCACGAAGTCGGGCAGCGTTCGCCCGAAGTGGCGCAGCGAGGGGTGGCGCGAGGGGCGCTCGGCGAGGTACTCGGCCCCCAGCTCGTCGAAGGCCTCGGGGCCCAGCCAACGCCGCGCCAGGCGGTAGTCTTCGGCGAGCACGCCGAGCAGGCGCGCGGCGTACATCTCGGCGTAGATGCCGAGGCGCCCCGCCGCGTCGAGGGCGGGCGAGCCGACGAGCCACGCCTCGGGGGCAACGCCCCCCGCGTCGGCGCCGGCGTCGGGCCGCTCGGGCGCCTCGCGCAGGGCCCGCGGCCGCGTGACCAGCGAGAAGAAGCGCCGCTCGAGCGCGGCGAGATCGTCAGCGGCCATGCGGGGCTCGCGGGGCGAGATCGTCAGCGGCCATGCGGGGCTCGCGGGGCGGGGGCGGGGGGGCCATGGGCGGCGGGGGCGTCAGGGGCCCTCGGGGGCGGGCGCGGTCGCGGCCGAGACGGCCCGCGCGGCGGCGGGCGCGGCGCCGAGCAGCCCGCGCGCGAGCGACGCGGCGCGAGCGGCCTCGGCGACGACGTCGTCGTAGGCGGGCACGTCGGTGTCCCACTCGACGAGCGTCGAGACGGCGCCGAAGCGCGCGAGGGCCCGCTCGTAGAGGCGCCAGACGGGGTCGGGCACGGGGCCGACGTGCGAGTCGAAGAGGTAGGCGCCGTAGTCGTCGTGGCCGGCGAGGTGAATCTGCCCGACGAAGGCGGGCTCGATCGCGTCGACGTACGCCTCGGCCGAAAAGCCGTGGTTGCGCGCCGAGACGTAGACGTTGTTGACGTCGAGCAGCAGGCCGCAGCCGGTGCGGCGCGCGAGCTCGTTCAAGAATTGCCACTCGGGGACGCGGCTCGCGACGAAGTCGACGTAGCTCGAGACGTTCTCGATCAAGATGGGCCGCCCGAGCCGCTCTTGCACCGCGTGCACGCGCCCGACGACGTGCGCGAGCGCCTCTTCGCTGAGCGGCAGCGGCCAGAGATCGTGGCCGTAGGCGCCGCCGTAGCCCGCCCAGCAGAGGTGGTCGGACACCCACGCGGGCTGCACCCGCCGGGCGAGCGCGTCGAGCGCGTCGAGGTAGTCGGCCGAGAGCGGGTCGACGCCGCCGATGCCGAGCGAGACGCCGTGCAGGACGACGGGGCGCGCCGCGCGCACCCGCTCGAGAACCGCCTTGGGGCGGCCGCCCGGCTCGAAGAAATTTTCGGAGATGGCCTCGAACCAGTCGACCCCCCCGGGGCCCTCGGCAAGAAGGTGCCCGAAGTGCTCGCGGCGCAGGCCGATGCCGTGGCCGAGAAAGGGGAAGGCGGGGTGCATGACGTCAGCGCGTCGGGCTCGGGGGCCGGGGGCACCGGGCGCCGCGCGGCCGCGGGACGCACGCGCGCGCCCGCCGCGGCGCGCCGTGGGGCGGCGCCGCGGCGGGCGGGGTGCGGCGTCGGGCAGCGTCGCGCCCGGCGCCTCGCTCACATCACCTTGCCGCCCTTGCTCGTGCACTCGTCGGCCGTGTTGACCTTGGTCAGGCCCTGGCCCTTGCACTTGTTCTTGCCGGCGCAATCGTGGTCGGCGCTCTTGCACGCGCCCTTCGCGCCGCACTCGTTGATGCCGCTGCACATGACCGGCGTCCCCGCCGTCGTCGCCGCGCCCCCGGGCGAGGCCGCCTCGGGCGGGGGGCTGCTGCTACAGCCGACGAGGCCGGCGACGAGAGAAGCGATGAGGGCGCCTTTGGTAGTATCGTTCATGATGTGTGGTTCTCCGGGTAGGGGGGAGGGGTCGAACTAGGGTCGGTTAGCCAAGCGAGGGCGCTGGTTCGGGGCCGTGAAGCCCGGCGCCGTGTGGTTCGAAGGTCGGCCTCAGAACGAGGCCCGGGGGCCCCCGCCGACTCGGGGGCCCCGTTCGCACTACGGGCGTCGCCCGCCGAACGATCGGCCGGACAGCCCTAGGGCCGCTCGGCCCGGAACTCTACGGAAACCTGGACGCGGTCGTCGATCTTTTTGCCGACCTTCTCGAGCGCGCCGTCGAGAAATTTTCCGAGGGTGTCGCGCGGCTTGACGTCATGCTTCTTGAGCGAGACGTCGAAAGGCCCTTCGCTGCGCACGCTCACGGCGGTCGGCGCCGACGCGGGCCCCTCGAACTCGGCGACGAGCGGCACCGTGCGCGGCACCGACACGCCGTGCACGGTGACGTCGCCGGTCGCCTTCAGGCGCACCGTGCGCTTGCCCTCGCGCTCCGGCACCGCGGCGAGCGCGGGCGTGTCGGTCGTGAGCGACTGCAGCCGGAAGCGCGCGTACTCGTGCGCCGCCTTCGACGCCGCGGGCGACTCGTCGCCGACCTCGAGCCAGTTGCGCGCGTGCCCGCTCTGCGCCGCGTCCTTCTTCTCGTCGCCGAAGGTCGTCGTGCGCAGCGCCGTCAGCCGCAGGGCGAGCTCGCCCTTCGAGCGCGTCAGGTCGGCCGCGTCGAGCTCGATCCAGCCCTTGGCCTCCTCGCTCGCGCCCTTGATCTTCTCGAGCGGCGCGTCGATGAGAAAGCTACCGCGCCCCCGGCGCACCTCGAGGCGCTTGGCCGCCGCCTCGCCCCCCGTCGCCATCGCGGCGCTCGGCGCGGCGGGCGCGACGGCGGCGGCCGACGCCGCGGGCGCCGCGTTCTGGGCGCTCGCAGACCCGTCGCAGCCGCCCAGCAGGGCGAAGAGGAGGGCGAAGGGTAGGGCGGCGTGGACGTTCGGACGCATGGCGGGTCTCCGGGTGAGCGCCCCAGGGCGGGCGGAAGGGGTGAGAGGTCGCGGCGTGCTTCGCCCCCGACGCCCGGGCCTTCGCCGGCGCGCGCGGTTCGGGCGGTCAACGGGGCCGCCGGGCGCCGCGGCGGCGCTCGGGGCGGCCCGCGCCGCGGGGCTCGCGAGACCTACGCGGCTCGCGGGGCGGAGGTTTCACCGCCCCGCGCCGGCGGGCCCTTCGGGCAGCGAGCCGACCAAGAGGCCGCGCTGGCTGAAGTCGGCGAGCACGTCGCTGAGCGCCGCCAGCCACGCCCCGTCGAGCGTCGCCCCCGCCTCGGCGGCCGCCCCGCGCACCAGCTCGACGAGCGGACGGTCGGCCCGCGCCATCGCCCCGAGCAAGCGCCCGGCCACTTCGGTGAGCTCGAGCACCCGTACGTCGAACGATTCGGAATCGCGATAGACGCAGACCCACACCGGCCCCTCGGCGACCTCGGCGCGGGGCTCGTCACGGCCGAGCCGGTGCGCGGCCCACGCGAGGCGCAAGACGCGCAGGGCCGGGCTCAGCGCCGGGCGCGCCTCCATCGAGAGCGGCCGGGCCTCGGGCGTCGGGCGCGCCTCGTAGGCGCAGTCGAGCTCGGCCCACTCGAAGCGCGCCAGATCGAGCGTGAGCGCCGGGTGCGGATCGCCGGGCCGCTCGTAGCCCTCGAGAAAAGCCCCGAACTCGCCCGCCGACTCGCGCAGATAAGGAGAGCGCGGCGGCTGCCGGGCGAGGAAGGCCTCGAACCAGGCCCCGAAGATCTCGGCGCCGACGCGCGCCTCGAGCCGCTCGAAGCCGTGCCCCACCGCCTCGCGCAGGCGCGCCCGGACCATGCGGCGGTAGACGAGCCAACGCTCGGGCTCGCCGCCGAGCGCCTCGAGATCGGCCGGACGCACCTCGGCGCGCAGGCAGAGCTCGCGCAACGCCCGCTGCTGGGCGAGGCCCTCGTCGGCCCCGGCCTCGGCGCCGCCGCTCACGCCCCGACCCCGCGCTCGGCGCCCGCCCGGGCCCCGGCGGCGGGCCCCGGCGATCGCGGCGCGCCCCGCTGGGCCTCGCCCGCGGCCCCGCCCGCCCGCCGCACGATCGCGGCGACGCGCGCGAGCTCGGCGCAGAGCTCGGCCCAGGGCGGGAAGTTGTCGTCGCGCTCGAGCAGCACCGGCACCGGCCCGGTCGCCTCGAGCGCGCGGCCCAAAAGCTCGAGCACCTCGTCGCGCACGGGCGCCCCGTGCGTATCGACCCAGCGGCCGCCGACGAGCTCGTGGCCGGCGACGTGCATCTGCACGACGCGGCCGAGCGGGTAGCGGGCGAGGGCCGCGCGCGGGTCGAAGCCGTGGTTCAGGCTGTTGACGAAGACGTTGTTGACGTCGAGCAGAAGGCCGCAGCCCGCGCGCTCGACCACCTCGGTGACGAAGTCGGGCTCGCTCATCGTCTCGCCCGGCATGCGGGCGTAGGCCGAGACGTTCTCGACCGCGAGCGGCAGCCCGAGCGCGTCTTGGGCGCGCCGGACGCGCTCGACGACGCGCCGCACGCTCGCCTCGTGGAAGGGCAGGGGCAAGAGATCGTGCAGCGCCACCCCGTCGACCGCGCCGAAGCAGAGGTGGTCGCTGTGCCAGGGCGTGCCGACCGACTCGACGAAGGCGCGCAGCTCGCGCAGGTAGGCGCCGTCGAGCGGGTCGAAGCCGCCGAGCGACAGGCAGAGGCCGTGGGTCACGACCGGCCAGCGCTCGCGGCAGCGGGCGAGCGCGTCGGCGAAGCGCCCCCCCCGGCGCATGTAGTTCTCGGGGGCGATCTCGAGCCACCCGAGCTCGGGCGGCGGGCTCTCGAGCAGATCGTCGAGCAGGGGCCAACGCAGCCCCAGCCCGACGCCGCGCACCTCGTGGGCGCCCATCACACCCTAACCTGACGCGGCGGGCCTGCCGCGGCCTCACTTGCCGCTGCAGGAGCCGGCGCCGCAGCTCGACTCGTGCGCGCCCGCGGCCTTCTTCTTCTTGGCGGTGGGCTTCTTGGCCGGCGCGGCCTCTTTGGCGGCGGCGGCGGGCTCGGGCGCGGCCGGGGCCGACGCCGGGGCGACGGCGTTCGCGTCGGCGGGCTTGGCGTCGGCGGCGGGCATGGCGGCCGGGGCGGCGGCGGGCGCGGCCTTGGCGCCGCAGCCGGCCTCGCTCTTGTGACCCCCGCACCCGCCCTCGCCCTTGTGGGCGCCGCAGGAGGCCTGGGCGCCGGACGCCTGCCCGTCGGCCTTGACCTCGGTCGCGCCCGGCGTGGCGTTGCTCGGGTTCTGCGGCTCGGGCGTCGAGCCGCAGGCGGTCACGCCGAGGGCGGCGGTCAGCAGGGCGAAGAGGGAGCTACGAAGGGGGTCGCTGGCCATGGGGTGGGGGTCTCCGAGAGGGGGCGTTCGGTTCGCCGGCGGCTCGCGCCCCGTTCGGGTCGGGGGCGCCGGCAGGTAGGCCCGTTACGATACGCCAGGGGCGCCGGTTTCGGGCGCCGTTTCTCTTTTTGGCCGCCCGGGCCCGCCACGGCCTAAAGTGCCCCGGCGCGCGCGCCCGGCGGGGCGATGAAACCGTTTTTGCCCGCCCGCCGTAAACGCGTATCGTAGCACGCGCCCTCTCGCCATGCCCTCCCCCCACGACCCCCTGGGCCTGCTCGGCACGACCGTCGCCGACAAATACGACGTCGAGGCCTTCGTGGCCGAGGGGGGGTTCTCGTTCGTCTACCGGGCGCGCCACCGCGTCTGGCAGCAGCCGGTGGCGCTCAAGTTCTTGCGCGCGCTGCAGCACGCGACCGACGAGCAGAAGAAGCGGCTGCTCGACGACTTCGTGCGCGAGGGCTCGTTCTTGCGCGAGCTGTCGAGCCGCGCGGCGAGCATCGTGCAGGCCTACGACGTCGGCACGATGACGGGCGCCGACGGCAGCTGGTGGCCCTACCTCGTGCTCGAGTGGCTCGACGGCGCCTCGCTCGACCGCGTGCTCGAGCGCGAGGCGCGCGCGGGCCTGCCGCCCCGCACGCTGCCCGAGTGCATGCGCCTGCTCGACCCGGCCGTGCGCGCGCTCGCCGTCGTGCACCGGCGCGCCATCGCGCACCGCGACCTCAAGCCCGGCAACCTCTTCGTGCTCGGCGACCCGAGAGGCCCCGACGCCGCCGTCAAGCTGCTCGACTTCGGCATCGCCAAGGCGCTCGACGCGGCCGGCGCGACGCCCGGCGACGCGAAGACGAACCTGGCGGTGCACCCGCAGTTCACGCCCTGGTACGGCGCGCCCGAGCAGTTCAGCCGCTCGTTCGGCGCCACCGGCCCGTGGACCGACGTCTACGCCCTCGCCCTCGTCCTGGTCGAGATGTTGACGCACCGCTCGCCGCTCGAGGGCGACGACGTCGCGCAGCTCGCCTTCGCCAGCACCGACGCCGGCCAGCGCCCGACCCCGCGCGAGAAGGGCGTCGCCGTCAGCGACGCGGTCGAGGCCGTCTTCCACCGGGCCGTCGCGCTCAACCCGCACGAGCGCTTCCCGTCGGCCGGCGACTTCTGGCGCGCGCTCTACGCCGCGCAGGGCGGCCTCTTCGCCGACGAGCCCTCCTTCGTCGACGCCTCGACCGACGACCGCACCCAGGTCCGGCTCGACCCGCCGACCCTGCCCTTCTCGCCGGCCCCCTCGAAGACCCCCGCGCAGGTGCCCCACGTCGCCGTGCCCGCCGCCCCGACGCCCGCCCCCTCGGCCGGCGGCGCGCGCGCCACGCAGGGCGCCGTCGCCGCCCTGCTCGTCGGCATCGCCGTCGCGTCCTGGGGCGGGGTCGCGTGGCTGCGCTCGCGCCAGCACGAGCCGGCCGCCGCCCCCCCCGTCGCCGCCGCCCCCTCGGCGCCCGCCCCCGCGCCCGGGCCGCCCTGCCCGCCCTCGATGGCGTACATCCCCGGCGGCAGCTTCTTCATGGGCTACGACGGCGAGAACGGCCTCGCGTTCGAGAAGCCCGCGCACAAGGTCACGGTCTCGCCCTTCTGCATGGACGTGACCGAGGTCACCGTCGACGACTACCGCCGCTGCACCGACAAGGGCGAGTGCCTGCGCGCCGGCACCAGCGTCAACTGGCCCAACATGACCGAGCGCCAGCGCAAGGTCTACGGCCCGCTCTGCAACATCGACGACCCGGGCCGAGACCGCCAC
Source organism: Polyangiaceae bacterium (assembly GCA_035762175.1). GTDB lineage: Bacteria > Myxococcota_A > Polyangia > Polyangiales > Polyangiaceae > DASTPP01. Next base: position 34,397 of record DASTPP010000048.1, on the reverse strand, counting down.
CCGATCAACTGCGTCGACTGGGAGATGGCCCAGACCTACTGCAAGGTCTCGGGCAAGCGCCTGCCGACCAGCGCCGAGTGGGAGTACGCGGTGCGCGGCCCCGACGGCCGCGTCTACCCCTGGGGCGACGAGCCGCCGAGCGCCAACCACCTCAACGCCTGCGGCAGCGAGTGCGTCGACTGGGCCAAGCGCTCGGGCGACCGCGAGATCGTGCGCGACGTCAACCCCATGCACGACGAAGACGACGGCTTCCCGACCACCGCGCCCGTCGGCTCCTTCCCCAAGGGCCGCTCGCGCTACGGCCTCGACGACGTCATCGGCAACGTGATGGAGTGGGTGCAAGACTGGGACGGCCCCTACGAGAAGCTCGACCCGCCCCCCGTCGACCCCGCCGGCCCCGCCGCCGGCACCGCCCGCGTCCTGCGCGGCGGCGCCTGGAACGCCGGCCACTCGACCTGGGTCCGCCCCTCGTTCCGCTTCCGCTTCCCGCCCGAGTCGAAGAGCCACGCCATCGGCTTCCGCTGCGCCTCGCCCGCGAAAGGCCCCCCGCCCGGCGCCGCCGACCGCAAGTGAACGAGACGCTTGACATGCCAGACCGGGCGACTATGTTCCGCTCCCACCTGACGCGCGGTGGAGCAGCCAGGTAGCTCGTCGGGCTCATAACCCGAAGGTCGCAGGTTCAAATCCTGCCCGCGCAACCAAGCTTCCGAACACGCAGCACCCCAGACTCGACCGTACCGACCGAAGGCCCCGCGAACCCGAGCGGGGCCTTCGTCGTTTTGTCCGCCGTTCGTGCCGTTTGTCCGCCGCCCCTCGGGCCGATGGCCGGCCCCATCGAGCCCGGCCGGTATCCGGGCGATGCCCCCCGGGCGGCTCCGGAGGGGCCCACACTTGGCCGCATGACGGCTCCGAACGGGCCCGGACGTGCCCGGGCGACGCCGCTCGGGCCGACCCCGACCGACGACGGCTCCGAACGGGCCCGGACGTGCCCCTCGGGCGGCCCTGGAGCCCTCCGGACAGCTCTGGATGGGCCCCTCGGGCGGCCCTGGAGCCCCTCGGGCAGCCCTGGAGCCCTCCGGACGGCTCTGGACGGGCCCCGACGTTCCCGCGAGACGGATCCGAACGGACCCGGCCTTGCGCCCCGGCGGCTCCGGACGGGCTCCGACAGGCCCTCGGGGCCGCTCGCCTGGCGGCCGCCCGGTCGCGAATTCGCCCGCCGGGGGGAGGCGCCGCTAGAGTCGCGCCCCCGGCGGGGGGGCGGGCCGCGATGAGGGGCCCCGCCCCGGCGAAAGGACGGGTTGCAATGAGGGTTCGAAGGGTCACGCTGGGCGGGGCGTTGCTGGCGCTCGCCGCCTGCCGCGGCGACGACGAAACGGCGACGCCGGCGACGCCGCGCCTCGTGCTCGAGGCCCCCGCGCCCGCCGCCGCGCCGGCGCCGGCCGGCGCGACGCACGCGGCCCCCGACGCGAGGGAGGGCGCCATCCGGGCGAGGTACACGAAGTACGAGTACCGCGTCCCCGTGCGCGACGGCGCGCGGCTCTTCACCGCCGTCTACGTGCCGAACGACGCGTCCGAGAAGCGGCGCTACCCGCTGCTGATGGCGCGCACGCCCTACTCGGTCGGCCCCTACGGCGCCGGCCGCTACCCCGCGGCGCTCGGGGCGAACGCGGCGTACGAAAAAGAGGGCTTCATCTTCGTCTTCCAGGACGTGCGGGGCGCGTACATGTCCGAGGGCCAGTTCGTCAACGTGCGCCCGCACCGGCCGGGCAAGCGCGCCCCCGCCGAGGTCGACGAGAGCAGCGACACGCACGACACGATCGCGTGGCTGCTGAAGAACGTGCCCTTCCACAACGGGCGGGTCGGCCTCTGGGGCATCTCGTACCCGGGCTTTTACGCCTCGGCCGGGGCCATCGACTCGCACCCGGCGCTCAAGGCCGTCTCGCCCCAGGCGCCCATCGCCGACTGGTGGCGCGGCGACGACATGCACCGGCACGGCGCCTTCAACCTGCAGCTCGCCTTCGGCTTCTTCTCGGGCTTCGGGCGGCCGCGGCCGAAGCCGACCGACGCGCGCGCCTGGAAGCCCTTCGAGTACGGCACCCCGGACGCCTACCAGTTCTACCTCGACCTCGGCTCGGCCGCCGAGGCCGAGGCGAAGCACTTCAAGGGCGACGTCGCCTTCTGGAAGGACCTCGTCGCGCACCCCGACTACGACGCCTTCTGGAAGGAGCGCAACCTGCTGCCGCACCTGCGCAACGTCAAGGCGGCGGTGCTGGTCGTCGGCGGCTGGTTCGACACCGAAGACCTCTACGGGCCGCTCGCCACCTACCGCGCGATCGAGGCGCAGAACCAGGGCGCCAAGAACGCCATCGTCATGGGCCCCTGGCGCCACGGCGGCTGGCGGCGCACGACGGGCGAGCGCCTCGGCGACGCCGACTTCGGCTTCCCGACGAGCGAGACCTTTCAGGCGATGGAGCTTGCCTTCTTCACCCACCACCTCAAGGGCGGCGACGACCCCGGCCTCGCCGAGGCGACGATGTTCGAGACGGGGGCGAACCGCTGGCGCCGCTTCGACGCCTGGCCGCCCCCGCGGGCGCGCGAGGGGCGGCTCTACCTGCGCGAGAACGAGGCGCTCTCCTTCGACGCGGCGACGCCCGAGGGCCAGGGCTTCGACGAGTTCGTGAGCGACCCGGCCCGCCCGGTGCCCTACACCCAAGAGATCGCGCCGCGCTGGTCGGCCGACTACATGGCCGAAGACCAGCGCTTCGCCTCGCGCCGGCCCGACGTGCTCGTCTACGCGACGCCGCCGCTCGAGCGCGACGTCACGCTCGCCGGGCCCCTCGAGGCCGAGCTCTACGTCAGCACCAGCGCCACCGACGCCGACTGGGTCGTCAAGCTCGTCGACGTCAACCCCGGCACGACGCCCGGCTCGACCGCGAACGACGAAGACGAGGGCAAGAAGAACCGGGGCGGCCAGCAGACGCTCGTGCGCGGCGAGCCCTTCCGGGGGAGGTACCGCGACGGCTACGAGGCGCCCAAGCCTTTCGTGCCGGGCGAGGTCACCAAGGTCAAGTTCGCCATCAACGACGTCTTTCACACCTTCCAGCGGGGGCACCGCATCATGGTGCAGGTGCAGTCGAGCTGGTTCCCCTTCGTCGACCGAAACCCGCAGACGTACGTGCCCAGCATCTACGAGGCGACGCGCTCGGACTACGTCAAGGCGACCCACCGCGTCTACCGCTCGAAGGCGACGCCGAGCCTGTTGCGCGTGCGCCTCTTGCCGCCGCCCGACGAGTGAGGGGCGCCTCGGCGGCGGGCCGCGCCGCGCGACCCCGACGAGGCAGGGGGGCCGCGGCCGACCGCGTCGCCCGAGCCGGCCCACCCCCCTCGCTCACTCGGCCGCCACCCCGGGCGGGGGCGGGTAGCGCCCGTCGCCCTCGATGACGAAGGGCCAGCGCGCGCGGATGGAGCTGACCACGCGCTCGTCGACCAGGTGGCCGATGTTGCCGGCGTACGCCAGCTCGGCCTCGACGCCGGCCGCCCGCAGCGCCGCCGCGGGCCCTTTGATCGCCTCGCGGCAGGCCGCCTGCGAGCAGGCGAAGAGCACGCGCCGGCCGCCGCCCTTGGCGAAGGCGAGCGCGGCGGGCCGCGTCCAGGCGCCGTGCCCGCCCTCGGCCAGCACGAGCCGCGGGAAGGTCGCGGGCTCGGCGATGGCGATGCGCGAGCCGACGTTCGCGCCGAGCGAGAAGCCCGCCAGCGTCAGGGGCCCCTCGGCCACGTGCGCCCCGAAGCGCGCCTTGAGCGCGCGCAAGCCCGCGCCGATCTCGCGCACGGTTTGCGCCGCGCCGTAGTGCGCGTACACCCCGGCCGAGCGCGGCACGCCGGGGCTCGGCACGCCCCGCGGGCAGAGCACGAAGGGGTGCGGGCCCGCCGCGCCGCGCCACTCGCTGCAGGCCCACTCGGCGCGATCTTGAATGCCGTGCAGCGCGACGACGACCGGGCGCGGCTCGGTCGCGCCGAGCGGCACCGACGTGAAGACGTCCTCGAAGCCCTCGGCCGGCAAGGTGATGAGCCAGCTCTCGGCCGCCAAGGGGGCGAGCGCCCCGCGCGCGGCGCCCTCGCCGCCCTCGGTGCCTCTCTGCGCCGGGCCGCCCGCCGCGCTCGCGCCGTCGCCCGCGCCGCGGCCCTCGCCGCCCGCCGCGCTTGCGCCCCCGGCGCCCTCGCCCGCGGCCCGGGTGGGGGCGGCGAGGGGGGGCGCGGAGGCGTCGTTGCGCCCGCAGGCGCACGCGAGGGCCGCGAGCGCGGCGAGGGCCGGGCGGGCGAGGGGGCGCAGCATGGGTCGCGGGCGCCGCCGGGCGGGCTCGTTCGCTCAGACCCCGAGCTTCTGGCTCCGGGGGTCGGCCGGGTTCAAGTGCGTCTTCACCTCGCCCCGGATCGTGCGAGCGTACTCTTTGAGCTGCCGCTCGGCCTCGTGGAACGCGTCGTCGATCGCCGCGTACGCGTCCTCGCGCACGCGGCGCTGTTCGGGGTCGCGCGCGACGACCAGCTCATGGCCCGGCACCAACAGGTCAATGCGCACCGCGTAGTGATTGCCCTTGTGGTGGCGGCGGTGCGGGGCCTCGACCGTCACGCGGCAGCTCGTGATGCGGTCGAAGAACTTCTCGAGCTTCTCGATGTGCTCGTAAATGCGCGCCTGCATGGCGTCCGAAGCTTCGAGCTCGTGAAAGACGATCTGGGGGGGGTTCATCATGGGCATGCCGTCCTCTCAGCGGAGTAGGATGGAGTCGCGGGCCCACGGGGGCCCTTGCGCCTGGGGGGTCGAGCACGGGCCGTGCCACCTGCGGCCGGCTGGGCGCCGCGACCCCGCGAGGCCCGCGCGCCTCAGCTCAGGCTCGGCGGCTCTTGGTCGCGGCCGTGCATCTCGGCGGGCGGCGCGGTCGCCTCGACGGCCGTGAAAGGCTCGAGAATGAAATACGTGTGCAGCGCGCCCTTCGGCACCACCCAGCTATCGCCGGGGTTGAGCACCACCGTCTGCCCCTCGACGTGAAGCTCTGCCTTGCCGCCGATGACGTACCCCACGGTCTCGTAGGCGCGCCGCGTTGGCTCCTTGTTCTCGCCCGTCGGGTCCTCGCGCCAGAGGCGCATCGACAGGCTCTTGCCCGAGGCAAGATAGATCTGGCCCATCTCGCCCTTGGGCGAGTACTCCGAGCTTACTTTCTTCACCGTCGTATCGCGCACTGGTCGTCCTCCTGCGTAAGCAACGTGACGGCCTCTTCTGCAGGTCCCGTGCGCGGCCCGAGCGCCCGCCGGCTCCGCGAAAACCCGTCGTCGGGGGGCCCGAGGCCGATCGCGAGAAGCTGACCCACTGGGGCGTTTGTGCACGCGCTCCGGCGCCCGCCCCGGCGCGCCCCGCCGCTCCGGCGCCGCGGCGCGCCCCGCCCGGGCGAGCGCCGTGGCGCGCCGCGGCGCCGGAGCGACGGGGCGGGCACCGCGCGTGCATGGCGTTCGCGGGGCGACGACCAAGCGGTCGCCCGGGCGATCGACCGCTCGGGCGTCGAAAAACAAGGAGAGCTCAATGGTTACCCAACTTCTACGCTTCTTTGGCATGCGCGCCGTCGAGCGGCGCCTCTTCGGCAAGTCGCGCATGTCGACGGGCTGGTCGCGCTACGGCCGCCTCGGCGTGCCCGTCGGCGGCCTGCCCATGGTCGCCTACCTCGCCTGGACGAACCGCCAGCGCATCGCCTCGGCCTATCGCTGGGCTCGCGGCCGGGCCAACCAGCGCGGCGGCGTCTCGACCACGGTCGGCGTGAGCGCCTGAGCGGGCTCCGCCCTCGGCCGGCGCCCCCCGCGGCGCGGCGGCCGAGGGCGGGCGCGCACGCACCCGCTACGTAGGGACGACGCCGTTGGCGAAGCGACCCCGCGTCTTGGCGCTGATCTTGGCCGGGGGCACCGGCGGGCGGCTCGAGGTCTTGACCGAAGAGCGCCCCAAGCCCGCGATGCCCTTCGGCGGATCGTACCGCCTCGTCGACTTTTCGCTCAGCAACTGCGCGCACAGCGGCCTGTCGGACGTCTGGGTCGTCGAGCAGTACCAGCCGCACTCGCTCAACGACCACCTCGCCGGCGGCCGCCCCTGGGACCTCGACCGCACCTCGGGCGGCCTGCGCCTCTTGCCCCCTTACGAGGGGCGGCGCGACGGCGGCTTCGCCGAGGGCAACGCCGACGCGCTCTACCGCAACCGCGCCCTCGTGCGGGCCTTCGGGCCCGACGTCGTCATCGTGCTGAGCGCCGACCACGTCTACCGGCTCGACTTCCGCGACCTGCTCGACGAGCACGCGGCGCGCGGCGGCGAGCTGACCCTCGTGTCGACGCGCGTCCCCCTGGAGGAGGCCCCGCGCTACGGCAACGTCGTCGTGGGCGAGGGCGGCCGGGTGACGGGCTTCGACTACAAGCCGAAGTCGCCCCGGGGCGACCTCGCCACCGCCGAGATCTTCGCCTACGACGCGCGGGCGCTGCTCGACACGCTCGATCGGCTCGGCGAAGAGCTCGGCGACGGCGCCGCCCTGCGCGACTACGGGCACGTGCTCTTGCCGCGCTTCGTCGAGCGGGGCAAGGTCTACGACTTTCGGCTCGAGGGCTACTGGCGCGACGTCGGCACGCCCGAGAGCTACTTCGCCGCCCACCGCGACCTGCTCGGCGAGCGCCCCGCCTTCGAGCCCGACCGGCCCGACTGGCCCCTGCTCACCCAGGGGCCGCAGCGGCGCCCGGCCCACGTGTCCGCCTCGGCGCGCGTCGAGGACGCGCTGCTCGCGCCGGGCGCGAGGGTGCGCGGCGAGGTCGCGCGCTCGGTGCTGGGCCCCGGCGTCGAGATCGCCGAGGGCGCCGTCGTGCGCGACGCGATCGTGCTGGCCGACGCCGTCATCGAGGGCGGCGCCCGCGTCGAGGGCGCGATCGTCGACGAATGCGCGCGCGTCGGCGAAGGCGCCCGGGTCGGCGCCAGCCCGCCGGCCGGCCGCGTGACGAGCGAAGCGCTCGCCCTCGTCGGCCGCCGCGCCCGCGTCGCGCCGCGCGCCCGGGTCGAGCCGGGCGCGCGCGTCAAGCCGGGCGAGTCGGTGCGAGGCCCCTGAGCGGGCCGCCCCCCGCGTCAGGGCGAAGGGGGCGCCTCGGCCCGGGCGCCCGGCGCCGGGCCCGGGGGCGCGTCGCCCCGCCCGAGCAGCGTGTCGATGAAGGCGTGCACGCGGTCGGGGTCGACGAAGGCGAGGTAGAGCAGGCACATCGACGCCGTGAAGGTGCGGAGCGGCACGCAGTAATAAAGCACCAGGTGAAAGGCGACGCCGAGCGGCGCGAGCACGCGGCGCCAGCGCGGCACCCAGAGCCCGAAGGCGAGCGCGTACTCGAGCGCCACGGTCGCGATCGCGGCGGCGACGGCGAGCTCGTGAAAGCCGGCCCACGCCGGGTAGTCGGAGCCGGCGTAAAGGTGCAGGTAGATCTGCTCGAGGCGCGTGCCGTTCAAGAAGGCGGGCTGCGTCTTGTCGATCGCCGTAAAGAGGTAGAGCACGCTGACCTGCAGGGCGACGAGGCGCTGGGCCCAGAGCGGGCCGCGCTCGGGCGAGGGGGCGCGGCCCTCGCGCGCGGCGCGCACGTTCTCGAGGTAGCGGTCGGCCGAGAGCGAGCGGCCCGAGGGCGCGAGCGCCACGAGGCAGGTGGCGGTGGCGAGCAGGCGCGTGTGGTGGTGGCTGAACTCGTCGTGCATCCCGAGGCGGACGCCGAGGTGGTAGTAGGCGGCGACGAGCGTCAGCGAGAGCCAGGCGCCCGCGAGCCTCGTCTTCAGCCCGGCGAAGAAGAGCAGGCTCGAGGCGAAGAACGAGGCGCCGATCGCGCGCACGTCCGGCGAGGTCGTGTGAAAGGGCGTAAAGTCGAGGGCCCAGCGGCACCAGAGCTGCAGCACCAGGCCGAGGCGCAAGATCGCCGCCGTGCGGGTCGAGCCCTCGGCGAGCAGGGCCCAGGCGACGAGGCGCCGAGCGAGGTCGCGCGCGCGGCTCACGGCCCCTCCTCGTGCTTCGGCGCCGCGTCGTCCGGCTTCGGCGCCCCCTCGTCGGGCCTCGGCGTCGCCTCGTCCGGCTTCGGCGCCGCCCCCTCGCGCTTCGGGCGCCGGGCGCAGAGGTTGGTCTCGCCGGCGGCCGCCTCGCGCCAGCCGCCGTCGCCGCCGCCGCAGCGGGCGTAGAGCCGCACGTCGGGCCTGCCCTCGAGCTTCCTGCAGAGCTTGGCGCCGAGCGCCGCGGCGTCGTCGACGCTCTTCAGGCGCCGCACGTCGAGCGGGGCCGCGGCGCGGTCGGCGTGGCCGAGCAGGGCGAAGCGGTCGAGCGTCTCTTCGGCGCCGCCCGGGGCGCGCCGCACGTAGCGCACCGAGCAGACGTTCTTGCCGAGGCGCGAGAACATCTGCCACTCGAAGGCGGCGGGCGATCTGCGCCTGAGCAGCTGCTTCCAGACGGGGCCCCAGACCATCCAGCCGGCGAGGAGGGCGAAGGCGAGGGCGCGGGGCCAGAGGCGCGCGGGCGCGGCGGGCGAAGCCATGGAACGAAAGTACGCCCTCGATCGCACGTTCCGGCGCCCGTTCCAAGCCGGCTCGGCGCTCGCCCGCGGGGCGACGGCCCGGGGGGGCGGGCTGGCGCGGCGCCCGGCGGGGCGACGCCGGGGGGCCCTCCGCCACGCCCCGCGGGGCGATGCCGAGCGGCGCTCCGGCGCGCCCCGCGACCTTGCCGCGGCGCGCGGCGCGTGGTCCACTTCGCGGCGCCCGGGCGGCCGACGCGCGCCGCGGCGGGCGAAAGCGAGTCGCTACCATGGGGCCCGTCGCCCTCGTCTACCCGCCGACCTGTGATCCGACGGCGCCCTACCTGGCCGTGCCGATGCTCACGGGGGCGCTGCGCGCGCGCGGCGTGCGCGTCCTGCCCGTCGACGCCAACGTCGAGGCGTACGACCGGCTCCTGCGCCGGGGCCCGCTCGAGGCGCTGCGCGACCGCCTGCTCGCGCGCCTCGCGGGGCTCGAGGCGAAGCCCTCGCTCGGGCACGCCGACCAGCGCCTCTACGCGACGCTCTGGTCGGCCCGCGGCGACGCCGAGTGGGCGCCCGGGGTCATCGAGGGCGCGGTCGCCGATCTGCGCGACCCGGTCGCCTTCTTCGACGCCGCCCGCTACGCCCGGGCGACGCGCGCGGTCGAGGCCGCGCTGCGGGCCGTCTCGGCCGCCTACGCCCCGCTCGAGCTCTCGTTCACCGCCTACCGCACGCCCTTCTCGCTGCTGACGCCCGACGAGATCGCGCGCGACGCCGGGCCCGAGCGCGACCCCTTTCACGACTACGCCCGCGAGCTCGGGGCGAGGCTGAGGGCCGAGGGCGTGCGGGCGGTCGGCGTGTCGGTCGTCTTCCCCGGGCAGGTGCAGCCCGCCTACTCGCTCGCGTTCGCGCTGCGCGAGGCGCTCGGGCCGGGGGTGCACCTGACCGTCGGGGGCCCCGCCGTCACGCAGCTGCTCTTGCGCATCAAGGGCGACGCGGCCGCGCTCGCCCGGGCGCTCGGCCCCTTCGACTCGGCGGTCTGCTACGAGGGCGAGACGCCGCTCTTTCGCCTGCTCCAGGCGCTCGAGGCGGGGCGCGAGCCGACGGGCATACCGAACGTCGTGGCCAAGGGGCACGCGCTCTGCCCCGGCGGCACCCTCGAAGATCTGCGCACGCTGCCCGCGCCCGACTTCGACGGGCTGCCGCTCGACAAGTACCTCTCGCCCGCGCTGGTCTTGCCCTACGACCCGACCCGGGGCTGCTACTGGGGCGTCTGCACCTTCTGCCACTACGGCCTGGCCGAGAAGAGCACGGCCCCGTACAAAGAGCGCGAGGTCGCGACCGCCGTCGGGCACCTGCGCGCCCTCGCCGAGCGGCACAAGACCCCGTACTTCTACCTCTCGCAAGACTCGGTCGCGCCGAAGACCCTGCTCAAGCTCGCCGACGCGCTCGCCGAGGCGGGCGCCGGGCTCAAGTGGGCGACCGACCTCAAGCCCGAGAAGTACCTGACGGCCGAGCGGGCCGAGCGGCTCAAGCGGGGCGGCGCCCTCGCCTGCGCGCTCGGGGTCGAGTCGGCCTCGCCCCGGGTGCTCAGGTTGATCAACAAGGGCGCCCCCATCACCGTCGTCAGCGACGTCATCGATCGCCTGCACGCGGCCGGCGTCGGCGTCGAGGCCATGTGCTTCACCGACTTCCCGACCGAGACGGGGCGCGAGGCGATGGCGACCGTCGAGTACCTGCACGAGCACCACGACCGGGTCTCGCTCTTCATCCTCGGGCAGTTCGACCTGACCCCGGGCTCGATCGTGGCGCAGCGGCCCGCCGAGTTCGGTCTGCGCGAGACCTTCCGGGTCGAGGGCGACGAGTTCGGCGTCGGCCTCTTTTACGAAGAGGCCAAGCGGTCCAAGCGCCCCGCCGACGTCGAGCGCCTCGAGGGCGCCATCGCCGATCTGTCGGGCCGCTGGCTCTTGCGGCGCTACCCCTGGGCCGGCTCGCTCTCGACCGCCCACACGCTGCTCTGGTACGACCGCTTCGGCCCGGGCGTCTTCCGCGAGCTCGCCGGCCGGCCCGCCTCCGAGGCCGAGCCCGCGCCCGAAGCGCGCGCCCCGGCGCGCTTCGACGTCGCGCGCGTCGCCGCCGAGAGCGCCGAGGCCGAGGCCGAGATCTGGCAAGAGCTCGTCTACGGGCGCCGCGCCGTCTCGCGCGCCCTCTACGACGAGCTCGCCGCGGCCCGGCCCCGCGCCCGCCCCGCCCCGCGCGCCTGGCGCTACGGCCCCGGCCGCCCGCCCCGCCCCGACGGGCGTCGGCCGCGCCACGCGCCCAACCAGGCCACCCTGCGCCGACCGAGCTGGTCCTGACCCCGCCCGCCGCCGCCTTGCGACCGCTGGCCCTCGCCCTCGCGCTCGCGGCCTTCTCGTCTTGCTCGCCGGGGCCGAAGGGCGAGGGGCCCAGGCCCCCGGGCCCCGCCGCCTCCGCCCCGCGGCCCGCCGGGGGCAGCGCCGCGCCGGCGAAGCCCGTGCTTCGCACCTTTCTGCGCGGCTGCAACGACTACCGGCTCTCGGCCCTCGAGGGCGGCAGCTTCGTTCATGTCGGCGTCATCGAGCCCTTGCTGAACGTCCCCGGCGCGCGGACGCCGGCCGCGCTCCACGTCTTGCCCGACGGCAGCATCGATCGGCCGTCGTCGACCCGCGCCGAGCGCCTCTTCGGGCGCTTCCCCGAGCGGGCGTGGGCGCAGCCGCCCCCGGCGCAATGGCGTCAGGGGCGCTGGGAGGCCATCAAGGCGCCCGAGGGCGTCACCCCCGTCGCTTGGCTACCCTGGGCGGGAGGCCGCGTCGTCCTGGTCGGCAAGCGGGCGGGCGGGGGCACCGCCGTGCTGCTCGAAGACACCGGCGCGCCCCCGGAGGGCTTCGTCGCGCCGGCCGAGCTCTCGCGGCTCGAGCCCCGCTCGGCCATCAGCCTGCCCGAGGCCCCGGCGCTCGTCATTCACGGCACGCTCAACGACGACCCCTCGTACGTCGCGGTCGCGGGCTCGGTGCGGGCCCTGCTCAAGAACGACGCGGGCGACTCGATCTACGCCCTGCCGCCGCACCCGCGCGACCGGCTGCTCTTCGCGCACCGCCCGCCGGCGGGCAAGCCCCGCGTGGTGCGCATCGCCCACGATCGGCTGACGCCCGCCGAGCCCTTTCCCGTCGCGCCCGTGGCGCTCGCGGCCGACGACGCGGGGGTCGAGTGGCTGCTCTCGAACGACGGAGAGCTCTTCCGCCACGAGCCGCCGGGCGCGGCCTGGGCCCCCGTCGCCCAGGTCAGCGCCCTCGGCCTGCGCCGCCTGCCCACGCTCGCGCCCGGCCAGGGCGGGCTCTGGCTCTCGTTCCGCGGCGGCGTCTTCTTCGCGCGCGACGACGGCGAGATCGAGTCGATCCCCCTGCCGCCCGAGATCGACGCCGGCCTCGCCTCGGTCGACGTGCTCGGGGTCGACCACGAGGGGCGCGTCTGGGCCGGCGCCTGGGTCGGGGCCCGCGCCACCTCGTACCTGCTCACGAGCGGGCCCGTCCCGGCGGCGCTCTCCTGCGACGAGGCGCTGCGGGGCCTCTGACCCGGGCGGCGACGACGCCCCAGGGCGATTCTTCCCGGCCGCCCCCCCGACGCCCGGGGCGCCCGCCCGGTTTTGACCGGCGCCCCGGCTCGTGGTCCGATGGCGGCCGCGTGCGCCTCTCTCGCCGTCGCCTCCGGGCTCGCCGCCCCGCCCGCCTCTCTCGCCCTCGCCTCCGGGCTCGCCGCCCCGCCCGCCTCGCGCCCCTCGTCGCCGCGGCCCTCGCGGCCTGCGACGGCCCGCCGCCCCCGGCGCCGAGCCCCTCGCAAGCGGTCGCGGTCCTCGACTCGCTCGAGGGGCACGCCCTGACCCGAATCGCGCTCGGCTCGTGCGCCGAGGCGACCGAGCCCCAGCGCGTCTGGGACGCCATCCTGCGGGACGCGCCCGACCTTTACCTGGCCCTCGGCGACAACGTCTACGGCGACACCGAGGACATGAGCCTCTTGCGCGCCCGCTATTGGCGGCAAGAGGCCGTGCCCGGCTTCGCGGCGCTGCGCCGCCGCGTGCCCATCTACGGCACCTGGGACGATCACGACTACGGCGTCAACGACGGGGGGCGCGAGTACCCGAAGAAGGCCGAGTCGCAGCAGCTCTTTCTCGACTTCTTGCGCGTGCCCCCGGGCTCGCCCCGGCGCGCCCGCGAAGGCGTCTACGACGCCGTCCTGCTCGGGCCGCCGGGCCGGCGCGTGCACCTCATCGCGCTCGACCTGCGCTACCACCGCAGCCCGATCAGCCGGCCCGGCAGCGGCCGGCCCTACCGGCGCGACGCCTCGCCCGAGGCCACCATGCTGGGCGACGCGCAGTGGGCGTGGTTCGAGCGCGAGCTCGCCCGCCCGGCCGAGGTGCGCGTCGTGCTCTCGAGCACCGCGCTCGTGCCGCCCTACAACGGCGGCGAGAGCTGGGACAACATGCCCCTCGAGCGCGAGCGCTTCTTGCGGGCGATCGCCGCGGCGGCGCCCTCGGCGAACCTCGTGGTGAGCGGCGACCGGCACTTCGGCGAGATCTCGGCGCTCGACCCCGGGCCCGCCGGGCCGCCGCTCTACGAGCTCGCGGCGAGCGGCCTGAGCCCGAGCAAGGCCGGCGCGCAGAACGACGCGAACGATCTGCGCGTCGGCCCGCCCGTCGCCAACCAGATCAACTACGGCCTCGTCGACTTCGAGTGGGCCGCGCCCGAGCCCGCGCTCGTCTTGCGCCTGCGCGACGAGGCCGGCCGCGATCTCGTCACGCGGCGGGTGCCGATGGCGCCCGCCCCGACGGCGCCCTGAGAGGGGGCGCTCGAGGGTTCCCCCGCGGGGGGGCCAGGGGCTATGCTCGCGCCCCTTCGCGGGCCCGAAGCCCGCCACGCCATCACCGCGGAGAACCTGACGATGTCGAACGCGCCGGTCAAGTCGATGGATAAAATCATGGCCCTGTGCAAGCGCCGGGGCTTCATCTTCCAGGCGTCGGACATCTACGGCGGCATCAACGGCTTCTGGGATTATGGCCCCCTCGGCGCGCAGCTCAAGCGCAACCTGCGCGAGGCCTGGTGGCAAGACGTCGTGATGAACCCCTGCGGCGGGCGCCCCGGCCCCGGCGGCGAGCCGGTGCAGATCGTGCCGCTCGACACCTGCATCATTCAGCACCCGAAGGTCTGGGTCGCCAGCGGCCACACCGAGACCTTCAACGATCCGATGGTCGACTGCCGCGAGACCAAGGCGCGCTACCGCTTCGACCACGTCAGCGTCTTCGTGCCCGCGGGCGGCGCCGAGACCGACAAGCCCCTCTTCGCCTTCGTGCCGGGCACGCCGAGCGAGGCGAAGCAGAAGAAGAAGGCCGAGAAGGCCTTCGGGCAGGCCGACGTCGTGCCGCTCGCGAGCGTGCCGGCCGAGCGGTGGGCCCGCGTGCTCGCCCCCGACGCCGAGAAGGTGGGCTCGCTCACCGAGCCGCGCGCCTTCAACCTGATGTTCAAGACCTACGTCGGCGCCACGGCCACCGAAGACGACGTCGCGAACCTGCGGCCCGAGACCGCGCAGGGCATCTTCGTGCAGTTCAAGAACGTCGTCGACTCGAGCCGCGTCAAGGTACCCTTCGGCATCGCCCAGACCGGCAAGGCGTTCCGCAACGAGGTCACCCCGCGCAACTTCACCTTCCGCTCGCGCGAGTTCGAGCAGATGGAGATCGAGTTCTTCTGCCCGCCCGACCGGGCCGCCGAGTGGTACCGCTTCTGGCGCGACGCCCGCGTCGAGTGGTGGAAGAGCCTCGGCCTTGCCGGCGAGAACCTGCGCCTGCGCGAGCAGTCGAAGGACGAGCTCGCGCACTACGCCAAGGAGGGCGCCGGCACGAGCGACATCGAGTACCGCTTCCCCTTCACCGCGCCCGACTTCGGCGAGATCGAGGGCGTCGCCCACCGCGCCGACTTCGACCTCGCCACGCACCAGAGGCACTCGAAGGCCAAGCTCGAGTACTTCGACGCCGAGCGCGGCGAGTTGCTCCCGAACGGCCAGCGCAAGGGCGAGCGCTACCTGCCCCACGTCATCGAGCCCTCGGCCGGCCTCGACCGGGGCGTCTTGGCGGTGCTCTGCGAGGCCTTCACCGAAGACCCCTCGCGGCCCAGCCCCGAGCTCCTCAAGCTGAACCCCCGCCTCGCCCCCATCAAGGCCGGCGTCTTCCCCCTCGTCAACAAAGACGGGATGCCCGAGGTCGCCGAGAAGCTCTACCGCGATCTCGCCGCCAAGATCGCCCGCCACGGCTTCGTCGAGCACGACGCCAAGCAGGCCATCGGCAAGCGCTACGCCCGCATGGACGAAGCGGGCTGCCCCTACTGCTTCACCGTCGACGGCGACACCCTCAAAGACCAGACCGTCACCGTGCGCGATCGCGACACCGGCCACCAAGAGCGCATCGCCATCGATCGCGTGGTGCCCTACATGGTCGAGAAGCTCGGCCTCTGAGCGGCCCCCGGGCCGGCGGGGGCCCCGCGCCGAGGCCCCCGCCCGGGCCCCCGGCCTTCGCGGCACGCCGCGCCGTAACCCGGCGTTGACGACGGAAGAGAGAGGCCGTTCGTCTCGCCGTCGGGTTCGCAGGTCCGCGTAACGGCCGCCGCGTCGAGGGCGGCGGGCCGGCTCGGTCGCCCTGACTCGCCGATCAGAGCAGACGCGCCAGGGCGGGCCCGCCGGCCCGGGGCGAATCGACGCCCCGAAGCGCTCGCGCCGCGCGCCTATGCGCAAACGCCTTCGCGCCGGGGGCGGCGCGGGGCCGTGGCACGAGCGCTGCTAAAGCATTCGCTCGCCGCGGCCCGCGGCCCTCGGCGCCGAAGCGCCCGCTGGGCCCGGCCACCCCCATACCCTCTGTTCGCCCCGCGCGCGCATTCGCCGCGGGCGCAGGCCCCCGAGCGCCCAGCGCGTTCGGTGGGTACCCCCGACGTTCGTGCAAGGAGACCCGAATGCGCCCCCGCCACCTGGCCGTTGCCCTCAGCCTACTGCTCTCGTCGTCCGCCGCGCTCGCCCAACCCGACGACCACCGCGCGGCGGCCCCGGCGGCGGCGACGGCGGCGACGGCGGCCCCGGTGGTGACGGCGCCCGCGGCCCCGGCGGTGACGGTGCCCGCGGCCCCGGCGGTGATGGCGCCCGCGGCCCCGGTGGTGACGGCGCCCGCGGCCCCGGCCGGCTACGCGACCTGTCTTTTGGGCCTGCGGCCGAAGGCCCAAGAAGACTCGGCCCGCACCGCCGCCCGCCTGCTCTGTGACGAGATCCGGGGCAAGGGCGTCGCCATCGGCGATCTGAGCGACCAGGCGCCCGCCGGCGGCGAGGCCTACCGCATCGACATCGAGCCGCTGGGCAGCCAGCTCTTGGTGCGCGTCGCCCGCGAGCAGCCGCTCGGCACCCCCCGCGCGACCCGCCGCCTCTTCCTCGCCAACTACGAAGAGATGAACGTCGCCGCGGGCCGTATCGCCGAGGCGCTCGTGCACGACAAGCCCCTCAGCGAGACGGCCACCGTGACCACGGTCGTGCGGGCCGACTCGGCGCCCACCCAGAAGAAGCGCGGCGAGACGCTCGTCGGCTTCGGGCTCATCGGCGTCTCGGCGCCCTCGGCCGGCGTGTTCGCGGCCCCCGGCGCCGAGGGCTCGCTCTTTTACGAGACGCCCGACCTCGCCGTCGGCGCCTCGCTCGCGGCCGCCGGCGGCGGCGGCGCCAGCAGCACCAGCGGCAAGGTCGGTTACTTCGCCTTCTCGGTCGGCGCGCGCCACTACCTCTCGCACGCCGACATCGCGCCCTACCTCGGCGCGGGCGCCGCCTACACGCACCTGTACCTTCGCTCCGGCGAGTACGGCGACGACGGCGACAAGAACGGCGGCCTCGGCGCCTACCTCGAGGGCGGCGTCCAGCTCTTGCGCCTGCACAAGCACCACCTCGGCGCGGGCCTGCGCGTCGACGCGCCCCTTTACCGGGTCGACGGCACCTACGCCATGCCCGTCACCTTCAACGTCACCTGGTTGATGCAGTGAGGCGGGGGCCTTCGGGCGACAGGCCCGAAGGGTTGCCGATCGCCTCGACGGCCCGATCGCCTCGGCGCCTCGGTCGCCTCGGCCGCCTCGGCGCCTCGGCGCCTCGGTCACCGATCCTACGGAGCGGGCGGGCTCGAGGCCCTGCCGGCTGCGCAGCGGGCCTCTCAGGCTAACAAAAGCAACCTCGACCACCCGGGCTCGAGACGCCGGCTGCAGTTCAGGCCCGAGTTTTGACAGACCTCAAGCGGCAGGAGATTGCGAGATGTCACTGGTAACGGTGCGCGCCGGACGGTACGCTTTTAGGGTATCGAGGCATCTAAGGTGCGTCTCGTGCGACCTGCAACCCACGACCGACCGCACGACGCCACGAGGTGCACGTCGCCTCCGGCGTACCGCCCCGTGGTCGCCCGCCCGCGCCGCGCCGCCGCCCGCCTCGCGACGCTGGCCTCGCTCGGGGCCGGCCTCGCGGGGGGCTGCTCGTTCGCGCTCGAGGTGGGCGATGACCAGTGCGAGACCGACCGCGACTGCGTCGCGCGGGGGGCTCCGAGCGAGCTGAGCGCCTGCGACGGGGGCGTCTGCCGCACGCCCGCGGGGGTCGACTTCTCGTGCCTGGGCCGGCTGCGCGAAGAGCCGACCCTCGAGCCGGTCGAGGCGGTGCAGCGGCTGTTTCTACACGATCTGAACAACGTGGCCCTGCCGGGGGTGCCGGTGCAGCTCTGCGCGGTGGGCGACATCGAGTGCACCCAGCCGATCGATCGGCGCGAGACCGACGCGGGGGGCCGGGTCGAGTTTCGCGTCGAGACCAACTACCGGGTTTATTTTCAGTACTGGGCGCCGGGCATATTGCCGGCCGTGTTGCACTCGGACGCCGCCTACCGGCGCGAGGGCAGCACGCTCGTGGTCGAGCCGCTCGCGGCGGGGGTGACCGACTACGACGCGTTCGGCCTGCCCCTCGACGTGGTGGCGACGCTGGCCTCGGCGGTGGGCGAGACGCTCGCGCCCGACCGGGGCAGCGCGTTCGTGCGGGTGCTCGGGTGCGAGCCGGGCGCGCCGAGCGCGGGGGTGTCCGTCGAGGCCGAGGCCGGCGCGGACGGGGCGCGCGTCTATTACGACCGGGGCGGCACGCCGGTGGCCGCCGACGCCACCAACGCCTCGGGCCTGGCCTTCCTGCTCAACCTGCCCCCCGGGCTCGTCACGATCCGGGCCAAGGTGCGCCGCACGGGGCAGGCGCTCGGCGAGCGCACGGTGATCATTCGGGCCGCCACGATGACCGCTCTCACGCTCGGGCCGACGCCCTGAGGGCCCCTCGCCGATGAACGACGGGCGCCGCGCCGGCAAGTACCACGTGCTCGCCCCCCTCGGCCAGGGCGGCATGGGGCTCATCTCGCTCGGCCTCGCGGTCGGCCCCGACGACTTCTGGCAGTGCGCCGTGCTCAAGTCGCTGCGCCCCGAGCACGCGAGCGACGAAGAGTACGTCGCCATGTTCGCCGACGAGGCGCGCCTCGCGGCGCGCCTGCAGCACCCGAACGTCGTGCGCGCGCTCGGCGTCGAGGGCGGGCCCGGGGGGCGGGTGCTCGCGCTCGAGTTCCTCGAGGGCCAGACGCTCGGCTCGGTCTGCGAGCGCGTCGGCCACGCGGCGCTGCCCCTCGGGCTGCACCTCTTCGCCCTCGCGGAGGTGCTCGCGGGGCTGCACTACGCGCACGAGCTCACGGACCTCGACGGCGCGCCGCTCGACGTCGTGCACCGTGATATCAGCCCGCACAACGTGTTCGTCACCTACGACGGGCACGTCAAACTGCTCGACTTCGGCATCGCCAAGGCGGCCAAGAACCGCGCGCGCACCAAGATCGGCACGCTCAAGGGCAAGCTGAGCTACATGGCGCCCGAGCAGGCCGCGGCGGCCTTCGACGGCGGGCAGCTGGTCGACCGCCGGGCCGACGTGTACGCCGTCGGCGTCATGCTCTGGGAGGCGCTCGCGGGGCGCTGGCGCGCGCGCGACGGCGCCGTCGAGGAGGAACTGCTCGCCGGCCTCTTGATGGGCGAGGTGCCCGATCTGCGCGCGGCCAACCCCGGGGTCGACCCGGCGCTCGCGGCGGTGTGCGAGCGCGCGA
Organism: Polyangiaceae bacterium; assembly: GCA_035762175.1. Classification (GTDB taxonomy): domain Bacteria; phylum Myxococcota_A; class Polyangia; order Polyangiales; family Polyangiaceae; genus DASTPP01. Next base: position 15,670 of record DASTPP010000048.1, on the reverse strand, counting down.
CCGCGTACGACCCCGCGCGGCGCTTCCCCACCGCGCAGGCCTTCCGGCAGGCGCTGCTCGAGGCCGCCGGCGGGCGCGTCGGCCGGGGCGACGCCGAGGCCCTCGGCGCCGTCGTCGCGCGCGCCTTCGACGGCGAGCGGCGGGCGCTGCGCGATCTCGTGCGGCGCGAGGTCGAGAGGCTCGTGGCCGCCGGGGCCGTCCCCGCCTCCGTCCGGCCCGCCGCGCCCTCGCTCTCCGCCCTCGACGCGGCGTCCGCCGAGACGCTCCCGGGCGCCGCGCCCCCGCCCGCCGGCCCCCGCGGCGAGCTCACGTCGTCGCTCGCGCCGACCCGCGAGCCCCCGTCGTTCGTGCCGGTCTCGCGGCCGAGCATCAAGCCCCCCCCGCCGCCCTCCGGCGACCTCGCGCCCCCGCTCGAGGCGCCCCGCCGGCGCCGCCCCGTGCCCGGCGTGCTCGCCGGCGCCCTCTCCGTCGCCCTCGGCGCCGCGGGCGCCGTCCTGCTCGGCCTCGCCCTGCGCGGCCGCGGGCCCGCCGCCGCGTCGGCGCCCCCCGGCGCGAGCGCCCCGGGGCGCGCCGCGCAGGTCCGGCTCTCGGTCGCCGCGATGCCCGCCGGCGCGACCCTCTTTCTCGACGGCCGCCCCCTGGACGGCAACCCCTTCGTCGGCGCCGTCGAGCGCGACGGGCGCCCCCACCGCGTCCGTGCCGAGCTCCCCGGCGGCTTGGCCCTCGAGCGCGACGTCGCCTTCGACCACGACGTCGCGCTCGAGCTCAGCCTCGAGCCCGCGCCGAAGGCGGCCGACGAGCTCGGCCTCGACCCCGCGCCGAAGGCGGCCGACGCGGCGGCGCGCCCCGCCTCGCCCGCCTCGCCCCCCCCCGCCCGGAGCGCCCCCGCGCGCCCGGCCCGCCCGCGCGATCGGGCCCGCCCCGCCCCCCTCTCGATCGACGAGACGGTGCCCTTTTGAGGGCCGCGCGCCCCGCCCGCCTCGCCCTCGGCGCGTGGCTGACGTGCGCCGCGCTCGCGCCCACGCCGGCCGGCGCCCAGACGGCGCCCCCCGCCCTCCGCGCGCCCGACGACGCCCGCAAGGCCCCGGGCGACAACCTCGAGCAAGCGCGCGAGACCTTCCGGCGCGGCGTCGCCTCGTTCAAGCGGGGCGACTACCGCGCGGCGCTCGCCGCCTTCCACCGATCGTACGAGCTCAGCGACAACGCCCAGGTGCTCTTCAACCTGGGCGAGACGTACTGGCAGCTGCGCGACTACGCGGGGGCCATGAACGCGTTCGCGCGCTACCTCGAGCGGGGCGAATCGATCGCGCCCTCACGGCGGGCGGCGCTCGAGCAGCGCATGGCCTCGCTGCGCGACAGCGTCGGGCGCGTCGAGGTGCGGGCCGCCGAGGGCGCGTCCCTGCTCCTCGACGACGAGGCGCTCGGCCCGGCGCCGCTCGCCCCGCCCTTCTTCGTCAACGCGGGCCGGCACAAGTTCGCCGCCTCGCCCGGCGTCACCCGCACGGTCGACGTCGTCGGCGGCGACGAGCTCGCGATCGATCTGCGCCCCGCCCCCGCCGAGGCGCCGCCCCCCGCGGCGCCCGCGCGCCCCGCCCCTCGCCCCCGGACCCCCGCGCCCTCGACCGCCCCCGCCTGGGCCCTGACCGCCACCGCCGCCGCGCTCGGCGCCGGCGCCGCCGTCGCCGGCGCGTTCGCCCTCGGCGCCAAGCGCGACTACGACGACGCCCTGTCCACCTTCCCGGTCGAGCGCGACGACGTCGACGAGGCGCGCGCCCGCACCCGCGTGCTCGGCGCCACCGCCGACCTGCTCGGCCTCGCCGCCCTCGGCACCGGCGTCGCCGCCGCCTACCTCTGGCTCTCCCGCCCGCATGCCCCCGCTGCCGCCGCCTGGCGCCTGCAGATCGCCGGCCCCGCCCTCGCCCTGCACGCCCGCTTCTAGAGCGGTTCCCGGGCTCGTTGAGACTGCCTGAAGGCGGGGGCCCCACGGTCTGAGCCCGGGAGGGCGAGTTTGGGGTGCCGGAAGGCAGTCTCAACGAGCCCGGGAACCGCTCTAGACCACGCCTTCCGCGCCGAGTCGGGCGACGAGATCTCGCCTGACCCCCCGGCTCAAAGGGCGGCCGGCCCGTACAGCGCCTCGATCGCCGCGCGCACCGCCTCGCGCGCCGTCAGAAACTCGGGCGCGCCGGGGTTGCGCCGGGCGAACACGCGCCAGGCCCGCGCGCCGCTGCGCGACTGGCCCCAGCCGGGGCGGGTGCGCAGATCGTCGAGGGCCGAGAGCGGCAGGCCGCGGCTCGAGAAGGCGAGGTCGACGGCGGCGCGCAGCGGCCCGGGCGCGAGCGGGAGGCGGGCCCCGAGGAGCCACAGGTCGAAGAGATCTTTGGGGCGCCAGCGCCCCCGCCCGTGCTCGACGAGGCCGTGCAGCTTCCAGCCGAAGAGCGTCTCGGCGGTGCAGGCGAGCGCCGGCCCCGCGCCCGGCACGTCGACCGGCCGGGGCGGCTCGGGCAGCGGGTCGCCCGACGCGAAGTCGACCTGAAAGGTCTCGTCGCCGCCCCGGACGAAGGCGCGCAGCCCGGGCCAGGGGGTCTCGCCGAAGACGATCGCCACGCGCTCGAACGCGAGGGGCGGGCCCCCGGCCGGGTCGCCGGCGGCGACGACGGCGCGCGCGACGCGCTCGGACGCCGCGGGGTCGAAGGCGCCGGGCACCAGGTAGTCGACGTCTTGCGGGGCGCGCGCCCCCGGGCACAGGGCGTCGAGCAGCAGGCTGCCCCGCAGCACCAGGCCTCGCGCCTCGGGGCAGGCGGCGGCCCGGCGCAGCCAGGCGCGCAGGGCCGCGTCGCGCAGCGCCGGCTGCCGCGAGCGGGGCGCGGTGAGCGGGGCTTCGGGGGCCCCGCTCACAGCCAGCCGCGGTCGACGCCGACGTCGGAGTCGTAAACGGTATACTCGCGGACGCGCGCCCGCACCCGGAAGGGCAGCGCCGCGACCGCCTCGAGCAGCGCGGCGAAGCGGGCCTCGGCCCCCGCGCGGCCGAGGCCCGGCACGCGCATCGTCACGAAGCGGTCTTCTTCGCCCTCGCGCCGGCGCGCGCTCGCGTTGCGCGACAGGCGCGCGCCGAGCGGCTCGCACGCCGCGCGCACCCGCGCGAGCGCCGCCTCGTCGCCGGCCGGCAGCGCCAGCTTGACGTGGTACTCGAAGTAGCCCGCCGGGCGCGCCCGCGCGTCCTCGTCGCGCTCGGGCCAGTCGGCGTTCCTGGGCAGGGCCTCGATCTTGGTGCGCACCACCTCGAAGCCCCGCGCGACGAGCCCGCGCGCGAGGGCGTGGACCTCGCCCTGCACCTCGCGCAAGACCCCCCGGTGCACCGACGCCGTCATCGGCTGCGCCGCCTGCGCGCCCGCCGGCAGCTCGATGAGCACGCACTTGACCCCGAGCGCGTCGCACGCCTCGCGGAAGCGCGGCGCCTGCCCCTCGGCCGCGCGCACCGTCACGTGCGCCTCGTACGCCCCGCCCGCGCGCCGGCCCCGCAGGTGGTCGGCCAGATCGAGGTAGGGCCCGTGGCGCATGTTCACGAGGTACTTGCTCGCGCCGAGCTCGCCGAGCGTGCGCTCGTAGCCCTCGGGCACGAAGACCCTGTCCCAGCCCCAGCCCTCGGCGCCCCGCGGCTCGCCCGCCACCTCGCCCTCGATGCCGCCCGAGAACACCTGCGGCGCCCCGCCCGCCCCCTCGCAGAGCGCGACGGCCACCCGCGCCGCCGCCCGCCGCCCGCCGTAGGCCCGGCAGAAGCCCGCTTCGCCCCCCAGCGAGGCCATCAGCCGCTTGAGCTCGGCCCCCCGCAGTTCGCCCTCGCCCTCGAGCTCGAAGGCCGTGTTCTCGACGAAGCAGGGCCGCCCGAGCTCGGCGTACGCGGCCGCCGCCCGCTCGCGCGCCGCCGCCTCGAAGTTCAGCTCGGGCGGGGCGACGGGCCCGAAGCGCGAGAGCTCGATCGCGACGTCGGCCAGGAGCCGCTGCACCTCGGCCTGCCGCCCCTGGTTCGGCGTCACGAAGACCACGCGTGCCATCTCAGTCTACCCACGAGTTCCAGACGTGATCGCCGCCGCCATGGTCGGCCAGGTACGCCCCGTCGATCTTGCCCGGCCGCACCCACTTGGCCAGCGCCAGCAGCGCGCCGCCCGACTCGAGCCGGTAGACCACCCCCTCGGCCGCCTCGAGCGCGCCGTGGTGCCCCCGCTCGCCGAGCGCCGCGAGCGCCGCTGCGAGCGCGAGCGGCGGCCCCTCGTGCACGACGCGCGGCCGGGGCAGGGCCGGCGGCAGCCTTGCCGCCAGCACCGCCGCGCTCGCCCGCTCGCGCCGCGCGTCGAAGAGGTCGAACGCGACGAAGGGCCCGTGCGGCAGCGCGTAGCGCGTGCCGTGCGCGAGCGCGAGCCACTCGCCGGCGAGCCGCTCGCCCTCGCCCAGCCACCCGAAGAGCCCCTCGTGCGCGGCCACCCACGCGGCGAAGCGGCGCCGGCCCTCGTTCGGCGACTCGTCACAGCGCCCGCCCTCGCGCCCCATCGCCAGGAGCGCGCCCTCGTGGCGCACGACCAGCACGCAGGACCCGTCGAGCTTCTCTTGCACGACGACCCGATCGCCCGGCCGCCCGCTCGCCGTCAGCCGCTCGGCCAGCGAGGGCGACACGTGCCGATCGCTCGGGCCGGTGCGCGAGCCCGGCAGGTGGCCGATCTTGGGGTAGAGGCGCATGGCGGGCGTTCGGGTCGTAGCACGCTCGGGCGGCGCCGGGCGCGCGCGTTGGTTTCCGGGCGCCGCCGGGCGCGCGTTGGTTTCCGGGCGCCGCCGCGGGTATACCTAGCGGCGCGCGCATGGCGGGGAGCGACAAAGCGGGCCTGGCCTTCGACGCCACCCAAGACCGCAGCCTACCGGCCAGCCCGGCCTTCGCCACCACGCTGCCCCCGGCCGGCCCGGGCGAAGGGCCGGCGGCCGAGCTCGCCTGCCGCTACGAGCTCGTCGGCCTGCTGGGGCGCGGGGGCATGGGCGAGGTCCACGAGGCGCGCGACCTCTTGCTCGGCCGCCCCGTCGCGCTCAAGTTCTTGCTCGGCGCCGGCAACGAGCGCTCGCTGCGCCTCCTGCAAGAGGCCCGCGCCCAGGCCCGCCTCGAGCACCCGAATCTGTGCAAGGTCTACGAGGTCGGCGAGCTCGGGGGCAAGCCCTTCATCGCCATGCAGCTCGTGCGCGGCCGCCCCCTCGGCGAGGCCGCCGCCGAGATGACGCTGCCCGAGAAGGTGCAGGCGATGAAGCGGGTGGCCGAGGCGATGCACGAGGCGCACCGGCTCGGGGTCGTGCACCGCGATCTGAAGCCCTCGAACATCTTGCTCGGCCGCGCCGAAGACGGCACCTGGCAGCCCACCGTGATGGACTTCGGCCTCGCCTACGAGATGCAGCGGGGCCACGGCCTGACCGGCACCTGGGCGCTGATGGGCACGCCGGCCTACATGGCGCCGGAGCAGGCGCGCGGCGAGGTGCGCAGCATCGACCGGCGCTCCGACGTTTATGGCCTCGGCGCCACGCTCTACGAGCTCTTGACGGGCCAGCCGCCCTTCGCCGCCGCCACGCCCGCGGCCACGGTGCACCAGGTGCTGCACGACGAGCCGCGGCCGCCGCGGGCCCTCGTGCCGCACCTGCCCGCCGACCTCGAGACCGTCACGCTCAAGTGCCTGCACAAAGACCCCGACCGGCGCTACCCGACGGCCCGGGCGCTCGCCGACGATCTGGGCCGCTACCTCGAGGGCGAGCCCATCGTCGGCCGGCGCCCGGGCCTCGCCGAGCGGCTCGGGCGCTGGGGGCGCAAGCACCGGCCGCTCGTGGCGGTCTCGGCGCTCGCGCTCTCGGTCACGCTCGGGGTCGCCGGCTGGGGCACCCGCTCGTGGCTCGGCGAGCGGCGCGCCCGGGCCGAGGCGGCCGAGCGCGAGCGGCTCGGGCAAGAGCTCGGGCAGCAGGCGAAAGAGGTCGAGTGGTTCCTGCACGCCGCGCACGCGCTGCCCCTGCACGACACGACGCGCGAGCGCGCCTACGTCCGCGAGCGCATGCGCGAGATCGCGGCCCGGGGCCGCCAGGCGGGCGCGCTCGGCGCCGGGCTCGCGCACTACGCGCTGGGCCGCGGGCACCTCGCCCTCGGCGAGTACGAGCCGGCCTACGACGAGCTCTCGCTCGCCGCGCGGCAGGGCGTCGACTCGCCCGAGCTCTCGTACGCCCTCGGCCGGGCGCTCGGCGAGCTCTACCGGCGCGCCGCCGAGGCCGCGCGCCGCGGCGGCGGCCGCGAGTGGGCGGCCGCGCGGCAGAAGGCGGCCGAGGCGCAGTACCTCGCGCCGGCGCTCGCCGCGCTCGAGCGGAGCCGCGGCCACCGGGCCGAGTCGCCCCTCTACCTCGAGAGCCTCATCGCCCTCTACCGCCGCGACTACGCCGCCGCCGCGCGCGCGGCCGAGCGGGCCATCGCCGAGACGCCCTGGGCCTACGAGGCCCGCAAGGTCTCGGGCGACGCCGCCTCCGCCCGCGCGACCGAGCGGCTCGAGCGGGGCGAGTACGACGCCGCGCGGGCGAGCTTCGACGAGGCCGCGGCGCTCTACGGGCGAGCGCTCGAGTTCGGGCGCAGCGACGCGGCGACCTACGAGGCGCTCGCCGCGGTCTGGCTCGAGCGCTCCGAGATCGATCGGCGGCAGGGGGGGCCGCGCCGCCAGTCGCTCGAGCGCGCGCTCGCGGCGGCGAACCAGGCGGTCGAGGCCGACCCCGGGCGCGCCTCGGCCCGCACCCGGCGCGCCTACGTGCTGATGAACCGCTACAAGCTGCGCAGGCTCGAGGCGGCCCGCGACGACGAGCTCGGGCCCGACCTCGACGACTGGCTCCGGGAGGCGAAACGGGCCGTCGAGCTCGACCCGAACGACCCCTACGCCTACGACGTGCTCGGCAACGGCTACGCCCTCGGCGCGCTGCAAGACGCGCGCGCCGGCCGCGATCCGACGCGCTCCTGGGGCGAGGCCGCCCGCTGGCTCGGCCGGGCGCTCGAGCTCGACCCCGAATACCCCCGCGGCCTGAACGATCTGGCCGCCGTGTACCGCTCGATGGGCGGCTACCTCGTCGACCGCGCCCACGACCCCCGCGGCGCCTACGCCGAATCCGAGCGCCTGCTGCGCGCGGCCATCCGCAGCGACCCGGCCTCGCTTTTCGCGTACGCGAACCTGAGCGACATCCACACGAGCCTGGCTCTGTACGAGGTCTCCCACGGCCGAGACCCCGAGCTCGACGTCGATCGGGCGCTCGAGTGGGCCGAGCAGGCCCTCGCCCTCGACCCGCGCTACTTCGCCTCGTTGAACCAGGCCGCCCTCGCCGAGCTCGTGCGCGCCGAGTACCTCGCCGGGCGCGGCGACGATCCGCGCCCGGCGGTCGCGCGGGCCCTCCGGTTCGTCGACCGCTCGCTGGCCGTCAACGCGGCCTCCGGCAAGGCCCCCCTCCTGCGCGCCCGGTGCCACTACCTCGCGGCGCAGCACGCCCTGCGCGCCGGCGACGACCCCGGCGCTCCGCTCGACGCCGCCCGGGGGGCCCTCGCCGAGGCCTACCGCCGCGACGCCACCTGCTCCGACTGCCGCGTGTTGGGCGCCATGCTGTACCAGCTCGAGGCGACCCGGGCCGGGCGCCAGGGCCGTGACGTCGTGCCCGCGCTGCGGCGCGCGCTCGCCGAGGCAACGGCGGCGCTGGCCATCCACCCTTCGTACGTCGAGGCCCACCAAGAGCTCGCGCGCGCGCTTCTACGCCTCGCCGAAGCCCTGCCGCCCGGCGCGTCGTCCGGGCCGATCGGCGAGGGCCTGGCGCACGCCGAGCGCGCGCTCGCGCTCGCCCCCGGCATGGCCAGCGCCCGCGCCGTCCGCGGGGCCTTGCTGCTCGCCCGCGCACGAACGGCGCGCGACGCGGCGACGAGCCGCGAGGCCGCCCGCCTCGCCGCGATCGAGCTCGAGCGGGCCCTCGAGCTCAACCCCTTGCTACGAGCCGACCACGACGAGCTCGTCCGAGCCGCCAAGGCCCTCGCCGCCACGACGGCGCCCGACTCGGCCGGGCGCTAGAGGCGTCGCCCCGCCGTCTCGGGCTACGGGTCGCGGTCGGACGAACCCGACGAGCGGAGCACCTTGGGTCGGGGGTCGACGACGTGGCGCCCTATCTGCATGGCATCACGGTCTGCCGTCGCGGTCTCGGGGTCGCCGCCGGGGTCGCCGACTGGGGTGCGCAGCCGCGGCCTGTCGCCCGAGTCGGTGGCCTCGGGGTCGCCGCCGGGGTCGCCGACCGGGGTACGCAGCCGCGGCCTGTCGCCCGAGTCGGTGGCCTCCGGGTCGCCGCCGGGGTCGCCGACCGGCGTGCGCAGCCGAGGCCTGTCGCCCCGTTTCGTGCCCCCCTGTGGCGCCGGGCGAAGCTTGGCCGGGTCCGTCTCGACGCCCTCGGCCTTCGCGGGTTTCCCTTCGCCTTTCATCGCAATACCCTCCTCACCATCACGTCCATCTGTCCGTCGCCGCGGCTCATTCTCCCACCCCGGCCGACGGTGTCCAGCGGGGCGCGCCCCGCCCTACCGGCTCGGGCCCATTACGAGCAGTTCAGCAGGTTGATGCTCTGGTAGCGAACCGTGTCGGCCTTCGGCTGCACGTAGCTTTGGCCGCCGGCGGAGCCCACCTCGACCTTGAAGAAGTTCGTGGTCGACGTGAAGCCGATCGCGTCACAGTCCGACATCTCGTAGACGGCCACGCAGTCCGCGATGATGCCGTTGCTCACCTTCGCCTGGGCGAACTTCTTCACGTGATGCACCTGGGCCCAGGGGCTGGCGCTGCTCGGGCGAGTATACGCGAACATCTCGACGTAGGCGCCGGTACACTTGGCGAGGTTGGTCGACGTGGCGGCCACCCCCTCCAGGTTGGGAAAGTCGCCAATCACGTCGACCGTCGCCCACTTGTTCGCCACGTTGGAGATCTCGTGAAAGACCGCGAGATCGTTGGTCAGCCCGGCCGTCGAGGCCCAGCCGATGTTGCCCATCACGTTGTACTGGTTGAGCTCCTGTTCCACCTCCGCGACCGCCTCCTGCTCGGCCGCGGGGCCCACGTCGCCGTCCGGCTCGCCCGCGCAAGCGACCGTGCCGAAAGAAACCGCGAGAAGGCCCATGATGAGTGCACGTTTCATGATCTGTCTCCCTTTTCTCCGCGCGCTGGCGAGAGGCTCGATGACCGCGCCGTCGGCAATCACCCCGCCGCTCCCCGACGCCTTGGCGAAGTTCGTCGTGCGCCCGCCGGCGCCCTCGCCTTGACCTCAGCTATTGCGAGGGCCGTGCCGGCCGCCGGCGGCCGGCCGAAACGAGGGCCGGTGGGGCCGAAACCCCGTCGTTCTACGGGGCGCTCCGCTCCGCGCTCGGGCCCGCCACGCTGGGCACCGAGGCGCGGGCACCGCTAGGCACCGCTGGGCACGGCGTCGGGCAGAGGCGTGGGCACCGCTGGGCACCGCTGGGCACGGCGTCGGGCAGCGACGTGAGCACCGCTGGGCACGACCTGGGCACCGGCGTCGGCGCCGGGCACGGCATCGGGCACGGCTCGGCCGGTCGGGCGTCGTGCCCGGGGCGACCGCGCCCCGCTCAAGGCCCCCCGAAGCGCTTAGAATCCACGGCCATGCACCGGGAAGGGCCCACCCTGGATCGAAGCGAGTTCAAGCTCCCCCCCGGCGGGGGCGAGCGCCTGCCGGGGCTGCTCCGTGTCTTCGGCGGCGACGGCCCCATGGCGCAGCCCTTGCCGTTCGGGGGCGAAGCCCTCGAGCTCGGCCGGGGCTCGCCCGGGCTCGACCCGGCCCACGACAAGCGCATGTCGCGCCGCCACGCCCGCGTGCACTTCGACGGGCGGCGCTTCTGGGTGACCGATCTCGGCAGCCGGACGGGCACCGACGTCGACGGCGAGCGCGCGCCGCCCGACTCACCCCGCGAGCTGCGCGAGATCGTGCGCATGGGCGACTCGCTCTTCGTGCCCTCGGCCGACCTCTCGGGGCTCGTGCGGCGGGGCGTCGTCACGCGCGACGGGTTCGTGCGGGGCCCGACGATGCAGGCGCTGCTCGACGAGGTGGCGCGCGCGGCCGAGCTCGGCTTCTCGGTGCACCTTCAGGGCGAGAGCGGCACGGGCAAGGAGGGCGTGGCGCGCGCCTTTCACGAGGGGGGCGGGGGGCGCGGGCCCTTCGTGGCGGTCAACTGCGCGGCCATCGCCCGCGAGCTCGCCGAGGCCGAGCTCTTCGGCGCCAAGCGCGGCGCCTACTCGGGCAGCGTCGCCGACCGCGACGGGTACCTGGTCGCCGCCGACGGCGGCACGCTCTTTCTCGACGAGGTGGCCGAGCTCGATCGGGCGGTGCAGGCGAAGCTCTTGCGCGTGCTGCAGGAGCGCGAGGTGCAGGCCCTGGGCGCCGCCCGGCCGAGGCCCGTCCGCTTCCGGCTCTGCTCGGCCAGCCACCGCGATCTGCGCGACGAGGTGGCGAGCGGGCGAATGCGCGAAGACCTCTACTTTCGCCTCGGCCGCCCCGAGCTGATGCTGCCGCCCTTGCGCGAGCGCCCCGAAGAGATCGCCTACTTGCTCGAGGGCGCGGTGCGGGGGGTGCAGGCCGAGCTCGGCCTGCACGTCTCGCTGGTCGAGGCGTGCCTCTTGCGGCCCTGGCCGGGCAACGTGCGCGAGCTGCTCGTCGAGGCGCGCGCCGCCGCCCAGGCGGCGCTCCTGCGGGGCGCCGAGCGCGTCGAGGCCCGCCACCTCAGCCCCCGCGCCGGCACCGCCTTCCGCGTCGCGAACGCCGGGCGGGCCAGCTCGTTCGAGCCGGCCGCGCACCGGGCCCCTCCGGCCGCGAGCGCCCCGGCACCGGCCTCGGCGCGCCCCCTGACCAGAGAAACCGGGCCGACCTCCGCGCCCGAGACCAGGGGCCCCGCGTCGCCTTCCGCGCCCGAGACCAGGGGCCCCGCGTCGTCTTCCGCGCCCGAGACCAGGGGCCTTGCGTCGCCTTCCGCGCCCGAGGCGGGTAGACCGGCCCCCGCACCCCCGCGGCCCGCGCCGCCCGACGCCCCCCCCGAGCGACGGGCCTCGCGCGCCCGCCCCCTCGTGCCCGCCGAGCGAGAGCGCATCGAGGCCGCGCTGCGCCAGGAGCGCGGCAACGTGCGGGCCGCCGCGCGCCTGCTCGACATGCACCGCACGCAATTGCGCCGCCTCATCGAGCGCGGGCAGGTCACGACGCCCGGGCCCGACCCGAGCGAGGCCGAAGGCGACGACTAAACGACACCCCGTCGGGCGAGCCCGAGGGGCGGTTCGGTGGCGCTACGGCGACCACTGTAGCGTCGGGCCGGGGGCGCCGTTGCACGATGCGGTACCGGTTGCCCTTCTCGAGCGCGAAGCGCGCGCGGTCGATCTGCTGCGGCGACAGCTCGGCCGAGAGCTTCTCGTTCTTGCTGCCGTCGAGGCCCCAGGCCGTCGCCGCCCCGTCGGCGTCGCCGGCCTTGGCCTGCCCGGCGCGGGCGGCCCCGTGCGTGCGGTGCAGGTGGAGGTAGTGGCCGATCTCGTGCGCGACGTGCGCGGGGTCGAAGTCGGCCCTGACCACGGCGAAGGCCGTGTCACCAGACGAGCGGCCGCCGCCGTCCCGCACGAAGAGCACGAGCGAGTCGGGGTACTTCGACGCGAGCTCCGTGCGCGCCTCGAACGCCGCGGCCGACGACTCGTCGGTGTCTTGCCGCCATAGCTTGTCGTCGCGGACGACGGGCAGCAGATCGTGCTCCGCGTCGAACGCGAATTGCACGCCCGCCTGCGCCCAGATCCGGTTGACGTCGGCGAACGAAGCGGTCGCCTCGGCGGCGGCGAGGTGCGGGTCGGCGCCGCCATCGCTACCAGCGAGCGGAATGACCTTGGCGCGAACGTAGAGAACGGGTTGGAACTTGATCGAGGTCATGGGCCCCTCCTTGCGCGAAGGCCCAGCGCCGAGCCGCTCTTTGTGCGAAGCCCCAGCGCTGACCCTTCGCCGCCTCGCCGCAGCGAGCGCCGTGCCAACGCGCGCGCGGGCGCGCCCACTCGACCGCGCGGGCCCGTCGCTCGCCGCTCCGACCTCGTCAACGCCTCGCGACCGACTTGCCCCCCTTCGCCGCGCGCGGGCCTCCGAGCACAGCCGCCCTACGCCCGGCCCGCCCGAACGGTGCCCACACCCGCGAGGTGGGCACAGCATCTTCGGTCGAGCAGTCGGGCTCGACAAAGCCCCGGGCAGAGCGTCTTCCGCCGAGCCCCGACCTCGACAGACCCCCAGGGCAAAGCACCGTCTGCCAGGCGCCGACCTCGACAGCCCCCAGGGTAGAGCGCCGTCTGCCAGGCGCCGACCTCGACAGCCCCCAGGGCAGAGCGCCGTCTGCCAGGCGCTGACCCCGATGGGGCCTTGGGTGCGTCGTTGTCGAGGGGGTCGGCGACCGCGCCGTTGCCCTACGCGCAGCCGTCGCGAGGGGGTCGTTGACCGGCGCAGGGGCTTCGAGCGAGCGCCTCGGGGGGGTCGTTGACCAGCGCAGGGGCTTCGAGCGAGCGCCTCGGGGGGGTCGGTGACCGACACAGGGGCTTCGAGCGAGCGCCTCGGGAGGGTCGTTGACCGGCGCAGGGGCTTCGAGCGAGCGCCTCGGGGGGGTCGGTGACCGACACAGGGGCTTCGGGCGAGCGCCTTGGGGGGGGCGGTGACCAGCGTAGGGGCTTCGGGCGAGCGCCTCGGGGGGTCGGCAACCAGGGGAAAGGTGGCTCCGGCGAGCTCCGGGGCGGGGGGCTTCTTTTTTTCGCGAAGCAAGCAACCGGCCCGACCGGTGGCCGAGAGGGAAGGCAAGAGGGCCCGCGTGCCCCGTCCACCAGCGACCCGACCCGCTCGAGAGGCCTACCCCGATGTCCCGTTCGTTCTCGGCTTACCACCTCATTAGCTTGCCCCGCCTCTCGGCGCCGACGGCGCTCGCCCTGGGCACCGAGCTCGTCACGGCCTTCCGGCTGCAAGGCGAGCCCCCGGCCGCTCTCGCCAAGGGGGCCGAGCGGCTCGAAGGCTCGCTCGAGGCGCTGCGCTCGTCGCGCCAGCGCTTGCTCGACGCCCAGAAGCTCGACGCCGGCGCGGCCTTCGCGGCCGATCTGCGCCTCGACGCCGGCTGGGCCGCCCTCTACCTGCTCTTGCAGGCCTGGGCGAAGCTACCCGACCGGGGCCCGGGCGCCGACGGGGTCGGGCGGGCGCGGCACCTTATCGAGATCATCTTCCCGCAAGGGCTCTCGTTCACGCAGGCGCCCTACAAGATCGAGTGGGCCGAGTCGCAGATGCGCCTCGATCGGCTGGGCGAGCCCGAGAACGCCGACCACGTGCGGGCGCTCGGCGGCGAGTCGTTCGTCGCCGAGATCCGCGAGGCGTACGAGGCGTACGGCGAGGCGCTGCAGATCACGGCCCGGCGGGCCGAGGCCAAGGCGGTGCGGGTGCGCGAGCCGCTCGACGAGGTCGTGACGGCGCTGCGGCGCTACGTGCTGGCGGTCGCCGCCTACGCCGATGAGCGCGACGATGACGAGGCCGCGCGCGCCTTGGCCGAAGCGCTGCTCGCGCCGCTCGCGGCGTGGCAGAGCCCACGCAGGCGCAAGGGCAGGGGCGGGGGCAGGCCGACGGACGAAATTGGCGAGGTCGAGCCGACGGGCGACGCCGGCCGCGGCGAACGAAACTCAGGCGGCGGGCGGCATCGGCCGCCCGGGGCAGCCCCGCAGGGCGAAGCAGCGCGCGCTTTCATTGAGGGGCCCGACGCTGCTGACGCGTCACCGGGCACACCCGGGCTCGGTGCCGGGTACCCGCACGAGGTCGGCGCTGGGCACCGTCGCCCGGCCAAGACCATGGGACGAGCCCAGGTTGGGGGGCTCGAGGAGGGCCCGTCGAAGGCCCGCCAACAACCCGAACAGGTCGAATTACGGGGCGCGGTGGGCTGCCCCCGAGGGAACTCGGGGGCCGCGAACGCCCGCGGAAACGGCGCGCAAAGCCCTGCCGGAGGCAGGGCTCCCGCGGCGCGAGCCGCTTCGCGCGCTCGCCCCAACGTCGCTGTCGCTCGCGGCGTTCGCCGCCCGCTCGGAGGCCGAAGCCCGCACGAGCCCGGCCCCCGGCGAGGGGGCGGGCTTCACGCGCCGAATCGGTGCCGATGCCGCGCGGCACGAGGGGGCGTTCGCTGCCCCCGAGTTCACTCGGGGGCGCCGCGTCCCGCCGGTTCCGGGTCGGAACAAGGACGGACGGTCTTGCTGACACCGCCGGCGCCGCCCGGACCGCCTGCCAGATTGGCACGGCCCGGCAGCGGACCCCCTCGCCGCGTGCCGGCCTGGCGACGAGGGCCGCTCGGTCGCCCTCAGACCCGGCGTTTCTGGCCCTCTGCGGGCTGGCCCGCGGCTTGCGTTTACCCCCAGGGCAGGCCCCCAAGGGCGCCCGCGACCTCGCCCCGCAGACAGCCCCTTCAACCACCCTCGATAAAGAAGCTCTCCTCATGCGCCGCCTCATTAACACCTGGGTCGCCCTAAGCTTCCTGCTCTTGCCCGCGGGCTGTGCCGACGACGCCGACGAACCGGCGGGCGAGTCGGCCGCTGGCACGGGCGACACGGGCGGCAGCGCGAAGGTGGCCAGCAGCACGGGCGGCAACGCGAAGGAGGCCAGCGGTACGGGTGGCAGCGCGAGGCAGGGGGCCAGCGGTACGGGCCGCGCGGCGGGGCAGGGGGCCAGCGGCACGGACCGCGCGGCGGGGCAGGGGGGCGTCGCGGGCACGGGCGGTAGCGGCCGCTCGGGCGGGGCCTCGTGCCAAGTCGGCAAGGCCGTGGTGTCGGGCACCGTCGGGGCGACCACGGTCGGCGAGTCGTACTCGGGCGTGAACGGCTTTGCCGAGCCCTACGACTCGGACGACCTCGCGCTCAGCTTGGGCGACGAGGGTCGCGCGTACGTACGGCCCGCGTCGGCCGCGCCCGACGGCCAGACGGTGGCGGCGACCGGGCTGCTGCAGCTTCCGCCGAGCGATGGGCGGGCGCGCACCTTCGTCTGCGCCGGCGAGGGCTCGACGGTGACGCTCGCCGACGCCGACGGCTCGGGCTGGCGGGCCCACCTCGCGTCGCTCTCGCAGCTCGGCACCTGCGCGGGGGGCACGCCGGTAGCGGGCGAGGTGTCGATCACGCTCGGCGACGGCAGCGAGGCGCCGAAGCTCGTCAGCACGCTGCAGGGCGCCTCGTTCACGGTGCCGGTCAGCAACGTCGCGCTGCTCGGCCATGTCGACCGCCCGGGCGTCGTCGCCGAGGTGTTCACCGATCTGCGCCCGGGCGTCGCCTTCTTCTCGTTCGAAGAGGCCGCGACGGCGCCCCTCGACGACGGCGCCTACTTCATCATTCCGGACGGGAGCCCCGACGCGGGCGCCGTCTACTGCGTCGGCGCCGGCTCGACGGTGACGATGAGCGGCTCGGGGCAGAACGTCTTGCTCGAGGCGGTGACGCTGAGGGGCCTCCGGCGCCTCGGCACCTGCCCGGGCGCCGCGGCGGGCGAGCTCGACATCTGCGCGCGGCCGTCGGTCGGTCAGCAGGCCGGCGGGGGGTGAGGCGCCTGCCCGGCGCTCGAGGTGGGCGGGGGTAGGCGACCCCTTTAT
>DASTPP010000047.1:0-2786 GCA_035762175.1 Polyangiaceae bacterium | reverse complement strand
GGTGTCGGTGGCCATGATGGCCGGGTAGCCCGCGCGCCAGAACGACCAGTGGTCCGACGAGCGCACCCCGGGCAGCGCCGACGGCAGCGCGAGCCAGCGCGCCGGCAGCGGCGAGGCGCGCCGGAACCCCGCCGCCGCGCGGCGCGCCAGGCCCATCGACCGCAGGTTGCCCACGAAGGCGAGGCCGTCGGCCTTGCGCGCGGGCGACCCGAGCAGGCGCCGCCAGCGCGGCAGGGCGTCGGGCGCGCCGCCGCGCGCGTGATAGCCGATCGTCTCGAGGCTCACCATCGTCACCACGTCTTCGCCCCGCTCGCGGCAGCGCGACGCGTACACGAGGCTGCCCATGCTCGCCGTGCTCGCGCGGCGGCTCGTCGACCGCGTCTTCGTTCTGCAGGTCGTGGGGCACGATGACGCAGGTGACCGTGCGCTCGGCCAGCGCGACGCGCATCGCCCGGTCAACGAGGTGCGGGGCCTGCTCGGGCGTCGCCAGCACGTGCACGTAGGCGCCGGCGACGTCTTTGAAGAGCGACGCGAGGTCGACCTCTTGCTGAAAGTGCCCCCCGAGCGACATGGCCTTCTGCTGCCCGACGACGGCGACGACGGGCTGGTGGTCGAGCTTGGCGTCGTACAGGCCGTTGAGCAGGTGAATCGCCCCCGGCCCCGACGTCGCCAGGCACACGCCCGGCTTGCCCGCGAATTTGGCGTACCCGCACGCCATGAAGGCGGCCATCTCCTCGTGCCGCGCCTGCACGAACTCGGGCTCGTTGCCGGCCCGCTGCAGCGCCCCGAGCAGCCCGTTGATGGCGTCGCCGGCGTAGCCGAAGACGCGCTCGACGCCCCACCGCCTCAACCGTTCGACGATCTGGTCGGCGACCGTTTTCATGCCGGCGCCCGGGTGCACGGGCCGCGCCATCGCCGCCCCCGAACGAAGACGCCTTCCGCGCCGTCCGACCTCGGCCCCTACCTCCCTCGTCGGCTCGCCGTTGAGACCGACCTTGAACCCTCGCGCCCCGAGTCCGACCCGCACCGTGGGGGGCCTTCGAGGGCCGGCGGCACATCGCTTGCTCGCGATCGGTTCGCGCTCGCAGCGGCCGAGCGCGGGCAAGGACCGGTCTCCGGGAGCGAGGGCGTATCGATGAACATCGTGATCTTCGGTCGTACGGTGAGCTCTTGGTGGGGCAGCGAGCACGCGACGCTCTGGCGATCGCTCTGCCGCGCGCTCGCGCGCCGCGGGCACCGAATCGCGTTCTTCGAACGCGACGTGCCCGCCTACGCCGCGCACCGCGATCGGGCCGAGCTCGAGCGGGTCGAGCTCGTGCTCTACCGTTCTTGGGAGCAGACGCTACCCGCGGCGCGCCGTGCGCTCGCGCGCGCTGACGCGGCGCTGGTGACCTCGGATTGCCCCGACGGGCCCGAGGCGTCGCGCCTGGTGCTCGACTCGGCGGCGAGGGTGCGGGCGTTCTACGACCTCGACGCGCCCGCAACGCTCGCGCGGCTCGAAGCGGGCGAGGCCGTGCCGAACCTGCCCGACGGCGGGCTCGGGGGCTTCGACCTGGCGCTCAGCTGCGCCGGCGGCCGGGCGCTCGACGCGCTGCGGACGCGACTCGGCGCGCGGCGCGTGGCGCCGCTCTACGGCAGCGTCGACCCCGACGCCTGCCGCCCGGCCGGGCGCCCGTCGGGCGGGCGGTATGCGCTCTCGTACCTGGGCCCGTACGCCAAGGACCGGCAGCCGGCGCTCGACCGACTGCTGTTCGAGCCCGCATGCTGGCTCGCGCGCGAGCGGTTCCTCGTCGGCGGTCCGTTCTACCCGCCCGATCTTCCTTGGGGGCCGAACGTCCGGCACCGCCCGTACGTCCCCCCGGCCGACCGCCCAGCGTTTTACGCGTCCTCGCGGCTGACGCTCGACGTGACGCCGGCGCCGATGGCGCGCGCGGGGCACGGCCCCTCGGGGCGCCTGCTCGAGGCCGCGGCGGCCGGCGCGGCCGTGCTGACCGACGGCTGGGAGGGGCTCGAGCGGTTCTTCGCCCCGGGCGACGAGGTCGTGCGCGTTCGCGCGCCGGACGACGTGTTCGACGCGCTCGAGCTGTCCGACGAAGAAGTCGACCGCCTCGGCCGGCGCGCGCGAGCGCACCCTCGACGAACACACCGGCGACCGCCGAGCGGCCGAACTCGTCGCGTTGCTCACGTCGGCCGGCGCCCGGGCGGCCCCCTCGGCCGCGGCGGCGGGAGCTTGAGCCATCTGAGCACCGTCCTGGCCGCCGGGCCCGGCACCCAGCCGGCCAGGCTCGGCGCTACCTACCTGGCGGCGGGGCGCCCGATGATGGACGTCGCAACGACCGAGCACGCCGGCCGCGGCACCGAGGCGATGCGGGGGGGCCGTTGAGCCGCCTGCGCGAGCGCTACCTCGAGGTCGACGGCGCGCGAGCCCGCGTGCTCGAGGCCGGCGAGGGGCCGACCGTCGTCGTCCTCGCGAGCCCCGTGATCCAGGCCGCCAGCTACCGGCCCCTCCTGCACGCGCTCGCGCCGCACGCCCGCGTCGTGGCCGTCGACTTGCCGGGCGCGGGGCGCTCGTCGCGCGTCCGCTCTCCCCTCACCTTCGGCGAGCACGCGGCCTGGGCCTGCCGCCTGCTCGAGCGGCTCGGCGAGCGCGACGTGACGCTCGTGGGCCACTCGAACAGCGGGCCGGTCGCGCTGCTCGCCGCCGCCCGCGCGCCCGCCGGCCTCGCCCGCCTCGTGCTCGCCGACGCGGTCGGGGCGCGGCCCCGGCGCTCGCTGCCGCGCGTGCT
>DASTPP010000046.1:0-33415 GCA_035762175.1 Polyangiaceae bacterium | reverse complement strand
CCGGCGGCGGCCGCCCGGCCCCGGCCCCCGCCGCGGCGCGACGGCGCCGCCGCGGCCGCGCTGCGCCGGCCCCCGCCCCCGCCGGCCAGCTCGGACAGCTCGGTGAGGGAGGCCGAGGTGAGCGCCTGCACGACCGCGTGGACGAAGTTGTTCGCCAGCTCTTGGATCGAATCTTGGATGGTAGCCATGTTGGCAACAGTTATTGAGCAAGCAATGCGGGCCCCGCAAGGAGATTCGACATACGTTCCGAAAAAAAAAAAGAGGCCTGTCGCCTGTCGCCGACCTCCCGCCCGATGTCGGGAAGACTTACGAGCCTGCCCGGCTCAGGCTCGAATGCCCTTAAAAAGTTCGCAATTTGCCCGAGCCCAATCTCGTCGCGAGGCCCCGTGTCCGGCGGTATGCGCGCGCGGGCGGCCCCGCGGCCCGGGGCCGGGCCCGGCTCGGGCGGGGCCGGCTGGCGTTCGGGCGCCGGGTTTGCTACGCCGGCGCCGCCGCGGGCGGGCGCGTCGCGCGGGCGCTCTCATTCGGCTACCGCTCGGGCCGACCGCGGCGCCGCGCGCCCCTCGTCGCCAACCCGGCGGGCGCAACGCGCGCGCCGCCCCGAACGAAGCGTGAACGGCGGCCTTTTGCGACTTGTCGCCCGCGAAATCCCGCGTGATGAGGCCGCAATCGCCGTGCGCAAAACCTCGACCTCGGCCCATTGCCGCCAGCCGGTCGCGGAGCCCCGGCCGCCGCCCGCGCTCTCGGGTTTCGCGGGCGAGCGCGCCGCGCCCCCCCCCGAGCGCGGGCGTGCCTTCGTCGCGCACGGGCTCGAGCGGCCCCGCGCCGGGGCGCTCCCCGAGCCGAGCCGCGCGGCGCCGCGGGGCCTCGCGCTCGCGCCGTGCGCGCCGCGCCGGCCCCGCCCCCGCTCGCGCCGCGCCGTGCGCGCCGCGCCGGTCCCGCCCCCGCCCCCGCCGCCCGCGGGCTCGTGCCCGAGCACTGCCGCATCCGGTTCATTCCGTGCTACGGGGCGCCGCGTCGAGCGCCGGCGCCGCCCGCGGCGACAACCGCGAAAAGGGTATCTTAGGCGCCCCGCCAGTCCCGAAAACCGAACAGCCCGAGCCGCCGGGCGGCCGCTTCACGGCGTCCGGTCTGTGTAGGCGTCTAGACGTCTAGACGCCTACAGGGGGCCGGCGGGCCCGCGCCCGGCCGCGCCGCCGGGCCGGGGCGGCGTGCCGCGGCGCTCCCGCGCGGTTCGGGGCCCTCACTCGAGCCTAAAAATCTGCTCTTTCCTGACGAGGCCACCGAGCGGGGCGGCGCGCCTCTCGCCGGACGTCGTGAAAACGCGTTTTGCCGACTTCGCTCGCGCTCGCGATCGTTGGTCGCGAGGGGGCTTTCACGAGAAGATTGCCCCCTGCGCGGGGCGCGTCACGCGAAGGGCTTGAGGCGGCGCCCGCCCGCTTTGCCCACTGCGCGGCGCGCTCCCGACCGCCGCGGGTGGCGGGGCCCTCGGCGCTGCGGGCGCGACAGGGGGCTCGAGCAGGAGGAGCTTTTCTCGGCGCCAGGGGCGGCGGGGCCCTCGGTGCCGCTGCGGGGCCCCGGCGAGGGGGCCAAGGGCGGGGCCGGGCGGCGGGGGCGGCGTGAAGGCTGCCGGCGCGCCCTGGCGGCCCGCGGGAGGGCCCCGGCCTCGGCCGCGGCGCCGGCGGAGGCGGCTTCGGGGCGAAGGCCGCCGCGCCGACGCGCGCCGGGGGGCGGCTTCTATGGCCGCGGCCGCTTCGGACGGGGCCGCCCTCGGCGGCGGGCGGCCGCGGGGGATTGGCAGAGCGGCCCGCGTGGGTCCAAGCTTGGGCTCCGGAGGTCGACGGACGCATGAGCGATGAGATGGCCCGGGGCGGGGGGGCGGGGTGGCGGGCGAAGCAAGGGGGCCGGGGCGCGAAGGGCAGGGCCGCCTGCCGGCTCGCGGCCCTGGTCGCGCTCGCGGCCCTCGCCGCGGCCGGCTGCCGGCGCCGCGACGACGACCCGTCGCGGCCGCGGGCGGCGGCGCTGCCCGCGCTCGAACTGCGCGACGAGACGCCCGACCTCTTGCTCACCTGGGTCGACGCGAAGGGCGAGTTCCATACGGTCCAGCGCCCGGCCGAGGTGCCGCCCGAGGGGCGCGACGCCGTGCGCGTGGTCGTCACCTCGCGCGACGACGGCAGCGTGAGCGAGCTCTTGTACGTGGCCAACCTCGCGCAGAAGAGCCCCGACGGCTCCTACCCGGTCCAGAGCATGTCGCGCGCCGAGTGGGAGGCCGTCGCGGCGCGCCGGCGGACGGCGGCCCGTTCGCCGCTGCCGGGGGGCGGCGAGAAGGTCGCGGCGCTCACGGTGGTGATCTACGGCGCGTCCTGGTGCGGGCCCTGCCACCAGGCGGCCGACCACCTGAAGGGCCGGGGCGTGAAGGTCGTCTCGAAGGACATCGAGGCCGAGCCGGGCGCCGCGGCCGAGATGCGCGGCAAGCTCGAGCGGGCGGGCGTGCGGGGGGGCACCATCCCCGTTATCGACGTGATGGGCCGGGTGCTCGTCGGCTTCAACCCGCGCGAGCTCGACGCGGCCGTCGCGGCGGCCGCCTCGCGCACGGTCACGCTTTAGCGCGCCCGCCGGGCGGCGCCGGGCCGGCCGCGCCCGGTCACGCCTTCGAGCGCTCGCCCGCCTCGGCGCGGCCGCGGGCCCGCTCGCGCACGAGCGGGGGGGGCAGCGACACCTCGTTCAGGAACGAGGTAAAGGCGAGGTAGGGCAAGAGCGTCTGCCAGTTCGACAGCCAGCCGGGCACGTAGACCGGGGGGGTGAGCAGCCCCTGCTCGCGCAGGACGAGCAAGAGGCCCATGTCTTCGAGGGCGACGCGCCCGCAGACGAGCGTCTCGGCGACGTGCCGGGTGCCGCGCGTGACGCTCGTGCGCAAGAAGTTATAAACTTGGATGAGCCCGGCGAGGTACACCGTGTCCTTGGTGAAGGGCGCGCCGCCCGCGACGACGCCGCCGCGGAAGACCCGCACGGTGTCGAGGTAGGCCTCGCGGGCGGGCACCCCGGCCGCGGTCAGGTGGCGGTAGACGTCGAGAAAGGACGCCCCGCCCTCGGCCATGGCGACCATGCGCACGCGCTCGGCGAGGCGCAAAAGGCGCGCGGCCGAGAGCGAGCGGTCGAAGAGCTCGGCGAAGACGGCGAGGCCCTCCTGGGTGCGGGTCGAGCGGGGGCCGCCGCTGCGCAGGAACGACAGGTGCGGCTGCGACGAGCCGTTCTGGGCCGTCAGCGCGTGCGTCTCGATCTCGTGCACGAAGAGGCTGCGCGCCTCCTCGGGCGTGAACCGCGCGCCCTCGCGCACGCGCACCTGGCGCGCGCCGGCGATGACCTTGGGGGCCACGTCGTCGCTGACGACGACGCTCACCTCGAGCGCGGGCTGCTCGCGCGCGAGCCGCTCGGCGAGCGCCTGCACGAGCGCGTCGTGGTCGACCGGGGGCTCGCCCGGCGGCGCGATCGAGGCCGGCCCCTCGGGGGCGGGGGCCTGGTGCGAGAGGCGGCCGAGCAGGTGCTCGGCGAGGTCGAGGTTGGTCGTGTCCACGTCGAGGGCCATCGACCGGGCGCCGCCGTAGATCTCGCACGACAGCTCGAAGAAGCGGGGCGTGCCGACGGCGAGCAAGAGGCGGTTGGCGTCGCGGTAGCTCGTCGCCGTCCGGCGCAAGAGCTCGCGCAGCGGGTCGTCGCCGCTCAGGCTCTTGCGTAGCTTCTCGAGCGAGCGCACGTTCTCTTCGGCCGTCGCCCGGTCGACCGCGTAGGCCGGCTCGGGCAGCTCGTCGGCGCCCTTGGCGAAGAAGGTTTGCTCGACCGAGCGGGGCCAGTGAATGCGCGCCAGCACGTTCGTGCGCGAGGCGACGGTCGTCAGGACGGGCACGGCCGCCTCGAGCGCCTCCTTCTGCTCATCCGTCATTGGCCCTAAGTGTGGCACGAAACTGGCGTGGAACGCTCGTTTGGCGCTCGGCTGGGCTAGAGTGGGCCCATGGCCCGAGGTTGCGTATACTTGGTGGGCGCCGGCCCCGGCGACCCTGGCCTCCTGAGCGTCCGGGGGGCCGAGCTACTCGGCCGCGCCGACGGCGTCGTCGTCGAAGGGCGGCCCCACCCTGCCTTGCTCGAGCTCGTGGCGCCGGGGGCCGAGCGGCTCGAGGCCGCCTCGGCCGCCGAGGCGCTCGCGGCCGCCGCCGAGGGCGCGCGCCGGGGGCGGGCGATGGTGTGGCTGCGCGAGGGCGACCCCTGGCTCGAGGGGGGCGCCGCCGTCGCCGGCCTCGCGGGCGCGGGCGTCGGCTTCGAGATCGTGCCGGCGGTGCCGCCCGAGCTCGGCGCCGCGGCGTACGCGGGCGTCGAGCTCGGGCGGGCGGGCGGCCTGGTCGTCTGGGCCGAGGGGGCGGGGCCGGCGCCGCCGCCGGGCGCGCCGTCCGCGCCGACCTTCGTCGCCGCGGGCCGGGCGGCGGCGCGGTCGCTCGCCGCGGCCTTGCTCGCCGCCGGGCACCCCGCCGGCGGCCCCGCCGCGCTCGTCACCGGCGCGACCTCGCCCGCCCAGCGCACGCTCGTCTGCACGCTCGGCGAGCTCGGCGACGCGGCCGCCGGGCCCGCGGGCGAAGGGGCCGGGCTCGTCGCCTTCGTCGGGCCCGGCGTCCGGGGGCGCGAGGCGCTTCGCTGGTACGACCGCCGGCCCCTCTTCGGAAAGCGCGTCGCCGTCACGCGCGCGGCGCACCAGGCGCGCGCCTTCGTGCGCGCCCTGCGAGAGCGGGGGGCCGAGGCCGTCTCGGTGCCGACCATTGCCATCTACCCTCCGCCCGACCCGGGGCCCCTCGCGCGCGCGGTCGCGGGCCTCGGCGCGTACGACTGGGTCGCGCTCACCAGCCCGAACGGGGTCGAGCGCCTCTTCGAAGAGATCGAGCGGCAGGGCCGCGACGCCCGCGCCTTCGGCTCCGCCCGCGTCGCCGCCATCGGCCCGGGCACGGCCGCGGCGCTCGCCGGGCGCGGCGTTCGCGCCGACCTCGTGGCCAAAGAGTTCGTCGGCGAGGGGCTCGCCCGGGCCCTGCTCGACGCGGCGCCCGCGGGCCGCCGCCTGCGCGTGCTCGTCGCCCGGGCGCTGGTCGCGCGCGAGGCGATGCCCGACGCGCTGCGCGCCGCCGGGCACGAGGTCGAGGTCGTCGCCGCCTACGAGACCAAGCCGCCCCCGGCCGAGAGCGTCGCGTCGCTCGCCCGGGCCCTCGAGGGCCGCGCGATCGACGTCGTCACGCTCACCTCGTCGAGCACCGCCGAGCACCTGCTCGCCCTGCTCGGGCCCGACGCCCCCGCCCTGCTCGAGGGCGTCTGCCTCGCCAGCATCGGCCCCGTCACCACCGCCACGGCCGAGCGGCTCGGACTGCGCGTCGGGCTGACGGCCCGCACCTACTCGCTCGAGGGCCTGATCGAGGCGCTCGAGGCGCACTTCGGCCCGGCCTAACGTCGCGGCCCCGCGGGCCCCGGCGGGGG
The DNA here is from genome assembly GCA_035762175.1 of Polyangiaceae bacterium. Lineage (GTDB taxonomy): Bacteria > Myxococcota_A > Polyangia > Polyangiales > Polyangiaceae > DASTPP01. Next base: position 27,907 of record DASTPP010000046.1, on the reverse strand, counting down.
CCTCGAGGCCCATGCGCTCGGCCGCGGCGACGGGCACGACGAGCACGGGCACCTTGGCGTCGCGCAGCACCGACTCGGCCACGCTGCCGAGCAGCGCGCGCGTCAGCCCGCGGCGGCCGTGCGTGCCGACGACGATGAGGTCGACGCCCTGCTCATCGGCCACGTTCAAGATCTCGTCTTCGGCGTTGCCCTCGCGCAGCACGGGCACGACCGAGACGCTGCGGTCGCCGATCTCGCGCACCGCCCGATCGAGGCCGAGCTGCGCGGCGTTCGAGAGCTCGGTCGCCAGGCTCGCCGTCGAGAGCAGGGCGCCGTCGGGGAACGCGTAAATGGGCACCGCGTACACGTGCAAGAGCACGAGCGTCGCGCCGTACTTGCGGGCCATCTCGAGGGCGAGCTCGATGGCGCCGCGCGAAGACGGGTGAAAGTCTGTCGGCACCAAGATCTTGCGCAGCGTCTCCATGGGTCATCCTCCCTTGCGCGCCCGGGCGGGCGGGCGGGGTTCCGTCACTGCTTTACTGCCTTGGTGGGGGCTCGCAAGGGACGCGCCCGGCGCGCCCTCGCGCGGCCCACGATACGCACGGGGCGCGCCGCCGGCCAGGGGCCGCTCGCGGCGGGGGGCGCGGGGCGGGCCCCTCCGCCCGGCGGGGCTCCTGGGGCCGGACGAAACGGGGCGGCCCGCCCGCGGCGCCGCAGGGCGTGGCGCTTCGTCCCGGCCGGCGGGGCAAAGGGCGCCGCCCGTGGCGTCTTGCCACGAAGCGCTCGCCCGGCGCGAGGCCATCGCCCGGGCCCCGGCCGCGCCGGAGGCACGGCACAGCTTTCGCTTTCCGACGAGGTTTATTCGACGTGACGGCGCCGTTCTTCGAGCGGCCCTCGCCCGACCCCGGCGCGCCTCGGGCACCGCCCCGGGCCCGTCGCGAAGGCTCCATCAACTCTCGACCGGGGAGGTCGCCATGAGCATCACCGACTCCATCCAGAATCTTCGTGTCGTCTCCGAGCTCGCGGTCCAAGCGTACGACTCGCTCGTGCGAAAGGGCCTCTGGCCCCAGAAGAGCCGCGGCATCGGGCCGCTCAACGCCGTCGCCCTCGTCGGCCTCGGCGCCGTCGTCGGCGCGGGCGTGGCCCTGGCGCTCGCGCCCTCGGCCGGCAGCGAGCTGCGCTCGTCGCTCGGCGAGAAGCTGCGAGACCTCAGCAAAGAGTGGCTGAGCAGCTTCGGGCTCGAGACGCAGACCGCGGGCGTCGATGTTCGCGGCGAGGGCGGCGAGAGGGCCGAGGCGCAGAACGGCGAAGCGATCCACGGGGCGAAGAACGGCACGAGCTCGCGGCGCAAGCACGCGAGCCACGGCTCGAGCAGCGCCTCCTGAGGCGGCGAGGGCGGCCCGGCCCGCGCGAACGCCGCGCGGGCGCTCGGGCCCGCCCTGCCCGTCCGAGGCCCCTTGCGCGCCCCGCCCCCCCGGCGGGGTGTTCGCATTTTCGGGCCCGCCGGCCCCGCCCCGATCAACGGCTTGGCCCTCCGAAGGCATCGCCCGCGCGCGCGGCTGCCTCTGGGGCACCTTGCGACAAGGCGGCGCCTTTTGTCACGGGGGCGCGGGCGCCGGCCTCGAGCCCTTCGCTTATCGAAACGCGTCCGCCGCTGGTACGTGCCTTGCCACGCACCGACCCGAGGCCCCCGAGGCCGCGCGATCGTTGCGATGCAACCTCGGTGGTCGCCCCCGATGACCGCCGACAACGCAACCATGCCCCCCGAGGCGCCGCCCCGCGAGGGCCGGGCGCGCCCGCCCGGCGGCCACCGCCTCAAGGCGCGCGTCGAGCGCGCGGGCCGGACGGTGACGGTGTCGCTCGAGGGCCGCTACACCTTCGACGACGCGCCGGCGCTCTGGTCGCGCTTGCGGCGCATCGTGTGGCTGGGCCGGCGGGGCCGGGCGGTGCGCTTCGACCTGTCGGGGCTCGAGTCGCTCGACGGGGGCACGGCCGCCCTGCTGGCGCACGCCGACAGCGAGCTGCGGCAGCGCCGGGTCGAGACGAGCTTCGAGGGGGCGAGCGAGCGGGTCGAGCGGCTGCTCGGCCTCTACCGCGAGGACCGCGTGACGCACCCGCGGCAGAAGGCGCGGCCCCCGAGCGCGATCGAAGAGCTCGGGCGGGCGACCGCCGCCTTCTTCGCCGGCGCGAAAGACGTCTTCGGCTTCTTCGGCGAGATGGTGCTCTCGACGCTGGGCCTCTTGAAAGAGCCGCGCACGGGCAACTGGGCCGACGTGCCGAGGCTGGCCGAGCGGGCGGGGGCCGACGCGGTGCCGGTGGTCGCGCTCATCAACTTTCTCGTCGGCTTCGTGATGGCGTACCAGAGTGCCGCGCCGCTGCGCCAGTACGGCGCCAACCTCTTCGTCGCCGACCTGGTGGCGCTCTCGGTCACCAAAGAGCTCGGCCCGCTGATGACGGCCATCTTGCTCTGCGGCCGCTCGGGCGCGGCCTTCGCGGCCGAGCTCGGCACGATGCGCGTGTCCGAAGAGCTCGACGCCCTGCGCACGATGGGCTTCGGCCCGGTGCGCTTCCTCGTGCTGCCGCGGGCGGCGGCGCTGATGCTGGCGGCGCCCGCGCTGACGCTGGTCGCCGACGCCGCGGGCATCGCCGGCGGCCTCTTCGTCGGCGTGACCAGCCTCGACCTGTCGGCCGGCGCCTACCTGCGCGAGACGCGCGCGGCCATCTCGAGCTGGTCGGTCTTCTCGGGCCTGCTCAAGTCGGTCGCCTTCGCCCTCGCCGTCACCCTCATCGCCTGCCAGCAGGGCTTCGCCGCCTCGGGCGGGGCCGAGGGCGTCGGGCGGCGCACGACCTCGTCGGTCGTCGCGAGCCTCTTCGCCCTCATCGTCATCGACGCCGCCTTCACCGTCGCCTTCCAGGCGCTGAGGCTCTCGTGACCGCCGCCGCGATGGTGCGGGTCCGGGGCCTCGCGATCGGCTGGGGCGAGGTCACGCTGCTGCGCGACGTCTCGTTCGACGTGCGCCGGGGCGACGTCTTCGCCGTGCTCGGCGGCAGCGGCTGCGGCAAGTCGACCCTGTTGCGCAACGTCATCGGGCTCGAAGAGCCGCAGGCCGGCGAGGTCGACGTCGGCGGCCGGGGCCGGCCCAACCTCGCGGTCGGGCGGCCGGCGTTCGGCGTCATGTTCCAGGCGGGCGCGCTCTTCGGGTCGATGACGGTGGTCGAGAACGTGGCGCTGCCCCTGCGCCAGTGGAGCGACCTGCCCGAGCCCGCGGTCATGGCCGTGGCGCGCGCGACGCTCGGGCTCGTCGGGCTGAAGGGCGCCGAGGCGAAGTACCCGTCCGAGATCTCGGGCGGCATGAAGAAGCGCGCGGCCATCGCCCGCGCCCTCGTGCTCGAGCCCGAGCTCATCTTCCTCGACGAGCCCTCGGCCGGCCTCGACCCGGTCTCGGCCGACGCGCTCGACGAGCTCATTCTCGCGCTCAACGCCGGCCTCGGGCTCACGGTCGTGCTCGTGACGCACGAGCTGCCGAGCATCTTCAAGATCGTCAAACGGTGCATCATGCTGGACAAAGAGGCCAAGGGCGTCATCGCCGAGGGCGACCCGCGCGAGCTGCGCGACGAGAGCGACGACCCGCGCGTCAGGCGCTTCTTCCACCGGAAGGCCGACGAGGGGGGCGCGTCGTGAGCCGGCCGGCCAACCACTGGAAGCTCGGGCTCTTCGTCGCCCTCGGCGCGCTGCTCGCGATCGCCGCGCTCGTCGCCTTCGGGGCGCGCGGACTGCGCGAAGAGACCGTCGCGTACGTGTCGTACTTCGACGAGTCGGTGCAGGGCCTCGCGGAGGGCTCGCCGGTCAAGTTCCGGGGGGTGACGGTGGGCAGCGTCGCGGCCATCGACGTCGCGCCCGACCGGCGCCACGTCGAGGTCACCAGCGCCGTCACCAAGGCCGACGCCGCCCGCCTCGGCCTCGAGCGGGGCCGGGTGCCCGACGACATGCGCGTGCAGCTCGCGTCGGTCGGCATCACGGGCGTGAAGTTCGTGCTGCTCGACTACTTTCCGCCCGCCGCCTACCCGCCGCCCCCGCTGCCCTTCCCCGCGCCGCCGAACTACCTGCCGGCCGCGCGCTCGACGATGAAGGGCGTCGAGGACGCGCTCGTGCAGGTCGCCGACCGCGTGCCGCAGCTCGTCGACGGCGTGCACCAGCTCGTCGGCAAGGTCGACACCCTCATCGGCGACGCCGACGTCAAGGGGCTCTCCGAGCGCACCGCCGCGACGCTCGAGAACGCCGACCGCACCCTGAGCGCGGTGCGCGGCGCGGTCGAGCAGCTCGAGCCCGGGCGCCTCTCGCGCGAGACCGGCGAGACCCTGCGCTCGCTCCGGCGCACCGCCGAGCGCGTCGACGGCGTGCTCGCCCTGGCCGAGGGCGACGGCGGCCTGCTCTCGAGCGCGCAGCGCACCTCGGCCGCCATCGGCGAGGCGGCCCGTGGCGCCACCGGCCTCTCGGCCGAGCTCGAGGCCACCCTGCGCGACATTCGCGAGGCGGCCGAGGGCGTCAACCGGCTCACCGACGCGATCGAGCGAGACCCCGACATGCTCCTCAAGGGGCGGGCGAAGCGAGGCACCCAATGACCCCCCGACCTTCCGCCCTCGCGCCGCTCGCGGCGCTCTGGCTCTCGGCCTGCGCCCTCACCGGCAAGAGCGCGCCGCTCGAGCCGCGCTACTTCGACGTCGAGGCCGCCGCCCGCGAGGGCGGCGCCCCGCCCGCCCCCGGCGCCTGCGCCCGGCCCGCCCCCGGGGCCGCCCCGGCGGTGCGCCTCGCGCGCGTCCGCAGCGGCGCCGACCTGCGCGAGCGCATCGCGCTCCGCCGCTCCGAGTTCGAGATCGGCTACTACGAAGACCGGCGCTGGACGGAAAAGCCCGAGGCCTTCTTGCGCCGCGCCCTGACCCGCGCCCTCTACGAAGAGTGCGGCCTCGAGCGCGCGGTGCAGCCGGGCGGCCCCTCGCTCGAGGTCGAGCTGACGGCCTTCGAAGAGGTCAAGGCCCCGCGCCACCTCGCCCGCGTCCGGGCGGCCGCCTTCTTCTACGACGAGCGGCGCGTGCGCTTCGAGCGCACGCTCGGCGCCGAGCGGCCCGTCGCGGTCGGCGGCGACGAGGCCGACGCCGTCGCCCGGGCCATGGCCGGGGCCCTCGACGACCTGGTGCGCCGCATCGCCCGCGACGTGAGCGGCGAGCTCGCGCCCGCGCCCGAGGCCGGCGGGGTGCCCTGAGCCTACCCCGCGCCCGAGGCCGGCGGGGTGCCTTGAGGCTACCCTCGCCCAGGCTTCCGCCTGGGCGGCCGGGCGGCCTCCGCCGGCTCACTTCCGTCCCACGACCTTTTGCACGTCCTCGATCGCGCGGCGCAGCGCGCGCACGCTCTGCGAGCCGCTCAGCACGAAGAGAACGCTGTACGAGCGCTGCCGCGCCACCGCGAAGTCGGGCGAGTCGCTGAAGGCGTCGACGCCGAGGCGCGAGCCCCAGCCGTAGTCGAACGCGAAGCCGCCGAGCAGCTCGCCCCCCGCGCCGTACGAGCCGACGCCGAGCGAGAAGGTGACGCGCGAGGTGCGGTCGGTAAAAAAGGGGAAGGGGTGGTCGCGGTCGAGCGCGTCGGGCGGCACGGCCGAGACGTCGGTGCCGACGCCCCCGAGCAGGCTGAGGGAGGGCCCGACGAAGTGCTCGACGCCGGCCGAGAGGTTGACGACGGGGCGGGCGCGCTCCGAGTCGGAGCGGGCGAAGGGCAGCGAGCCGCTCAGGCCGCCCCCGGCGGCGACGTCGCCCTCGAGCCGGGCCCGGTAGGCGCGGCGGGTGGGGGCGCTCAGGCCCAGATCGAGCTCGTAGGTGGTGCGCCCGCGCTCGAAGCCGGCGCCGAGGACGGCGCGCCAGGGCAGGGCGGTCGAAAAGCTGCCGCTGCCACGCCAGGCGAGCGTCTGGTCGCGCGCGTCGCGCACGAAGTGGTGCGCCGAGGCGGTGCCCGCGATCGAGAGCGTGGGCGGGGCGATGCTCAGGCCGAGCGTCACGTCGCCCTGGCGGTAGGTCGCGCCCACGCTGCCGACGAGGGCGAACTCGCGCCCGCGGGCCAGGTGGTCGAACGAGGTGACGGCGGCGCCGCCCGCGCCGTCGTCGGCCCACACGTTCGTCGACCAGAGCCCGCGGAAGACGCCGTACTGCGCGTAGGCCGAGGCGCCGACGACGAACTCGTCGCTGAGCGCGTACGCGAAGCTCGGGCCGAGCACGTAGCGGCGCCAGCGGTGGATCGTCGACGAGGTCTGCAGCGAGACCGCCCCGCCGCCCGCCTGCCGCTCGTCGTCGTAGAGGCCGAAGTCGCGCCGGTCGGCGTTGCCGAAGCAGACCGCGAGCTTCTTCGCGCCGGCGGGCGCGCGCGGCGGGCGCGCGTGGCCGGAGCCCGTGTCGGCCGCGGGCGCCGCCCCGCCGGCCGCCTCGGGGCCGCGCGGCGGGTCGAGCAGGAACACGCAGAGCGTCGAGGGCAGGTCGTCGAAGGCGATGTCTTGCGCCGTCGTGCGCCGGCCGGGCACCGCGCCGACGCCGCTCAGGTAGGGCTGGCGCGGCCGGTACCACTCGCTCAGGTTGACCACCGACAGCGCGTAGGCGTTGATCGAGAAGGCGACCCGCCGGTCGGCGATGCGCACCATCGTGGCGGGGTTCAGAAAGGGCGCCGAGGCGTCGCGGGCGAGCGCGACGCCGGTGCCGCCCATCAAGATCGAGCGGCCCCCGAGCGTCGTCGGGCGGTGGTTGGCCTGCGCGCGGCACGGGGGCGCGACGCTCGCCGCCGCCAAGAGCGCCGCCCCCGCCGCGAGCGCCCGGCGCCCCCCGCCGCGCCCGCCCCGCGCCGCCCGGCCCGCCCACACGCCCGTCTCTCTCTCGTTCATGACCCTTCGCCTCGGCCGGGCGCACGAAGGCCGGCGCCGGCGAGCTTGCTCCTAAAGCACAGGGCCGGCACAAGGGCTACACCCCGGGGCCGCTGCCCCGATCGGGCCTCGGCGCGCTCGGGCCCTCGCAGGCGCTCGGCGGGCCTCGGCGCGCTCGGGCCCTCGCAGGCGCTCGACGGCCTCGGCGTGCTCGGGCCCTCCGAAACGCCACGGGCGGCGGCGCTTTGCCCCAGCGCCCCGAGCGCGGGCGCCGCGCGGGGCCCGCCCCACACGCCCGCGGGCGCGCGGCGCCCCCGCGGCACAACCGTTGCTCAACCAGGAGAAAGGCGCTTCTACCCAACGACGGAGGTCGGACGAATGAACATCGGTGCGCGACGGCTCTTCGCCCCCCCGAGGGGCGCCCACCGCGCGCCGGGTCGCCCGAGCCCTCCGCGAGGCCCGGTCGCGTCATGACCCCCGCGAGCGTCCCCCGGCCTTCGGCCCCGCCGCCCGCCCCTGCCTCGGGCCCCCGCCCGCTCCGCGCCGAGCTCGTGCCCGCGTGGCCCCCCGGCGGGCGCGCCGCGGCCGGCCCGGGCGACGAAGGGGCCGAAGCGAGGCGGGCCGCGAAGGCCGCGGGCGCCGCGCCGGCCGCCAAGCCGCAGCGCGGCGCGAGGGGGCGCGGCGCCGCCCTCGGCCTCATCAACGTCGCCGCCTTCGCCGCCGTCGTGGTCGCGCTGCACTGGGCGCAGTCGTTCGCCGTGCCGCTGCTCTTGGCGGTGCTGCTCGCGTCGCTCGCCGCCCCCGTCGTCGCCTGGCTCGTCAGCCGCGGCGTGCCCCGCGCCGCCGCCGCCGCCCTCGCCCTCGTCTGCCTGCTCGTCGCCGTCGGCGCCTTCGGCGCGCTCTTCGCCCTCTCGGCCCAAGAGCTACGCCTGCAGCTGCCCGTCTACGCCGAGCGCGTGCCCGCCCTGCTCGAGGGCGCCTCGGCGGCCCTCAACCGCCAGGGCTTCTCGACCACGCCCGAGCAGCTCACGACGCTGCTCGGCGGCGCCGGCGCCCTCACGCTCGTGCGCTCGACGCTCTTCACCACCGCCGACCTCGTCTCGCAGGGCGTCATCGTCCTCTTGCTCGTCTTCTTCTCGCTCTGCGAGATCGCCGACTTCGGCGGCAAGCTGCGCCGGCTCGTGCCCGACGCCGACGGGGGCTTTTTGCGCGTCGAGCACGCCGTGCGCCAGGTGCAGACCTACCTCTTGCTCAAGGCCGCCACGAGCGCCCTCGCCGCCCTCGGCGCCGCCACCGTCCTCGTCGCGCTGCGCGTCGACTTCGCGCTGCCGCTCTCGCTCTTCATGTTCCTCGCGCACTTCGTGCCGAACGTCGGCGTCATCGTCGCCACCGTGCCCGCCGTCGCCGTCGCCCTGCTCGGGCGCGGCCTCGGCCCCGCCGCCCTCGTCACCGCGGGCTACGTCGCCATCCTCTTCGCCATCGGGAACGTGCTCGAGCCGCGCCTCTTCGGCAAGCGCCTCGGCCTCTCGCCCCTCGCCGTGCTCGTCGCCATGTTCTTCTGGGGCTGGCTCTGGGGCCCGCTCGGCGCCCTGCTCTCGGTGCCCATCACCATGGTCGTCAAGGTCGTCTGCGAGCGCGTCGAGAGCCTGCGCTGGGTCGCCGTCCTGCTCGACCCGGGCGAGCCCCTGTGGCCCGCCGCGCGCCCCGGGCCGAAAGGCAAGGCCCGCGTCCTCTTGCCCATGGCCGGCCACGCGAGCCAGCCCATCGGCCTCGGCTCGCAGACGCGGCACGACCGAGGTTGAACCCCGGCCGAGGGGCCGAGGCCGCCTCGGGGGGAGGGTGAAACTCAACCCGGAGGTCGCCACCGACGACCCGGCAAGGGTGAAACTCAACCCGCAGGTCGCCAGCCACCCCTCGGCGAGGTTGAAACTCCCCCCGGAGGTCGCCGCCGACCTCCCGGGGGATTTCGAAATCAAGCCGGCGGGCTGCCTCAGGGCCCCTCGAGCCAGAGCAGCGTGCGGGCCCCTTCGGCGTGCTCGGCGTCGACCAAGACGTCGTACTGGCCCCCCGTGCCGCCTTCGCCCGCCTCGCCTTCGGAGGCGTCGGTGATCGCGTGCGTAAAGGCCCCGAGCAGGGCGCCGACGAGCGAGCCGGCCAGCGCGCAGAAGAGCGCGGCGACGAGAAAGGGCGCGCGGCCGCCGAGGGAGGGCTCGCCGAGCGCGTACATGTGCCAGGTGCCGAGCTTGACGACCCCCGACAGAAACCCGAGGGCGAGGCCCACCCAGGCGCCCGCGGCCGCGCCCTGCACCGCCGCCCGCCCGTAGGTGAAGGCGGCGGCGGGGCGCCGCGCGTCGTCGACGACGTACACATGGCGCCTCGGCAGCCCCTCTTCGAACAAGACTTCGACGGCCTTTCGTGCCTGCTCGAGGGTCGGGTACGACGCGACCTTGGCCTGCGGTGTGGGCGTCAACGTCGGAACGACGGGGGCCGAGCGGGAGAACTCGCCGCTGCAGAGGGCGTGGTCGAACTTGTCGTGAGCGAAGCGAACCATGCTCGTCGGGGCGCGACCGGAGTGGTGCGAGCGCTAGCCTTGCCCTCTGAGCACACAACGGGCCAAGTTTCCGTTTGGTCTCCGGCCGGGTATTTTCTGGGGGAGCCCGCCCGCGGAGGGGGCTGACGTAGGGGCGCAGAGCTGGGGCGGCTCGCCACACCCCTCTCTTTTGCCACGTCGCGGCAAACCCGAGCTTCAGCACAGAACGACGAGCTCGCGTGGGGCTCAAGCGGGGGCGCGTCCTTGCGCGCGCGGTACGAACGATGCTTGTGACGCGAGGTACGTATGGATGCCCCCCTGCGAAGCTCTTGGAGTGGCCCGACGCCACCGCCCCCCGCGACCAACGCTTCGGCCGAGCGCTCGCGGGCGAAGAGACCGAAGGGCACCAAGGGTCGTGTGCTCGCGGCCCTGCGCGTGGCGGCGCTGACGGCGCTCGGGGCGGAGCTCGCGTACGTGGCGGCGGCCAACGTGGTGCTCGGCGGCGGCGTCGCCGCGCGCCACTTCTCGCCGACCGACCAGTCGACGACGCTTCGCTACGAAGGCGCCTGGTCGATCGTGCCGGGCGTCGTGCAGTTTCGCCGCGTCAGCCTGCAGGGGCAAGACAACAACGTGCAGTGGCGGCTCGAGCTGGGCGAGGGCAGCCTGCGCGTGAGCGTGCCGATGCTCGCGCGGCGGCAGATCGCGATGCGGCACCTGCGGGGCGAGGGGGTGTCGTTCCGGCTGCGGCACCGGGTGCGACCCGAGCGCGCGCGCGCGCCCGACGTGGCGGCCTACCCGCCCATCGGGGGCTACGACGACCCGCCCCTGCTCGAGTACGAGGCGAAGCCCGAGACCGATCGCGAGAAGGCCTGGGAGGTATCCCTCGCGGACGTCGAGGCGAGCGTGCGCGAGGTGTGGGTTCAAGAGTTTCGGTACGAGGGCCCCGGGCGCCTTTACGGCGCGTTTCACCTGGTGCCGGGCGAGCGGCTCTGGGTGGGGCCGGCCGAGCTCGAGTTCCTCGGCGGCCGGCTGAGCGTGGGCGAGCACGAGGCGGCGAGGGGGGTCGAGGGCGTCGTGCGCTGTGACATCCCCTCGTTCGAGCTCGACGAGCCGAAGGGGCTCGAGGTGGTGCGGCGCATCTCGGGCTCGGTCGACCTCGAGGCGCAGGTGACGAGCCTCGCCTTCCTCGATCTGTACGGCCTGCCGGGCGGCGCCGAGGCGCGCGACGGCAGCGGCCAGCTCTCGGCGCGCCTGCGCTTCGACCACGGCGTCGCCGCCCCGGGCAGCAGCGTGCGCTACGAGGCGGGGCGCCTCGTCGTGCGCCGCGGCCCCGCCTCGCTCGTCGCGGCGTCGGCGGGCGCGCGCTTCGAGGCGAAGGGCGGCGCGTCGTCGCTCTGGGTCGGCGTGCCCGCGGCGTCGCTCTGGGCGGGCGAGGGCGAGGGCGCGGTCGCCTGGGCGCGCGGGCTCGAGGGGGCGCTGGCGCTGCCCGCGACCGACTTCTCGTCGCCGGCCTCGTTCGAGCCCCAGGGCGCGCGCCTCGAGGTCGAGTCGGCCGGCGCCGACGATCTCTCGCGGCTGCACGATCTGGTCGGCCAGACCGAGGGCTGGGCGCTGCGGGGCGGCCGGGCGCGGGCCTCGGCCGCGCTGCGCACCGACGGCAAGGGACAGGCGTCGGGCGAGGTGCGAGCGAAGGCCGAGCGCCTCGATCTCGTCGCCGCCGACACGCGCTGGACGGGCGACGTCTCGCTCGACGCGTCGATCGCTCCCTTCGCGCCCCGCCCCGGGGCAGAAGTGCCCGGCTCGCTGCGGGTGGTGGGGCGCGACGTGGCGTTCACGCCCCGGGGCGGCGAGGGCCGGTCGGGCTACTGGTTCGCGCTCGACGCGAGGGGCGCGCGCCTCGATCTGGCGCCCTTCGGCCTGCGGGCGGGCTGGGCGCTCGAGGCGCGCGATCTGTCGCCGCTGACGGCGGCGCTCGCCGGGCGAGGCTCGATGCCCTCGTGGTTCGCCGAGTGGCTCGATCTCGAAGGGCTGAAGGCCTCGGGCGGCGTCTCGTACGGCTCGGGGCGCTTCGACCTCGGGGTCGCCTCGGCGCGGGCCGGCGCGCTCGACGCGAAGGGGCGCTACCTGGTCGCCCCGGCGGGCTCGGAGGGCGCGTTCCGCGTGGCGATGGGGCCGCTCGCCGTGGGCCTGCGCCTGCGGCAGGGCAAGGTCGACGTCGCCTGGCCCGTCGGCGATGGCTGGCTCGAGGGCGAGGCTCGCTCGCTCGGCGCCGGCGCGACGCGCGCCGCGCCCGCGGCGACGGGGCGGCGCTCGGCGCCCTGACTCGCGCCGGGGCAGGGCCGAGCTCGCGCCGCGGTGGCACTTGGCTTGCTTGGGCTTTCGGGTCGAACCACGCGGGGCCGGCGCCATCGCCGGGACCCGCTCTCGAGGGAAAGCCATGAACCGAACCCTAGCTGTCGCTCTAGTCTTCGGGGCCGCGATCGGCGCGGGCTGCGACAACAGCGCGCGCCGTCAGCACCAGGAGGCCGACGAGGCCGCGTCCGAGGCCAACCAGAAGGTGAACGAGGCCGTCGAGGAGGCGCGCAAGGCCCGCATCGAGGCCGACAAGAAGATCGCCGAGGCCCGCAAGGAGGCCGCCGACGAGATGAACGAGGCGCAGCGCAAGCTCGCCGACGAGCGCGCCGACTTCCGCAAGGAGGTGCACAAGCGCGTCGCGTCGATCGACAAGCAGATCGACGATCTGAAGGCGCAGAGTGCCCGCGCGACGGGCAAGGTCAAGGACGACATCGACCGCACGCTGACCGACGCGCGGGCGCGGCGCTCGGCGATCGAGGGCGAGATGCGCTCGTTCGAGCAGAGCGCCGACCGCGAAGTCAAGACCCTGAACGAGCGCCTCGACAGCGAGCTCGACGAGCTCGAGTCGCTGCTGCGCCGGGGCGTGCTGCGCCGCGACTGAGCGCGCCGCGGCGTGCTGCGCCGCGACGGAGCGCGCCGGGGCGTGTCGCGCCGGGGCGTGCCGCGCTGCGACGGCGCGCGCCGCGACGGAGCGCGCCGGGGCGTGCTGCGTCGTGACGGAGCACGCCGGGCCGCGCGTGGCACAAGGGGTGAGCGGGTGCGAGGGCCCCGGCGCAAAGCTTTTTGTCGCCCCGGGCCCGATCGCCGCCCGTCGCCCTCTCGACGGGCGCAGCGCCGTGCTACGAGAGCGGGCCCATGGGCCTTTTGATCGCGGTCCTGCTCGGCGTCGTCGAAGGGTTGACCGAGTACCTGCCCGTCTCGTCGACGGGGCACCTCTTGCTGGTCGAGGCGTGGCTCGAGCGGTCCCTCGGGCACGGGTCCGAGGGCGGCTTCGCGTTCGACGTGGTCATCCAGTTCGGCGCCATCCTCGCGGTCGTCGTCTATTACCGGCGGCTGCTCGCGGTGCGGGTGGCGGGGCTCGTCCAGCGCGACCCGGCGGCGGTGCGGCTCTGGCTCTCGCTCGCGCTCGCGTTCCTGCCGACGGCGGTCGCGGGGCTCTTGGCCCGCAAGATCATCAAGACCTACTTCTCGGGGCCGCTGACGGTGGCCGCGGCGCTCGTCGCCGGCGGCGTGTTGATGATCGGGGTCGAGTGGTGGCAGCGGCGCCGCGCCGCGTCCGCCGGGGGCGCCCCGCCCGCGCGCTCGCTCGAAGAGGTGACGCCGCGCCAGGCCTTCTTCATCGGCGTCGGCCAGTGCTTCGCGCTCTGGCCGGGCATGTCGCGCTCGATGTCCACGATCGTCTCGGGCCAGCTCGTCGGGCTCTCGACCGCGGCCGCGGCCGAGTTCTCGTTCTTGCTCGCGCTGCCGACGCTCGGCGCGGCGACCTTCCTCGAGGCGTTCGCGTCGTGGGACAAACTGCTCGACTCGTTCGAGGGCGCGCTCGCGCTGCTGACCGGCCTCGTCGTCTCGTTCGTCGTCGCCCTCGCCGTCATCGCCGCCTTCTTGCGCTACCTGACGCGCTACGGCCTGACGCCCTTCGGCTATTACCGCATCGTGCTCGGCCTCGCGGTCGCCTGGGCGCTGCGGCCCTGAGGGCGGCGCGCGCGCTAGCCCTTCGCCGCCTCGTCTTCGGCCGGGTCGGCGTACGCGGCGGCGAGCTTGGTGACGTCGTCGCGCAGCTTCTTGTGGGCGATGAGCTTTCGCACGAGCTCCCAGAGGGCGGGGTCGGCGAGCAGGCGCAGGGGCGGCGGCTGCGCGCCGCGCGCTTTACGCGGGATGGCGCTCGGCCCCTTCGCGCGCAGGGCCTGCATCAGCTCGACGTACTTTTTCGTCGGAAAGAGCTCGCCCGCCTCCCACTTGAGCACGGTGGCCTGCTCGATCTCGAGGGCGGCGCCGAGCTCGCGGGCGGTGCACTTGAGCTCGGCGCGCAGGGCCTTGATTTCGTCGGGGGTCATGCCGGCGCGCACGGTAGCACCGCGGGGGGCGGGGCCGGGGGGCGGCGGGTGCCGCGCCGCGTCGTGGCTCGGGGGGGCGGTTCTTTCTGAAATTTAATGAGCGGGGGCCGAGCCCTTGGGGCGGGCGTTCCAGATTCGGAAGCAGAGCAGGAGGCCGACGGCCGCGAAGGGCACGAGGAACCACGGCCAGTAGGCCCAGTCGCGCGAGGTGAGGTAGCCGAGCGAGAACGACTGGACGGCGGTGCCGAGGTAGACGCAGCCGTCGATGACGCCGACGGCGGTGGCGGCGGCGCGGCGGCCGCCGAAGTCCATCGTGGCGGTGCCGCTGAGCAGGCCGTGGGTGCCGATGACGGCGAGCGAGAGGAGAAAGACGACGGCGCCGAGCCAGTAGGGCGAGAGGGTGAGGCGGGGCGAGGCGGCGAGGCGGCGGGCGTCGCCGGCGCGCAGGGCGGGGCGGGGCGGGCCGCCCTCGGGGTCGGGGCGGAAGGCGGGGTCGGCGACGCGCAGGGTCAGGGCCTGGCCGGCCCGCTCGACGCCGAGCTCGAGGGTGCCGGGGCTCGGGGCCTCGTCGGCGGGGCGCTCGGGGTGGCTCGAGCAGAGGCAGGTGGCGGCGTCGAAGGCGGCGCCGTCGCGGCAGGGGGCGGGCACGCAGCGGAAGGCGCGCTGTACGTCCGCCCAGGAGTCGAGCCCGGCGCGGCCGGCCACCGAGGTGATGCGGTCGCCCGGCTCGAGGCCCTTCAAACGCGAGGACTCGACCGTGGTCGAGGCCTTGCCCAGGGTGGGGCCCATGGCGAGGGTGCCGAGCACGAGCAGGGCGTAGAGGCCGGCGGCGGCGGGGGCCCGGCGCGACTGGAAGAACCAGTCGCTGACGTAGCCGGCGAGCATGCCGCCGATGATGCCGGCGACCATCTGGATGCCGCCCCAGCCGCCTTGCAGAAAGGGGGCGAGGGCGAGGGCGGCCCCGAGGGTGAGCTGGGCGCGGCGGGCGCGGCCGCGGGCGGCCGGGGCGAGGAGGGCGGCGGCGAGAAAGATGGCGCCCGAGGCGGCGAAAAAGGGCCAAACGGTGTACCATGCCCCCCAGCTGCCGTTGTTGAGGTAGTGGTTCGAGGGCAGGGCGCTGACTTCCGTGACATAGATGGGGTACCAATGCATGACCCCGTTGCGCAGCACGCCCGTACAGAATTCGATGAGGGCGATGGTTTGCAGCACCGGGTTGGCGAGCACGCGCTTGAAGAGGGGCCAGAGGCCCGCCGGGTCGGCCCCCCCGGCCCCGTCGCCCCCCTCGCCGTCGCCGGTGTCGAAGTCGCGCAGGCCGGCCTGGGCGGGCCGGTCGCGCAAGAGCCAGGTCTCGACGAGGCCCATCAGCCCGAGCAGGGCCGCCGGTACGAAGAAGACCCAGCGGGCTTGGAAGGTTTTGGACGCCCCCCCGCCATGGGTCGTGGCATAGTCGAGCACCCAGGCGTTGACCGTGAAGGCGAAGAAGATGCCGCTGGCGATCATGGCACCGAAGATGCCGCTGAACCCCCCCCGCTCGCGGACGTGAAACCAATGGGCGTTGACCTTGACGATGGCAACGGCGCCGAAGCTTTGAAAGTACATGTTGGCGGCGTAGAGGGCGGCGAAGACGCGGCGCAGCGTGGCCGCGTCGGCCTGCCCCTGGGCGAGCACGTGGGCGAGGTAGGTGCCCATCGCCGCGTTCATCAGGGCGGCGCCGAAGGCCGCGACGAGCAGCGAGCGCTTGCCGCCGATGCGGTCGGTCAGCGGGCCGTTCAAGAGAAAGGCGAGCCCGTAGGTGACCGTGCCGACGCCGAAGATGACGCCGAAGTCTTCCTTGGTCATCAGGTCGCCGAGGGCGTTTTTGGCGACCGTCAGGTTGTACCGCCCCATGTAGAGAAACGCGTACGTCAACCCCATCGGGAACCAGTTCCAGAACCGCCGGTAGCGAAAGCTCGGGGCGTGCGTCGGGGCGTCGGCGAGCGGCGCGTCGAGGGCGGCGAGGGTCATCAGTGGCCACGGTAGCCGTTCTTCTGACAGAGGGGCAGGGGAGGGGGCGATGAGCTCGTGGTTTAAGCCGCACCCCACGCGCGAGCGCGAAGGCGAGGGGGCGCCCTCGAGCCACCGCGAGGCGGGGCCGCCGCCGCGGCGCGCCGCGCCGTCCGAGCCTGGGGTCAACGGGTCGGCGGGGGCGCCACGGCGCGCCGCGCCGTCCGAGCCCGGGGTCAACGGGTCGGCGGGGCCGGCCCCGCGCTCGGCCCCGGGGGGCGCGGCGCCCGCGCGAAGCACAAAGCAAACGGGCGCGCCCCGTGCTACGGTCGGGGCGATGTCGTCTGCCGTGGCCGTCGCCCACGAGCCGCTTCCGGTGTTGGCCCGCCTGCGCGGGGTGCTCGAAGACACGCTCGAGGGCAAGCCCGAGGTGGTCGACCTGGCGCTGACGGCGCTGCTCGCCCGGGGGCACCTGCTCATCGAAGACGTGCCCGGGGTCGGCAAGACGACGCTCGCCCGGGCGATCGCCAAGGCGGTCGGCTGCGACCTGAAGCGCGTGCAGTTCACGAGCGACCTTCTGCCGAGCGACATTCTCGGCGTGTCGGTCTACGACCAGCGGCGGGGCGAGTTCCAGCTGCGCTCGGGGCCGATCTTCTCGAACGTGCTGCTCGCCGACGAGATCAACCGCGCGAGCCCCCGCACGCAGTCGGCGCTGCTCGAGGCGATGAACGAGGGGCAGGTCACGATCGACGGGCAGACCATCCCGCTGCCCGAGCCCTTCTTCGTCATCGCGACGCAGAACCCCGAAGACTTCGCGGGCACCTTCCCGCTGCCCGAGTCGCAGCTCGACCGCTTCATGCTGCGGCTGAAGATCGGCTACCCCCCGCCGAGCATCGAGATGCGCCTGCTGCTCGACGACAGCGTCGACCGGGTGCGCGACGTGCCGGCGGTGCTCGACGCCTCGGCGCTCGTCAGCCTGCAGCGGCAGGTGGGGCGCGTCAGCCTCGACCCGGCGCTGGGGCTCTACCTGCAGGCCGTCTTGCAGGCGACGCGCACCTGCTCGGCGCTCTCGCTCGGGGCCTCGACGCGCGCCGGCATGAGCCTGGCGCGGGCGGCGCGGGCGCGGGCGCTGTTGCGGGGGCGGCACTTCTGCATCGCCGACGACATTCACGACCTCGCGGTCGCCGTGCTCGCGCACCGCGTGCGGCTCGCCGCCCACGCCGAGGGCTACGTGCCGTCGCGCGACGAGGTCGAGGGCGCGGTGCGCGACGTCGTCTCGCGCGTGCCGATTCCGCTTTGAGGCGTCCGGGGGTGCGCTCGCTCTAGGCCCCATGGCCCCCTTCGCCCGCCTGAAGTCCTGGGCGCGCACGGCCTGGGGCGTGGTGCGCCCGCCGCGGCGCGTGCGCCCGACGCGCGAGGGCAAGTGGTACATCGGCATCACGCTCGGGGTCGGGCTCGCCTCGATCAACACGGGCAACAACCTGCTCTACTTGCTGCTCGGGGTGCTGCTCTCGCTCATGATCGTCTCGGGCGTGATGAGCGAGATCTCGCTCCGGCGGCTCACCGTCGTGCGGCGGCTGCCGGCGCGGGCGCAGGTCGGGCGCGCGCACCTCGTCGAGATCGAGGTCTTCAACAGCAAGAAGAGCGTGCCCTCGTACGCCATCGAGGTCGAAGACTTGCGCGCCGGGCAGCCGGCCGACAAGCGCTGCTTCTTCTTGAAGATCAGCCCGGGCTCGGCCCAGGTCGCCGCCTACCGGCGCACGCCGCAGAAGCGCGGCATCGACCGGCACGTGGGCTTCCGCATCGCCACGCGCTTCCCGTTCGGGCTCTTCGAGAAGTCGCGCGAGATCCCCGCGCAGGGCGACCTCGTCATTTACCCCGCGGTCGACCCGGTGCGGCTCGGGCGCTTCCACGCCGGGCGGCACGCGGGGGCGGCGGGCTCGGCGGGGCGGGGCGGCGGCGACGAGATCGCCGGGGTGCGCCCGGCGCGCGAGGGCGACGACCCGCGCGACATCTACTGGCGCAAGAGCACGCTCTACGACCACCACGTGGTGCGCGAGCGGGCGAGAGAGACCAGCCCCGAGGTGCGCCTGACGCTCGAGGTGCGCAAGCCCGAGGCGGCGGGCGACGAGTTCGGCCCGCGCTTCGAGAAGGCGGTGCGCGACGTCGCCTCGCGCGCGGTCGCCCACGTCAAGCGCGGCGACCGCGTGACCGTGCTGACCACCGCCGGCGGGCGCGTGCGCGCCGACAAGAGCGCCGGCATCGACCCTTTGCTACGCTTCCTCGCGCTCGTCGAGGCCGTGCCCGCCGCCGAGGCCGAGGCCGAGGCCGCGACGGGCGCGGGCCGCGCGCGCCTCCACGGCTGAGCCACCACCCCCCTCGCTTCCTCGCATGCGCTTCGGGCTCGTCCACCAGGTCATGACCAACACCCTCGCGGCGCTCGGCGTGCTCGCGCTGGTGTCGAGCGGCGAGCTGTCGCGCTGGGTGAACGTGGCGATCCTCGCGGGGCTCGCCGCCGCGCTCGCGCTGCCCGAGAGCTGGCACGAGCGGCTCTGGCTGCGGCGCGCCTCGACGCTGAGCTCGGTCGTCTTCCTCTGCGTGCAGGTGGCGCGGTTTCTCTTCGGGCGGCCCATGCTCGAGCTGGCGGTCGAGTTCGCCGCGTTCCTGCAGCTCGTGCGGCTCGCCACGCGGCGCGGCGCGGCGCACGACCAGCAGGTCATCATCCTCGCGCTCTTGCACTTCATCGCCGGCACCGTGCTCGGCGGCGGCCTCGCCTACGGCCTCTGCTTCCTCGGGTTCTTGATCGTCGCCCCGGGCGCGCTCGTGCTCTCGCACCTGCGCCGCGAGGTCGAGGGCAACTACCGCCAGGGCGCGCGCGACCGCACCGGCCTGCCGGTCGACGTGCCGCGCATCTTGCGCTCGCGCCGGGTCGTCGGGCGCACCTTCCTCGGGGTCACCTGCCTGCTGGCGGTGCCCATCCTCGCCTTCACGGGCCTCGTCTTCTTGCTCTTCCCGCGGGTCGGGCTCTCGCTGCTCTTGCTCAACCGCCCGCACGGCGGGCGCATGGTCGGCTTCTCCGACCGCGTCGACCTCGGCGGCGTCGGCACCCTGCGCGACGACCCGACGATCGCGCTGCGGGTCGAAATCCCCGACCTGCCCGACCCGCCGCCCGAGCGCGTCACGATGTACCTGCGCGGCACCGCCTTCGACACCTACGACGGGCGGGCCTGGTCGCGCACGGTCAACGCCCGCACCCAGGCGGTGCGCGACGGGCACATCGTGCCGATCGAGCGCTACCCCGACCCGGGCCGCGATCGGCTGATGCGCATCGACCTCGAGCCCATCGACCCGACGGTGCTCTTCGTGCCCCTCAACGCCGTCGCGCTCGACATCCGGCCGCGCGGCGAGGTGCCCATCGTCGGCCCGCGCTTTCTGCACGTGACGCGCGGGCCCGAGGGCGAGTTCCGCTACGGCAGCCCCGAAGAGCGGGGCGTGCGCTACGACGTCTTCCTCGCCCGCCAGCCCCTCGTCTCGGCCCAGCCCCTCGGCAAAGACGACCGCGCCCGCTACCTGAGCCTGCCGCCGAGCGTCTCGCCGCGCGTGCTCGAGCTCGCCGAAGAGTGGACGGCCGGCCTCTCCACCCCGCTCGAGCGCGCCCGCGCCATCGAAGACCGCCTGCGCTCGGGCTACCGCTACGACCTCGGCTCGCCCTCGTCGGGCGCGCCCTCGCCCCTCGACCACTTTCTGTTCGAGTCGAAGCGCGGCCACTGCGAGTTCTACTCGACCGCCATGGCGATGCTCCTGCGCGTCGCCAGCGTGCCCTCGCGCAACGTCACCGGCTTCGTCGGCGGCACCTACAACCGCTTCGGCCGCTACTACGCCGTCCGCCAGGGCGACGCGCACTCGTGGGTCGAGGCGTACATCGAGGGCGTCGGCTGGGTGACCTTCGACCCGACCCCGCCCGTCGACGTCACCCCGCGGAGCGACATCCACGGCCTGCTCGCGCTCCTGCGCGACATCCTCGAGGCGTCCGGCCAGCGCTGGAACCGCCACATCGTCGGCTACGATCTGCACCAGCAGCTCTCGCTCTTCGAGCGCGTGCGCTCGTGGGCGCGCGCCTCGACCGTGCTGCCCCCCGTGCTGCGCCCGAGCCTGCCCTGGGCCGCGTGGGCGGGCGCCTTCGCCGTGGTCGGCCTCGGCGCCGTCGCCGCGCGCCGCTACCTGCGCCCGCGCGTGCGCGTCGTGCGCGGCTCGCCGCAAGAGCGCGAGCGCGCGACGAGCGCGGCCATCTCGCTCTACGAGACGCTCGACGCCGCCATGGCCTCGCTCGGCGTGCCCCGGCCCCAGGGCACGCCCCCCCTGCGCTACGCCCAGTCGCTCTCGCTGCGCGGGCACCCCTGCGCCGACGAGATCCTCGCGCTGACGCAGCTTTACCTCAACGTGCGCTTCGGCGGCGCGCCCTTCGAAGAGCCCGACTGCCGCGCCTTCGAGCGGCGCGTGCGCGCGCTCGGCGGCCAGGCCAAGAGCGCCGCCGCCGCGCTGCGGGCCCAGGACGCGCGCGAGTCCGACCCGCTCGCGCAGCCCGAGTCGTCCCCCCGGCCGAAGCGCAGGGCGGGGTAGGGCGCCGGGGGCCCCCCCGGGCGCACCGGGCGAAGCGCGGAAGCGCTCTAAAATGGGACACGCCGGACGGGCCCCCGCCCCGCGATGCAACGCCGCCGCGGCGTGACGTGAGCGCCGGCGCTCAGGCGGGCGGCCGATGACCTTGCGCGCCCCGCGACGTGACGCCGTGCCGCGAGCGCCGGCGCCCGGGGGCGCTCAAGCGGCGCGCTTGCGCAGGACGATCTCGGCGCCGTCTTGCGCCGCGCGGCCGCCGCCGACCAGGCTGTTGGCGCGGGGGCGTGCCCCGCGGCCGTCGAAGTTCAGATCGGGCTCGCCCCGCTCGACCCACGCCACGACGTGGGGCGTCTCGTGCCGCGCGCCCTCGCCCGAGAGGTCGACCAGGTCGACGTGCACGCCGCGCCGCAGCTCGCTCGCCGTCACGCGGCGCTGGGCGTAGGTGTAGGGGCGGGCGCCGGGGCGGGGCGCGCCGTCGGGCGCGTCTTCGGGCGCGTAAGCCTGCACCACCAGGCGCATCGGGCCGCGCGAGCGCCGCCCGCCGACCCGGATCGACCGGATGCGCGTCGACGTGCTCGTGCCCGCCGCGGTGCCCAACGTCGAACTGGCGAGCAGCGCGAGCCAGGAGGGGGCGGGCGACGAATCGATCGACGGCGGGGGGAGCATGGGGGTCGTGGAGGCTCGGAGGACAACGCCAAGGACGGGGCTTTTGTTCCCCGACTGAGGGGGACTATTGCAAAGCATGGGCCAGGCTGCGCTCGGGGTGCGCCCGGGCCTTCCCTGCGCCCGGGGGCCTCGGGCCAGGGCAGGGCGAGAAAGACGCAGACAGGCCAAAGAAAGACCTGTCTGGAGGTCTGACAGGGGTGTCGCTTCGTCGGCGATGAGCCCCTACAGCGGGTGGGGGGCCGACACCCTCGGTTCGGTCGCGAAACGCGCGCGCATTACGCGCATGCGCGCGCTCCCCGGTAAATGTTGCGCGGGCGCGCTCAATTGAGCGGCGCCCGCTCGGGGCGCACCCCGGGCCGCCGGCCGAGGGCCGCGTCCGCGGCCGGTGTCGGCGGGCGCGGGGGGCGTCAGCGGCGGGGGCGTCAGCGGCGGCGGCGTCAGCGGCGGGGGGGCGTCAGCGGCGGGGGGGCGGCGGGCGCGGGGGGCGTCAGCGGCGGGGGGGGCGGCGCTCGTTTTCGGCGAGGCGCTTCGTCGCCCACTCGCGCAGGTCGGCGCAGCCCACGCCGGACGCGTGTGGGCGAGGCGAGCGCGCGAAGGGGCCTGCCAGGAAGACGATGTCGCAGGCATTGCGGGCGACGGCGAAGGGCCCGAGGTCGGGCCGCTCGCGGCACCGAAAGGTTGTGTCGGAATGACTCGCCTGGGGCGAGAACGCGCGCGTCGCGAAGCGGAAGGCCTCGACGGCTTCGCCGCAGGCCGGCGTGGTCTCGTCGAAGCGCACCCACCAGACGCCGAAGCGCTCTTCGTTGCCCTCACGTTGTCGCACCAAGAGCGACACGCGATCGCCGCCCCAGCCGGCCGCGGCGCTCGTGGCCTTGTCGAGCGGGCCCCACTCTTCGAACATGAGGCGCAGGGCCTGCTCGCCCTGGGTGTCGGTGTAGAGCGCGCGAAACCCGCCGCCGAGGGCGTCGACGGGCGCGGGCGGCACGGGCTTCGGCCGCTCGTCGCGCTCGTACTTGTCGGGGTGCAAGAGCTGCTCGGTCGTCGCCGGCGGCCGGCGCCAGGCGCGGTCGACGGCGGCCCAGCCCCCGCGCCGGCGCAGCGCGTTGACGAAGAGCAGGCCGTCGAGGTAGGGCGCGACGAGCGAGGCGCGCAAGATCGAGGGCACGCTCTGGGCGCGGGGCATGAGCATCTGGCTGGCGCGCATCTGCAGGGCGAGCACGTTCTCGGGCAGGTCGAGCGCGGTGGCGCGCCCCCCGAGCAGCACGTCGAACATGGCGCTCATGGCGTCGCCCTCGGCGAGCGACTGCGTGGCGGCCGAGGGGTCGCCGCCGTCGTCGCGGAAGGCGAGGCGGGGGGCGAGGTCGAAGTGCTGGTCTTGCAGCGCGTGCACGAGCTCGTGCGCGAGCGTCGCGTCGGCGTCGTCGCCCTCGAGGTCGGCGGCGAGGTACATCGTCTTGTCGGCCGGCTCGTAGTAGCCCGCGAGCTGGGCCTCGAGCAGCTCGTAGACGCCGGCCTCGTAGTCGTACTCGGGGGGGATGAGCCCGAAGGCGATGAGCAACTCGCCCTGGGCGCGCACGACTTCGGGGGGCAGATCGCTCGCGGCGCGGGCGCGCACCTGGTCGATGAGGTTCTTGCGGCCGAGCGGCCGCGCCCGGACGCCCTCGCGGGCGCCGAGCTGGCGGGCCCGGGTGACGCGCGCGAGCATGGCGCCGACGAGCGCCTCGGCCTCGGCCTGCTCGCCCGCCGAGGGCTCGCCCGGGGGCGGCCGGCGCGCCGGGGCGGCGGCCTCGGCGCGGGGCGC
Organism: Polyangiaceae bacterium; assembly: GCA_035762175.1. Taxonomy (GTDB): domain Bacteria; phylum Myxococcota_A; class Polyangia; order Polyangiales; family Polyangiaceae; genus DASTPP01. The sequence continues at coordinate 5,029 of DASTPP010000046.1, read as the reverse complement.
CGCGGGGGCCGAGCGGGCGGCGCGCCCGCGCGGGGGCTCGCCGCAGGCGAGGGCGAGCGCGGCGGCGAGGGCGAGGGGGGCGGCGAGCGCGGGGGGGGCGGCGCGGCGCGCGGGCCGCCGGCCGGGCGCGGGGGGGGCGCGCATCGGGGGCCCGGCCTTAGTGGGCGTCGCGCGCGGCGGGGCGGCGCAGCGCGGCGATGGCGGCGGCGTAGTCGGGGCGGCCGAAGACGGCGGTGCCCGCGACGAGCACGCTCGCGCCCGCCCCGAGGGCCTGGGCGGCGGTCGACTCGTTGATGCCGCCGTCGATCTCGAGGTCGATGTCGTAGCCCCCCTCGTCGATCATGCGGCGCAGCGCCGCCACCTTGGGCAACACCGAGGGGAGGAACGCCTGCCCCCCGAAGCCCGGGTTGACGCTCATCACCAAGATCTCGTCGATCTCGGGCAGCACGTAGCGCAGCGACTCTTCGGGGGTGTGGGGGTTCAAGACCACGCCCGCGCGCTTGCCCAGGCTGCGAATCTTCTGCAGCGTGCGGTGCAGGTGGGGGCTCGTCTCGACGTGCACGAGCAGGTGGTCGGCGCCGGCCTCGGCGAAGTCTTCGACGTAGCGCTCGGGCTCGACGATCATGAGGTGCACGTCGAGCGGCAGCGTCGTCACCTTGCGCAGGGCGCGGACGACGGGGGGGCCGATCGTGAGGTTCGGCACGAAGCGCCCGTCCATCACGTCGACGTGGACCCAGTCGGCGCCGGCGCGCTCGATGGCGCGCACTTCGTCGCCGAGGCGCGTGAAGTCGGCCGACAAGATGGACGGGGCGATGCGGGGTGCGGGGGGGCTCGGCACGGGGCTTCTATGGCACGGGGCGCGGGCGGCGCAATCGTCCGCACCCCGGGGTCGCCGGCCGCCGGCGTGCGGCCGTGGTCACGACCGGCAAACTGCTCCGGGGCCGCCGCGGGCACGCGCGCCGGCCCCGCTTTGGTGCTACCGTGGCGCCATGAAGGCCCGGCCCCTGGCCAAGAGCGACTTCGATCAGATCGTCCAGGTCATCGACCACTGGTGGGGCGGCGCCACGCGCCACCTCGCGCACCCCATCTTCTTCTACGAGCTCGGGCAGCTGGCCTGCGTCGTCGAAGAAGACGGCCGCATGGTGGGCTTTCTCTTCGGCTTCTTGACCCCCGACGCGCCCCCGCTCGGCTACGTGCACCTGGTCGGCGTGCACCCCGACCACCGGCGCCGGGGCGTCGGCCGCTTCATTTACGCCTGGTTCGAAGAAGAGTGCCGCAAGCGCGGCTGCCGCCAGGTCAAGGCCATCACCACGCCCGGCAACGAGGGCCAGGTGCTCTTTCACCAGGGCATCGGCTGGCAGGCGCGCGAAGACGCCGACTACGCCGGCCCGGGGCGCAGCCGCATCGTCTTCACCAAGAACCTCACCCCGCCCTGGGTCGATTGAGGTTGTGCTCGGGCCCGACCGGCGGCGCCCCGGCCCGAGCGCGGGCGTATCAGGCGCCCGGGCGGCCGCCCTCAGCGCTTGGCGGCGGGCGCGTCGGCGCCCGCGGTGGCGGGGCTCTGCTGGGCGAGCGCCTTCTCGGCCAGGCGGTTTTCTTTCTGACGGCGGCGTTTCTTCTGCCGGGCGCGCGCCCGGGGGTCTTGCGGGGTTCCCATGGGGGGGCTCGTACCGGATGTGCGCCTGGCCGTAAAGTGCGACGAAGCCGATCGCGGTGGCGGGTCCGAGCCGCGGGGGGGCCTCGGCGCCCGGCTCGCGCGGGGGCTCAACCGTTGGGCCGCCGCGGCCGCCATCGCCGTGCAGGTGCGGCGCCCCGTAAGGAAGGTGCGGAGCGCAGGCGCCCGGGGCGCACGCCGCGGGGGGGCGGGGCCGCGGCCGCGCGCGGCACGCCGGAACGCTCTTGTCGGAAACGATTCAGAACTGTATGCAAATAACCCAGGGCGTGTTTCCACTTGCGGGAGTGTGTGGCCCATGATCAAGCAGCGTTTCGGGTGGGCGGCCGGCTTCGCGGCGCTCTGGCTCGGCATTTACGCGTGCGGCGGCGGCGCCGACGCCGACGACGACGACACGGGCGGCGTGAGCGGCTCGGGCGGCTCGGGCGGCTCGGGCGCCACGGGCGGCTCGGGGCCGGGCTTCGGCGGCGGGCTGCCGGGCACGGGCGGCACGGGCGGCACGGGCACCACGGCCGGCACCGGCGGCGCCTGCCAGGCCCAGAGCTGCCAGGACGAGGTCGTCTGCGGCGACGGCCGGATCGGCGCGGGCGAGGGCTGCGACGACGGCAACGCCGACGGGGGCGACGGCTGCGCGGCCGACTGCAAGGCCATCGAGAACGACTTCGCCTGCCCCGAGCCCGGCAAGGCCTGCGTGTCGACGGTCTCCTGCGGCGACGGCAAGATCTCGGGCCTGGAGACCTGCGACAACAACCCCGCCCCGGGCGACGGGTGTGACGCGAAGTGCCAGGTCGAAGCGGGCTGGACGTGCCCCGTCGTGGGCATCCGGTGCCAGGCGGCCGCGTGCGGCGACGGCATCATCGCCGGCAACGAGCAGTGCGACGACGGCAACCCCAAGGCCGGCGACGGCTGCAGCGACAAGTGCCAGTTCGAGTCGGGCTTCGCCTGCCCGGCCCCCGGCCAGGCGTGCGTGCCGACGGTCTGCAACGACGGCAAGCGCGAGGGCACCGAGCCCTGCGACGACGGCAACAACAACATGGGCGACGGCTGCACGCCGGCCTGCGCCGTCGAGCCGTCGTGCCCGGCCGCCGGCGGCGCCTGCAGCTCGACCTGCGGCGACGGCATGCACTTCACCGGCGACCCCGAAGAGTGCGACGACGGCAACCGCATCGACGGCGACGGCTGCTCGAGCGACTGCGTCGTCGAGAAGGGCTACACGTGCGAGTTCGTGTCGAGCAGCGACGGCGCGACGCTCAAGCTGCCGCTCGTCTTGCGCGACTTCCGCATGGGGTGGAACGTGGTCGGCGGCGGCGGCGCCCAGACCCCGCAGCCGGGCGGCCACCCCGACTTCGAGAGCAACGCGCTCAACAAGGGCCTGAACCTCGGCATCTTGACCAACGCGCTCGGCCTCGACGGCAAGCCCGTCTACGCCAAGGCCACCGGCGGCACCACCACGACGACCGGCAAGGCCCAGTTCGACCAGTGGTACCGCGACGTCGCCGGCGTCAACCAGACGGTCGTGCAGACGATGACGCTCACCAAGCAGGCGAGCGGGGCCTACCAGTTCAACGACACGACGTTCTTCCCGCTCGACGGCAAGGCCTTCGGCAACCAGGGCCTTTCGAACAACTTCCACTTCACGAGCGAGGTCCGGTACTGGTTCGAGTACAAGGGCGGCGAGAAGCTCGACTTCACCGGCGACGACGACGTCTGGGTGTTCATCAACAAGAAGCTCACCGTCGACCTCGGGGGCATTCACGGCGCCGAGAACGGCTCGGTCACCCTCAGCGGCACCGGCGGCTCGGTCACCCAGGCCGGCGTCACCGGCACCAAGAGCGTCGCGCTCGGCCTGCAGGCGGGCAAGGTCTACGAGGCCGTGGTCTGGCAGGCCGAGCGGCACACCACCCAGTCGAACTACCGGCTCACCCTCTCGGGCTTCGTCAGCAGCAAGTCGAGCTGCGAGAGCGAGTGCGGCGACGGCGTCGTCACGCCCGACGAGGTCTGCGACGACGGCGTCAACGACGGCAGCTACAACGGGTGCGCCCCGGGCTGCCTCGCCCTCGGCCCGCGCTGCGGCGACGGCGCCCTGCAGGCCGACCAGGGCGAAGAGTGCGACGACGGCACCAACCTCAGCCCCTACGGCACCGGCAAGTGCGCCCCGGGCTGCCAGGCCGCCAAGTTCTGCGGCGACGGCGTCGTCGACGGCGTCTTCGGCGAGCAGTGCGACGACGGCACGAACGACGGCGGCTACAACCAGTGCGCCGCCGGGTGCGTACCCGGCCCCCGCTGCGGCGACGGGGTCATCCAGGTCGACCAGGGCGAGCAGTGCGACGACGGCAACACCAACAACAACGACGGCTGCCGCAACGACTGCCGCACGGTGAGCGTGCCCAAGTTACGGCCGGCGGCGCGGGCCCCGCGCGCGGAGCCCGGCGCGCGCGGTGACCCGCTCGGCGGGCGCGCGGGGCCCGGCCTCCCGTGCGGCCGGGGCACCGCGCCCCGGCGTCGCGCGCGCGGCGCCGGCGGGCCGCCCGCGTGGGCGCGGGGGCCGAGGGCGGCCGCCGGGGCGGGCGCTCAGTAGCGGTACCAGTCGGGCTTGAAGGGGCCGCCGACGGGCACGCCGAGGTACGAGGCCTGCTCTTTGGTCAGCGTGGTCAGCTCGACGCCGAGCTTCTTGAGGTGCAGGCGCGCGACCTTCTCGTCGAGCACCTTCGGCAGCACGTGGACGCCGAGGGGGTACTTGTTCGGGTTCGTCCAGATCTCGAGCTGGGCGATGACCTGGTTCGAGAACGAGGTGCTCATCACGAAGCTCGGGTGGCCGGTGGCGCAGCCCAGGTTGACGAGGCGGCCGGAGGCGAGCAGCGTCAGGCGCCGGCCGTCGGGGAAGACGTACTGGTCGACCTGGGGCTTGACGTTGACCTTCTTGATCTCGGGGTTCTGCTCGAGCCACGCGACCTGAATCTCGCAGTCGAAGTGGCCGATGTTGCAGAGGATGACCTCGTCCTTCATGCGCATCATGTGCTCGGCGCGCACGATGTCGCTGCAGCCCGTGGCCGTGACGACGATGTCGGCGAGGGGGGCGGCGGTCTCGACGGTGACGACCTGGTAGCCGTCCATCGCGGCCTGCAGGGCGCAGATGGGGTCGATCTCGCTGACGAGCACGCGCGCGCCCTGGTTCTTGAGCGACTGGGCGCAGCCCTTGCCGACGTCGCCGAAGCCGCAGACGAGGGCGACCTTGCCGGCGATCATGACGTCGGTGGCGCGCTTGATGCCGTCGAGCAGCGACTCGCGGCAGCCGTAGAGGTTGTCGAACTTCGACTTGGTGACCGAGTCGTTGACGTTGATGGCGGGCACCTTGAG
>DASTPP010000045.1:0-24192 GCA_035762175.1 Polyangiaceae bacterium | reverse complement strand
AAGGCGAAGCTCATCGACGGCAAGCGCCACGTGGTGATCCAGGGCACGCACCCCTCGCCCCTCTCGGCCAGCAACGGCTTCTTCGGCAGCAAGCCCTACTCGACCATCAACGCCGCGCTCGAAGCCCGCGGCAAGCCCCCCATCGACTGGCAGCTGCCCGCGCAGGTTTCCTGAGCCGGGGGCGGCCGGCGCCGGCCGGAGGACGCACCCCCGACTGAAGTCGGGGGCCGTGAACACCCGCTTTCCGACGAGGAAACCACAAGGCGCGGAGGGTAAAGCCCCGCCCCCGCAGGGGCGTGGCTCCCGCGTCGTACGAACGTGAACGGGGGAGCCCGGCCCCGACGAGGGGCGGGCTTTGAACGCCGTTTCCCCTTGTGTTCACGGCCCCTGGCTTCAGCCAGGGGCGCGTTCGGCGGGCTCGCCGGGGGCCGCCGTGTGGCATTCTGCCCCATTCGCCCGAGGCGTTTTGTCAGGTAGAGTCGCCCCCTCCCGCCGCGCCCAGAGGGCGGCGACCAATCAGGATAGCCCGTGACCTCACAAAACACCGAGCGCACTCGTACGCGCCGGCCGGTCGCCCGGTCGGGCAACGGCAACGGCAACGGCAACGGCAACGGCAACGGCCACAAGAAGGGCGAGCGCGAGGGGGCGGGGCGATCGATCGCGGCGCGCGAGGGGGCGGGGCGCGAGGCGGTGGGGCGGGCGGGCAAGGCGCGCGAGCCGGCGGGGCGGGGGCCGTCGCGCGGGGTCGAGCGGGGGGGGCAGCTCGACGAGCTGCTCGACGCGCTGCGGGCGTTCGGGGCGGGCGACTTCAGCGTGCGCCTGCCCGGCGACGGGCGCGGGCAGATGGGCGAGATCGAGCGGGCGTTCAACGAGGTGGCCACGCGGGCCGACGTCATTACCGCCGAGTTCGAACGGCTTTCGGCCCTGGTCGGGCGCGAGGGCAAGATGAACGAGCGCGCCTCGGTGCCCGGCATGACCGGGGCGTGGTCGCGCAAGCTGCAGGCCGTCAACTCGATCATGGACGACCTGGTGCGCCCCTCGATCGAGGTCGCCCGCGTCATCACCGCCGTCGCCGGCGGCGACCTCAGCCAGAAGATGGCCCTCGAGATCGACGGCAAGCCGGTGCGCGGCGAGTTTTATCGCATCGGCACCACGGTCAATACCATGGTCGATCAGCTGCGCTCGTTCGCGTCGGAGGTCACCCGCGTCGCGAAAGAGGTCGGCACCGAGGGCAAGCTGGGCGGGCAGGCGAACGTGCCCGGCGTGGCCGGCACGTGGAAAGATCTGACCGACAGCGTCAACTCGATGGCCTCGAACCTGACCACCCAGGTGCGCGGCATCGTGCGCGTCGTCACCGCCGTCGCCAACGGCGATTTGAACCAGAAGTTCGTGCTCGAGGCCAAGGGCGAGCTGGCGGCCCTGGCCGACACGATCAACAGCATGACCGACACGCTGCGCGTGTTCGCCGACCAGGTCACCACGGTGGCGCGCGAGGTCGGCACCGAGGGCAAGCTGGGCGGGCAGGCCCGGGTGCCCGGCGTGGCCGGCACGTGGAAAGATCTGACCGACAGCGTCAACTCGATGGCGCGCAACCTGACCGATCAGGTGCGCAACATCGCGCTCGTCACCACCGCCGTCGCCAACGGCGACCTGAGCCAGAAGATCACCGTCGACGTGCGGGGCGAGACGCTCGAGCTGAAGAACACCATCAATACGATGGTCGACCAGCTGCGCAGCTTCGCCAGCGAGGTCACGCGCGTCGCGCGCGAGGTGGGCACCGAGGGCAAGCTGGGCGGGCAGGCCCGCGTGCCCGACGTCGCCGGCACGTGGAAAGACCTGACCGACAACGTCAACTCGATGGCCTCGAACCTGACCGATCAGATTCGAAACATCGCGCTGGTCACCACGGCCGTCGCCAACGGCGACCTGTCGCGCAAGATCACGGTCGAGGTGAAGGGCGAGCTCTTGGAGCTCAAGAACACCATCAACACGATGGTCGACCAGCTGCGGGGCTTCGCGGCCGAGGTCACGCGCGTCGCGCGCGAGGTCGGCACCGAGGGCAAGCTGGGCGGGCAGGCGCGGGTGCCGGGGGTGGGCGGCACGTGGAAAGACCTGACCGACAGCGTCAACTCGATGGCCTCGAACCTGACCGACCAGGTTCGCAACATCGCGCTGGTGACGACCGCGGTGGCGAACGGCGATCTCGGGCAGAAGATCACGGTCGAGGTGAAGGGCGAGCTCTTGGAGCTCAAGAACACCATCAACACGATGGTCGACCAGCTGCGCTCGTTCGCCGCCGAGGTCACGCGCGTCGCGCGCGAGGTCGGCACGCAGGGCAAGCTGGGCGGGCAGGCCTTCGTGCCCGGCGTCGGCGGCACGTGGAAAGACCTGACCGACAACGTCAACTCGATGGCCTCGAACCTGACGACGCAGGTGCGCGGCATCGTCAAGGTCGTCACCGCGGTCGCCAACGGCGACCTGTCGAAGCGCCTGGTGCTCGACGCCAAGGGCGAGATCGCCGAGCTGGCCGAGACGATCAACGACATGACCGAGACGCTCGGCATCTTCGCCGACCAGGTGACGACGGTGGCGCGCGAAGTGGGCACCGAGGGCAAGCTGGGCGGGCAGGCGCGCGTGCCCGGCGTCGCCGGCACGTGGAAGGACCTGACCGACAACGTCAACTTCATGGCCTCGAACCTGACGACGCAGGTGCGCGGCATCGTCAAGGTCGTCACCGCGGTCGCCAACGGCGACCTCAGCCAGAAGCTGGTGCTCGACGCGAAGGGCGAGATCGCGGCGCTCGTCGACACCATCAACAGCATGACCGACACGCTGCGCGTCTTCGCCGACCAGGTGACGACGGTGGCGCGCGAGGTCGGCACCGAGGGCAAGCTGGGCGGCCAGGCGCGGGTGCCGGGCGCGGCGGGCATCTGGCGCGACCTGACCGACAACGTCAACCAGCTCGCCGACAACCTGACGGTGCAGATGCGCGCCATCGCCGAGGTCGCCACGGCGGTGACCAAGGGCGACCTGACGCGCTCGGTCACGGTGCGGGCGCAGGGCGAGCTCTTGACGTTGAAGGACAACGTCAACCAGATGATCGCGAACCTGCGCGAGACGACCGAGAAGAACAAAGAGCAAGACTGGCTCAAGTCGAACCTGGCGAAGCTCGCCGGGCTGATGGGCGGGCAGAAGAGCCTCGAGTCGATCTCGCGGCTGATCATGAGCGAGCTGACGCCGCTGGTCGGCGCGCACCACGGCGCCTTCTTCTTGACCGAGAAGGAGGGCGAGGTGGCGGTGCTGAAGCTGACCGCCAGCTACGCCTACAAGGTTCGCAAGAACGTCTCGAGCCGCTTCAAGCTGGGCGAGGGGCTGGTCGGCCAGGGCGCGCTCGAGAAGAAGAGCATCTTGCTGACGAACGTGCCCGACGACTACATCGCCATCAACTCGGGCCTGGGCGAGGCGCCGCCGCGCAACGTGATCGTGCTGCCGGTGCTCTTCGAGGGCGAGGTGCGGGCGGTCATCGAGCTCGCGAGCTTTCACCAGTTCAGCGCCATTCACCTGCTCTTCTTGGAGCAGCTCGCCGAGAGCATCGGCGTCGTGCTCAACATGATCGCGGCGAACATGCGCACCGAAGAGCTGCTGCTGCAGTCGACCGCGCTGGCCGACGAGCTGCGCAACCAGCAGCAAGAGCTGCGGCAGCAGCAGCAGGAGCTCCGGCGCTCGAACGCCGAGCTCGAGGCGCAGGCCAAGTCGCTGCGCGAGTCCGAAGAGCTGTTGCGCGACCAGGGCGAAGAGTTGCAGCAGATCAACGAAGAGCTCGAAGAGAAGGCGTCGCTCTTGGCCGAGCAGAACGCCAAGGTCGAGCAGAAGAACCGCGAGGTCGAGATCGCGAAGAAAGAGGTCGAAGAGCAGGCCGAGCGGGTGGCGCTCAGCGCCAAGTACAAGGGCGAGTTCTTGGCCAACATGAGCCACGAGCTGCGCACGCCGCTCAACAGCATGCTCATCTTGGCCAAGCTGCTCGGCGAGAACAAAGAGTCCAACCTCAGCCCGAAGCAGGTCGAGTACGCGCAGACCATTCACTCGGCCGGCAGCGACCTCTTGAACCTCATCAACGAGGTGCTCGACCTGTCGAAGGTCGAGGCCGGCAAGATGGAGATCTTGCCGAGCGACGTGCTGCTCACCGACCTCGAGACGTACCTCGACCGGCACATGCGCCACGTCGCGCAGCAGCGCGGGCTCGACTTCTCGATCGAGGTCGGCGACCGGGTGCCGACCTCGATCTACACCGACGGCGGGCGCCTGCAGCAGATCTTGCGCAACCTCTTGTCGAACGCCTTCAAGTTCACCGAGCGGGGCCGGGTCGAGGTGCGCGTCGAGCGGCCGGGGCCGGGCGTCACCTTCGAGAACCCCGAGCTCGCGCGGCAGCCGCAGGCGGCCGTCGCCATCGCGGTGCACGACACGGGCATCGGCATCGCGCCCGACAAGCAGAAGCTCATCTTCGAGGCCTTCCAGCAGGCCGACGGCACGACGAGCCGCAAGTTCGGCGGCACCGGCCTCGGCCTCGCCATCAGCCGCGAGCTGGCGAAGCTGCTCGGGGGCGAGATCCAGGTGCGCAGCAAGGTCGGCGAGGGCAGCGCCTTCACGCTCTACCTGCCCGAGCGGCTGCCGGCGCACGCCGTGCCGCCCGAGCCCCCGCGGCCCGCCTGGGGCGCGCCGCCGCCCCCGCCCTTCCGCGCGCCCGAGGCGTTCAGCGCGCCCAACCCGCTCGGCGACGACCGGCGCTCGCTCGCGCCGGGCGACCGGGTGGTCCTCGTCGTCGAGGACGACGAGAGCTTCGGGCGGGTGCTGCTCGACATGGCCCGCTCGCGCGACTTCAAGGCCGTCGTCCTCGCGCGCGCCGACCACGTGCCGCCGTTCTTGCAGCGGCACCGGCCCGACGCCATCGTCCTCAACGTCGACCTGCCCGACCGCGAGGGCTGGCGGCTGCTCGAGCGGCTGAAGGCGAACCCGCTGACGCGCGCCATCCCCGTGCACGTGGTCTCCGCGAGCGACCGGCGGCAAGAGGGCTTGCGCATGGGGGCCGTCACCTTCCTCGAGAAGCCGGCGGCCGAGGGCGAGCTCGAGAAGGCCTTCGGCAACATCAAGGCGTACCTCGACGAGGGGGCGCGCAAGCTGCTCGTGGTCGAAGACGACGAGACGCAGCGCAAGGCGATCTTGGCGCTCTTCGAGGAGGCCGACCTCGGCGCCGCGGGCGTCGGCTCGGCCGAGGAGGCCCTCGCCGAGCTCTCGGCGCGCCGCTACGACGCGCTCGTCGTCGACCTCGGCCTGCCCGAGATGACGGGCTTCGACCTGCTCGAGCGGGTGCGCGCGCTGCCGCCGCACGCGGCGCTGCCCATCATCGTCTACACGGGGCGCGAGCTCAGCCCGGCCGAAGAGACCCGCCTGCGCAAGCACACCGACTCGATCATCGTCAAGGGCGCCCGCTCGCCCGAGCGGCTGCTCGACGAGGCCGCCCTCTTCTTGCACCGCGTGGCGACCGAGCTGCCCGAGCACCGGCGCCCGCAGCCGAACCGGTTCGAGGCCGACTCGGGCGTGTTCCAGGGCAAGAAGGTGCTCGTGGTCGACGACGACGTGCGCAACATCTTCGCCCTGACGAGCGTGCTCGAGGGCCAGGGCATGAGCGTCTCGTTCGCCGAGAACGGGCGCGAGGGCCTCGACAAGCTGAAGCGAGAGCCCGACGTCGACATCGTCTTGATGGACATCATGATGCCCGAGATGGACGGCTACGAGACCATCGCCGCGGTGCGCAAGCTGCCGCAGTTCCAGAAGTTGCCCATCATCGCGCTGACGGCCAAGGCGATGCGGGGCGACCGCGAGAAGTGCCTCGAGGTCGGGGCGAGCGACTACATCACCAAGCCGGTCGACACCGAGAAGCTCTTGGGGCTCATGCGGGTCTGGCTCTACCGCTGAGGGCCTCGGCCCGAGCCCCGGCGGGGGGCGGGCCGGGGGGCCTTGGGGCGAGGCGGCGGGGGGCGGTGCGGTCGAGCTTCGGCGGGTCGAAGGGGGCGGTGCGGTCGAGCTTCGGCGGGTCGAAGGGGGCCCGGGCTAGCGTTCGGGGGAACGAGGCACGCGTGCCGGTGGGGTTTTTGCAACGTTCGGCGTGCTACTGTGCCTTCGTCCATGCCTTCTCCGCCCTCGGAGCCGCCGCGCCCCTTCGAGAGCGAGGCATTTTGCCTCGGGCGTGGCGAAACTGTCGAGCTACCTTTCGAGAAGGTAGCGCTTTCGGCCCCGAACGAAGAGACGCGGCTCGAGTGGCTCGAGATGAGCCTTTTGTTCGAGGGGGTCTACCGGCACTACGGGGTCGACTTCCGGGCGTACTCGCCGACGATCTTGCTGCGGCGGCTGCGCCGTCGAATGGAGGCCGAGGGGGTGCCGACCATCTCGGCGTTGCAAGACCGGGTGTTCCGCGACCCGCAGTGCCTGGGGCGGCTCGTCGACGATCTGACGATCAACGCGACGAGCATGTTCCGCGACCCGAGCTTCTTTCTCGCGTTCCGCGAGCAGGTGGTGCCGGTCTTGCGCACGTACCCGTTCTTGCGGGTGTGGCACGCGGGGTGCGCGACGGGCGAAGAGGTCTATTCGCTGGCGATCTTGCTGACCGAAGAGGGGCTCTACGACCGGACGCGGCTCTACGCGACGGACGTGAACGAGTCGGTGTTGCGGCGGGCGCGCGAGGGCATCTACCCGCTGACGAAGATGCGCGAGTACACGGTGAACTACCAGCAGGCGGGGGGGCAGCGGGCGTTCTCCGACTACTACACGGCGCGCTACGACGCGGCGCTCTTCGACCCGCAGCTCGGGCGGCACGTGGTCTTCGCGCGGCACAACCTGGTGACCGACGGGGGCTTCAGCGAGTTTCACGTCATCTTCTGCCGCAACGTGCTCATTTACTTCGGCCGCCCCCTGAAAGAGCGGGTGGTGGGGCTCTTTTACGACAGCCTGGCGCGCGGGGGGCTGTTGGCGCTCGGGCGGCGCGAGAGCCTGCGCTTCACGAGCCACGAGAGCCGCTTCGAGCCCTTCGTGGCGAGCGAGCGGGTCTACCGCAAGGTGTCGCTGTGAGCGGGCGGGGCGACGGGCGGGGCGACGGCAAGGTGGGCGGCGGCGGGGTCGAGCTCTTGGTGGTGGGGGCCTCGTGGGGGGGGCTGGTGGCGCTGCAGCGGCTCTTCCGGTCGTTCAAGCGGCCGCTGCCCTACGCGGTGGCGCTGGTGCAGCACCGGGGGCGCGACTCGGGCGACGCGCTGGTCGAGGCGCTGGCGTCGGCGTGCGTGATGCCGGTGGTCGAGGTCGAAGACAAGGCGCCGCTCGCGGCGGGGCAGATCTACCTGGCGCCGGCCGACTACCACGTGCTGGTGGGCGTGGGCGAGTTCGCGCTCTCGACGGACGACCCGGTGAGCTTCAGCCGCCCCTCGATCGACGTGCTCTTCGAGTCGGCGGCCGACGCGTACGGGGCGCGCTGCGCGGGGCTGGTCTTGACGGGGGCGAACCAAGACGGCGTGCGGGGGCTCGGGCGCATCAAGCGCTTCGGGGGCCCGACGCTGGCGCAGGACCCGGGCGAGGCCGAGAGCCCCATCTTGCCGGGCGCCGCGATCGCGAGCGGCGTGGTCGACCGGGTGCTAGCGCTCGACGACTTGGCCGTGGCACTCTACGGGCTCGGACGGGCCTGAAAGCATTCTGCCGCTGATGACGACGATTTCGCCCACCTCCCCCCCGTCCGAGGCCCGGCCCGCGGTCGAAGCGCTCGCGCCGGGCAAGATCTTGCTGGTCGACGACCAGCCGCAGAACCTCTTGGCGCTCGAGGCGATTCTCGAGCCGCTGGGCGAGCGGCTGGTGCGCGCGAGCTCGGGGCCCGAGGCGCTCAAGCACCTTTTGACCGACGAGTTCGCGGTCATCTTGCTCGACGTGCAGATGCCGGGCATGGACGGCTTCGAGACCGCGACGCTGATCAAAGAGCGCGAGAAGACGCGGCACGTGCCGATCATCTTCTTGACCGCGATCAACAAGGCCGAGCAGTACATCTACCGCGGCTACAACGTCGGCGCGGTCGACTACATCGCCAAGCCCTTCGACGCCGAGATCTTGCGCTCGAAGGTGAGCGTCTTCGTCGACCTGTACAAGAAGAACAAGAAGGTCCACGAGCAGGCCGAGCTCTTGCGGGCGGCGCGCGAGCGCGAGCTGGCGGAGCTGCGGCGGCTGGGCGAAGAGCGCTACCGGTCGCTGGCCGAGTCGATGCCGCAGATCGTGTGGACGGCGGACGCCGGGGGGGCGCTCACCTACGGCAACCGGCGCTGGTTCGACTGCGCGGGGGCCGAGCCGGGCGAGCCGGGGGCGCTCTCCTGGGGGGCGGTCTTGCCGCCCGACGACTGCGAGCGCTTCGAGCGCGAGTGGCGGCGGGCGGTGGCCGAGGGGCAGAACTGGGAGGCCGAGTTCCGCTTCGGCTCGCCGGGCGCGGGCTACCGCTGGCACCTGGTGCGGGCGGTGCCGGTCTCGGACGCGGCGGGGCAGACCTCCTCGTGGATCGGCACGAGCACCGACATCGACGACCGGCGCCGGGCCGAAGACCGGCTGCGGCTCTTGTCGGAGGCGAGCCGGCTGCTCGCGTCGGCGCCGACGGTCGAGGGGGCGCTCGGCGAGGTGGCGCGGCTCTCGGTCGAGCAGCTCGCCGACTACTGCGCGATCGACCTGGTCGACGAGGCGGGCGAGTCGCGGCGGGCGGTGGTGGTGCACCGCGACGGGGCGCGGGCGCCGCTCGCCGAGCTCATCTTGCGCGAGCTCGACGCCTCGCCCGGCTCGCCCTTCGGCCCCGCGCTGGCGATGCGCACGGGGCGCACGCAGCTCTTGGCCGAGCTGCCGCCCGAGCTGCGCGCGGCGATGGGCGACCGGCCCGAGCTGCGCGAGGCGTACGAGCGGGTGGGGCTGCGCTCGGCGCTCAGCGTGCCCTTCGTCGCGCGCGGGCGCGTGCTCGGCGCGCTGACGGTGGCGCTCGCGGGGGCGGGCGGGCGGCTCGACCCCGACGACCTGATGCTGGTCGAAGACCTCGCCCGCCGGGCCGCGCTCGCGCTCGACAGCGCGCGGCTCTACGAGGTGGCCGAGCGCGAGCGCCACTCGCTCGCCGAGGCGCACCGGGCGAAAGACGAGTTCTTGGCGACGCTCTCGCACGAGCTGAGAACCCCGCTGAACGCCATGCTCGGGTGGGTGCAGCTCTTGCGCAACGAAGACCCCGACGCGGCGATGCTCAAGCGCGGGCTCGAGACGCTCGAGCGCAACACCAAGGCGCAGGCGCAGCTCATCGAAGACCTGCTCGACATCAGCCGCATCATCACGGGCAAGCTGGCGCTGCAGCCGCGGCCGGTGCAGCTCGCCCCGGTCATCGAGGCGGCGGTCGACGTCGTGCGCTCGGCGGCCGACGCCAAGGGCGTCGAGATCGTCACCGCGATCGCCCCGCACCGCGGCTTCGTGCGCGGCGACCCCGACCGGCTGCAGCAGGTCGTGTGGAACCTGCTCACCAACGCCATCAAGTTCACCTCGAAGGGCGGCGTCGTGCGCGTCGTGCTCGACGAAGACGGCGCGGGCGGGGTGCGGCTGCGGGTCATCGACAACGGGCAGGGCATCCGGCAAGACTTCTTGCCCTTCGTCTTCGACCGCTTCCGGCAGGCCGACGGCACGAGCGCCCGCGCCCACGGCGGCCTCGGCCTGGGCCTGGCGATCGTGCGCCACCTCATCGAGCTGCACGGCGGGCGCGTCGAGGCGCACAGCGCGGGGCTCGGCCACGGCGCGACCTTCACCGTCACGCTGCCGATCGACGAGGCCGCGTCGGCCGCGGGCGAGGCCGACGCCGAGGCGCCGCCCGAGAGCCTGTCGTTCACCTCGTCGCACGTGCTGAGCGGCATCAACGTCATCTTGGTCGAAGACGAGCCCGACGGGCGCGAGCTGCTCTCGGCGGTGCTCGAGCGCTCGGGCGCGCGGGTGACGGCGGTCGGGTCGGCGGCCGAGGCCTGGGACGCGTTCGAGCACGAGGTGCCGACGGTGCTCCTTTCGGACATCGGGCTGCCGGCCGAAGACGGCCACTCGCTCATCCGGCGCGTGCGCGGCCGCCCGCCCGAGCGGGGCGGCGACGTGCCGGCGGCGGCGCTGACCGCGTACGCCTCGGCCGACGACGGCGCGAAGGCGCTGGCCGCGGGCTTCCAGGCGCACATGGCCAAGCCGATCGAGCCGGCCCTCTTGGTGCGCATGGTGGCGCGGCTCGCGCGCCGCTCGCCGCCGGGGCGCGGCGGGGCGGTCGAGGCGGGCGAGGCGCGCGAGCCGGCCGTGGCCGAGCGCAAGGCGTAGCGAGCGGCGGGCGGAGGTAGGGGGGGGCCGTGGCCTCGCCGAGGCAGCCGGGCGGGCGGCCTGGGCCTGGGGCTGTCGAACCGCGTGGCCCCCGAGCCTGAGCCCGAGCCCGGCGGGCCCGAGCGCGTCCCCTTCGAGTGCCTGCCCGTGCTCGCGCGCCTACGGGTTCACCAGCCGTACACGGCGTCGAGGCAGAGGTGCGGCACGGTTCGCGCCATGGCGTCGGCCCACGACGCGCCCCCCGGTCGTACGCGCAGCGCCCGGGCGACGCCGGCGTGCGCGACGAGCAGGTGGCCCCCCGGCGGCAGCTCGTCGAGCCACGCGCCGACGCGCGCCCCGAGCGCGCGCGCGCTCTCGCCGCCGGGCGGGCCTTCGTGCTCCCAGGCGCTCATCCAGGCGGCGAGCGCCGCGGGCTCGTCGCGCTCGAGGTCGGCGTAGGCCCGCCCCTCGAACGTCCCGTGGTCGATCTCGGCGAGGCGCGGGTCGAGCGTGAGCGGCACGCCGAGCCGCTCGCCGAGGGCGGCGGCGAGCCCGGCGCAGCGCCGCAGCGGCGACGCCCACACGCGCACGAGGCCGAGGTCGGGCGCGGCGGCGAGCCGTTCGGCCGCCCGCGCGGCGGCTTCGGCGTGCGGCATGGTCGCCTCGACGTCGGTGCGGCCGACGCACCGGCCGGCGACGTCGGTGGGCGCGTGGCGCACGACCGCCAGCCGCCGCGCGGCGCTCACGGCCGCCCCCAGGCGAGGACGAGGCCCACGACGCACTCGCCGACCTGCTCGGTGGCGCCGAGAAAGTCGCCGGTGAGGCCCCCCGCGCGGGCCACGAAGCGCCACGCGCAGAGGGCCGAGGCGCCGGCGAGCGCGACGACGAGCGCGAGCAGGCGCGCCGGCGAGGCGCCCCAGCGGGCGGCGCCGGCGAGCGCCAGGGCCGCGAGGCCGAGCGCGGCGACGGCCTGCCGCGGGCGGGCGCGGGTGAGCAGGCGGCTCCGGCTCGCGGCGTCGTCGGTCACGTAGGGGAGGGCGACCATCAGCACGACGGGCGGCGTGCGCGCGAGCGCGCCGGCCAGCGCGCAGGCGGCGACGGCGTCGTCGACGAGCCGCGCGAGCAGGGCCGCGCGCAGCGCCAAGACCACGAAGAGGGCGGCGGCCCCGAAGGACCCGACGCGGCTGTCTTTCAAGATGGCAAAGAGCTTGGCGCGGTCGAAGGCGCCGCCGAGCGCGTCGGCCGTGTCGGCGAGCCCGTCTTCGTGGAACGCGCCCGTGAGCAGCAGCGACGCGCCGAGCGCGAGGAGCGCGGCCGGCCAGGGGCCGGCGGGCCGCGCCAGGGAGGCGACCGCGCCGGAGAGGGCCCCGACGCACGCCCCGACGGCGGGGAAGTAGGCCGCCGCCCAGCGGAAGTCGTCGGGCCGGTACGGGAAGCCGCCGACGGGGATGCGCGTGAGGAACACGAACGCCGCGCGCAGGCCGCGCAGGGGCGGCGGCAGCCTCACGGCGCGCCCTCGCGCTCGGGCACGGCCGCCTCGGCGAAGGTGGCCATGCGGTCGTGCAGCGCGCAGGCGAGCTCGACGAGGGGGAAGGCGGCGAGCGCCCCCGTGCCCTCGCCGAGCCGCAGCCCCAGGTCGAGCAGGGGCTCGGCGCCGAGCGCGGCGAGCACGCGCGCGTGCCCCGGCTCGGCCGAGCGGTGGGCGAAGACGACGCGCCCTTCGGCCCCCGGCAGGGCCCGCGCGAGCGCGAGCAGCGCCACCCCCGCGGCGTAGCCGTCGGCGACGACGACCGCGCGCCGCGCGAGCGCCGCGCGCGCCGCGGCCGCCATGCCGACGAGGTCGCGCCCGCCGACGCGCGCGAGCACGCGCCACGGATCGCGCTCGTCGCCGAGCGAGCGCTGCGCGTCGGCGACGACGGCGCGCTTGACGGCGAGCCCCGCCTCGTCGAGCCCGGTGCCCGGGCCGACGCTCGCCTCGGGCGGCAGCCCCAGCAGGGCGCTCGCGACGGCCGCCGCCGCCGTGGTGTTGCCGATGCCGATCTCGCCGAGCAGAAGCACGGCGAGGTCGCCCATCGCGTCGACGGCGCCCTCGGCGGCCCGCGCCACCGCCTCGGCGACCTCGGGCGTCACGGCGCGGGCCTCGCGCAGGTCGCCGAGCGGCTCGGCCGCGACGGGGGCCCGCACGACGCGCGCGCCCGCCCCCGCTTCGGCCCCCGCCCCTTCGCCCCCGAGCACGCCGACGTCGAGCACGGTGAGCGGCACGGCGAGGGCCCGCGCCATCACGCTCGCGGCGGCCCCGCCCGCGCGGAGGTTGGCCACCATCGCGCGCGTGACCGCCTGCGGGTAGGCCGACACCCCGTGGCGGGCGACGGCGTGGTCGCTGGCGACGACGAGCGCGGCGGCGGGGCGCGCGCGCGGGCGGTCGCGCCCTTGCACGCGGGCGAGCTGCGCGACCAGCGCCTCGAGCCGGCCGAGGCTGCCGCGGGGCTTGGTCAAGGCGTCGAGCCGGGCCAGCGCCGCGGCGCCCGCCGCGTGGTCGAGCGGCGCGAGCAACGCTAGACCGCCCCCATCTCGCCGGCCCGGACCGGCACCCAGCCCGGCCGCCGCTCGAGCCGCGCCGCCGCCGGCCGGTAGGCCAGCCAGAGCGCCGCCGACCAGACGACGTCGCCGAGCAGCGTTCGGCCCAGGAAGGGCAGGGCCGCGGCGTAGCACGACGCGAGCCCGCCCGCCGTGTGCGCGTACATGCCCGAGACGAGCCACACGCCGAAGTTCGACAGCGCGAAGAACGCGAGCGCCCCGCCCGCCGCCGCGGCGAGCACGCCCCCCTTGCGCGCGCGCCCGAGGCGCCCGAGCAGCGCCTGCGCCCCGAACCCGGCGTAGACGAAGGGGGTGACGGCGCCGAAGGCGCGGTAGCCGTGGGCGTGCGCGAGGGCCAGATCGCCGGCGATCATGGCGACCGCGACGAGGCACAGCGCCCCCCGCAGCGTCATCGTGCGCCCGGCGAAGACGGCGGTCGCGCCGACGGGGGCGACGTTCGGGGGGTGCGGCAGCACGCGAAAGACCACGCAGAGGGCGACGAAGAGAGCGGGCAACACGGCGAAAGGAACCTCCTTGCCGGGGGCGGCGCGCCCGTCCGACGCGCGGTGCATACGCGCTCCGCCCCCGCGTGACAATGCCTCGCAGCTTCGACGGAGGGGCGTCGGCGTCGGCCCGCCGCTTCGGCCGAAGGACGACACGTCGTCGGCGGCCGGCCGCCGCGAGGCGCGCCCGCCCTGCAAGGGCGCGGGCGAGGGCGCCGCCTCGGGCGCCCCGCCCGGCTCGGCCCCCCGGCGGGCCGGCCCCGCGCGCCGCGGGCGGGCGCCCCGTCGCGCACCGAAGGCCGCACGATCGCGGGGCCGGCCCCGCGCGCCGCGGGCGGGCACGCGCTGCCATCATTTCCGGCACCCGCGGTCATGGCGGGGCGGCGCGCGTGCCGGAGAGGAAAGGGCGCCGGGGCCCGCCGCGGGGCGGCCCCGGCGCGCGCCGGAGAGGGCGGCGGTGCGTGCTGGCGGCGCGCGCCGCTTACGAGTTGGTGCGCGTCGTGCTGCCCGAGACGCGGCCGAGGCCCGAGCCGATCGTGCCGTTCGACGTCTCTTCGCGCGTGCCCTCGCGGCCCCGCGTCGCCGTCGTCGTCGTCTCGTCGCGCGCGCCCTCGCGCTTGACGCGCAGCTGGTTGTGCACCTCGTTCACGCCCGCGACCGACTCGACGATGTGCTCGATCAGGTGCTTGAAGCGGCGGTCGTCGACCGTGCCGGTCAGCGTGACCTCGCCGTCCTTCACCTCGATGCTCACCTCGCTCGCGTCGACCTCGTGGTGGTCGGTCAGCCGGTCACAGACGTCCTCGCGGATGCGCTCGTCCGAGCGCTTGTAGCCCTTCGGGCCCCGGCCGCGCACGCCGCCCATCGAGCCCCGGCCGTAGCCCGACGAGCCCATGCCCTGGCCCGAGTAGCCCCCCATGCCCTGGCCCGAGTAGCCGCCCATGCCCTGGCCCGAGTAGCCGCCTATGCCCTGGCTCGAGTAGCCGCCCTCGAAGCCGCCCTGCCGGCCGTAGCCGCCTTCGTAGCCGCCGCCGTACATGCCCTGGCGGCCGCCGTAGCCGCCGCCTTCGTAGCCGCCGCCGTACATGCCCCGGCCGCCCTCGAAGCCGCCGCCGTACATGCCCTGCCGGCCGAAGCCGCCCTCGGAGCCGAAGCCCGTACGGTCGAAGCCGCCGCCGTAGCCGCCCTGCTGGCCGTAGCCGCCGCCGTACATGTCCTGCTGCCGGCCGCCGTAGCCGCCGCCGTACATGTCCTGCTGCCGGCCGCCGTACATACCTTGCCGGCCGTAGCCGCCCTCGAAGCCGCCCTGGCGGCCGAACGAGCTCTGGCCGCCGAACTCGCCCTCGTAGCCGCCCTGGTATCGGCCGCTCTGATAGCCGCCACCTCGGTATTCGTCGTCACGATAGCCACCTGGGGAGCCGCCGCCCTGGTAGCCGCCGCCTTGGTAGCCCCCGCCCAGGTAGCCGCCGCCTTGGGAGCCGCCGCCCTGGTAGCCGCCGCCTTCGTAACCACGACCTTCGTAGCCGCGCCCGCCTTCGAAGCGCTGGCCGCCCTGATCGCGCCAGCCGTGCTCTTCGCCGCCGACGCGGCCGCCCTCGTGGCGGCCCTGCCAGCCCTCGCGACCGTACCCGCCTTGACCTTGGTTCTCGCGCCGCCCTTGGCCCTCGTAGTCCCGCGCCTGCTGTTGCTCGCGCCAGCCCCGATCGTTACGACGGTTTTGCATGGGTCGACTCCTCGTTTGTGAGTAATCGCGAAGTGCCCGGAAGGGCGGGCGCTTACGCGGGCCGGGCCATGTGCAAGGTATGGTCCGGGGTTTCGCTCGGCGCGGGTCGCCTGAAACGCCGCATTTCTCCGTTCGGGGCGGGCGGGTCCGCCGGGCGCCGGTGCCTCAGCGTGGCAGAATGCGACGGGGCATCGTGGCGCGTGGGGCCCGCGTTCGGGCGGACGAATCGTTCGTCGTGAGACGATAAGATTACCGAAAACGGATAGTCTCAGACGACGCGACGCGTCGCGCGCGCGGCGCCCCGCGGTGGGCGTGGCGCGTCCGAGCGCGGAGCCGCGCCGACCCGTTCGAGAGCCCAGGCCTGCTGTGCGGGCGCGCAGGGGTGGCGCCGACCCGGCCTGCGCGGTAGGGGGTAGGGGCCGGCCGGGGCGCGCGGCGGGGCCGCGGGCGGTCGCGGGGCTTTGCGAATCAAAACTAACCGTGTTTGTATAGTTTGCGCGGCGCCGCCGGGGGGCGCGCTCGCGGGGGCGGCGGAAGGGCCCGAGGCAGGGGCGGGGTGGCCCCGCGGGGGTGGTATATGCGATGCAGGCCAGCCCTTCGAGGTGAATTCATGGGCAAACGAGTGTACTTCGACGACCGGCGCGACGCCGGGCGGCAGCTCGCGCTGAAGCTCTCCGCGTACGCCGGGGCGCGGCCTTTGGTGTTGGGGCTGCCCCGGGGCGGCGTGCCCGTCGCGTACGAGGTCGCCCGGGCGCTCTCGGCGCCGCTCGACGTCTTCGTGGTGCGCAAGCTCGGCGTGCCGGACAACGAAGAGCTCGCGATGGGCGCGGTGGCCTCGGGCGGGGCCCTCGTGGTCAACGACGAGGTGGTCGAGCGGTTCGGCATCCCGGCCGAGGTGGTGGCCCGGGCGGCCGAGGTCGAGCGCGGCGAGGTCGAGCGGCGCGAGCGCGCCTTTCGCGGCGGGCGGCCCATGCCCGACCTGCGGCGGCGTACCGTCCTCTTGGTCGACGACGGCCTCGCGACGGGGGCCACGATGCGCGCGGCGGTGTCGGCCCTGCGCAAGATGAAGCCCGCGCGCCTGGTCGTCGCGGTGCCCATCTCGGACCCGGACGTGTGCGACGAGTTCCGCCATTTGGCCGACGACGCGGTGTGCGCCGTCACGCCCGAGCCGCTCTTCTCGGTGGGCCTCTGGTATCGCGACTTCACGCAGACGGGCGACGACGAGGTGCGCGAGCTCTTGGCCCGCGCCGCGCTCGAGCGCGAGGGGGCGGTGCCCCCGGGCGCGACGCCGAGCTGAGAGGGCCTGCGCCGCGCGACCCGATCGTGAGCGCGGCGCACGGGCGGCGGGCCGAGGCGCCACCGGGGGTCGGCGCGTAAGGCGCGCCCGCCCGCCTCCCGCCGCTCGCGCTCGCCCGGAGAGCCCCTACTCCCCGAAGAGCGGGCCGAGCGCGCGGACGTCGGTCGCCCGCGGCCCCGTCGAGGCGAGGCGCACGGGGGCGCCGGCGAGCGCTTCGACGTGGCGGGCGTAGCGCTCGGGCTCGGCGCCCGGGGCCCAGGGGAGATCGTCGTAGACGGGGCGGACGGAGCCGAGCGTCTCGGTGAGGGCCGCCTGGCGATCGAGATCGTGCGAGGCGGGCGGGCGGGGCCGCGCCGGCCCTTCGCCGCCGGCGACGGGCTCGTAGAGCGGGGGGTCGAGGCGCGCGCCGGGCAGGGGCAGGTACCCGGTGCACGCGCGGAAGCGGGGCAGGCGGGCGAGCGCGTCGAGGTGGGTGAGCGCGAGGGCGTCGACGCCGCCGCAGGCTTCGATGGCGTAGCGGAGCAGGGCGAAGTCGGGCCACCCCAGGCGGAAGGCGCCCTGCCAGGGGCCGTCGGCGTTGTGGGGCTCGGGCAAGAAGGGGGCGAGCGAGGCGTCTTCGGTCGGCAGGGGGCCGGGGCCGTGGCGCGTGGCGTAGGTGCGCACGACGCCGAGGCGGAGGGTCTCGCCCTCGAAGCGGCACGCGCGCAGGAGGTCGAGCGCGCGCGCGAAGGTGCAAGTGCTCCAGGTGGTGTGGGGGTGAAAGCCGCACCACTCGTCGAGCAGCACGCCCTGCGCGCCCTCGAACACAATGGCGCCGCCGAGGGCGAGGCGGGCGGCGAGCGCCTCGTCGCCCGGGCGGACGAGCGGGGCGAGGCGGGCGGCGGCGTCGGCCCAGGCGTCGGCGATCGAGGGGCTCTCGAGCGCGCGGCGCTCGGCGTCGGCCCGGGGCGAGCCGCGGAGCGCGCGCAGCTCGTCGTCGAGCTCGGCGCGCTTTCGCTCTTGGAGCCGCGCGAGGGTGCGGCGCAACGCGGCCCGGTCGCCGAGGTGCCGGGCGCGCAGGGCGCCTGCGGGGTCGAGCAGGGCGTCGCGGGCGGCCTCGCCGACGCCGACGCCGCAGCTGCCGTGGCGCGCGTCGCCGCGGGCGAGCTCGCGCAGCCGGCAGGCGGCCTGCTGGAAGGGGGTGATGACGAGCGCCTCGCCGCTCACGCTCACGCGCTCGAGCGCGTCGCCGACGCCCTTGTCGGCGAGGGCGGCCGCCTCGACCAGGAGCGCGGTCGGGTGCACGACGGCGTGGCGCGAGAGGTGGGTGCGCACGCCCGGCACGAACGAGCCCGCGCCGAGCTGCGAGAAGGTGTGGTGGCGTCCGTCGGGGGTGACGACGTTGTGGCCCGCCTGCGCGCCGCCGTTGAAGCGCACGACGGTGTGCGCGCCGAGCGCGCGCGTCAGGTGGTCGGTGACGAGGCCCTTGCCCGCGTCGCCGAAGCCGAGGTCGACGACGAGGGCGGCGCGCATCAGCCGCCCCCGAGGCGCTTCCAGCGGCTCGGGCCGTCGGCGCCCGGCCTCGCCGGGTCGAGCCGGGGCGAGGGGGCGCCGTCGCGGCCGAGCGAGGCGGCGAAGGGGGTCAGGGCCCGGACGACGGAGCCGACCTGCTCGCGCGGGGCGCCGGCGCGGCCGAGCAGGGCGGCGAGGGCGTCGAGGTCGGCGACGAGCTTCTCGCCGAGCGCGATGGCGCCGGCGGCCGCGTAGCAGGTGTCGGCGGGGCGCTCGAGGCAGAGCACGTGGTCGCCGAGCAGATCGCGCCAGGTGCGCTCGCAGTGCTCGCGCCGCCGCGCGTCGGGGATGAGGAAGAAAGGCTCGTACGTCTCTTGAAGGGCGGCGACGGCGGCGGCAACGGGGATGTCGTCGTCGAGGCGCTCGCCGATCAGCGTGTCGACCTGGTGCTTGGAGACGGCGGGGTAGGGCTTCTCGTCGCCGGTCATGAACATGTAACCGCGCTTTCGGCGCTTGACCCAGCAGTCGATCTCGGTGTGCTCGGCGAGAAAGTAGAGCGCGAGCTCGTACGACTCGTGGCCGAACGAGCCGCCGCCGCCCTCGAGGTACGACCAGGTGAGCCAGCGGTCCATCAGTTCGGCGGTCGATTCGAACTGCCCGACCTGCAAGGGCGCGCGGTCGCCGCTCGCCGCGTCGCCGACGGCGACGAAGAGAAGTTGCGGGTCGGCGACGCCGCAGTCGAGCAAGAGTTGCATGAACTTCGGCAGCTCGCGCCGCGCCAGCAGGTCGGGTATGTCGCCCATCGACCCGGTCACGTCGAGCGCGAAGGCGATCGAGAGCGAGTTCGGGTGCTCGGCGCTGTCGCGGCTCTCGCGCAGGTGCACGCCTTTCGGGTCCATCAGGGGGTGGCAAGATCGCTGCTTGAATACCTCTTGCCGGGGCAGCTCGGCGCGGGCGCGGGTGATGGCTTCGTGCGCTTCGTGACTGTAATTGCCGAATCCCATGGTGTCCTCGTGCGGAGCCGGGGCGGCCTTGGGCGGGGCCCGGCGGTGAACGGGCGGGGGCGGCCTCGGGCCGGCCCGGCGGTGAACGGGCCCGGGCGGCTCAGCGCCAGCCCGGCATCGGAAGGCGGACGTAGGTCGGGGGCCCGAAGGCCTCGCGCGCCGCGGCGGCCACCAGCTTCTCGAGGCGCCAGGCGTCGTCGGTCGGCGCGCGGCCGCCTTCGACGTACGGGCGCAGGAGGGCCGCGAGCGGCGCGGGCAGCGAAGGGGGCAGCCGGAGCTCGCCCCCGAACGCGGCGTGGGCGACGCAGCGCGCGGCCATGGCGAGATCGCTCGCGGCCGAGGGCGGGGCGCCCCGGCCGAGGTCGGGCGGGTAGAAGGCCGCGCGCTCGGGGGCGAGGGCCCGGAGCCGCCCGCCGCCGAGGCGCTCGGCGCAGGACCAGCCGACGACGAGCACGCCGTGATCGCGCGCGTGCACGAGCAGGTGCTCGGGCAAGAGCGCGCCGTGCGCCCAGCCGCTCTGGTGCACCCAGCCGAGCAGCTCGAGCAGCCGGCGAAAGAGCCAGACGGTGTGGCGGGGGTCGAGGCCGCCGGGGTGGGCCGCGACGACGTCGTCGAAGGTGTGGACGAAGCCGCTCTGGTGGCGCAGCACCAGCGTCGGCCGGGGCGCGACGCCCGGCGCCTGCAGCACGCCGCGGGCGACGGGCTGGGGCAGGCGGCGCGCGAACTGCGCGGTGCCCGCCGCCTCGCTCGCGCGCAGCGCGGCGAGCGCCTGCCACTCGCGCTCGAGGAGGTCGGCGTCGTCGGGCGCGCGCAGCACCTTCAAGAGGACGAGCTCGGTCAGCCGACGGGCCCGCTCGGCCAAGAAGACGTCGCTGCTCTGGCCCCGCGCGACGCGCCCGAGGACGCGGTAGGGCACGCCCGCGACGGACGCGACGTCGTCGCGGGCGCGGGCGCCCTCGTCGAGGCCCGCGAGCGCGGCCCGGAAGCGGGCGGCCTGCACGAGCCGCCGCTCGGCGCGCGCCGAGGCGCCGCAGAACGAACAGGTGAAGACGCGGCCGGCGGCGTCGGGCGAGAGTGGCGCGCCGCAGGTCGGGCACGTGAGGGGGGCCAGCGTCATGGGCTCGGGCAGGGGGCGGGCAGAGGGCGGGCAGGGGGCGGGCAGAGAAATGAATAGGGCCGCTCCGAGCGCTCGTAAATGGCCGCCGGCCCGTTTCGAGCCCCGCGCGCGGCGCGCGAACGGGCGTCATTGCCCCGCGCTGGCTTAGCTAAGTCAGGCGGTGGCTTCGCGAAGTCAGGCGGCGGCTTCGCGAAGTCAGGTGGCGGCTTCGCTCGGTCGGCGGTGGCTTCGCGAAGTCAGGCGGCGGCTTGGCGAAGCCCGTGCTGGCTTCGCCAAGGCGGCGTTCGCTGCGCGGGGCCGCCGCCGAGCCCGCCGGGGCGGCGGCGCCCGCGTCGCGGCGTCGCGGCTTGACTACAACTGTCGGCATGGTAGCGTGCTGACACGTGTAGTCACGCCGGCCCGGCCGGCGAGAGAGGCCGGTGCGCCCGCCATGAAGTCGATCGGTGATCGCGAGCTCGCGCTCTTGCGCTACATCGGCGAGCGGGGCTCGGCGACGGTGGGCGAGGTGGCCGAGGGGTTCGGGCAGCAGGGCGGCCTGGCCCGCTCGACCGTGCTCACGATGATGGAGCGGTTGCGGCGCAAGGGCCACCTCACGCGCCGGCAGGTCGAGGGGGTCTACCGCTACAGCCCGCGCGCCTCGACGGGCGAGGTGCTGCGGGGCGCCGTCCGGGCGTTCGTCGACAAGACGCTCGGGGGCTCGGTCACGCCCTTCGTGGCCTACCTGGCCGAGCGCACCGACGTGTCCGACGAAGAGCTGTCCGAGCTCGAAGACATCGTCGCGCGACTGCAGTCGCGGAGCCGGAAGAAGAAGTGATGTCCGCCCTCGACTTTGCGGCGGCGGCGCTGCCCTCGCTCGTGCGGGTCTCGCTCGAGGGGGCGCTCCTGGCGCTCGCCGTGGGGGGCCTCTGCCGGCTGCGGCCCGCGCTGCCGGCGTCGGCGCGCTCGCTGCTCTGGTGGCTGGTGTCGCTGAAGCTGCTCGTCGGGCTCTTGCCGCTGCCCGCGCTCCCGATTCCGATTCTTCCGGCCGAGCTGCGGGGCGCCGTCGCGGGCCTGGCCGGGCGCCCGCCCCCGGGCCCCGCGGCCGCGCCCGCCCCTCCGCCGCCGCCCGCCGCCGCCGTGCCGCCCGCGGCCGCTTCGCCCGCCGAGGGCGCCGCGCCGCCGGCCCGCGCGTCGGCCCTTTCGCCGCCGTCGAGCAACGCGCGCACCGAGCCGAGCGGGGCAGGTTTCGGAGAGCTCTCGTCGCCGCCGGGCGCGGCCGACGACGGGGCGGGCGTGGCGGCCGCGGTCGAAGGGGCGGGCGTGGCCGCCGTGGCCGACGGCGGGGCGGTCGCGGCGGCCGCGGCCGACGGCGGGGCGAGCGCGGCGTCGTCGGGTGACGCGGGCGCGCGCTCGCTCGTCCGCGGCGCGAGCGTGGTGCGGGCGGCCCTCGTCCTGTGGCTCGGGGGCGCGCTGCTGCGGGTGTTGGCCCTCGGGCGGCACCTTTCGCGGTGGCGCCGGCTGGTGGGGCGCGCCGGGCCGGCGCCCGCGCCGCTGCAGGCGCTCGCCGAGGCGCTCGCGTCGAAGCTCGGGCTCGCGCGCTGCCCAGCCCTGCGCGTCTCGGCCGAGGTGCGCGCGCCGCAGGTCGGCGGCGTCCTTCACCCGGTCGTGCTGCTGCCCGCGCGCCTCGTACGGGGGCTCTCGGGCGGCGAGCTGGCGATGACGCTCTGCCACGAGCTGGCGCACGTGCGGCGCCGCGATCTGCTCTTCGGCTGGGTGCCGGCGCTGGCCGAGCGCGCCTTCTTCTTTCACCCCGCGGCGTGGCTCGCGGCGCGCGAGTACGCCCTCGCCCGCGAGGCGGCCTGCGACCAGATGGTACTCGACGCCCTCGACGCGCAGCCGGGCGAGTACGGCCGGCTGCTCTTGCGGCTCGGCGTCGGCGCCGACGACACGCGACTCGTCGCGGCGGGCGCGTCGCCGACCGCCCGCCTTCTCAGGAGGAGACTCACCATGCTCGAGCACGCGCCCACGCCCTCCCGCCTCTGGCCGATCGTCGCCGTCGCGCTCGCGACGCTGGCCGCCTGCGCCCCCGTCGACGTCGTGCGCCGGCCGCCCGCCCGGCCCGCGGCGCCCGCGCCGGCGCCGCCACCCCCGCCCTCCCCGCCGCCCGACAAGGCCGGCGACGAGGCCCGAGCGCCCGAGCCCTCGGCCGAGGGCGAGCGCGGCGCGCACGCCCGTCGGCCGGCGCCGCGCGGCCACCGCCGCGATCGTGACCATGACCGCGACCGCGACCGCGACCGCGACCGCGACCGTGACCGTGACCGCGACCGCGACCGCGACCGCGACCGCGACCGCGACCGCGACCGCGACCGCGACGACGATCGCGAGGGCTTCCGCGAGCGCTTTCGCGAGCACGTCGGCGAGCGCTTCGCCTGGGCCGAGCGCTCGCGCGACGCCTGGGTCCTCCTCGACCCGAAGCCGGGCAAGGAGGACGTGACCGTCATGCACGGCTCGCTCGACGACCTGGAAGCCGCGCGCCGCGCCCGCGGGGCGAAGAAGGGGCCGCTGCTCTACGTGCGGCGCGGCGACCGGGCCTACGCCATCACCGACCCGGCGACGATCGCCGCCGTCCGCAAGGCCCTGGCGCCGCAGAGAGAGCTCGGGCGGCAGCAGGGCGAGCTCGGGGCGGAGCAGGGCAAGTTCGGCGCCGAGCAGGGCACCCTCGGCAAGAAGCAGGGCGAGCTCGGCGCGCAGCAAGCGGCGCTGGCGATGAAGCTGGCGGCCAAAGAGATGGCGCGGGCGGCCGAAGAGATGCGCCGCCAGGCCGAGCGCGAGCGCGTGCGAGACGAGGCCGAGGGCCGCGCCCGCCAGGCCGAAGCAAGGCAGAGCGCGCGCCGAGCGCGCGACGAGTTCGAGCGCGAGATGCGAGATCTCGCGCGGCGGCAGCACGAGCTCGGCCGCGAGCAGGCCGCGCTGGGCGAGCGGCAGCGTGAGCTCGGTCGCGAGCAGGCCCGCCTCGGCCGCCAGCAGCGCGAGTCGAGCGCGCAGGCCGAGCGCGAGCTCCGGGCGCTCATCGACGGCGCCATCGCTTCGGGCAAGGCTTCGCCGGTGCGCTGAGGGGGCGGGGCCCCCGGGGGCGTCGGGCCGGCCGGCGCCCCGCCCGGGTCGAACCATCGCGGGAACTTTCTCCGCCGCGCTCGGTCGCTAGGGGGCGAGCCCGCCCCGGGCGTCGCGCGGGGGCGGGTGCGCCCGCCCCTCGATGCGTGAGGTACGAGTGCGACCGCCCCCGGTGCGCGAGGGCCGGGCGCGCCCGCGCCCCGAGCGCCGAGGTGCGGCCGGCCCGCCCCTCCGGACGCCGGGGGCCGGGGCGCGCCCGCGCCTTCGGGCGTCGAGGCACGGGCGCGCGCGCCCCGCGCCGTGGCGGGGCGATCGGGGCGGCGCGCCCCGCGAGAGAGCGAGAGGAGTGCGACGCGATGGCCGGTGTCAGCGTAGACGAGGGCGGTACGGGCGGCCGGCGGCCGCTCGACTCGGACAGCAACATGGTTCCGATGAACGATCGGATGATGTGCCTCATCGCCTTGCTGCCCCTCACGGCAGTCTGGTCGACGGCGGGGCGCGTCGACGCCAACGCGAACGTGCCGGCGGGGCCTTCGACCGAGGGGGCGCGGCCGTGATCCAAAAACCCGGGCGGCGGTTGATGCACCAGGTTTCGCTCGCCTTCGTGCGCAAGAGGGCGGCCGGTTCGGGGCGCAGGCCGGTCAACGCCTCGCTCAACCTGACCAGCATGATCGACTTCTTGCTGATCGTCGTCGTCTACCTGTTGATGTCGTTCACCGGCGGCGTCGAGACGCCCGTCAGCAAGACGGTCTCGCTGCCGGCGGCCGAGAACACGCTCGACATGATCAGCGCCCCCGTCGTGGCCATCAACGGCACGCAGGTCTTGGTCAACGAGCGGCCGGTCGACTTCACGCGCGCCGTCGAGGACGCCGGCAAGGTCGTGCGCCTCGAGGAGCTCTACAAGTACCTGCAGACCGCGAAGAAAGACTGGGAGAAGGTCAACCCGGTGAAGGACGCCAAGTTCCCCGGCGTGGTCATCTTGCAGGTCGACCGCGAGGTGCCGGCGCTGGTCGTCAAGAGCG
>DASTPP010000044.1:0-35188 GCA_035762175.1 Polyangiaceae bacterium | reverse complement strand
CCCTCCTCGACGAGGGCAAGCCGGGCGCGCCCAAGCGGCCGAGCCTCAAGCACTTCGTCCTGCTGACGGCCTGGTGGGACGCCTGCTGGAAGGACGGCGACCCGCCCGTCTTCAACCTGCCCTCGCGCGCCTGGGCCCTCGGGCACTTCGCCGCGAGCGTCGCCGACGAGGGCCTGAACGATCACAGCCGCAACTACCTGCAGTCGCGCTGGCAAGAGCTCTGGCACGGCTCCATTCTGGTGTCGGACCGGGGCCAAGACCGGCTCATCGTCGGGCTGCGCGACCGGGTCTTGCCGCTCTCGGCGAAGGCGAAGGCGGCGCAGTACGAGGCCAAGCTCGCGAGCTGGCAAGAGCTGATGGAGCGGGGGGCCACCTGCGGCAACCACCCCGCCGAGCTCGCCGCGGCCGAGCGCATGCTGCGCTGGGCGCAGGGCCGGGGCTACGACGTGACGCTGATGCTCTACCCGATGATGCCCGTCACCGTCACCGCCAAGGCGCGCCGGCAGGTGCAAGAGCCCTTCGAGGCGTCGATGAAGGCGCTGGCCGAGCGGCTGGGGGTGCGCTTCGTCGACGCGACGTTCGACCACAACGTCGGCGACGCCGACTTTCAGCCCGACTTCGACCACCTGACGCCGGCCGGGCACCGCAAGTTCAGCGAGTGGCTGCTCGAGCACCGCCTGGGCTTTCTGCTCGACGGGGCGGCGGCGACGAGCGACGCGGCCTCGCCCGAGGCGCGCGGGCGGGGGGCCGGGCGGCGGGGGCCGACGGCGCAGGGCGCGGGCCGGCCGGGCGCGGCCGGGGGCGCCGGCGAGGGGGGCGCGCCGTGAGCCTGTCGGAGGTCGAGTTCGCGTTCTTCTTCCCGCCGCTGCTCTTGCTCTACTGGCTCTTGCCGCGGCGGGCGGCGCTGCAGAACGCCCTGCTCGTCGCCGCGAGCCTCTTCTTTTACGCCACGTGGAGCATCAAGCTCTTGCCGCTCTTCGTCGCGAGCACGCTCGTCGACTTCGCGGTCTTGCGGGGCTTCGCGCGCACGCCGGCGCCGGCCGACGAGGCGCCCGAGGCCGAGCGGCAGGCGGCGCTCGGGCGGCGGCGCCTCTTGCTGGCGGCGGGCCTGGTCAACAACCTCGGGGCCCTGCTCTGGTTCAAGTACGTCGGCTTCTTCGCCAACTCGCTGAACGAGGCGCTCGCGCTCTTCGGGCTCGGGCCGAGCCTGCCCGTCTGGCGCTTCGCCCTGCCGCTCGGCATCTCGTTTTACACGATGTCGCGCGTCGGCGTGCTCGTCGACACGTACCACGGGCGCATCGCGCCCGTGCGGTCGCTGCTCGTCTGGGTCGCCTTCGTCGCGTTCTTCCCGCAGCTCATCGCCGGGCCCATCGGGCGGGGCGCCGAGCTCTTCGACCAGTACGAGGCGCCCCGGCGGCCCGACCCGGGCGGGCTCTTGCGGGGCCTCGGCGAGCTCGCCACGGGCTTCGCGCTCAAGGGCTACGTCGCCGCGCAGCTCGGCGCCTCCTGGGTCGACCCGGTCTTTTCGCAGCCGGGCTTCTACACCCGCCAGGCGCACTGGCTCGCCCTCGCCGGCTACACCGCCCAGGTCTTCGGCGACTTCGCCGGCTACAGCCTGCTCGCCATCGGCACCGCGCGCCTGCTCGGCCTCGAGCTGCCGCAGAATTTCAATGTTCCCTTCTTGAGCGCGAGCCCGCCCGAGTTCTGGCGCCGCTGGCACATGAGCCTCAACCGCTGGCTCTTCGATTACATCTACGGGCCGATGGTGACGGGCGACGGCTTCATGCGCGAGCGGCTGGGGCTCGGCATGGTGGTCGTTTTTCTCATCTCGGGCCTATGGCACGGCGCAACCTGGACGTTCTTGCTCTGGGGCCTGTTGCACGGGCTCTGGCTGCTCGCGCACCTGCGCTACGACGACTTTTACAAGTCGCTCTGCCGGAAGGACCGGGTCTGGGTGCGGCGCCGCAAGTCGGCCCCCTACCGGCTGGCCGGCTGGGCGGTGACCTTGGGCTTCTTCATGGTCTCGCTGATCCCCTTCCGGGCGGCCTCGCTCTCGGCCTGCGGCGCCTTCGCGCGCGGGCTCGCCTCCGGGGGCGACGAGGCGCTGGGGGCCTCGAACAGCGGGCCGGCGATGGCCCTGCTGATCGTGGCGCTCTACCACCTGGCGCACCTTTCGGCCTTCGACCGGCTGCGCGCGCGGCTCGCAGCGCTGCCCGCGCCGGTGCGGGGGGTGGCCCTGGGGCTCGCGGTGGTGTTTCTGTTGATCTTTTCGCCCGTGGGGGCGGGCACCTTCATTTACGCTCAGTTTTGAACCGCCGCGCGCGGGGCGGGGCCGGCCCCCCGGCGCGCGGTTGGGCCCACGGGGTGCGGGGCGGGCGCGCGATCGGCGCGGGCCCGGCCGACGAGAAGGCGATCATGAGCTACGCGGACCTTCGCCAGCGCGTCATCGACTGGCTCGACGACAACTACCACTTCGGCGACGCGGCCACGCTCATCAAAGACGATGAGGCGTCGTTTCTCGACAACGGGGTGCTCGACAGCCTGGGCTTCGCCAAGATGCGACTTTTCTTGGAGAAGACGTACGCCATCAAGGTCGACACCAGCAAAGACCTGCGCAAGCACTTCGACAGCCTGGGCAAGATCGTGCGCTACGTCTTGACGCACAAAGACTACAAGGGGCCGAGATCGTGAGCGGGGGCGCCCCCAGCCCGGTCTACGAGCCGCCGGCGGGCGAGCTCGGGCGCTCGCAGCTGGGGGCGTTCTTGCGCTTCTGCGAGGGGCGGCTCGGCCGCGCGCTGGGCGACGAGGCGGCGCTCTACCGCTTCAGCGTCGACGAGGGGGCGCGCTTCTGGGGGCTCTTCGCCGCGTGGGCGGGGCTGCGCCTGTCGGGCGAGCGCGAGCCGGTCATCGGGGGCGAGGGGGTCGAGCGGGCGGCGTTCTTCCCGCGGGCGCGGCTCTCGTACGTCGACCACCTCGTGCGGCCGCCGGGCGGGGTCGAGGCGCCCGCCGGGGCGACGGCGGTCATCGGGCTCGACGAGGCGGGGGCGCGCGAAGAGCTCACGCGCGGCGAGCTCGCGCGGCGCGTGGGGCTCGTGGCCGCGGCGCTCGCCCGGCGCGGGGTGGGGCCGGGCGACCGGGTGCTCGGGCTCTGCCGCAACACGCCGCGCACGCTCGTCGCGTACCTGGCGACGCTCTCGCTCGGGGCGACCTGGTCGGCGGCGGCGCCCGACATGGGGGCCGAGCTGGTGCTGGCGCGGGCCGGGCAGGTGGCGCCGAAGCTGCTCTTCGCCGACGCGCGCTACCCCTACCACGGCGCGACGCGCGACAACCGCGAGCGGCTCGCCGCGCTCGCCGCCAAGCTGCCCTCGCTCGAGCGCGTCGTCGCGCTCGACGACGCGCCGCTCGCGATCGCGGGCGTCGAGGCCGAGCCCTTCGAGCGCCTGCTGGGCGAGGGCGCGGGCGAGGCCGAGGGGGCCCCGGCCGAGTTCGACTTCAACCACCCGCTGCTCGTCTTGTTCTCGTCGGGCACGACGGGCGTGCCCAAGTGCATCGTGCACGGCGCGGGCGGCACGCTGCTCGAGCACCTGAAAGAGCTCAGGCTGCACTGCGACCTGGGCCCCCGAGACCGGCTGCTCTTTCACACGACGGCCGGCTGGATGATGTACAACTGGCTCGTCTCGGCGCTCGCCACGGGCGCGACCGTCGTGCTCTACGACGGGTCGGTCACCTTCCCCGAGGCCGATTCGCTCTTCTCGCTCGTCGCCCGCGAGCGCGTCACGGTCTTCGGCACGAGCGCCGCCTACCTCGGCTACTGCCGCGACGAGGGCCTCGAGCCGGGCGCGGCGCACGATCTGTCGGCCCTGCGCCTCGTCTGCTCGACCGGCTCGGTGCTCGCCGACCCGCTCTACGACTGGGCCGCCGAGAAGGTCGCGCGCGTGCCCCTGCACTCGATCTCGGGCGGCACCGACATCGTCGGCTGCTTCGTGATGGGCTCGCCCGGGCGGCCCGTCTACCGGGGCGAGAGCCCCTCGATCGGGCTCGGGCTCGACGTGCGGGCGGCGCGGCGCGAGGGCTCTCGGCTGCTGCTCGAGCGCTGCCCCGCCGAGGGCAGCGTGCGGGGCGAGCTCGTGTGCGCGGCGCCCTTCCCGTCGCGGCCGCTCGGGCTCTACGGCGACGAGGGGGGCAAGCGCTTTCACGAGGCGTACTTCTCGCAGCACGAGGGGGTGTGGACGCACGGCGACGCCGTCGAGCTGACCTCGCGCGGCACGGCGCGCATCTTGGGGCGCAGCGACGGCGTGCTCAACGTGCGCGGGGTGCGCATCGGGCCGGGCGAGATCTACCGGGTGCTCGAGGCCTTCCCCGAGGTGCGGGCGGCGGCGGCGGTCGAGCAGAAGGCGCCGGGCGAGCTGGGCGGCAGCCGCCTCGTGCTGCTCGTGGTGATGGCCGAGCGCGGGTCGCTGACGCGGCCGCTGACGCTCAAGATCAAGAAAGAATTGTCGACGCGGGCGTCGCCGGCGCACGTGCCCGAGCTCATCGTCGAGGTGAGCGATCTGCCGCGCACGCACAACGGCAAGCTGAGCGAGCGGGCGGCGCGCGACGCGGTCAACGGGCTCGAGGCGGCGAACCGCGACGCCCTGAAGAACGCCGAGGTGCTCGGCGAGATCATGGCGCACCCCGCGATCGCGGCGGCGCGCGAGGGGGGTGAGGGGTGAGCGAGCAGGCGTCCGGGCTGAGGGTCTCGGCGAGGCAGCAGCGCCTGTGGCTGCTCGAGCGGCTGGGCGCGCTCGCCGAGGCGTCGACGGTGGCGCGCGCGGTGGCGGGCCCGGCCCGGGCGGCGCCCGCGGCGCTCGCGGCGGCGCTCGAGCGGGAGGCGGCGCGGCACCCGATCTTGCGGCTGCGCTTCGAGGGCGAGGGCGAGCCGCAGGCCTTCGTCGACGGGGCGCCCCTGCGCGTCGAGACGGTGTGGTCGGCGGCGGGCGCGGCCGAGGCGGCGCGGGCCTGGCGCGAGGGGCTCGAGCCCTTCTCGATGAAGAAGGGCGGGCTCGTGCGCGCGGCGGTCGTCGCGGCGCTCGACGGGTGCGTCGTGGCGATCGCCGCGCACGCGTCGATCGCCGACGGGCGCGGGCTCGACGCGCTGCTCGCGGCGGCGCTGGCGGGGCGAGAGCTCGTGCCCGTGCAGCCCGGCGGGTGGGGCGAGGTGGCCCCGGCCGCGATCGAGTCGCGGCTGGCCCACGCCCGACGCTGCGTCGCCGAGGTCGACGAGCCGGCCGAGCTCGCCGGCGATCGGCCGAGGCCCCCGGTGCAGACCGGGCGCGCCCGCTCGTCGTCGCACCGCCTCGACCCGGCGCTCTTCGCCGAGCTCGATCGGCTGGCCAAGCTGGCCCGGGCCCCCGAGGGCCACGCGCACCTCGCCGAAGCCCCCTACCTGGCCGCCTTCGGGGTTCTGATCGGGCGCTACGCGCGCAAGCGCGACGTCGTGCTCGGGCGGCGGGTCTGGCCCCCGGGCGACGGGCTCGGCCCGCGCGAGGTCGACGCGCTCGTGCGGTTGAAGCTGGGCGGGCGCCCGCGCGCGCTCGACCTCGTGCGGGCGGCGAGCCGAGAGATCCTCGAGTCGGAAGACCTCGGCGGCCTGCCCTTCGAGCTCGTGTTGCGCGAGCTGAAGCCGCCGCGCGACCCGAGCCGGGCGCCGCTCTTTCAGGTTCGCTTCTCGTTCGAAGAGCGGCCCGAGCTGCCGGCCGGCTGGGCCTACGTCGATCTGCCGCGGCGGGGCTCGCCCTTCGATCTCGAGCTGGCGATCGAGGTGCGCCGGGGGCCGGGCGGGCCCGAGGCGTGGGCGACGGTGGTCGAGGCGCTCGACCTCTTTCAAGACGCGGGGCGGGCCGGGCGCCTGGTCGGCCACCTCGAGACGCTCTTGCGCGGCTTCGTCGAGAGGCCCGAGGCGCCGGTCGACGAGCTGCCGATGGTGACCGAGGCCGAGCGGCGCGAGCTCGTCTGGGGGTACAACCCGGTGCGCGAGTTCCCGTCCGACGACACGATCGCGGCGCGGGTCGAGCGGGCGGCGCGGGCGCGGCCCGAGGCGATCGCGGTGAGCTCGGGCGACGAGCGGCTGACGTACGGCGAGCTCGAGGCGCGGGCGACGCGGCTGGCGCGGCGGCTGCGCGAGCTCGGCGTCGGGCGCGACGAGCGGGTGGGCGTCTGCCTCGAGCGCACGCCGCGGCTCATCGTGGCGCTCTACGCGGTGCTCAAGGCGGGCGGGGCGTACGTGCCGGTCGAGCCGACGCTGCCGAAAGAGCGGCTCGAGTTCGTCTTGGGCGACGCCGAGCCGAAGGTGGTGCTGGTCGAAGGCGAGCTGGCCGAGCGGCTCGAGGGCTCGGGCGTGCCGCTCGTGCGCCTCGACGCCCTCGAGGCCGAGCTCGGCGCGGGGCCGCCCGGGGCCCTCGCGCCGCCCGAGGCGCCGGCGGGGGCGTCGCCGGCCGACGCGCTCGCGTACATCATTTACACGTCGGGCTCGACCGGCAAGCCGAAGGGCTGCCTGGTCGACAACCGGCACGTGGTCCGGCTCTTCGACGCGACGCACGCGTGGTTCGGCTTCGACGAGCGCGACGTGTGGACCATGTTCCACTCGGTCGCGTTCGACTTCTCGGTCTGGGAGATCTGGGGCGCGCTCTGCTACGGCGGCCGCGTCGTGGTGGTGCCCTACCGGGTCACGCGCTCGCCCGACGACTTCCGGCGGCTCTGCGAGGCCGAGGGCGTGACGGTGCTGAACCAGACGCCCTCGGCCTTCCGGCAGTTTATCGAGGCCGACCGGCGCTCGGGCGGGGGGCCGCTCGCGCTGCGCACGGTGGTCTTCGGGGGCGAGGCGCTCGAGCTCGAGAGCCTGCGGCCCTGGTTCGACCGGCACGGCGACGAGCGGCCGCGGCTGGTCAACATGTACGGCATCACCGAGACGACGGTGCACGTGACGTACCGGCCGATCGCGAAGCGCGATCTCGAGGCGGGCTTCGCCAGCGTCATCGGCGTGCCGATCCCCGACCTCGCGGCCTACGTGGTCGACGAAGACTTGCAGCTCGTGCCGGTCGGGGTGCCGGGCGAGATGCTGGTCGGGGGCGCGGGCGTCTCGCGGGGCTACTTTCGGCGGCCCGAGCTGAGCGCGCAGCGGTTTCTGCCCGACCTGTTCTCGGGCCGGGCCGAGGGCCGGGTCTACCGCTCGGGCGATCTGGTGCGGAGGCTGCAGGGCGGCGAGCTCGACTACCTCGGGCGCATCGACCAGCAGGTCAAGATCCGGGGGTTTCGCATCGAGACGGGCGACGTCGAGGCGGCGCTCCGGCGCGGCGGCCTGGTGCGCGACGTGACCGTCGTGACGGCGAAGAAGCCGGGGGGCGGCGAGGCCGCGCTCGTCGCCTACGTGGTGAGCGACGCGGGCGCGCACGAGCTCAGGGCGGCGGCGCGGTCGTCGCTGCCCGAGTACATGGTGCCGGCGGTGTTCGTGCCGGTCGGCGCCATTCCGATGACGGGCAACGGCAAGGTCGACCGCCGGGCGCTGCCCGACCCCTGGGCGGCCGCGGCCGAGGGGGCCGAGCGCGAGCCCTTCGTGCCGCCGCGCGGCCCCTACGAAGAGGCGGTGGCGCAGGCCTTCGCCGAGGCGCTGGGGCGGGCGCGGCTCGGGGCGCGGGCGCACCTCTTCGACGAGGGCGGCTCGTCGCTCGAGGCGGTGCGGGCGGCCGAGCGGGTGGGCGAGCTGCTCGGCGTCGCGTGCCCGGTCGTCGCGCTCTTCGAGCACCCGACGGTCGAGGCGCTGGCGGCGCACCTCGAGGGCGAGCGGGCGGCGGCGGCCGCGCCCGCGCCGAAGGGCGGCGAGGCGGCCCCGGCGGCGCGAGGCGAGCGCGACGACGACGCCGTCGCGATCGTGGGCATGGCGGGGCGCTTCCCGGGGGCCGACGATCTCGACACCTACTGGACGAACCTGCTCGAGGGCCGCGAGTCGATCACCTTCTTCGGGCCGGGCGGGCTCGACCCCTCGCTCGACCCGGCCCTGACGGCCCGGCCCGACTACGTGCGGGCGCGCGGCGTGCTGTCCGACCCGGCGGGCTTCGACGCGGGCTTCTTCGGCATGTCGCCGCGCGAGGCCGAGGTGACCGACCCGCAGCAGCGGCTCGCCCTCGAGCTCGCCTGGGAGGCGCTCGAAGACGCGGGCTACGACCCCGCGCGGCCCCCGGGGCTCGTGGGCGTGTACGCCGGCGAGTACAACGTCACCTATTACATCGAGCACGTGCTGCGCCGGCCCGACGTGGTCGAGCGCGCGGGCGCCTTCCAGGCGATGGTGGGCAACGAGAAAGATTTCATCGCCACGCGCATCGCGCACAAGCTCGACCTGCGGGGGCCCGCGCTCAGCATTCACACCGCCTGCTCGACCGCGCTGGTCGCCGTCGCCCAGGCCTTCTACGCGCTGCGCACGCGCCAGTGCGATCTGGCGCTCGCGGGCGCGGCGGCGGTGAGCTGCCCGCCGGCGAGCGGCTACCTTTACCAAGAGGGCGGCATGCTCTCGGTCGACGGGCGGACGCGGCCCTTCGACCGCGACGCCCGGGGCACGGTCTTCAGCGACGGCGGGGGCTTCGTGGTGCTCAAGCGCCTCGCCGACGCGCTGCGCGACGGCGACCGGGTCGTCGCGATCCTTCGGGGCGCGGCGACGAACAACGACGGCGCGGCGAAGTCGAGCTTCAGCGCGCCGAGCGCCGCGGGCCAGGCCGAGGTCATCGCGCGGGCGCTCGAGGTGGCGGGGGCCGAGCCCGCGAGCCTGAGCTACGTCGAGGCGCACGGCACGGCGACGCCGCTCGGCGACCCGATCGAGCTCGAGGGGCTCAAGCGCGCCTTCGGGGCGCGGGGCGGGGCGAAGGGGCGCTGCGGCATCGGCTCGGTCAAGTCGAACTTCGGCCACGTGGTGGCGGCGTCGGGCGCGGCCGGCCTCATCAAGACGGCGCTCGCGCTCGCGCACGAGGTCATTCCGCCGACGATCAATTTCAAGGCGCCGAACCCCAAGCTGGGCCTCGAGGGCTCGCCCTTCTACGTCGTCGCCGAGCCGACGCCCTGGCCGCGCGGCCGGGCGCCCCGGCGCGCGGGCGTCAGCTCGTTCGGCGTCGGCGGCACCAACGCGCACGTCGTCGTCGAAGAGGCGCCCGCGCCCCTGCCCTCGCCGCGCCCCTCGAAGCGCTCGTGGCAGATCGTGCCCCTCTCGGCGCGCAGCGAGCGGGCGCTCGGCGAGGCGGGCCGGCGGCTCTCGGCCGCGCTGGCGGCGGCCGGCGCCGAAGAGCTCGCCGACGCGAGCTTCACGCTGGCGCTCGGCCGCCGCGCCTTCGCCCAGCGCCGCGCCGTCGTCGCCCGCGGCGGCGCCGAGCTGGCCAAGGCGCTCGCGGCCCCTCCGGCGCCCTCGGTCGCCCGGGCCCGGCCCTCGTTCACCTTCGCCTTCCCGGGCCAGGGCTCGCAGTACGTCGCGATGGGCCGGGCGCTCGCGCGCGAGGAGCCCGCCTTCCGCGACGCGCTCGCCGAGTGCGTCGCCCTCTTGCGCGGCGGCCGCGAGGGCCCGGGCGGCCCCCTCGCCTGCGATCTCGGGCCGGTGCTCGACCCGGCGCCCGGCGACGAGGCGCGGGCCGAGGCGCTGCTCGTGCAGACCGCCTACACCCAGCCCGCGCTCTTCGCCGTCGAGTACGCGCTGGCGAGGCTCTGGCTCTCGCTCGGCCTGCGGCCCGAGGTGCTCGTCGGCCACAGCGTCGGCGAGTTCGTCGCCGCCTGCCTCGCGGGCGTCTTCTCGCTCGAAGACGCCCTGCGGCTCGTCTACCACCGGGGCCGCCTGATGCAGGCCGCGCCCCCCGGGGTGATGCTGAGCGTGCGGGCGCCGGCGGCCGACGTCGCCCCCGAGCTCTCGGGCTCGCTGGGCCTGTCGGCCGTCAACGCGCCGAAGCTCTGCGTCGTCGGCGGCCCCGAGGCCGAGATCGCCGAGCTCGAGCGGCGGCTCGGCGCGCGCGGCGTCGCGACGAGCCGGCTGCGCACCTCGCACGCCTTCCACTCGCCGATGATGGAGGGCGCGGTCGGGCCCTTCCTCGAGCTCGTTCGCCAGGTGCCGCTCGGCGCGCCCTCGCTGCCCATCGTCTCGACGCTGACCGGCGCGCCGCTCTCGGCCGCGCAGGCGACCGACCCGGCCTACTGGGCGCGGCACCTGCGCGAGACCGTGCGCTTCTCGGACGCGCTCGCCGCGCTCTACCGCGAAAACCCCGAGCGCGTCGTGCTCGAGCTCGGCCCGCGCGCGACGCTGACGACCCTCGCGAAGCAGATCGCCCCCGACCCCAAGCGCAACGCGGCGCTGGCGACGCTCGACGTCGGCAGCGCGGCCGGCGAGCCCGACGAGCCCCTCGCGTTCGCGCGCGCGCTCGGGCAGGCCTGGGCGCTCGGCGCCCCCGTCGACTGGGGCGCCTACTTCGCGGGCGAGGCGCGGCGGCGCGCGCGCCTGCCGACCTACCCCTTCGAGCGGCAGCGCCACTGGGTCGACCCGCCGCCCTTCGCCCCGAGCGCCCCGGCCAAGGCCCCGACGGCCGAAGCGCCCGCCCGGGCGCCGAGCCCCGAGGCGCTCACCGCCCTCACCGTCACCGCGGCCCCGGCCGCCCCGCCGCCCGCCGCCCAACCTCAAGCGCCCCAACCTGCCCCCATGCAAGCCGCCCCTGCCCGCCCCGCCGATCGCCGACCGGCCCTGCTCGACGCCGTCCGACAGGTCTTCGAAGAGGCCTCGGGCGTCGAGCTCGCCGAAGCCGACCCCTCGGCCTCGTTCATGGAGCTCGGCCTCGACTCGCTCTCGCTGACCCAGTGCGCGCAGCTGCTCGCGCGGCGGCTCGCGTGCGAGATCTCGTTCCGCCAGCTCGTCGAAGACTTCATCTCGCTCGAGTCGCTCGTCGCGCACCTCGACGCGACGCTGCCGCCCGAGGCGCACCGGCCCGCGGCGGCGGCCCCGGCGCCGGCGCCCGCGGCGGCCGCGCCGGCCGCGCACGCCCCGGCGGCGCCGGCCCCCGGGCCCATTCCGGCGATGGCGCCCGCGCCCGCGCCCGCGGCGTACGCGCCCCTCGGGGGCTCGTTCGAGGCGCCGGCGGGCGCGTTCGCCGGCTCGCCCGAGGCGGCGCGCATCGTGTCGCAGCAGCT
Source organism: Polyangiaceae bacterium (assembly GCA_035762175.1). Lineage (GTDB taxonomy): Bacteria > Myxococcota_A > Polyangia > Polyangiales > Polyangiaceae > DASTPP01. The sequence goes on along the minus strand of DASTPP010000044.1, from coordinate 24,007 downwards.
CGAGCTGATGGCGAGGCAGCTCGACCTGCTTCGGGGCTCGCTCGGGGTGGCCGCGACGGCCGGCCCGATCGTGGCGGCCGTCGCGCCGGCGAGCGCCCCCGCGGCGGCGCCCGCGCCTCAGCCGAACGGCAAGGCGGCGGGCGAGGCGGTGGCGGGCAACGGCGCGCCGGCGGCGAACGGCGGGGCGGCGGCGCCCGCGGCGGCGGCGCCGGCGAGCAACGGCGCGGCCAAGGCGGCGGCGCCGGCGGGCGGCGAGGCCGACGAGGTGCCGAAGAAGGCCTTCGGCGCCGGCGCGCGCATCGAGAAGACGGGCGCGGCGCTGCCGCCCGACAAGCAGGCGGCGCTCGAGGCGTTCATGGCCGCGTACGTGGCGCGCACGGGCGGCTCGAAGCGCTACACGGCCGAGCACCGGGCCCGCCTCGCCGACCCGCGCGCGGTCACGGGCTTCAAGCCGATGTGGAAGGAGATCGTCTACCCGCTCGTGGTGGGGCGCTCCGACGGGGCGTACCTCTGGGACGTCGACGGCAACCGCTACGTCGACGTGACCTGCGGCTTCGGGGCGAACTTCTTGGGGCACCGGCCGCCCTACGTGGTCAAGGCGGTGCAGGCGCAGCTCGAGGCCGGCTTCGAGATCGGGCCCCAGCACCCGCTCTCGGGCGAGTGCGCGCGGCTGCTCTGCGAGCTGACGGGGCACGAGCGGGCGGCCTTCTGCAACACCGGGTCCGAGGCGGTGCTGGCGGCGACGCGCCTGGCGCGCACGGTGTCGGGGCGCCCGCTGATGGTGACCTTCACGGGCGACTACCACGGCATTCTCGACGAGGTCATCGTGCGCGGCACGAAGAGCCTGCGCTCGGTGCCGGCCTCGCCGGGCATTTTGCCCTCGGCGGTGCAGAACAACCTGGTGCTCGACTACGGCGAAGACTCGGCGCTCGAGATCATCGAGAAGCGGGCGGGCGACGTCGCGGCGGTGGTGGTCGAGCCGGTGCAGAGCCGGCGGCCCGACCTGCAGCCGCGCGCGTTCTTGCACAAGCTGCGGGCGCTGACCGAGAAGAAGGGCATCGCGCTCGTCTTCGACGAGATCATCACGGGCTTCCGGCTCTGCCCGGGCGGCGCCCAAGAGTACTTCGGGGTGAAGGCCGACCTCGCCACGTACGGCAAGATCTTGGGCGGCGGCCTGCCCATCGGCGCCATCGCCGGCGCGCGCAAGTACATGGACGCGCTCGACGGCGGCGGCTGGAGCTACGGCGACGCCTCGGTGCCGGAGGTCGGGGTGACGTACTTCGCGGGCACCTTCGTGCGCCACCCGCTGGCGCTGGCGGCGTGCAAGGCGTCGCTCGAGCACCTGCGCGACGCGGGGCCCGAGCTGCAGCGGCGCGTCAACGAGCGCAACGCGGCGCTCGTGGCCGAGATCAACGCGTTCTTCAAGCGGGCCGAGGCGCCCTACGAGCTGACGAGCTGCGGGTCGTGGTTCAAGCTGTCGTACCCCGACGATCTGCCCTTCGGGGGGCTGCTCTTCTTCTGGCTGCGGCACAAGGGCGTGCACATCTGGGACGGCCGCGTGGCCTTCCTGACGACGGCGCACACCGACGAAGACTGCGCCTTCGTGCGCGACGCGTTCGCCCAGAGCGTGCGCGAGATGCAGGCGGCGGGCTTCTTGCCGAAGCCCACGCGGGCCGACGCGTTCGCCTCGCCGCCGGTGCCGGGGGCGCGGCTCGGCAAGAACCAAGACGGCTCGCCCGCCTGGTTCGTGCCGGACCCGGCCCGCCCGGGCAAATACTTGCTATATACGGCCCCCTTAACCGCCCCCTTAACCGCCCACCGCCGAGAGAGCCCCGTGACGACGGCCCCGCCCGACGCCTTGCAACCGGTCGACTTCGACCCCTTCGCCGAGGGCGAGCTCGTCGACGCCGCGCCGGCGACCTCCGCCCAGCGCGAGATCTGGGTCGCCTGCCAGATGGGCGACGACGCCTCGCTCGCCTACAACGAATCGATCACGCTGACCTTCCGGGGCCCCTTCGACGAGGGCGCGATGCGCGCCGCGATCGAGGCGCTGCCGGGCCGGCACGAGGCGCTGCGCTCGACGCTCAGCCGCGACGGCAAGTCGCTCTGCGTGGGGGCCTCGGCCCCGGTGCCGATCGAGGCGTTCGACTTCGCGGCGCTGCCCGAGGGCGAGCGCGAGGCGCGGCTCGGCGAGCTCGTGCGGCGCGAGTCGTCGACGCCCTTCGACCTCGACCGCGGGCCGCTCTTCCGGGCCGCGATCGTGCGCATGGCCGACGACGAACACCGGCTGATTCTGGGCGCCCACCACGTCGTGTGCGACGGCTGGTCGTTCGCCGTCCTGCTCAAAGATCTGGCGCCGCTCTACAACGCGCGCCGGGCGGGCCAGGCGCCCCAGCTGCCGGCGGCGCACTCGTTCTCGGCCTACGCCCGCGAAGAGGCGGGCCGCGACGGCGCGCGCGAAGAGGCCTACTGGCTCGCGCGCCTCGACCCGGCGCCGCCGCCGCTCGAGCTGCCGACCGACCGGCCCCGCCCCCGCTTCCGCGAGGTGGCCTCGGGCCGCGTCGACCTGCCGCTCGCGCCTGAGGCGGTCGCCGCGCTCAAGCGGGCCGGCGCGCGCCAGGGCGCCAGCTTCTTCGTCACGCTGCTCGCGGGCTTCGCCGCCTTCCTCGGGCGGCTCGGGGGCCAGCGCGACCTCGTCATCGGCATCCCCGCGGCGGGGCAGAACGCGGTCGGCCGCGAGATGCTCGTCGGCCACTGCGCCAACCTCTTGCCGCTGCGCCTCGAGGTCGACCCGGCCCGGCCCTTCGCCGACCTGCTCAAGGCCGCGCGCCGGGCGGTGCTCGACGCCTACGACCACCAGCGCATCACGCTCGGCGATCTGGTGGGCAAGGTGAAGGCCGCGCGCGACCCGGGGCGGCTGCCGCTCGTCTCGGTGCTCTTCAACCTCGACACGGGCATGGAGGGCTCGGGCCTGCGCTTCGAGGGGCTCGAGACGTCGTTCCGGTCGAACCCGCGCGTCGCCGAGACCTTCGAGCTCTTCGTCAACGCCTTCGAGTCGAAGGGCGGCGTCGTGCTCGAGTGCCAGTACGCCGCGGCCCTGTGGGACGAAGGCACGGTGCGGGCCTGGCTCGAGGGCTACTGCGCCTTGCTCGCGGCCGCGCTCGCCGCGCCCGAGACGCCCGCGGGCGCGCTGCCCGCGGTCGGCGAGGCCGACCGGCGCCGCATGCTCACCGACTGGAACGCGACGGCCCGCCCCGTGGCCCCGGGCGAGACCCTGCTCGACCTCGTCGCCGAGCAGGCCGCGCGCCGGCCCGAGCACGTCGCGCTCGCCGACGCGCGCGGCGAGTCGCTGACCTACGCCGAGCTCGTGCGCCGGGCCCGCGCCCTCGCCGGCGCCCTCGCCCGCCGCGGCGTCGGCCGCGGCGACCTCGTCGCCCTCTGCCTCGACCGCTCGGTCTGGTCGGTCGTCCTGCCGCTCGCGGTGCTCGAGGCGGGCGCGGCCTACGTGCCGATCGACCCCGAGTTCCCGCCCGCGCGGGTCGAGGCGATGGCCCGCACCGCCAAGCTCTGCGTCAGCGAGCCGGGCGCGAGCGACGCGCTCGAAGACGCCGGTCTCGACGCGGTCGACCTCGGCGATCTGCGCCGCGAGGCCGAGCGCGCGCCCGCCGCGGGCGAGCCGCCGGCCGCGCGGCCCGGGCCGGGCGACCGGGCCTACGTGATCTTCACCTCGGGCTCGACCGGCGCGCCCAAGGGCGTCGAGGTGACGCACGCCGGCCTCGTCAACTTCGTCACGTCGATGCGCCGCGACCCGGGCGCGGGCGAGCGCGACGTGCTCGTCGCCGTCGTCACGGCCTCGTTCGACATCTCGGGCTACGAGATGTACGTGCCGCTCGCGGCGGGCGGCACGGTGGTCGTCGCCGATCAAGACACGACGCGCGACGGGCGGGCGCTCGCCGAGCTGATGCGCGAGCGGGGCGCGACGCTCTTCCAGGCCACCCCCTCGACCTACCGGCTCCTGCGCGCGGGCGGCTACGACCCGCGGGGCCTCGTCGCGCTCGCCGGCGGCGAGGCGCTGCCGCCCGAGATCGCCGCCTGGCTGCTCGAGGGCGGCGCCCGCCTCGTCAACGTCTACGGCCCGACCGAGACGACCATCTGGTCGACCGCCCACGCCGTCACCGACGCGCGGCCGCCCATTCCCATCGGCCGGCCCATCGACAACACCTCGGTCTACGTGCTCGACGCCGCGCTCGCGCCCCGCCCGGTGGGCGCCTACGGCGAGATCTACATCGGCGGCCTCGGCGTCGCCCTCGGCTACCTCGGCCGGCCCGGCGCGACGGCCGAGCGCTTCCTGCCCGACCCCTTCTCGCCCGCGCCCGGCGCGCGCATGTACCGCACGGGCGACCTCGGGCGCTTCCGCCACGACGGCGCGATCGAGTACGCCGGCCGCGGCGACCAGCAGGTCAAGGTGCGGGGCCACCGCATCGAGCTCGGCGAGATCGAGGCCGCCCTCGGGCGCCACCCCGCCCTCGCCGAGGCGGCCGCGGCGGTCGTGCGCGAGGCGGGGGCCGACGACCGGCTCGTCGCCTTCTACGTGCCGAGGCCCGGGCGCTCGACGACCGACACCGACCTGCGCAAGCACCTGCGGCGCGACCTGCCGAAGGGCATGATCCCCCAGATTTTCGTCGAGCTGCGCGCCCTGCCCCGCACGCCCAACAACAAGCTCGACCGGCCCGCGCTCGCCCGCCTCGGCGTCGGCGAACGGCGGCGCGAGCGCGCGCCCGCGCCGCCCTCGAGCGACGCCGAGCGCCTGCTCGCCGGCCTCTTCCGGCGCGCCCTCAAGGCGCCCGAGGTCGGCGCCGACGACAACTTCTTCGACCTCGGCGGCGACTCCGTCCTGGCGATGGAGCTGGTCGTCGAGCTCGAGCGCGCGACGGGCGTGCGCGTCTCGCCGCGGCTGCTCCTGCTCTCGTCGCTCGGCGACGTCGCCCGCTCGCTCGGCCCGGTGCGCGCCCCGTGACGCCGCTCTTCTTCGGCGACCCGGCCGAGCCGCTCTTCGGCGCCCTGCACGAGCCGCCCGTCGGCGCCGAGCGCCACCACGGCGTGCTCGTCTGCCCCCCCATCGCCCAGGAGCACGTGCGCACGCACTGGGCCCTGCGCCAGCTCTCGGTCGCGCTCGCCCGCGCGGGCTTCCACGTGCTGCGCTTCGACTGGTTCGGCGTCGGCGACTCGGCCGGCCGCGCGGGCGAGGGCGGCGTCGCCCGCTGGGTCGAGGACGCGCGCGCCGCCGCCCAAGAGCTGCGCGACGCGACCGACCTGCGCAAGATCTCCGTCGTCGGCCTGCGCTTCGGCGCCACCATCGCCGCGCTCGCCGGCCGCCGCCTCAAGCCCCAGGCCCTCGTCCTCTGGGACCCGGTGCTCGACGGCGGGCGCTACCTGCGCGAGCTCGGCGAGCTGCACGCGGGCGTGCTCGCCGACCGGCGGCGCTTCTTCTACAAGTGGCCCGAGGCGGTGCGCGAGCGCCTCGGCCGCCTCTCGCCAACGATCGCCCAGGCCCGCGCGAGCGGCCCCGACGAGCTCGTCGGCTTCCCCTTCGGGCCCGCGCTGCGCGCCGAGATCGTCGCCGTCGACCGCGAGGCGCTCTCCGACCTGTCGGGCGTGCGCGTCGCGCTCGTCGAGTCCGACCCCGACCCCGAGCGCGACCGCTTCGTCGAGCGCCTGCGCGAGCGCGGCGCCCGCCCCGAGCGCCGGCCCACCGCCGTGCGCGGCCTCTGGCGGTCGCCCAACGAGATCGAAGAGCTCTTTCTGCCCGCCGACGCGCTGCGCACGGTCGCCGAGGCGCTCGAGGCGAAGACATGAACAAGCGGGCCCCGACCGGAGCGATCGACCCCAACACCCCCGACGCCCCCGTGGCCACCCCGGCCGAGAAGGCCCACGCCTTCGGCGAGCGGGGCGGGCTCTTCGGCGTCGTCACCCTGCCCGCCGAACCCCAGCCCGGCCGGCCGGCGGTCGTCATCCTCAGCGCCGGGCTCGTGCACCGCGTCGGGCCCTTCCGGCTGCACGTCGAGCTCGCCCGCAGGCTCGCCGGCCGCGGCCTCGTGACCCTGCGGCTCGACCAGTCGGCCCTCGGCGACAGCGCCCCGCGCCACGGCGGCCTGTCGTACGAACAGCGCGCCGTCGTCGACGCCCGCGAGGCGATGGACTTCTTGCGCGAGCGCTACGGCGCCGAGAGCTTCGTGCTCGTCGGCCTCTGCTCGGGCGCGGTCAATGCGCACCGCGCCGCCGCCGCCGACCGGCGCGTCGCCGCCGTGGTCATGCTCGACGGCTACGCCTACCGCACCCGCGGCTACTGGCGCGAGCTCTTGCTCTCGCGTCTGCTCGACGGGCGGGCCTGGCGCGCCCAGGGCCGCCACCTTCGCCGCAAGCTCGAGCGCGCCCTGCGCCCCCCGCCCCCGGGCGCCGAGGGGCCCCCCGAAGGCCTGCCGGGCGAGGACGCGCCCTCGATCTTCGAGCAAGACTGGCCCCCCGTGGCCGAGATCCGGCGCGAGCTCGAGGGCGCGCTCGACCGCGGCCTGCGCGCGCTCTTCGTCTACACCGGCGGCTGGTCGAGCTACGTCTTCGCCGAGCAGTTCGACGAGATGTTCCCCCACTTGCGGGGCCGCGAGCGCGTCGCGGTGCGCTACTTCCCGCTCGCCGACCATACTTACGTGCTGCTCGAGCACCGCGAGGCGATGCTGCGCGAGGTCGAGCGCTTCCTCGACCGGCTCGCGACGTAAGCCCCCCGACGTATGCTGCGGGCTCCCGGCCGGCCCGCATGGGGGCCCGAACGGCTGCGGCCGCCGCGGCGACGGGGCGCTTGCCCGGCGGGCCTTTGGCGCCTGCCCTGGCCCGGCGGCGGGCGGGGCCCCGGCCGGCCGATCTCGCGTTTCTGTGCGGCGGGGCCTACGCTTTGCTATGGCACCTCGTGTGAGGCCTTCGCCTCCACGCCCCCGGGTCGCCTCCGCGCCGCTGGGCACGCGGGGCCGGCGCTACGTTAACCGCGGCATTCGACTTACCTCTCGCACCCGGCCGCCCGTCTCGCCCGGGGGCCGCTTTGCGCAGATTGCGCAAGCCATTGCGCAGTTTGTGCAAGAGCCTGCGCAAGGTGGGCAAGTCTGCGGCCGCCTCAAATTGAGAATGTCCGGGCGAACGATGCTTGAAAGCGGGGAACGCGCTTTGTAAATGTTTCTAGGTTACGACCCTCAGCTTCGCGGGTCGTCACCGCCCAGATGCGCCCCGGGGTCCTCGTCGCTAACCGCTTTCAAGTACGCTCGTTGCTCGACCGAGGCAGCATGGGCTCGGTCTGGCTCGCCCACCACGTCGAGCTCGACATGCGCTGCGCCCTCAAGTTCATCGAGGGGCAGGGCGCGCTCGACCCCGACATGCGCCGGCGCTTCGCCCAAGAGGCGCGCGCGGCCGCGCTCTTGCGCAGCCCGCACGTGGTGCAGATCTTCGACGCCGGCACCTGGGAGGGCACGCCCTACCTCGCGATGGAGCTGCTCGAGGGCGAGACGCTCTCGAAGCGGCTCGACCGCCTGGGCCGCCTGCGCCCGGGCGCCTGCGTCGCCATCGCCGAGCAGGTCGCGCGGGCGCTGACCAAGGCGCACGCGGCGAACGTCGTGCACCGCGACCTGAAGCCCGCCAACATCTTTCTGGCGCGCGACGAGAACTCCGAGGTCGTCAAGGTGCTCGACTTCGGCATCGCCAAGTGGGCGCTGCCCTCGGGCGGCGAGGCCGTCACGCGCTACGGCGCGATGCTCGGCACGCCCTGCTATATGAGCCCCGAGCAGGCGCGCGACTGCCGCGTCGTCGACCACCGCGCCGACCTCTGGTCGCTCGCGGTCATGGTCTACGAGTGCATGACGGGCCGGCTGCCCTTCGAGAGCAAGCACATCACCGAGCTCTTCCTGCAGATCTTGAGCGACCCGCTGCCCGTGCCCTCGCAGGTCGCGCCGGGCCTGCCCGTCGCCTTCGACGCGTGGTGGGCGAAGGCCGCCAACCGCGACCCGGAGAGGCGCTTCGGCACGGCGCGCGAGATGGTCGACGCGCTCGCGATGTCCCTCGGCGTCTCGCTCGGAGGCGGCCTGGCCTTCGCCGACTCGACCACGTCGCTGCCCTCGATGACGACGTCCAACCGGCGCGAGGGCCTGGCGCGCTCGTCGTTCGGCCGGCGGGTCGCGAACGGCATCAACTCGGTGCGCCCCTCGCGGCTGGTCGCCGCGCCCCGCGCCTCGTACGTCGTCGCCCTCAGCCTGGGCATCGGCACCCTCGGCGGCGGCGCCGCGGCCATCCTGTCCACCTGGCGCCCGAGCTCGCCGCCGGCGGCCGCCTCGCCCGCGCCGCTGCCGCTCGCCTCGCCCTCGGGCCGGCCCCTCACGGCCCCCCCGCCCGAGGCCGCCCCCCCCGCGACCGCGGCCCCCGCGCCCTCGCCGCGCTCGTCGCCCGGCGCCGAAGGCCCGCGGGGCTCCGCCGTCCCGATCGTGCTGCCCGACAACTTGCCGCTCGACGCCTCCGCCACCGCCAAGCCCCGTCGCCCCGCGCCGCGCCCGCCTGCGCCCGCCGAAGCGAAGCCCGAAGGCGGCGCCAGGCCCGAAGGGGCGAGCGCCGGGGCGAAGCCCGAGGGCCCGGGCTCGGGCGCGAAGCCCGAAGGCGCCGGGGCGAAGCCCGAAGGCGCCGGGGCGAAGCCCGACGAGGCGGCCGCGGGCGCGAAGCCCGACGAGGCGGCCGCGCGGCCGAAGGCGACGCTTTCGCCCTGAGCGCGGCGGGCGCCCGAGCGGGCGGCGCGCGCTCAGGGTATGACGTTGACGCGCTGGCCGTCGCCGACGAGCGTCGCGCCTTGCACGATGACGCGCTCGCCGGGGCCGATGCCCTCGGTGACGGCCACGCGGTTGGACGCGAGCTCGCCCAGCCCCACGCGCCGCAGCCTCGCCACGTCGGCGCCCGCTTCGGGCGCGGCGACGAAGACGGCGAAGCCGCTCGCCGCCCCGGGCGGGCGTACGACGGCGCTCAGCGGCACGAGCAGCGAGGCGCCCGGCCCCTCGCCCGAGGCCCCGAGCACCGCCTGCGCCACCATGCCGACCTTGAGGGCGCCGTCGGCGTTGTCGACCGTCGCCTCGACGTCGAAGGCCCGCGTGCGCGCGTCGGCCTGGGCCGCGATCTTGGTGACGGTGCCGGCGAAGACCCTCCCGGGGATGGCGTCGCTCGTCACCGCGACCGGCCGCTCGAGCGCGAGGCCCTGGCGCACCACGTCGGGCACGCCGAAGAGCACCCGCACCGTGCGCGTGTCGGCGATGACGAAGACGGGCGCGCCGGGCGCGACGAGGGCGCCGACCTCGACGCCGCGGCTGAGCACGATGCCGTCGATGGGCGACCGCAGCTTGGCGTCCGAGAGCACGAGGCTCGCCTCGCTCACCCGCGCGCCCGCCGCCGCCGCCGCGCCCGCCGCCGAGCCGTAGCGCGCCTTGACCGAGTCGAACTCGGCCTTCGAGATCGCGCCCTGGGCGAAGAGCCCCTCGGCGCGCTCGTACTCGAGCTTCGCGCGGGCGTAGACCGACGCCGCGTCGCTGCGCAGGCCCGAGAGCTCGGACAGCTTGTTGCGAAAATCGTCTTCGCGCAGCGTCGCGAGCACCTCGCCCTTCTCGACCGCGTCGCCCGGCTGCAAGAGCCGCGCGCCCTTGCCGCCCGGCGCCCGGCCGATGCCCTTGACGTACCCGCCCACCTTGAACGAGAGCTCGACCTGCGTCTGCGCGAGCACCGTGCCGCCGTAGGGCGTGAGGCTCTCGGGCGACGAGGGCGCGAGGGCCTCGACGCGCACGGCGACGGGCCGCTTGGGCGGCGGCTCGGCGCGCTTGCACGCCGGCAGGGCGGCGAGCGCCGCCAGGGCGAGGGGGCGGAGGGGGGGCATGGCGGGGCGTCGGGCGGCCCCCCGGGCGGGCGCCGCCGAGGGCCCCCTTGTACGCCCGCCCGCGCGGCCCCGAAATAGGCCGGATGGCCTACGCCGCCGGGGCCCCCGGGCCGCTCAGCGGGGCCGCGCGCCGCCCTCGCTCGGCACGAAGGCGAGGATCGTCGTCGGGTGCTCGTCGGCGACGAGCAGAAAGCCCCGCTCGCCGAGGCGCGCGATGCCCTCCCAGTTGCGCGTGCGCTCGTCGCGCGCGAGCGCGAGCTGCAGGGGCGCCGTCGGCGTGCGCTCGACGCCCCCGGGGCCGATGCGCAGCTCGACCAGGCGCTCGACGGTCTCGGAGCGGGCGTGCGTCGCGCCGCGGCCGTAGGCGGCGGCGATGGGGTCGTCGGCCCGCAGCGCCTTCTCGCCGGGCCAGAAGACGTTGGTGACCCAGAAGCGCCCCGCGGCGTCGGCCGCCGACGCGCCCGTGACGCGGTACTCGAGCGGGCTCATCGGGCGCCGCTCGAACGAGTGCAGCAGCTCGTCCCAGAAGAGCGCGGCGGGCTCGCTCACGATGGCGTGGCCGTTCGACTCGTAGAACGTCACGACCGAGCCCCGGTAGACCGTGAGCGCCTCGTACGAGAGGTTGCCGAGGCTGCCCGGGCAGGGCAACTCGACCATCGTGTCGGCCCGCACGCCCGCGCGGGCGCGGCCCACGTCGAGCTCGCCCCGCATCAGGTGCGCGCGCATTCGCCCCTCGCTGCGCGACTCGGCGGTCAGGTACAGGCGGTCGCCCTCGATCGCGAGCGCCTCGAAGCCCTGGAAGCCGTCGATGCGCTCGACGACGCCCCCGCCGTCGAAGGCGACCGGGGTGACGTCGAGGGCCCCGCGCCGGTCGCCGTCGAGCCAACGCTCGATGTCGGCGCGGCGGATCTTGAACAGGCTGCCGCCGGCGCCAAACCTCGCGGGGAACTGCGGCAGCAAGAAGAGCTCGTCGCCCGCCCAGGCGAGGTCGGAGAGCTCGGCCGTCGGATCGTCGAGCGGCGGCGCGAGCGGCAAGGTCACGACGGGCGCCTCGACGACCTCGGCGCGGGGGGCGGGCGGCTGCGGCGCGCGGGCCGGGCGGCGCGACACCTCGGCCGAGACCGAACAGCCGTCGAGCCACGGCGCGGCGACCAGCCAAAGCGCGAGGGCGATCGGGGTCTGACGCCCGGCACGCGCGCCAGACGGCCGGGACCGCACCACGCCAGAGGGAGCCTCGTTCATGCCTCGCCCGCCCCCGATCGCTAGCATCGCCACGGCCCGCCCGCACGCACGAGGCCACGCCGCGGGGCCCGCTCCGCCCGCGCGCGGGCCGGCCCCGTCGCCGTTCGCCGACAGGCGGCGGAGAAGAACGCTCAGGGCCCGGGCGAGCCACGCACGCATGGCCAGACGACGAAGCCGAGGGCGCCCGCCGAGGGCGCCGCGTTCGCGTCTTGCGCCGGGGGAACGCAGGCGAAAATTCTTGCTCGCCTGTACCGCCGTTCCAAGCCTTTGCCGCTTCGGCGGCTCGTCCGAAAAAGCAACCGAGCCCGACGAGATTAAGCAGGACGAGCCGGCGCTCTCGAACGCGCAGCTCGACCTCGCCGGGGCGACGTCCGCCGCCGGCGCCGCCGCGCCGGGGGCCGCCGTCCGCTCGACCGAACCCTGCCGCGGCAGGGCACGGCCCGCTCGGCGCCCTAGCCGGCCGCCGCCGGGCCGACGCCGAGATCGCCCTCGAGCTCGGCGCCGAGCGCGCAGAGCTCGCCCCGCAGCCACGCGTGCGCCGGGTTGTTCTGCTCGCGCTCGTGCCAGACGAGCCGCACCTCGACCGGCGGCAGCGCGAAGGGCAAGGGCACGACGTGCAGCCGGTGCCCGAGGCCGCTCTGGGCCACCGTGCGCAGCGTCAGCGTGGCCACCAGGTCGGTCTCGGCGACGAGCCGGGGGGCGAGCGAAAAGTGGTGGACGGAGAGCCCCACCCGGCGCGAGAGGCCCCGCGCCTCGAGCAGCGCGTCGACGAAGCCCCGCGGGTCGCCCCGGGGGCTGACCAGCAGGTGCCGCGCCGACGCGAAGCGCTCAGGCGTGAGCGGGCGCTTGGCGAGCGGGTGGCCCTTGCGCATCACGCACAGGTAGCGATCGTGCAGGACGGGCCGGGCGTGCAGGTGCGCGCCCTGGCGGGGGAAGGTGCAGAGCACCATCGCCACCTCGCCCCGCTCGAGCGCGGCGGGCGCCCTCGCCTTGACGTTCGGCACGACGCGCAGGTCGACCCCCGGCGCCCGCCGCTCGAGCCGCCGCGCGAGCGGGGGCACGAAGAGCGAGGCGAGGTCGTCGTTCATCGCCAGGGCGAAGGCGGCCGACATGCGCGCCGGGTCGAAGGAGGGCGGCCGCAGCGTGTCGCGGATCTGCCCGAGCGCCGCGCGCAGCGAGGGCCACATCTCGAGCGCCCGCGCGGTCGGGGCGACGCCCCCCGGCACCTTCAAGACGAGCTCGTCGCCGAGCGCCTCGCGCAGCCGGCCGAGGGCGTTGCTGACCGCCGGCTGCGTCAGGCCGAGGCGCCGCGCGGCGCGCGTGACGTGCCGCTCGCTCATCACCGCGTCGAACACGAGCAGGAGGTTCAGATCGAGGCCCGTCATTCACCGCCATGATAACGCTGATTCCGAAGAAGCATTGGACGAAATGACGGCCCGGACGCAGGCTGCCCTTGGCCGCGGGGGCGCCCCCCGCCGCCAAGGAGGACCCCGTCATGTCCGACACGATCGTCGTCATCGGCGCGACCGGCGCCATGGGCCGGCCCGTGGTCAGCCACCTGCTCGGCGACCCCGAGCGCCGCTGGTCGGTGCGCGCCTTCACCCGCGACCCCTCGAGCCCCGAGGCGCGCGCGCTCGCCGCGCTGGGCGGCGGCCGCGTCGAGCTCGCCCGCGGCGACCTCGACGACCCGGCGGCGCTGCAGGCGGCCTTCCGCGGGGCGCGCGGCGTCTTCTGCAACACCAACTTCTTCACCGCGTTCGGCGTCCAGCGCGAGTACGAGCAGGGCGTGCGCGCGCTCGAGGCGGCGCGCGAGGCGGGGGTCGAGCACTTCGTCTACTCGTCGCTCGACGCCGCGTCCGCGCTGACGGGGGGGCGGCTGCCGGTGCCGCACTACGACGCGAAGGCGGCGGTCGAGCACTTCATCGCGCTCCGCCGGTCGGACGAGTTCATGCGGCAAGACCCGCAGGGCTGGTACTCGCGCTCGGTCAGCGTGCTGGTGACCGGGCCCTACTACGAGAACTTTCAGTCGTTCTTCCTGCCCCGCCGCGAGCGCCTGTCGGACGGCCGCGAGGGGCTCGTCTTCTACCTCGCCTCCGGCGGCCGCCCCTACCCCATGGTGGCCCTCGACGACATCGCCCACTTCGCCCGGCTGATGTTCCGCGATCGGGCGGCCTGGGGGGGCCGCACGCTGGCGATCCTCGGCGAGGCGATCACGATCGCCGAGGCGGCCGCGACCTTCGAGCGCGTCACCGGCATCGCCGCCGAGTGGCGCGACGTGCCGCTCGCGGCGGTGCGCGAGGGGGCGCCGGGGGTCGGCCACGATCTGGCCAACATGTTCGCGTTCTTTCAAGAGGGCGGCGTCGTGCGCGACCTCGCCGCCCTGCGGCGCCTGCACCCGGGCCTGCTCACCTTCGAGGGCTGGCTGCGCAAGACCGGCTGGCGGGGCGAGTCCGCCCGGGTGCAGAAGAACGCGCCGGCGGGCCCGGGCTGAGCGCGGCGGCGCCGGGCGCGGCGGGCCCGGCCGGCGGCGGGCCCGGCCGGCGGCGGCCGCGTCAGCCCGGCGCGTCGACGTGGGCGGCGACGCGCAGGCCCGGCACGAGGCCCGCGGGCTCGTCGAGGTCGATGACGACCTCGAGAATCTTGGTGTCGATGCGCTCGACGGGGTCGTCGGTGCGCACGTTCTTGCGGCCCATGCGGCGGCCGATCTCGGCCACCTTGCCGCCGAACGCGGCGCCGGGGAAGGCGTCGGCCATGACGCGGGCGCGCGCGCCCGGCTTGACGCGGCCGACGTCGCGCTCGTCGACGTCCATGCGCACGCGCAGCCGCCGGGTGTCGCCGACGACGACGAGCGGGTCGCCGCCGGGGGCCTCGTACTCGCCGGCGCGCGCCTTGACCTGCAGCACGGCGCCCTCGATGGGCGAGCGCACGGTCAGCCGCTCGAGGGCCTCGCGGGCCTGGTCGCGCCGGGCGCGGGCGGCGTCGGCGCGGGCGCGGGCGGCGGCGACGTCTTCGCGGCGCGAGCCGCCCTCGGCGGCCCGGCGGCGCGCCTCGCTCACGTCGTGCGAGCGCGCGTCGCTCTCGGCCTGCCGCCGCGCCCGCTCGAGCTCGTCGGCCGTCGCGGCGCCCTTCTGGGCGAGCCGCTCGGTGCGCGCGAGCGCGTCGGCCGAGAGCGCCGCGCGGGCCCGGGCCGCCTCGGCCTCGCCGACGGCGGCCTCGACCTCTTCGCGGCGTTGGCCCCGCTGGGCCTTGGCGAGCTCGGCCTCGGCGGCCGCGAGGTCGGCCTCGGCCGCGCGCAGCGCCGCCTCTTCGAAGCCCCGCTCGAGCTCGACGAGGGGGGCGCCCCGGGCGACGAACTCGCCCTCGGCGACGACGACGCGCGCGACGCGCCCCGGCACCTGGGCCGAGACCTTGGTCTCGCGGTCGGCCGGCTCGACGACGCCGTTGCCCGCGACGGCGCCGGGCGGCGGCAGGGGGACGCGGTCGTCGGCGCCGGCGGGCGGCGAGGCCTCGCGCTTGGCCCGCTCGACCTCGGCGGGCCGGGCGGCGGTCGAGGGGCCGGCGAGCAGCGACCGGGCCGAGAGCCCGCCCATGGCCACGAGAAAGGCCCCGCCCAGGGCGAGCTTGTAACGCTTGCGTAGACTCACGACACGCCTCCTTCGGTCACCTTGCCGTCTTCGATTCGTACGATTCGGTCGCCGAGATGAAAGATGCGCTCGTCGTGGGTGACGACGACCACCGTCGCCCCCCGCTCGCGCGCCAGCCCCTTGAGCAGCCCGGTCACGAGGGCGCCCGCCTTCGCGTCGAGGCTCGCCGTCGGCTCGTCGGCGAGCACGAGCGGCGGGTCGCCGGCGAGCGCGCGGGCGACCGCGACGCGCTGGCGCTGGCCGCCCGACAGGTCGCGGGGCAGCGAGTCGGCCTTGTCGGCGAGCCCGACCCGGGCGAGCAGATCGCGCGCCTCGCGCGCCGCCTCGCCCGCCCCGCGCCCCCGCACCCGCAGCGCGAGCTCGACGTTCTCGCGCGCCGAGAGCGACGCGATGAGGTTGTGCCCCTGGAAGACGAAGCCGATGAGCTCGCGGCGCAGGGCCGGCAGGTCGCCCTCGCGGGCGCGCGAGACGTCGCGCCCGAAGAGCGTGACCTCGCCGGCGCTCGGCCGCAGCACGCACCCGAGGATCGAGAGCAGCGTCGTCTTGCCGCTGCCGCTCGGCCCCGAGACGAGCACGAACTCGCCCGCCGAGGCGAAGAAGTCGACGTCGCGCAGGGCCGCGTAGGCGAGCGCCCCCTCGCCGTAGGTCTTGCCGACGCCCCGGGCGTCCACCGCGTGCGATCTCATCGGAACACCATGGCCGGCTCGACGCGGCGCAGGCGCACGAGCGCGAGCGACGAGGCGAGCGAGCAGAGCAGGAGCATGACCCCGAAGGTGCCGGCGTAGAGCTGCCAGGGCAGCACGAGCGCCAGCTTCGGCGAGCGGATGGCGTCGGCGACGTGCGAGACGACGCCGAGGCCGATGAGGGTGCCGACGAGCGCGTAGACGACCGACTGCGTCAGCAGGAGCGCGGCGAGGTCGCCGGTCGTCGCCCCCATCGCCTTGAGGGTGCCGAACTCGCGGACGTTGTCGACGACCGCCGAGAACATCGAGAGCGAGACGATGACGAGGCCGACGAGCAGCCCGAAGCCGGTCGACGCCCCGAAGCTCGCGCCGATGCCGGTCGAGGCGAAGATGTACGTCACGATCTTGGCCTTGAACTCGGCCCGGGTGAGCACGAGTAGATCGGGGTTTCGCGCCTGCACCGCGCGCTTGACCGCCGCCGGGTCGGCGCCCGGCGCGACGCCCGCGAGCACGTAGCTCGTGCGGTCGGCGTCGAAGCGCGCGAGCTCGCGGGCGAGGTCGTAGCCGGCGAAGCTGTACGAGGGGCCGAAGGGCAAGAGGCCCCAGGTGAAGCCGGCGGCGACCACGCGGCGGCCGTTCAGCTCGCGCACGCTGCCGAGGTTCAGCCCCCCGAGCTTCTCGCGCTCCGAGTCTTCGAAGATCATCGCGTCGGGCCGGGCGAGCGCCTCGGCCGAGCCGGCGACCAGGTTCCAGGGGCCGCCTTTGTAGCGCGGCGCGCGCGTGCCGACGACCGAGACCGGCTCGCTGCCGCCGCCGGGCAGCGAGAGCGTGCCGCCGGCGTAGATGAGCGGCTCGGCCCAGGCGACGCCCGGCACCACCTCGGTCGCGGTCAGCGCCGAGAGCGAGATGGGCTTGCCGGGCTGAAAGGTCTGCGCCCCGGCCGGCAGGACCCAGAGGTCGGCGCCCGCGTGGTCGACGAACATCAGGTTCTTCGAGAGCAGCCCGAGCAGCACCCCGAGCTGCTGGTCGGCGAGCAGCGTCGCGAAGACGACGCCGAAGAGCGTGCCGGCGAGCTTCAGCCGGTCGTGGAACATCATCCGCACGCCGACCTTCGCCATCGCGCCCCAGCGCGCGAAGGGCCCGCTCACGGCGCACCCCCCTCGAGCGGGCGGCCCGCCGCGAGCCGCAGCGCCGCGCGCGCCGCGGCGAGCTCGGCGTCGGCCTGCGCGCACGCGACCTCCGCCGCGAACTCGTCGCGCTCGGCCTGCAGCACCTCGAGCAGCGTCGCCCGCCCCGAGCCGTAGCGCTCGCGCGCGAGCGCCGACGCCGCCCCGGCCGCCTCGCGCTCGGCGCGCGCCGCCCGCCCCTTGGCGGCCTGGGCCCGCACCTTGTGCCACGCGTCGTAGACCTGGTCGGCCGCCGCGCGCGAGGCCCGCTCCGAGCGCACCCGCGACGCGAGCGCCGCGGCCTCGAGCGCGCGCGCCGCCGCCGGCGTCGAGGGGTCGAGCCGCCAGGTCGCCACGAGCCCGAACGCGTACGCCGGCGAGGCGCCGAAGCCGGCCGCGTTGGTGAAGCGCTCGCTCGCCTGCGCCGAGAGCGTCGGCCAGAGCGCCGCCCGCTGCGCCGCCGCCCCCTTCTCGGCCGCGTCGGCGTCGAGCGCGGCCGCCCGCGCCGAGGGGTGCGACGCGGCGCGGGGCAGCCAGTCCGCGAGCGGCGCCTCCTCGCGCAGATCGTCGCGCGGCGGCGCCCCGCCCGCCGGCGCCTCGAGCCCGCTCAGCGTCTCGAGCGAGCGCCGGAGCGACGCCACCGCGTACTCGGCCTCCGCCACCGCCTGCTCGTCGCGCGCGATCTCGCTGCGCGCCCGCCGCAGATCGAGCTCGGTCGCGAGCCCCGCCCCGTGCCGCTCGGCCACGAAGGCCGCGTTCTCCTCGGCCGTCTTCGCCTTGCGCCGCGCCGCCGCCGCCACCGCCTCGGCGCCGAGCAGCCGGTAGTACGCGCTCGCCACGCGCCCGTCGACGTCGAGCGAGCCCGAGGCCCGCCGCGCCCGCTCGGCCTCGCGCGCCGAGACCGACGAGGCGACCGAGTACCACGCCCCGACGTCGACCAGCGGCATGGTCACCGCCGCCGTCAGCTCGCGCCGCGTCCGCGGCGTGATGACCGCCTCCCGCGGGGCCTCGCCCGCCGCCGCCGGCAGCCGCGCCACCGCCTCGTACTGGTTGCGCACGAGTTCGGCCGACGCGGTCAGCGAAGGCAAGAGCCGCTGCCACGCCCGCTCGGCCTCCGCCGCCCGCTGCTCGACCAGCGCCTCGCCCTCGCGCGCCTCGAAGCCCCGCGCCCGCGCCGCCCGCACGAACTCGGCGAGCGGACGCTCGGCCCGCGCGCGCCCCGGCGACGCCCCGACCAGGAGCCCCGCGACCACCCCCAGAGCAGTTAGTGTGTGCTCACTCAAAAACTTGGCAGACCAAATCGCCATGTCCAAACCCTCGCCCCCCCGAGGCGCGCCCCGCGCGCCGTGCCACCCCGAGGCGCGCCCGGCGCGCGCCCCGCACTCGTTAAGGCGAGGGCGCGATGCCCCGCCAGAGGTTGTCGACGACGCCCTTGACGAAGGCCTTCTTGCCGACCCGCGGCAAGCCCTCGTGGCGCGACGTCGCGCGCAGAAACGCGTACTGCCACATCGCCCCCGAGAACGAGAGCGCGAGCACCTCGGCGTCGGCCTTGCGCACCCGCCCGAGGCGCATCTCGCCCTCGAGGTAGCGCGCGAGCGCCTCGACGCCCTGCACCGCGCCCGGCGGCGGGCCCGTGCTGAAGTCGTGCAGCGACGCGGTGCCCTTCGCGTGGGTCATGATCACCATCGGCACGATGACGAGGAACTTCTCGAGCAGGTACGTGCCGAGCTCGATCAGAAAGTCGCCCACCGCCCCCTGCCCCACCCGCGCCTCGATGTCGTCGATGTACTTCGAGCGGCCGCACGCGTCGATCTCGTCGAAGGCCCGCACGTCCATCGCGGCGCGAAAGAGCGCCTCTTTCGAGCCGAAGCGCTTGAAGAGCGTGCCCTCGGACACCCCCGCCCGCCGCGCGATGCTCGCCGTCGTCGCCCCGAGGCCGTTCGCCAAGAACTCTTCGCGCGCGGCGGCCAAGAGGTCTTCGTCTTGAATCGTCGCAGGGCGGGCCATCGTTCGGGTCTCGGGCGGCCAGGAACCCCCGATCGATACCCCTCGCGCCCGCCGGCGCGCGGCGGGCAGCGGGCGGGGCGGGCGGTCGGCAGGGCATGGGCGGCGGCGTCAGTGAGTGATTGCTCACTTATAGCAACGGCCTCGAGCCCGTCAAGGGCCCCCGCGGCGGCCGTGTCGCCCCTCGCCGGCGGCGAAGCGCGCGGCCCCCTCGACCGTCTCGCCGGAGGCGATGACCTGCAGCCCGAGCGCGAACTCGTTGCGCATCGCCTCGGCGAAGGGCAGGTCGGCCTGCTCGTAGGCCGAGCGGCGGTCGCTGAGCATGCAGCGGCGGGGCGAGGCCGCGATCTGCCGCCCGAGCTCGACCGCCGCGGCGAGCGCCCCGCCCGGCTCGGTGACGCGGTTGACCAGGCCCATCGCGAGCGCCTCGTCGGCCCCGACGGGCCGCCCCGTCAAGATGAGGTCGAGCGCGCGGCCCAGGCCGACGATTCGCGGCAGGCGCACGGTGCCGCCGTCGATGAGCGGCACGCCGAAGCGTCGGCAGAACACGCCGAAGGTGGCGTCGCGGGCGGCGACGCGCAGGTCGCAGAGCAGCGCGAGCTCGAGGCCGCCGGCGACCGCGTAGCCCTCGACCGCCGCGATCGCGGGCTTCGACAGCGCCATGCGGCTCGGGCCCATCGGCCCGTCGCCGGCCTCGTCGAGCCGGTTGCCGCGCCCCTCGGCCAGCGCCTTGAGGTCGGCGCCGGCGCAGAAGGTGCCCCCCGCCCCCGTCAGCACGAGCGCCGCGAGCGCGTCGTCGCCCTCGAACTCCCGGAACGCCTCGGCGAGCAGCGCCGCCGTCGGCCCGTCGACGGCGTTGCGCGCCGCCGGCCGGTCGATCGTCACGACGAACACCTCGCCCGCCCGCTCTCGCCCGACGCTCACGCCGGCGCCCTCACTCGCACGCGGGGAACTGCCCGCCCGCCTCGACCTCGCCCTCTTCGACCGCCGCGACCGCCTCGTTCTGCACCACGCCGCCCCGCACGTCGGTCGCCCGGAGCGCGTAGGGCCCCTCGGTGCCGAAGCCCGCGGGCTCGACGAAGTAGTTGTAGCTCTCTCGCCCCATCGCCGCCCACGACCCGTCGGCCTTCTTGTACTCGACCGACGCGATCGCAAAGCGGTGGTTTCGGACCTGCACCGCCGTCCAGTAGCCGCTGCTGCCATCTTTGAAGTGAAAGACGGCGGGCCCGCTCACCTCGCAGGGCACGTACGTCCAGCGGATCGGCACCCGGCCGGCCGCGCGCTCGGCGATGCGGTCGAAGGCCCCGGGGTGCAGATCGACGTCGCCCGCGGGGCACTCGGGGCACTGGTCGACGATGCGCACCGTGACCGAGCCCTTCGGCCCGGTCAGCGCGATGCAGGCGCCGCACGCGGCCGAGCCCGCGTAGTCGGTCGCGTTCATCGCCGCGACGAAGGGGTCGCCGGGCGTCGCGGGGAACGAGCAATTGCCCGACCCGTCGGCGAAGTCGTAGTACGTGCCCTCGCCCTCGTGCTCTTCGGCCCCCTCGCAGGCGTCGCCCCCGACCGGGCCCCCTCCCCCTCCCCCGCCCGCGCTCGTGCCCCCGCCGGCGCCGGCGCCCGGCCCGCTGCCCCCGCCGCCCGGCTGCCCGCCGCCGACCGCCGCGCCGCCCGACCCGCCCGCCGCACCCCCGTCGTCGTCATCGCCGCCGCAGGCGGCCACGACCCCGAGACCGAGCGCGAGCAACGCCCAGAAACCACGCCCGACTCGCCGCATGAGCCCTGCTCTTTCGACGCCGCCTCGCCCGGCCGCGTCGGGCCCATCGTAGCCGATCGTCGCCCCCCCGGCGCGCCCCGCGCGCCGCCCCGCTCGCCCCGCCGCCGGCCCCGCGCGCCGCCCCGCTCGCGCCGCCCCGCTCGCCTCGCAGAGCCGGCCCCGCACGCCGAGGCTCGCGGCGAGCTCTAGCGGGCCCCGAGCAGCAACCGAATCGCGACGAGCGCCCCCGCCGCCGCCCCCGCCTCGACGGGCAGCGCGGGCACGCCCTCGCGCGCCACAACGCCCTCGCCCGGGGCGAGCGCGAGCGAGGCCACCTGCCAGGGCCCCCGCACCGCGAGCAAGACGAGGGCGTCGCACGCCCCGACGAGGCCCGCCTCGTGCAAGATCTGCAGGTCGGCGCGCGCCGCCCCCCGGCGCGTCATCACGTTCAAGTCGCGCGAGGCGCCCCCGAGCAGCTCGGCCTCGATCGGCGCCTCGCCGACGAAGGCGAAGGGCTCGAGCGGCCGATCGAGCCGGTGGTCGACGGCGCCGCCGCGCAGGCGCACGCCCGCGCCCGCGAGCAACACGATCTGCCGATCGACGCCGGGGAAGGCCGAAAAGGGGCCGGCGCGCTCGATCTCGGCGACGCTGACGCGCCAGACGAACCCGGCCGGGCCGGAGCCGGGCGGCATCGCGGCGATCTCGCGGGTGGTGCCGCCGCCGTTCTTCCAGGGCTGCGGGGGCAGCGCGTCGAGGGTAAAGCGCTCGAGCGTGGGGGCGCGCACGGCCTTACGATAGCGCGTTCGGTCAACGAACGGGGCGTCGGCGGGGTGCTTTGGGCGCGGGCGCGTCGCCGGCGAGGGGGGGCGAGGGGGCCGCGCCGGGCGCCGCGTCCGCGATCGTCGCGCGCAGCCAAGCGTGCAGCGGGTCGGCGTGCACCGATTCGTGCCAGAATAGGTAGACGCCGAACGTCTTCGGCTCGAGCGGCGAGGGCAGCACGCACAGGCCGAGGGCGCGGGCGCGCGCCGACAGCGAGGCGGGCAAGAGCGCGACCCCGTCGGTCTGCTCGACCACCGCGCACACGGCCTCGAAGCCCGCGACGCGCGCCATCGCGTGCCGCGCCCGGCCCCGCCGCGCCAGGAAGGCGTCGACCGGGTTGCCGCCCGTGTCGTTCACGATGACCGAGACGTGCGGGTGCGCGACGTACTCGTCGAGCGAGGGCGCGCCGCGCCGCCGCGCCAGCGGGTGGCCGCGGCGCACGACGCAGGTGATCCGCTCGCGGTAGAGCAGCCGCCGCCGGTAGCTGCCCGGCACGCCGCCCTCGAGCGCCGGGCCCACCAGCGCGTCGAGCGTGCCGTCGGCGAGCGCGTCGAGGTCGCGGGGCGACCGGGGCACGAGCGCGACGCGGCAGCCCGGCGCCTCGCGGTGAATGGCGGCGACCGCGCGCGCGAGCACGACCACGCGCTCGTAGTCGAGCGACGCGACGCGCACCTCGCGGCGCACGCTCCGCGGGTCGAACGCGTCGGGCGCGGAGAGCTCGCCCACGGCGTGCAGCACCGCCCGGGCGCGCGGCGCGAGCGCGAGCGCGCGGGGCGTCGGCCGCACCCCGCGCCCGTCGCGCACGAACAGCGGGTCGCCGAACGCCTCGCGCAGCCGCCGCAGGTGGTAGCTGACCGCGGGCTGGCCGAGGTCGAGCGCGAGCGCCGCCCGCCCGACGTGCCGCGCCTCGAGGACGGCCACGAAAACGCGCAAACTGCGGACTTCGACCTCGTCGCCGGGGCGCACCGGCCCATCGTACGCGACGCGCACGGCCGGCGCGGCTCCGCCCTCGAAAATCAACCGACCCGCGCGACTTCATCGAAAAATTCGATGAGGGCCATGCGCGCCCTCGCATGGCACCCCGCCGGGGCGGGTGCGACAGAAGCGCCACCACCCAGGAGGCAACCCATGCTCGGCATCACCGGCGCCAACGGTCGGCTCGGTCGACTCGTGATCCAAGAACTCTCGCGCTCGCCCTCGGCCCCCCCGCTGCGGGCGCTCACGCGCGACCCGGCCGCGGCGCGCGCCGCCGGCGCCCCCAACGTAGCGTTCGAGCGCGCCGACTTCGACGACCCCGAAGGCCTCGCCCGCGCGCTCGCCGGCGTCGACCGGCTGCTGCTCATCTCGACGCCCGACCCGAACGAGCTGCGCGTCCGCCGCCAGCTCGGCGCCCTCGAGGCCGCGCGCCGGGCCGGCGTCGGCCACGTGATCTACCTTTCGTTCCTCGTCGAAGACCCCGTGAGCCCCTTCCCCTTCGCCGCCTCGCACCGGGCGACCGAGGAGGCGCTGCGGCGCGGCGGCGCGCGCTGGACGGTGCTGCGCCCGTCTCTCTACCTCGACGCGCTCGAGATGCTCGCGCCCGAGGTGTCCGCCGCGCGCGCGTTCCACGCCCCCGCGGGCGACGCCCGCGCCTCGTTCGTGAGCCGGCGCGACCTCGCCCGGATCGCCGCCCGCGTGCTCGCCGGCGGGGGCCACGAGGGCGCGACGTACCTCTTGACCGGCCCCGAGGCGGTCTCGTACCGCGACGTCGCCGCGCGGCTCGGCCGCGCGCTCGGCGCCGAGGTGCAGTACGTGGACGTCAGCGAAGACGAGTACCGGCGGCGCGCCGGCGCCGCGCTCGGCCCGGCGCTCGAGCCGTTCGTGCAGATCTGGCGCACGATCCGCGAGGGGTGGTTCGAGCGCACGTCGCCCGACGCCGCGCGCCTCGCCGGCGCCGAGCTCACGTCGGTCGACGCCTGGCTCGCCGAGCGCGCCCCCCTCTTCGGCGCCGCGCCGCCCCCCGCCTGAGCGCCGCC
Source organism: Polyangiaceae bacterium (assembly GCA_035762175.1). Classification (GTDB taxonomy): domain Bacteria; phylum Myxococcota_A; class Polyangia; order Polyangiales; family Polyangiaceae; genus DASTPP01. The sequence continues at coordinate 741 of DASTPP010000044.1, read as the reverse complement.
GCGCGCTAACACCCGAACAGCCCCGCCCCCCGCTCGAGCTCGCCGAAAGGGTCGAGCGCCGCCCGCAGCGCCGCGCGGAGGCTGGGCGGACGCAGGCCCGCGGCCGCGCGCCACGCCTGGTAGCGCGCCTCGCCGAGCGCCGCCCCCGCGAAGGGCGTGTACACCAGATCGAGCGCCGAGGGGCGGACGCCGTTCGCCTCGAACGCGTACTCCCAGACCGCCGACGCGCCCGCCGCGAAGGCGAACGCGCCGAGCGGCGAGAAGCGGCAGACGCGGGCGCGCGCGTAATACTCGCTGCCCATCAGGCCGTGGCCCACCACGTTGATGATCCACGGGTCGCCGTCCCAGCGAAAGGGCGGGCGCGCCGGCTCGAAGATCGGCGGCTTGGTGAACGCGTCGCGGTAGCGCGCGCCCCAGAAGCCGAGATCGGTCCGGGCGAAGGGCTCGGGGTAGAGGTACGCCTCGACCAGCCGCGTCCCGGTCATCACCGCGAGGCTGTGCGCGACGGGCGGCCCCCAGCGCGCGCCCTCGTCCCGCGCGCCACCGCCCGCGCCCGCCGGGCGCACCGGCGGCGCGGACGCGCGCGGCGACGCGGCCGGCGCAGCCTCGGGCGCGCGAGGCGCCATGGCCGGCGCAGCCTCGGGCGCGCGAGGCGCCATGGCCGGCGCGGGCGCGTGGGGCGGCGCGGGCGGGGCCGAGGGCGCGCCCGGCCCGCGAGGAGCCGCGCCCGGCCCGTGCAGG
>DASTPP010000043.1:0-52955 GCA_035762175.1 Polyangiaceae bacterium | reverse complement strand
GCCGGCCGAGGCGATGAGGGCGCGCACGACGCGGCGGTTGGCCTCGTTGTCGTCGACGACGAGCACCGAGGCGCCGCGGGGGCGGGCGAAGAGGCCCTCGAGGCTGCTCAGGAAGCCCTCTTCGGTCATGACGCCCTTCTGCGCCACGAGGTCGGCGAGGCGGGCGAGGTCGCGCGACTCGCCCTCGCCGAGGTCGCGCGAGGTGAGCACGACGACCGGCAGGCGCCGGAGGGCGCGCCGGGCGCGCACCCGCTCGAGCAGCGCCGAGCCCGGCATGCCGGGCAGCCCGAGGTCGACGATGAGCAGGTCGGGCCGCTCGCGCTCGAGCCGAGCGAGGGCGGCCTCGGCCGAGGGCTCGCGGGCGACCTCGTAGCCGCCGCGCGAGAGCACGCTCTCGGCGACGCGCGCGTGCATCGGATCGTCGTCGACGACGAGGGCCTTGCGCCGCGGCCCCGCGGCGGTCGCGGCCGGCCGGAAGGGGGCCGGGGGGTGGCGGGGCGTCGCGCGGGGCCGGGCGGCCTCGGGCGCCGGGGGGGCGGCGGCGGCGTCGGCGAGCGGCAGGGTGAAGGCGAAGGTCGAGCCCCGGCCCGGCTCGCTCGTGAGGCCGATCTCGCCGCCCATCATCTCGACGAGGCGCTTGCAGATGGACAGGCCGAGGCCGGTGCCGACGTCGCGCTGGGCGCGCCCGCTCTCGGCCTGGACGAAGGGCTGGAAGAGGCGGGCCTGGTCTTCGGGCGAGATGCCGACGCCGGTGTCGGACGCCTCGAAGCGCACGCGGCCCGGCGCGGCCGAGGCCCGCAGCACGACCGAGCCGCCGGGGGGCGTGAACTTGATGGCGTTCGAGGCGAGGTTGACGAGCACCTGGCGCAGCCGGTCGCGGTCGGCGGCGCAGGCGAGCGGGGCCGCGGGGGCCTCTTTTTCGAAGCGCAGGCCCTTGCGCCGGGCCGACGCCTCGAGCAGCCCGAAGGCGTCGGCGAGCGCGTCGGCCGCCTCGACCCGCCCGATCGACACGTCGAGGCGGCCGGCCTCGATCTTGGCGAGGTCGAGAATGTCGTTGACCAGCGAGAGCAGCTGCCGGCCCGCGTCGCGGATGTCGGCGACGGCCGCGCGCTGGGGCCCGTCGAGCGCGCCGTACGCCCCGTCGAGCAGCACGTCGGCGAAGCCGAGCACGGCGTTGAGGGGCGTCCGCAGCTCGTGCGACATGGTCGAGAGGAAGTCGCTCTTGGCGCGCGAGGCGCGCTGCAGCGCCTCGTTGCGCTCGGCGAGCTCGGCCTTCTGGGCGGCGAGCTCGTCGCCCTGCGCGCGCAGCTCTTCTTGCTGCCGGCGCATTTCGTCTTGCTGCAGGCGCAGCTCTTCGTTCTGCAGGCGCTGCTCTTCGCCGGCGGCGGCGAGCTCGAGGCGCAGGGTGTCGGCGCGCTCCTGGGCGACGGCGTTCTGCAGGGCGACGCCGACGCGCAGCAGGCTGCGCTCGAAGGCGGCCTCGTCGCCGGCGGCGAGCGGGCCGGCGAGCTCGACCACCCCGACCACCGCCGCGCCGGCCCGCACGGGCGCGGCGAGCAGCGCGCGCGGCGCCAGGTCGGCGAGGGCGCTGCGCACGACGTGGTAGGCCCCGGGGCCCGCGTCGGCGAGCCGCCTCGCCTCGCCCGCCGCGCGGGCCTCGTTCGCCAGCGCGCTGCCGCCCGGGGCGAGCGCGGCCGCGTCGAGCCCGAAGGCCGCGACCGGGTCGAGCGGCCCCCCGGGCGCGCGCGCGACCCAGAGCACCCCGGCGGCCGCCGCCCGCTCGTGGACGACCCAGCGCAGCGCCACCGAGGCCACGGTCGCCACGCTGCCGCCGGCCGAGAGCGCCGTCACCAGCTCGGCGAAGCGCTGCTCGCGCTCGAGCTCTTCGCGCGTGCGCCGGGCCATCTGGCCGAGCGACGCCGCGAGCACCCGCACCTCCTTGACGCCGCGCACCGCGGCGAGCGCCTCGGGCCCCTCGTGCCCCTCGGCGTAGCGCGCCAGGCGCGCGAGCGGCGCCTCGACGTAGCGAAGCGCGAAGCGCCAGGCGAGGGCCATCAGCAGGGCCGTGACCGCGGCCGTCCACGTCGCCTCGGCGGCGAAGCGCCGCTCGAAGGCGCGCACCGAGGCGGCCTCGCCGTCGCGCGCCCGCGCGAGCGACGCGCGCAGGCGGTCGAGGTCGGCCCGCACCGCGTCCATGTGCCGCTTGCCCGCCGCGTGCAGCGCCCGCCCCCGCTCGCCCGCCCCGGCCTCGCCCGCGGCGAGCAGGGGCCGCGCCACCTCGGCCTCCCAGCGCCCGAGCCCGTCGCGCACGCGCGCGGCCGCCGCCGCCTCCTCGCCCGCCGCCGCCGCCTGCCCGAGCCGATCGAGCGCCGCGCCGAGCCCGGTCGACGCCCGCTCGTAGGGCTCGAGGAAGCGCGGGTCGTGCGTGAGCGAGAAGCCGCGCACGCCGGTCTCGAGGTCGATCGCCAGGGCGGCCACCTGCCCGAGGGCCTCGTCGGCCCGGGCGTGCTGCCGCACGAGCGCGTCGTAGTCGCCGAGCGCCTCGCGGAAGGACGCGACCGCGACGAGCGCGCGCCCCGCCACGAGCGCGAGCAGCAGGCCGAAGACCCCGAGCAGCAGCGCGCGCGTCTTCACGCCCGGGCCCCCCCTTCAGGACGGCGGCAGCCGGATGACGAACGAGGTCGGCCACTCGGGCGTCTCGACGACCTCGATCGCGCCGCCCTGCGCCTCGACCGCGCGCTTGCAGAAGTAGAGGCCGAGGCCCGCGTTGCCGCCCGACGGGGACCGCTCGCCGCCGAGGCGCGAGAACTTCTCGAAGACGCGCCGCCGCTCGCCCGGCGGGATGGGCGGGCCCGTGTTCGAGACCGCGATGCGCACCCCCGCCCCGCCGCCCACCTCGACCGCCACCCGGCCCGAGGCGGGCGTGTGGCGCAGGGCGTTGTCGAGCAGGTTCTCGACCACCCGCCGCAGGAGCGTCTCGTCGACCCGCGCGCGCGCCGCCTGCGCGGAGGGCGGCAGGGCGAGGTCGACCCGCCGGCCCTCGGCCCGCCGCGCGAACGCCGCCGCCGCCGCGCGCACGAGGTCGGCCACAGCCACGGGCCGCAGCTGCAGCGGGAACGCCGACTCTTCGAGCCGCGCCACCGCCAAGAGGTCGTCGATGAGGCGGTGCAGCCGCTCGGCCGCCTCGTTCGCGTCGCCGAGCGCCTTGAGCAGCTCGGGGTCGCCGCCCGCCTCGGCCGCCTGCTCGCGGGCCCAGTCGACGTTGGTGTACACGATCGAGAGCGGGTTCTTCAGATCGTGCACGAGAAACTGCGTCATGTCGCGCTGCTCGCGCTGCAGCCGCTCGAGCGCCGCGTGCCGCCGCGCGAGCTCGGCGTGCGAGGCCGCGAGCGCCTTTCTCGACTCGCGCAGGCGCAAGAGCGTGCGCGCCCGCGCGAGCAAGACCGGCCCGTCGACCGGCTTCTCGAGGAACTCGTCGGCCCCCGCCTCGATGCCCCGCAGCCGCTGCTCGCGCTCGGCGTGCGCCGTCACCAGCACCACCGGCACCTCGCCCCCGCCCGGGCGCGCCCGGATGTGCGCCATCGTGTCGAGCCCGTCGAAGCCCGGCATCATCAGGTCGAGCAGCACCAGGTCGGGCTCGCGCTCTTCGAAGAGCGCGAGCGCCTCGCGCCCCCCGTACGCGCGCACCACCTCGGCCCCGAGCGGCCGCAAGAGCGCGTCGAGCAGCTCGAGGTTGCGCGCCTCGTCGTCGACGATGAGCACCCGCGCGCTCAAGGGCGGCCCCCCGCACGCGGCGGCCCCGCCCCCCGGGCCCGCCCCCCCGCGAGGGGCCTTCGAACGCGCGAGCCCGCCATCCGCTACGTACTCTGACCGCTTGGCGCGTGCCCGTAAAGGTCAGGAGCGCCCGCGCGCGCCGGCGCCGCGGGGGGGCACGACGCGCGGCCCGAGCTCATCCGGACGGAGGCCGCCGTTCGGCCCGCGATTCGCGCCCGGCGAGCGCGCCGCCCGGGGCGCCGGCGCGGGTGGCGCGAGGGCGCCCGCGCCGGCGGCGCGAGGGCGCTCGCGCGGGCGGCGCGAGGGCGCCCGCGCGGGCGTGCAAAGCTAAGAACGCGGGCGCGTCGCGCGAACCCATCAAAACTGGCCTGCCGCCGGGCCGCACGCCTCGGTCGCAGCGAGCGAGCACGCCGTTCGCAACGGGTCGCGCGCGGCGGCGGCGGTGCCCGCCGGGCCGCACGCCTCGGCGCGCGCGCGCTCGCACGTCATCGTGGCGCCGCCGTCGGCGCGCGTGGGGCCGCGCGCCTTCGACCCCTGCGCCGGGGCCGACAACCCTACCCCGCCGCCCGCGGCGCCTCGCCGCCCGGCCCGGGCTCGGGCGGCGTCGGCGGCGTCGGCGCCGCCACGCCGAGCGACGCGCGCCGCGTGTGCGCGAGCGACCCGGACTTGGTCGACGCGAGCACGAGCGGCCCGACGCGCACGGTGAGCAGGTCTTCGCCCGCCTCGCGCACGTCGAAGCGCACGGTCGCCAGGAGCATGTCGCCCGGCGGCACCTGCCCGCGGGTCTCGCGCGTGGGCACGAAGCCCGCCATGACGCGCACCTTCTTCAAGACGGCGCGCACCACCTGCGGGCTCTCGGCCGGCTGGAACGCCGCCTCGGCGCCCTCGACGATCGCCGAGCGCGGCACGAGCGCCCCGCGGCCGACCAGCGGCCCCGACACCTCGACGTAGACCCCCTCGCAGGAGCCGCCGTGGTTGGTGAACGGGAAGTCGAGCGACAGCTCTTGCCCGACCGGCGAGGCCCAGACCCGCGGCCCGTCTTTCTGGGGCATCAGCTGGAACGAGGGGCTGCCCTTCGAGCGCTCGGGCTGCGGCGGCAAGTTCGCCGCCTTCTTCTCGGCGGCGCGCTCGGCCGGCGCCGGCCGCTCGTAGGGCGGCGCGACGTGCGGCGTCGCGCCCGACGAGGCCTCGGGCGAGCTCGGCAGGGCCGAGACCTTCGCCTCGCCCCCGCCCGTCGCCAGCCAGTGCAGCTTCGCCCCCACCACGGCCAGCACGCCCTCGGCCGGCGCCGCCGCCAGCGCCGCGCGCCCCCCCTTCGCGCCCCCGAGCGGCACGCGCCCCGCGAGCGAGAGCGCGGGCAGCCCGAAGCGCAAGAGCACCGGCGCCCCGCCCTCTTCGGCGAGCACGACGACCGCGTCGCCGTCGAGCACCGGGGTGCCGAGGCCGCGGGGCGACGCGCCCTCGCCCACCCACTGCGCGCCGCACGAGCCGTCCGGCCGCGCCACGACCAGGCAGCGCCCCGCGGGCGCCTCGACCACCACGAGCACGCCCTCCGCGAGCGCCGTCGCGGCGAGCTGCGCGCCGTCTTCGAGCGGCACGCGCAGGAGGCACGCGGGCTCGCGCGCGCCCGGCCCGAGCAGCCCGACGAGCCCGCTCTCGGGGTCGACGAAGGTCGAGCCGAAGCGGTTGTGCGAGAGCTCGACGCGCGCGCCGAACGCCGTCTTGCGGCTGAACGAGGGCTTCTCCCAGAGCAGCCCCTTCGGCCAGTCGACGCGCACCGGCGCCGGCAGCGTGAGCGTGTGGTCCCACTTGCCGGCCTCGGCCCCTTCGACCTTCCCGACCACCAGGCGCGTCTCGGGCCGCTTCTCGCGCCCCGCCACGATCGCGGCGAAGAGGTCGTCGTCGCCCCGGGCCACCGCGTCGATCCAGCGGTCGACCACCGGCTTCGGCTCGGAGCCCTCGGCCAGCCCGAACGCGAGCGCCCGTTGCCCCGGCGCCCCCACCCAGGCCCGGCCCGCCGAGGGCGACGCCGCCAGCAACGGTCGCTGCGGCGTCGCCCCGCCCCCTTCCGGGGGCCCGAGCGCCGCCGCGATGCGACGCGGTGGGCCGGAAAGGCCACAAATCACGAACCCTTCGCCGTCGGCCAGCAGATGTACCTGCCCGTTCGTCCAAACCCGCACGAAACCCATGGTACACGCAGCACAAGCCCTGAACACCCCCGGCGCGCCCCCGGGGCCCCCGGGCCCCTGAACGAGGCCCCGGGCCCCTGAACGAAGCCCGGGCCCCCGAACGTGGGGGCCCCGGCCCCCGAATTCGGCCCCCGCGCGCCCCGGGGCCCCCCGCACCCCCCGCGCGCGGGCGAACCGCGGTAGGCTGCCGCCCCGTGACCAACCAGCCCCCCCCCCGCAGCGAACGGCCCTACGACATCGTACTCTGGGGGGCGACCGGCTTCACGGGACGCCTCGTCGCCGAGTACCTCGCGCGCCGAAAGGGCCCGGCGAGCGTCGCCCTGGCCGGGCGCAACCGCGAGAAGCTCGAGCGCGTGCGCGCCGACCTGCGCGCCGCCGACCCCTCGGCCGCCTCGCTGCCCCTGGTCATCGCCGACGCCGACGATCCCGCCTCCCTCGCGGCCCTCGTCGACTCGGCCCGCGTCGTCTGCACCACCGTCGGCCCCTACGCCAAGCACGGGCGCGGCCTCGTCGCCGCCTGCGCCGACCGCGGCACCGACTACTGCGACATCACGGGCGAGGTGCAGTTCATTCGCGACAGCATCGACCAGAACCACGCCCGCGCCGGCGCGACCGGCGCCCGCATCGTGCACTGCTGCGGCTTCGACTCGATCCCGTCCGACCTCGGCACGCACATGGTCTACGACTACGCGCGGCGCCAGCATGGGGCCAAGCTCGCCGACGTCAACTTCTTCGTCGGCGAGACCAAGGGCGGCTTCAGCGGCGGCACCGTCGCCTCGCTGCTCAACCTCGCCGACGAGGCGTCGAAGAGCCGCGCGACGCGCCGCCTGCTCGCCGACCCCTACGCCCTCAGCCCCGACCGCGCGCGCGAGCCGTCGCTCGGCGACGAGCGCGACCAGCGCGGCGTGCGCTGGAGCGACGAGCTGCGCGCCTGGACCGCCCCCTTCATCATGTCCGCCATCAACACGCGCGTCGTGCGCCGCTCGAACGCGCTGCTCGACTACGCCTACGGCGAGCGCTTCCGCTACCGCGAGGCGATGAGCCTGCCCGCCGGGCCCAAGGGCGCCGTCGCCGCCGCCGCCATCACCGGCGGCCTCTTCGGCTTCCTCGCCGCCGCGTCCCTGCCGCCCACGCGCAAGCTGCTCGAGCGCGCCCTGCCCGCCCCCGGCGAGGGCCCCTCGAAAGAGCAGCGCGACGCCGGCTACTTCCGCGCCCGCATCATCGCCTCGACCGACCCGCGCGACGGCGGCGCCGCCTCGCGCGTGCGCGGCGTCGTCGAGGGCACGAGCGACCCCGGCTACGGCGAGACGGCGAAGATGCTCTCCGAGTCGGCCCTCTGCCTCGCCCTCGAGCGCGACCGGCTCAAGTCGCCCGGCGGCGTGCTCACCCCCGCCGCCTGCTTCGGCATGTACCTGGTCGAGCGCCTGCGCAGCGCCGGCATGACCTTCCGCATCGACCACGAAGACTGAGCTGGGGCGCGCCCCGCCGCGAGCCGGCACGGCGCCCCCACGTCATCGCCCTGGTTCTTCGAATCGGCACGCCCGGCAGGGATCGAACCTGCGACCGGGAGATTAGAAATCTCCTGCTCTTCCGGCTGAGCTACGGGCGCAACGCCCCTAGCTTAGCGCAAGCCCGGGCCCCTTCCCACCCCTTCCGGGGCGCGCGGCCCGGCCCCCGCCCCTCAGCGAGGCGCCGCGCCGAGCACGAGGCGGCCGAGCGCCTCGGACGCGAACGTGAGGAGCGACTCGTAGCCCCCCGGGCTCGGCTCGACGCCCGTCCGGTGCACGACGAAGCCGCCGTGCCGCACCTCGAGGTGCCCCTCGAAGCGCGCGGCCCCCAAGAAGGCGCGCAGCGCCGGCGGGAACGCGAGCCCGACGTCGCCCGGCGTCGGCGCATAGACCACCGCCTCGCCGTCGAGCGCCTCGTCGCCGAAGCGCTGCCGCGGCGGCGGCGGGCTATGCAGGAAGGTCACGCGCGTCACGTGCGAGCTGCCCACGTGCATCGAGGCGCGCCCCTGCACGCGCGGGTGGCGCACGAAGGCGAAGAGGGTGCGCGCGACCGGCGACTCGTCGCCGTAGGCCATCCAGGGCTCGACGGCCACGAGCTGCGCCCGGCGCACGTTGGTGGCGACGGCGTTGACGTAGCGGGCGGGCGCGACGAGCGTGTCGAAGGGCTCCCAGGCGCGGTACCAGGCGTCGTCCGGCGTGTATTGAAAGGGGTAGCCACGCGCGCCGGCCCAGCGGGCAATGACGACGGAACCTGGGGGCGGTGGGGGTGCGTCGACCATCGATCTGGCCTCCCCTACCTTCGAGCGAGAGGCCCCGCTTGTCCAGAGCCGGCGGCGCCCCACGCCTCCCCCCCGCCCGGCCCCGGCTCCCCCCCGCGGGCGCCCGACCCGCGGGCCGCTCGGGTAGCCCTTCGGCGGCGTTTCTGGTAACGCGAGGGGTCCGCGAGGCCCACCATGCGACGAACCACCGCCCTCCTCGGCCTTCTGGCCCTCTCGCTCTCGGCCTGCGGCGGCGCCGCCGCCCCCCAGGCGCCGGGCTCCCCCGCCGACGGCGCCCCCTCGTCGCTCAAGACGAGCGACGATTCGTACGCGAGCGTCGACGAGGCCGAGCAGGGCCTGCGGCGGGCCCAGACCGAGCTGCACTCGGCCCTCGGCACCGCCCCCGCGGGCGACGCCGCCGGCGGCGCCCCCCCGCCCCCGGCTGCCGAGCCCGCCGCGCCCCCCCCCCCCGGCCCGGCCCGGCCCCCGGCGCCCCCGGCCCCCAAGCGCGAGGCCCAGGCGCAAGAGGCCGCCCCCTGCGCGACCGCCTGCCGCGCCTTCACGTCCATGACGAAGGCGGCCGACACCATCTGCCGCCTCGCCGGCCCGAGCGACGAGCGCTGTACGAAGGCGCAGCGCTCGATCGAAGAGGCCCGCTCGAGCCTGCGCACCTGCGTCTGCGTCGTCGCGCCCTGACGCCGGCCCCCGGGCGCCCTTTTGCGCGCGGCGGGCCCCGAGCGTCGCCCCCGGCCTTGTTTTGATAACCGGCCTGCCCCCCCGGCCGAGCTTAGGGGCATGAAGACCACCCGCATCGTCGCTCGCGTTCGGGGCCGCTCGGCCCCCCGCCTTGGGCCTGGTCGCCGCGGCGGTCGTGCCGACGCCGCGCGGTGGCGACGCCGGGCGTTACCCCTTCAGGGATTCGAACCCTGGTTTCCGGCTGGAGGGCCGGCGTCCTAAGCCGCTAGACGAAAGGGGTTGGGGCGACGAAAGCACCCCGCCCTCGCCCCGTCAATGGGCTGGGCGCGCGGCGCCCCGGGCGCGTTCGCCGACGGCGCGGGCGGGTCGCGCCCGCCCCGGGCCGGCCGCGCCTGCGACGCGGCCTCACGCCTCGGCGGCGGCCGGCGGCGCGTTCAGCACCGCGCTGCCGGCGGCGAGGTCGGCGAGGTCAACCAAGTACTGTCGCTCGTCATCGCTCAGGGGCCCCCGGGCGAGGGCGTCGGCGAGCTCGCGCACGTGCGCCGGGCGCTCGAAGGCGCAGAGCAGGCCGTCGAGCTGCGGGGCGCTGAGGGCGTAGCGGTAGTAGTCGGTGACGTGCGGGCGCCAGTGGTCGGGCTCGAGGCCGAGGGCCTCGAGCCGCGACGGCGGCAGCGCGCCGAAGGTGGTCTTGAACGCGTACAGCAGCGCCGGCAGGTCGGGGCCGACGAAGGGGAAGACGTCGACCTCGGCCCCGCGGTGCGCGGTGTTGTAGCGCACGGCGGCCCAGTCGACGAGGCGCGCGCCCAGCGTCGGCGCCGCCCGGCGCTCGTGCAGAGTCGTGCCGATGGCCCTCGCCCCGAAGCGGCCCCGGGCGAGGTGGCCCTCGTAGACGCGGTAGCGGGGCAAGAAGTCGTGCGCGTAGGCGCCCCCCGCCACGGGCATGTCGATGCGGTCGAGGCCGGGCACCGCGTCGAGCACCTCGCGGAACGGGATGCTGCAGAACTCGGGCTGCGTGACGTACGACGCGGAGGCCACGACCACCTCGTCGCGCACGCCGCCCCCGCGGGCGAAGAGCGCGGTGAGGCCGCGGCGCAGCGACTCGTAGACCGGCCAGTGCATGTCGGCCGTGACGAAGAAGAAGTTGATGCCCGCGTCGAAGGCCTCGACGACCGCGCCCGGCTCGCCGACGATGCCGAGGCAGATGGGGCTGACCTCGAGCCCCCGCGCCCCGAGCGGCAGCCGATCGGTCAACGCCGGCAGCCGCCCCGCCCGGTGCTCGCGAAAGGGCCGCACCACGCGAGTTTTGCAAACCGCGCCCCCCCTGTAAAGTCGCCCCGCCCGCCGAGCCCCCCCCTCGCCTCAAGGCGGGCGCACCCCGGCGCGGGCCAAGGCGGCGCGGTAGGCCCGCGCGAGCAGGCTGTAGAGCACGAGCTCTTGCAGGCGGGGCGACGCGACGAAGAGGCGGTTGGCGTGCATGTGCACGTAGCTCGCGAGCAGCGACTCGTCGTCGGCCCCGAGCTCGCCCCGCCCGCGCGCCGCGCGCAGCGCCGCCACGACCGCCCCGTTCGCCCGCGAGCGCCGGGCGTACGCGGCCCGCACCGCCGCGAGCGAGCCGCCCTCGCCCCGCAAGACCGCCTCCGCCTCGCCGTCGAGCTCGCGCACCTTCGCCTCGAGCGCGCGCCGCGCCCCCGCGCCGTCAAGCCCGAACTCGCGGCCGAAGCCCTCGGCCAAGCGCCGCGCGAATGCGAAGCGCTCGCCGAGGTCGAGGCCGAAGTCGCCGAGCAACGCGTCAACCCCCAGCGCGGCCGCCTGCCAGCGCTGCGTCTCGTCCTCGACGAGCCCGAGCGCCTCGGCGCACGCCTCGCTGTCGGCGTGAAAGAGGCGCTCGGCCAAGAGCACCCCGCCCGGGCCGCCGTAGCGCTCGGTCTCACGATCGTACGAATCGAGCTGCCACCGCCAGACGCGGCCCGACGCGAGCGAGGGGCCCAGCGCGCCCGAGAGCGCCGCGAGCACGTCGCCCCAGAGCCGGGCGGGCTCGCCGAAGAGGCGCACCCGCAGGTGGTGGTCGCTGTCGCGGTAGCGCACGAAAAACCACGCGCGGGCGGCCCCTTCGCCGATCGCGCGGCGCGCGAGCGGCGCGGCGACATCGCGGACGAGGTGGTCGAAGCCCGAAGGGGCGCCGTAAATCTTGGCGTACAGCACGTCGGCGCCGGGCGCGACGAGGCGGGCGTAGGGCGCGGCTTCGACCCCCGGCGGCCCGCCCACGGCCCCGACCGCTCGCGCCTCGGCCCCTTGCCCCGCGGCCGCCCGCGCCCCCCCCTCGGCCCCTTGCCCCGCGGCCGCCCGCGCCCCCCCCTCGGCCCCGGCCCCTTGCCCCGCGGCCGTCCGCGCCCCCCCCTCGGCCCCGGCCGGCGCATCGCCCCCCTCGGCGGCGGCGCCCGCCCCCGGACGCCCCGCCCCGGAGGCGCTTTCGCCCCCGGAGCTCCACGCCAGAAGGGGCGTCGGGGCGGACCGCGCCGCGCCCCGCGCGGCTTCGTCTCGCACGAAGGGCACGACCAGTTCGTGCGCGAACGCCCCCTCGGGCCCCGCGACGAGCCCCCCTCCGACGGGCCCGAGCTCGGTCAGGCGGACGCGCGCCCGCTCTCTGGCGAGCTGGGCGAAGGTCTCGACGCAGAGCGGGTTCTCGAGGTCGAGGGGCAAGAGGTTGTCGAACTCGGCGAGCGCGACCCAGCGAGGCAGCGCCAGCTCTTCCCGCAGGGCCCGCAGCGCCGCGAACTGGCGCGCGCTCGTCGCCCCCGTGAAGGCGCGCAACCGCTCGCCCCGCAGCGACCAGGCCGCCGGCGAAAGGACCGTGCGGCCCGAGCGCACGCGGGGCAAAAATTCGCTATCGGCGAGCGAGCCCCAGTCCCAGTGGCCGGGGCCGACGCCCTCGAACTGCAGCTCGTACAGAAAGCGGTAGACGTTCGCGGTCACGTCGCGAGGCACGTTGTGGGCGTTGGTGACGCGCGGCAGGATGCGGCGCCCGAGGCGGCGCGAGCGCAAGAAGAAGCGCCCGCCGCGGGCCGAGAGCAGCAGGTCGGAGGCGGGCAGGCGCCGCGCGACGTCGGCCCCCGAGCGCCCGTTGCAGACGATCTCGTAAGGGCGCAAGACGGGCCGCAGCATGATATTGCCGAGGCGCCCGCTCGGCAGGTGCACGACGTCGGCGAGCAGCGCGTCGCCCGCCATCGCGTCCTCGAGCGCGAGGTGGCCCCGCAGCCGCTCGGCGAGCGCGGGGTCGGCGTGGCAGAAGCGCGCCAAGAACGCCACGCCCGAGGGAGCGATGACGCGCGGCGACCAGAGCTCGAACTCGCCCGCGTCGGCCGCGCTCCCCGAGCGCGCCGCGACCGCGGCGAGCACGACGAACGCGTCGGGCCCCGTGCCGCCCGGGGCCCCCCCGAGGTCGTCGGGCCCGAACTCGATCTCGCGCTCCCGCCGGCCGAGCGCCCGGTGCAGCCGGTCGCGCAGCGCCACGTCGGGCGCCGCGGCCCGCCCGCCGCCCTCCTCGCCGGGCTGGCGCAGCGCCAGGCCCTCGAGCAGCGGCGTCGCGTCCTCGGCGTCCGCCTCGAAGCCGAGGCCCGTGTCGTCGTCGAGCGCCTCGGTGAGCGGCACCTCGCGCCCCTCGTAGCGCGCCAGAAAGCGCGTCATCAGGCGCGCCATCGCCTCGGACGGCCCGGGCCGCGTGCGCGCCCACAGGAGCGAGGCCGCCCGCGCCATCTCCTCGACGATCGCGCCGCGCCCGAGCGTGCCCCGCTCGAGCGGCTTGACGAGATCGACCTGGTAGGCCCGCTGCGCGCCGGCCTCGACGCCCGCCTCCCGCAGCGCCTCGACCGCCTCCCGGTAGTGCACGACCGCGGCCCCGAGCGGCGCCGACTCGGCGCGGCCCAGCGCCGCCTGCGCCGCGCCGAACGCCGCCCGCGTGGCGCCGAGCCCCGGCGCGCGGCCGAGCTCGTCGAGAAAGGCGGGCGTCGGCTCGGGCCCCGTCAGCGTGGGCACGAGCGCGGTCACGAGCAGGCCGTTCTCGATCAGCGCGTCGACGAACTCGCCCGCCTCGTCGTCGCCCACCGAGGGGTAGGCCGCCCGGACCGCCGCCGCCACCTCGTCGGCCGACGCCGGCGACTCGGCCGCCCCGAGCGCCAGCAGCAGGTGCTCGGTCGGCTCGACGTCGACGAGCGGGTAGGTGTCGCGGCCCACCAGCGAGAGCTGCGAATAGCGCAGCCGCCCGCCGACCGGGTAGAGGCTGGGGTTCTTCACGTAGCGCAGCGCTCGCCGCGTCGCCGGGTCGGCCGAAAGCGACTCGGCGAGCGCGCAGAGCGCGAACATGTCGGGCCGCACGTGGCGGCGGTACGAGGCCCTCGGCGCGAGCGCGATCTCGGTTCGGTCGCCCACGTCCCCGGTCGAGCAGCCGGCGAAGAGGCCGAAGGGCGTCGCGCGCGCGCTCATGCGAGCGACGTAGCGGTACGCCGCGTGGTCGACCTTGCGCGCCGCCTCGGCCCCCAGCCCCGGGAGCGCCTCGAGCGCGGCGGCGAGCGAGGGCGAGGCGACGAAGAGGGCCTCGCGCACCTCGGGCGCGGCGGCCGCCGCCCGCACCCGCGCCACCGTCGCGGCCCGCTCGCCCTCGAGCGCGCGCGCGAGCGCGACGGGGTCGTCCGGCCGCGGGCCGGGCTCGCCCGTCATGTGCGCGAGCACCGAGGCCGGCAAGAGCGGGGTGCGCAGCGCGAAAAAGCCGCTGGGCCGGTAGCCCCGCGGGCCCTTCTTCACCGCCACGCGCCGCCCCGCCCCGCCCTCAAGGCCACTCTTCGGGCTCGAGGTGGTAGGCGTGAAAGCGCGGGTTCAGGTAGACCGAAACGCTCGCGGCGCCCGGTCGCCCCTGCATCGTCACGTAGTCGTGAATCATGTACTCTTCGTCGAGCGGCACGCGGCGAAAGACCTCGAGCGCGCGCAGGTAGGGGCCGGCGTCGAGGCCGCACTGCGCCAGCACCTCGCCGATGCGCCGCGACACGAGCCCGTCGTCGAGCGGCTCGGCGCCCTCGCCCGAGCCGATGTTCGGCGACAGGGCGTAGTTGCAGGCGAACGAGCGCGGCGCGTCGCGGCCCTCGACGAACTGCAACGTCGTCACGAGCCGGGCGGCGGCCGGCCCGAAGTCGGCCCCCGGCGGCAGCCCGGCCATCGCGCGCGCGAAGGCCTCGACCGCGGCGACCTTGCCTTCGCCCTCGCCGCACGCGTGCGCGAGGCGCCCCAGCAGGCCGCGGTAGGCCGCCGGCGCGCACCGGACGTAGACCTTCGCCCGCGCCTCGGCCGAGGGCACCAGGTCGAGCGCGAACAGAAAGTGGCGCGCCCCCTCGACCTCGAACATCGCCCGCGCAAAGCGCGCCCCCCCCCGCAGACCGAGGGCCTCGAGCGCGGCCACGCACGCCTCTTCTTCGGCCCCCGCGCCGCCCGGAAAGTACACCTTGAACATCATGGCGCCCCCGGCCCGGACGGGCTCGACGCCCACCCCCAGGGGCGCCTTCGTCGGCGCCCCCGCCAAGGCGCCCACGACGGCATCGAGGCGCGACAGCTCGGCCCCGAAGGGCCGCAGCCGGCGGCACAGATCGACGCCGATCGCTCGGCTCTCGATCGGGTCGCCGTCGCTCGCCACGCAGTCGACCACCCAGCGCAGCTTCGCCCCCGCGGGCGAGAGCGCCACCGAGAACTCGAGCGGGCTGTAATCGAGCGTCAGCACCGACCGAAACTTCAGCGGCGCGAGCGGCGTCTGCCCCCAGTGCCGCGTCATTTCTTCGTAAACGCGTAGGGCGAGCTCGCCCTCGTCGTGCCCGAGCGCCGAAAGCAAGGCCCGCAGGTGCGCCTCGCCGCAGCGCGCCATCGAGACCTCGGGAGCCCAAACCGGGACATCGCCCACGGAATGACCATACGCAAGCTGTGCGTACGTGGTCAATGCGTCGGGCGCGAGATCGGCCTGCGCCCCCACCCCCGACCGCGCGCCGAGCCCGCCGCCGGCGCATCGACGCCGGGGCGCCCCCCGCCGACGACGGCCGCGGGGCCCCGCGCCGGACGCAGGAATCGGAACGCGAGCCGGCCCCGCCCGAGGCCCCCCTGACCAGCCCGCTCAGCCGCCGTAAGGGCGGGACGTCGGCAACACAGGCTTGCAGTTGCGTGGGACACAACGTCGCCCCGCATTCTTGGCACGCCTGACTCGGGAAGGTGCCGGCAGTGCACGCCGTGCCGCAAGTCTCGCGGCACTGGGTGGGGTTGGCCGCCGTCCCGCACGTGCAGGCGAAGAGCGTTTGAATGAGCTGTGCCGACGACGGAGGCCCATTCATGGTGCAGGCCGACGAGATGGGCGCCATGCCGAGCAGCTCGCTGCACGAGCTGCAGCTCTTCGCCCCGCCCGCGCCCGCCGCCCCGCCCGCGCCCGCCGCCCCGCCCGCGCCGCCGTTGCCCGCCGCGCCCGCCGCCCCGCCGTTGCCCGCCGCGCCCGCCGCCCCGCCGGTGCCCGCCGCCCCGCCCGTGCCGCCGGTGCCCGCCGCCCCGCCCGTACCGCCCGTGCCGCCGGTGCCGCCCGTGCCGCCCGTGCCGCCCGTGCCGCCGGTGCCGCCCGAGCCGTTGCGACCACCGCCCCCCGCGTTGGTGCCGCCATCGTCGTCGTCGTCACCACAGCCGTTCGCGACCATGACAACGAGCGGCGCCAGCACGACCAAGATCTTGAGGTAGTTTTTCATACGATTCTCCTGCGTTGGTAGGGCCCTTCAAGGGGCTACGCCCGGGGCCAGGTCGACGCCTCGGCGGGGCGCGCCTGCGCCCCGCGCGCGAGGCGGCGCGAAGGGCCGACCGGGGCGTGCCCGTGCGCCGGCCCCCGGTTCAGAGCCGATGGCCCCTTCGCCCGGCACAGGCCGAGGGGCGCCGACGTCGGCTCAAGCCAAGAAGCAAGGCCAGAGCGGCCCAGGACGCGCCCGCCGGCGCCACCCCCTCGGCCATCTGGCACCCCTCATCATCGCCGCCGCCGCCTTGGGCCGGATTCGTCGGGGGCGGCTCGACCACGCCCGCGCCTGCCGAACCGCCCGGGTCGGGCCCCCCGCCCGCGCCCCCCGACGTGCAAACTTGCCGGCCCTCGACGTCCGCGCACTGCAGCCCCTCGGGGCACGCGCCCGCGTCGCAAGCGCGCGAGCAGATGGTCGCCCCGGGCGCGCCCACGCAAATGCCCGAGTCGCACTGGTCGGCCGACGTGCAGCTCTGGCCGAAGGCCAAGGGCTCGGGCTCGCCCTCGCGCCAGAGCTTGTGCCCGGCCTCGGCGAAGGCCTGCTCGATGAAGGGGCGGCCCTCGAGCGTATGGTAAATGCTCGCCAGCCCGTCGGTGCACCAAGGCAGCGGCTCTTCGAAGATGTTGATGATCTCGTTTCTCGCCGGGTCGACGTTCGTCAAATACGAAAGCGTCCCGATGACGGCGCCGGTCTCCTTCGAGAGCAGGGGCGAGCCGCTATCGCCCCCGCACGCCGTCTTGCCGACCACCAGCTCGCGCTCGAGCGTCGTCACCAGCGGCAGGCCCGGCACCATCTCGTAGTTGGCCGGCCCGAGCGCCAAGACCGTCGTGTCGACGCGCTGCAAGAAGACGGGCTTCTCGCCCTTGGTGTTGATCGCGCCCCAGCCCACGGCCGTCGCCGGCTCGTTGACCTTCGACGCGGTGAGCCGCAGCGGCAGGCGGCGGCGCCCGGGCAGGTCGTGGTCGAGCCACACGATGGCGACGTCGTGGCCGCAGAGGTTGGCCACGGGGTCGGAAAAGACCTTCTTGCCCCTGGCGTCGGCGGCCACGTCGCGGGGCTGGTTCAGGTAGGTCTGGCTCAGGTACACGCGCAATTCTTGCGCCGGCACCAACGCGCCCAGATCGAAGCCGCCCCCGCTGGGGTTGGCCGGGTCGCAGTTGAACGTGAGCGGGGTGTTCGCCAGGCAATGGCGCGCGGTCAAGACCAGGTTCGGCGCGATGACCGCGGCGCTGCAGGCGATGCGGTTGTCGGTCGGCGAGAACTGGATGACGGCCGTCTCGTCGGGGGCGTCGTGCCCGCCGAGGATGGGCGCGGCGGTCAGCACCGGCCCCTTCTGACCGGCCTCGACCCGCGCCCCCGGGGCGCCGACCCCCGCCACTGCCACCGCCGCACACGCCCAGAACCACGCTTTTTGCGCCATGGGTCGCCCTCCGTCAAAGCGCCTGGACGGGCCCGCCGCACGGGCACTCCGGGTCCGCGGTGCTCACCGCCCCCGTGGCCGAGTCGAAGACGATGCCCATCGAGCAGTACCCGTTGGTCTCGCCGACGCAGTAGAGCTCGCCGTCGGCGTCGGGGTCGATTCGGGTCGGGTCGTCGAACGTGAGCGGCCCGCTCGCGCCCGCCAACTCGACCGGCGTGCCCGACGTCAGCAGGGTGGCGAAGAAGGGCGCCACCCCCGTCCGGCCGACCGAGACTTGGGTGCCGGGGCCGTTCAAGAACCCGACGCCCCGCCGCATCGCCTCGCCGCTCGGCGCGATGCGAATGCGCCCCGCGTCGCGCCCCGCCGCCGACAGCGCGTACATGGAGGCGAAGAAGGCGTCGTACGCGTACTCGGCGCGGAACAGGGGCCGCGAGTTGCCCCCGAACTCTTGCGCGTACGCCGCCAGGAACGCCTGGTAGGCCGCCCGGCTGCGCGCGTCGCGGTGGGGCCGCACGCCCAGGACGCGCGGCCGCAGCGACGTGAAGCTGACGGCGAGCCCCGCCATCCCCTCGATGGGCTCGTCGAGCAGGTACGCGGGCCGCTCGACCCCCGCGGGCCACTGCTGCTCGATCTCGGTGATGATCGCCTCGACCCGGTCGACCGACGAGGGGAAGATGACCAAGTTCGGCTTCAGGGCCCCCTCGGCCTCGGCCTTCACGAGGGCGCCGAGCCCTTCGAAGTCGGTCGGCTGCACCAGGGACCAGGCGTGGTTGATGCGCTTGTAGTTGGCGCTCCCCTTGGCGAGCGCGCCGTTGAGCACGAGCACCTTCTCGATCTCGTCGGCGAAGCGCGCGGTCGAGGGCTCGTCGGCCGCGATCATCACCGCGCGCGCCGTCTCGAAGAGCGCGGGGCGCTGCGCCCCGAAGACCGCGAGCGCCCGGTCGACCGCGGCCTGGTAGTAGGGCAACACCCTCGAGCGGTTGCGCCGGCAGCTCCACAGGGCATCGTCGGGGCGCTTGAGCGGGGCCTCGTTCAGCGCGATGCCGTCGGCCGTCGGCGACACGAGCAGCGCCCCCGCCGCCCGCGTCTCCTCGGACACCGCCGTCAAGCTCCGGTCGAAGGCCGGGCCCACCACCAGCTTCGCGCCCAGGTCGACGACCAGGTGCCGGGTCGCGCGCACCGGGTCGGCGACCTCGTCGCAGACGACCACCACGGGCGCCGCCGGCGTCGCGCTCAGAGTCGCCACCGCCTTCTCGTACTCGCCGCGCGCGAGCGCGAACGTGCGCGCCATGCCGTCGCCCAAAAAGCTCTGCGTGCCCTGGCTGAGCGGGGTCAGAAAGCCGACGAGCGTGTTCTGGGCGTCGTCGTCGCTCGGAACGCCGTACGCCTTGGGGCAGTCTTCGCTCACCAGCGGCGCGCACTTCTGCTCGCGGCACAGCGACAGCCCGAACGACCCGATGCAGTCGCTGTTCTTCGTGCACGCGACCGCCGGGCCGCCCCCCGCACCCCCACCCCCGGACCCGCTCACCCCGCCCCCCGAGCCGCCGGCCCCGCCCGAGCCGCCCGTCCCGGTGGGCAACACACAACGGCCCGACGCGTCACACGTCGAGTCGGCGAACGCGCCGCCCAAGCCCCGACAGTCGTCGCTCGTCGAGCACTGCTCGGCCTCTTCGCTCAACAACAAAGTACAACCCGCCAGGCCTGCCGCGAGTGCCCAGCCCACCCCCGCCAACACCAGCCGCCCGCGCCCCCTCTCGCCAGCCGAGCGCCCAGGCCCGACCTTTTCACCGACCCGACGAAGCGTCATCTTTGTCGTTTCTCGTTGCTACGCCCAACCCGTAGCAAGAAGGTACGAAGAAGTTGCGACTCGTGCCCCTCAAGACCCCGTCGCTCGCGCACCGCGCCGCCAGCGCACCGTTGCGCACATTCGACGACGCGATCACCTTCATCAAGGTACCATCAGGCCCGACAGAATACTCCCTTTCGCTGTCGACGGCACATTTTCTTGCAGGCACGAATCCCCGCCCGGGGCCGCGGCCCTGCTCCGAGCGGCGCGTGACCTTGCACGCCCGGAGGGCGGGCCCCCGACGGGTTGAGCCGCAGGCGCGTTTCGGGTGCCCGGAGGGCGTGCAAGGTCACCCGCCGCTCGGAGGAGAGCGCCGAGCACAACGCCCCTTTCGGACTAGGCTCAGCAGGTCGGGGGCCGTGACGCAATGCGGCGCCAAACCTGACCAACGCCTTGCCCCGTGCGGGCGCCCGCGACGCAGAGCTCGCGGTAGCCCGACGAGACGCCCCGCCCTTGCCCCGTGCGGGCGCCCGCGACACCCCCGAGCACGCTCCCTAGAGCGTAGGTCAGGCGGGTTGGGTACGCCCGCAGGCCGGGGGCCCCAGGTCGGAGCCGGAGGCGAGTTTGGGGTGGCCGGAGGCCGTACCCAACCCGCCTGACCCACGTAGAGGCCTCGGGCTGGTCGCTCTCCCCCTGCGCACCTTGGTGACCTTCGGTATCGGCCGGGCCCCACGGCGATTCGCCAACGTGCCGCCCCCCGACTCTCAGCCTGAGACGTCCCGTCGCAGCGGATCGGGCTATGCCCTTACCCCGGTCTCAACCGGCGGCGCGGCGAGTGCCTGCCTCCGGTCGCCACGCGGTCGACGGTGCGCGTCGCCAGCGCTCACGGGCGTTGGCCCCCGTGCCCCGTCTCGAAACGCGTCGCAAGCCGGTGTACTTTGTCCGGCGCCCGCCGGTCGGCGCCCCCACCGACGCAGGCCCGCGCCCGCCTCGGCGTCGATTTAACTGCTCGTGGTTCCAGGTGACGCTGCTGCCGGTCTGATCGATCGTCGACGAGGCCTCCACCTGGTTGCCGCCCTTGACCGCCGAACGCATCTTCTTCATGCGCGTCACCGACAGCCGCAGCTTGCGCGCGCCCTCGTCGGCGGTGACAGATTCTTGCTTCTCGACCTTGTCGTGGTCCGTCTTCTTCATTGTAACCGAGCTCCAGTAGTCGCAGCCGGACATCTGCCGCCCGGCCGGGGGTCACGAGAGAAATCAACATCGCATCCGAGAGCGCGCAGCGGCCTGATGCCAAGCGCAGATGCGAACCGTACCCCCCTACAAGTTCGGTCGACGAAGGCGCCCCCGCGTGGCGGGCGCGGGCGCGAGACGGGCGCGCGCGCCCGAAGGTGCCCTCGCTCGTCGTCGCCGAGCGCTCAGGGCGCCACGATGGGCGCGATCTCCTGGTTGTTCCAGGTGACCGAGCTGCCGCTGTGATCGTCCACCCCGGCCTTGATTTGCGAGCGCATCTTCTTCATGCGCGTCACCGACAGCCGCAGCTTGCGGGCGCCTTCGCGCGCCTCGCTCGATGCCCCCTCGACCTGCGTCGCCTCCTCTTTCTTAGTCATGGCTTCTAGTCCCTTTCTCAAGGATTCACGTGTGTTGCGGACACCCTGACACTTACTACGACTTCGACAGCGAAAGGGTTTCTTTACACACCTATTGCGCTTTTACCTGCCCATGGGGGGCGCTTCAACCAACACTATGGCCATGAAGCACAATGTGTACCTATACCGGAGGGGGCGCCTAAAGTACTAGAGGGATTCTCTCATAGTTCGTTTCACAGCCAAAAGACCCTGAATTATTTTTGTTATTTTTCCATGTGCAGCTAATTTTTCCCGTCAAACCGTTCGATGTAGCTGTAACTCAGCAGGCGAAGATCAAAGGTCAGGCCAAAAGATTCTGGTGACACTCCCACCCATGGTCAGGAAATTACCATGGGTCTATTATTTGCCGTTCGGTCGGTCAGAACTGAGACCTGCCATCGGGCGGCTTCGAGCTTAGCGACGGCGCAGAGAGATTTTAGCTTTTGTTAGATTAGTTAATTGACCACCCAATTGATATCTCGAAACGCCCGAGCGTTCGGTCGTTCGTCGGGCGAGCGTCGGCCCTGCCGGCGTCGGCCGCCGCGACGGGGGGCTGCCACCGGGCGTGTGCCTGGGGCCGGGGCGGCCGGCGGGCGCGGGCGGCGGCGAGCTCAGGGGTGGGCGATGACGATGAGCGAGCCGGCGCGGCGGAGCGCGGCGGCCATGCACCGCTCGAGCGTCTCGGGGTCGAGCGCGCCGAAGCTCTCGTCGAGCACGACGAGCTCGGCGCGCTGCAGCAGGGCGCGGGCGAGGTAGACGCGGCTGCGCTCGCCGTGCGAGAGCTGCCAGCCGGTCTCGCCGACGGGCTGGTGCAGGCCCGAGGGCATGCGCTCGACGAGCGGCCCGAGGCCGAGCTCTTCGCAGAGGGCTTCGCACGCTTCGAGGTCGCCGGGCATGGGCGGCCAGTTGCGGCCCATCAGCAGGTTGAAGGCGAGCGTGTTGGCGAGCACGTGGTTTTCGTGAAACTGCGGCGCCGCGGCGACCACCTCGCGCCAGGCCTCGGGGCTGAGGCTGTACTGGTCGAACCCGGCGACGAGCACGAGGCCCGCGTCGGGCCGGCGCAGGCCGGTGATGAGGGCGGCGAGCGTCGACTTGCCGCCGCCCGAGGGCCCCTCGAGCAGCACGCGCTCGCCCTTGCGGACGCGCAGCGCGCAGCCGTCCAGCACGGCGCGGCCGCGCGGGGCGTAGCGGAAGGTGACGTCGACGACGTCGACGAGCGGGGCGCGCTCGTCGGCGCGGGCGGCGAGGTGGGCGGCGGCCTCGGCGGCGGGGGGGCGGCCGAGGGCGGCGGCGGCGGCGAAGACGCCGCGGACGGTGGCCCACGCCGAGCCCGCCTCGACGAGCGCGAGCAGGGCCCCGGCGACGGTGTGCAGCGCCTGCGCCGAGAGCAGCACCCCGGCGACGCCGACGAAGAGGGCCTCGGGCGGCGTCTGCTCGAGCAGCGCGGGGCCGAGGGCGCCGAAGCCGAGGGCGGCCCAGCCCCGGGCGCCGAGGCGCAGGGGCAGGGCCGCGAGGTCCATCGCGCGCGAGGCCCGGCCGTAGGCGTAGAGCGCGTCGTCTTCGCCCCGGTGCCAGTGCGCCGGCCCCTGCTGGGCGACGCGGGTGCGGTGGCCGACCATCTTGGCGACCAGATCGTTGGTGAGCCCGATGCGCGCGTCCGACCATTGGCGCTTGCGCGCGTACGTCGCCCGCGCGGCCCACGCGAGGCCGAGGGCGGAGAGCGCGAAGAGCGCGACGAGCCAGGCGCCGTGCGGGCCCCACGCGAGCAGGGCGGCGGCGCCCGCGGCGTCGAAGGCGCCGGTCAGCAGCGAGAAGCCGAGCCCGATGGCGAGCGCGTCGATGCGCTGCGACTCGTTGGTGACGGCGAGCAGCGAGCCGGCGCCGCGGCGGCGCACCTCGTCGGGGTCGAGCCGCAGGGCGCCCTCGAGCAGGCGCCGGCGGGTGACGACGCTGAGCGCGAGGCTGAGCTCGCTCTGCGCCCGCGTGAGCAGCAGGTGCACGGGCACCGCGGCGGCGGCGGCGAGGGCCCAGGCGGCGAGCCGCCCGCGGTCGAGGCGGCCGGCGAGCACGGCGGCGCCGAGCGCGACGAGGGCGCCGGTGGTCAGGGCCGAGCGCGCGAACGCGTACGCGATCGTGCGGGCGAGCAGGGGGCCGAGGCCGCCGTCGCGCAAGAGCGCGGCGAGCGGCGCCGAGGGCAGGGGGCGGAGCATCCAGCCGAAGGCGGCCGGGGGCGCGACGCCCTGCTCGGCGGCGAGGCCCGCGAGCGGCGCGCCGGCGCGGCCGGGCGCGTCGCCGAGGGCCGCGGCGACGCGCCCCTGCCAGGGCGAGGGGCGGGACGCGAGCGCCGGCGCGACGAGCTCGCGCAGCGCCCGGCGCGAGAGCGCGACCTCGTCGCCGCCGGGGGTCAGGACGCGGAAGGGGCCGCGCCGCCGCCG
The DNA here is from genome assembly GCA_035762175.1 of Polyangiaceae bacterium. Classification (GTDB taxonomy): domain Bacteria; phylum Myxococcota_A; class Polyangia; order Polyangiales; family Polyangiaceae; genus DASTPP01. Next base: position 29,964 of record DASTPP010000043.1, on the reverse strand, counting down.
CGGCAGCGTGACGAGCAGGCTCACGCCGTCGTCGCCGATGATGCCGAGCACGGCCGCCCCGCCCGCCACCGCGGCGACCTCGTCGGCCCGCAACACGCCGGTCTGCGCGTCGAAGCCGCCGACGCGCGCGACGTGCTGCACCCACCGCTCGGCGGCGGGGTAGAGCGCGAACGAGGCGCGCTCGGTGCGCAACGCCGGGGGCAGCGGGGGCGCCGGCACCTCGCCGCGCGTCAGCCCGGAGGCCTTCGCCGCGGCGGGCAGCGCTTCGGCGAAGCGCGCGAAGGGCCAGAGCAGGGCGCCCGCGCCCGAGCGCGTCACGGGGCGGCCTCCGGGCCGGGCGCCTCGGTCGCCCGCCCCGCCGCGAGGCGCACGCGGCGCCAGAGCCGCGCGCCCCAGGACGCGGTCGCCGCGCGCCGGTCGGCCGCGGCGAGGGCCCGGTAGAGCGAGTCTTCGGCGGCGAGCGCGGCGGGCGGGCCGTCCTCGACGAGGCGGCCCCCGTCGACGACCCAGGCCCGCGGGAACTCGAGCGTCTCGGCCACGTCGTGCGTGACGCAGACGAGCGTCACGCCGGGCCAGGCCTGCCGCACGCGGCGCAGGAGCTCGCGCCGCCGCTCGCGGTCGAGCCCCCGGAAGGGCTCGTCGAGGATGACGAGCCGCGTGTCGTCGCGCAGCAGCGCGCGGCCGAGGCGCACGCGCTGGCCCTCGCCGCCCGAGACGAGCGCGCCGCCGTCGCCCAGCTCGGTCTGCAGCCCCTCGGGCAGCCGCTCGAGCACCGCGGTCAGGTCGGCCTCGGCGATGACGAGGCTCAGCGGCCGCAGCGGGTGGTCGTCGGCGCCGAACGCGAGGTTCTCGAGCAGCGAGCGGTTCCAAAGGTGCACCGAGGGCTCGACCCAGGCCGTCTGCCGCCGCAGCGCCTCGAGCCCCGGCCCGTCGAGCGGCCGGCCGTCGACGACGACGCGCCCCTCGCTCGGCCGGTGCCAGCCGAGCAGGAGCCCGACCAGGCTCGTCTTGCCGGCGCCCGAGCGGCCGACGACGGCGACGTGCTCGCCGGGCGCGAGCGCGCACGTCACGCCCTCGAGCACGCGCTGGCCCCCGGCGACGACCGCCACGCCCTCGAGCGCCAGCGAGGCGCCGCCGGACCGGGCGGGCGGGGCGGGCGGCGCGGCGCCCGGCCGGTCGGCCCCCGGCGCCCCCTCGCGCTCGGCCGCCCGCAGCGGCTCGGTCACGCGCAAGAGCGCGTTGCGGATCGAGGGGTACTGCCGCACCGACGCGGCGATGCTCTGGCCCAGCCCGGGCACGCGCTGCGCCCAGAAGAGCACGAGCAAGAGCCCCTGGGCCTCGGGCTCGCGCACGAAGTGGCCGTAGACGAGGGCGACGAGCGTCGCCACGCCGACCGCGGCCTGCAGCCCCGAGAGCGCGGTGACGGCCTGCCGCTGCGAGCGCGCGGCGCGCAGCCACCCGACCAGCAGCGCCTCCTGCTCGACGCGCACGGCGCGCTGCGCGCCGTGCGCGCGGATCGGCACGAGCCCCTGCAGCGCGTCGAAGTACGCCGCGCTGAGCGCGCCCGCGTGCGCCTGCTCGCGCATGTCGCGCTCGACGAGCAGGCGGTTGCCCGCCAGCGGCAGGGCGAGCGAGGCGACCGCGCCCGCGAACGCGACGGGGGCGCCGCCCGGGTCGAGCAGCGCGATGGCCGCGAGCGTGACGGCGAGGTCGACCGCCGCCCGCCCGAACTGCAGCGCGGCCGGCGGCAGCTCGCGCACGAAGTGCAGGTTCTGCACGCGCTGGGCCATGTCGGACACCAGGCGGCTGCGCAGGTACGCGTCCTCGAGGCGCGGCACCTTGAAGAGCGTGGCGGCCCGCAGGCGCACGTCGAGCAGCACCCCGACGCGCAGGGCGAGCAGCTGCAAGACCAGCTCGAGCGCGAGCAGCGACGCCAGGAACGCGACGACGAGCGCGACGAAGCCGAGCCGCTGCGGCAAGACCCCGAGCTGCGAGAGGAGCACGAACGAGGCCCGAAAGAGCAGCGCCTCGAGCACCGTGCCCGACGCGCTCAAGACCAGCCCGAACCCGATCGCGTACGCCGCCGCCCGGCCGTCGCGGCCCAGGAACGACAAGAGCTCGCGCACCGGCCGCGGCGGCGCCTCGTCGACGGCCGCGCGCAGGGCCGCCCCCGCAACGGCCGGCTCGACCGCCGCCGCCCCCCCCTCGGCCGCCGCGGCCCCCCGCCCGCCCGGCCCCGACGGCGGCCCCGCGGGCCCGTCCGGCCGCGAGGCGCGCGGGCCCGGCGGAGGCGAGCGGCCGGGCCCGCGCGGCGAGGGCGGCGACGCGGCGGGCGCCGGGGCGGAGGGCCGCGCGCCGTGCACCGCGAGCACCACCGCGCCCGAGGCGAGGACGCACTCGTCGCCCTCGTCGTTGGCGGGCGCCGGGCGCGCGCTGTAGAGCGCGGCCGGCAGCGCGTCGGCGCCCTCGCGCCCGAGGTCACCGAGCGCGAGCTCGAAGCAGCGCTCGAGCGCGCCCGGCGCCCGCCCCGCCCCGGCCCGGCGGGCGCGCGCGACGATCCGGGCGGCCGCGTCGAGCGCGGCGAAGCCCCGCCAGCCCGCGTCCTTGAGCGCGCGGTCGAAGAGCCCGCGGGCCCGCTCCCGCCGCTCGAGGCGCCCCAGCCGCCCGAGCAGCCAGCCCCCGAACGGCCCCTCGAGGGCGAAGCCGAGCCAGTCGTCGGCGACCAGGCCGATCTCGTGCACGTAGACCTCGTGCGCGAACGAGGCGGGCGTCAGCCAGCGCCGGCCGACGGCCGGGTCCATCACGTGGAGCAGGCCCCCGGCGCGCCGCCACAGGACCACGAAGTGGTTCGCCCCGCCCGGCAGCGAGACGACCACGAGCGCGGGCGCGAGGCTCGCGCTCAGCCCCGGCAGCGCGTCCTTCGGCACGAGGTACTGCGCGGCGGGGATGCCGAGGGCGTTCGCCACCTCCTCGAGCGTGTCGATCGAGGTGCCGTCGAGCGACGTCTGGCACGCCTCGCGCAGCCGGTCGTAGCTCGCGCGCACGCCGAAGCCGGCGAGCAGGCACTTGAGCGCCGCCGGGCCGCAGTCCATGCGCGACGCCTGGACGACCTGCTCGGCGAGGAAGCTGCGGGCGCGCCCCATCGCGTGCGGGCCCCTAACGGGGGCGCCGCCGGCGCCGCCGGCGCGGGCGGCGCCGGGGGCACGACGGGCCGGGTGGCCATCTGCCCGATCGAGCGCAAGAGCAGCAAGGCCGGCGTCACCCGCTCGACCTCGACCTCGACGCTCCCGGTCAAGCCGTGCCCCATGGGGATGCGCGGGTTCGGCCGGCTGACGCGCAGCTCGACGCGGATGGCGTTGTCGCGCGGCTCGGTCGCCACGTGCCCGACCGCGGCGCCCACGGTGCCGTACTGCGCCCACGGGAAGCCGTCGAGCCGCACCGTCGCCGGCTGCCCCGGCCACACCCGCCCCACCGCGTCGGCGGGGGCGAAGAGCGCGACCAGGCGCAGCGCCCCCGGCGGCACGACGGTCGCCAGCTTCTGCCCCGCGGCGACGTAGGCGCCCGGCGTGACCGGCGTCAGCTCGGCGATCGTGCCGTCGACCGGCGCGCGCACCGTGCGCAGCGCGATCTCGTGGCGCAGCCCCTCGACCGCCACCCGCGACGCGTCGAGCTCGCCCTGCAGCTCGGCGCGGTTGCGCACCAGGCGCGCGACGCGCACGAGCCGGTCGCCGAGCGAGGTGTTGTGCAGCGAGCGCACCTCGCGGGCCGACAGCTGCACCGCCTGGGCCTCGGCCTTCTGCCGGCTCGCCTCGCTCGCGCTCGAGGCCGCCTCGAGGCCGGAGGCGAGCCGGCTCTCGCGCAGCGCCTGGATCGACGCGTCCTGCTGCGACGCCGACTGCGCCAGCAGCGCCGCGACCGCGGCGCGCGCCTGCGCCACGCTGACCGCCGCCGCCGCGGCCTCGCGCTCGAGCGCGAGCGCGTCGGACTCGGCCTCGAGCTCGCCGCCGAGCGCCGCGAGCGCCCGCTCGCTGTTCGCGAGCCGCGCCTCCTCGCGCGCCAGGCGCGTGCGCTCGAGGGCGCTGTCGAGCACCAGCAGCTCGTCGCCGGCGCGCACCTGCCGCCCGAGCGCCAGGCGCGACGAGGCGACCACCCCCGCGACCGGCGGCTCGACCGGGTGCGCCGCCTCGTCGACCTCGAAGCGCGCCGCCCGCGACACCGCGTACACGGTCACCGAGCCCCGCGCGAGCCAGACGCCCCCGAGCGCCGCCAGCGCGCCCGCCGACGCGACCGCCAGCAGCTGCGGCCGCAGCGGCGCCTGCTCGAGCGAACGGAGCGTGCGGGAGAAGGGCGTGGTCATGGTCGGCCGCGCGCCGCTCGGGCGCGCGTCGGCGGCCCGGGCTTAAAAGGCGCCGCGCACCAGCAGCCCCCCCGGCCCGAGCCCCGCCGACACCGACGGCGCCCCGGCCGACTCGGCCGGCGCGCGCGCGGGCTTGAGGGTGAAGTAGAGCGCCGCCCCGCCCGTGACGAGGGCGAGCCCGGCGAGCACGTCGGTCGCGACGCTCAGCCGCATCATCTTCGCGTGCGCGTCGTCGTACCGGTCGCCCTCGCCCGGGCGCAGCGGCGCCGCCTTCAGGTCGTCGAAGTCGTCCGCGGCGCCGATCGCGAGCGCCCCCGTCACCGCCGCCCCGCCCGCCAGCAGCGCCGCCCCGCCCCAGAGCGCCCAGGGCAGCGCCCCCCGCGACGGGGCCTCCCGGGCCTCGGCCCCGAGCGCCGGCGGCGGCGGCGCCACCGGCCCCGGCAAGCGCGGCTCGAGGTTGATCGTCAGCGAGTCGGCCCCCGTCGCCTCGATCACCCTCGTCTCGGGCAGCCGCCCCGCCGCCGCGACCGTCACCTTGCGCCGCCCCGCGTTGACGAGCACCGGCTCGGCGAGCGGCGTCTTGCCCACCACGAGATCGTCGACCGAGACCTCCGCCCCCGCCACGCTGCTCGTCACGGTCACCTTCGCGACGCGCGTGCGCAGCACCTCGATCTCGCGCCGGACCTCGGCCGCCATCTCGGGCGGCACCTCGCCCCCGCCCTCTTTCAGGTACCGCTCGAACGAACGCAGCGCCATCGCGTAGTCGTTGAGCGCCCGGTTCACCTGCGCGATGTTGAACAAGATCTTGTACGAAGGCGCGAGCTCGTAGGCCCGCCGGAACTCGAGCAGCGCCGACTCGTACGCGCCCTCGTTCACGAGCTCGATGCCCCGCCGGTAGCGCTGCTGCGCCTCGGCCAGGTTGCGCGGCGCCGCCGCGGGCGCGGCCTTCGGCGCCTCCTGCGCTTGCGACGGGCGCGGCCCGAGCGCCGCGAGGCACGCCGCCAGCACCCAACCCGACCGACCGGCCCCTCGCCTCATTGCGGCTTCTCCCTCTTCCAGGGGTCGGTCGAGTCGATCACGATCGGCCGGAACCCGGGCGCCTTCGGCAACACGATGGCCCCCCCTTGCGGCGCCGCCGACGGGGCCGCCGGCGCCGCCGACGCGGCCGCCGGCGCCGCCGGCGGCGGCGGCGCCGCCGAGGGCGCCCTCGGCCCCCCCCCGCGCACCGGGCGGGCCGAGCTCACCCGCCGCTCGTCGCGCGCGTCGCCCGGCTTCGCCGCGCGCCCGAGCTCCACGTCGAGCACCACGTCGGACGCCAGCGAAACCTCGAGCACCTTCGGCTGAAAGCCCGGCGCCTCCGCCCGCAACGTGTGCGGCGCGCCGTCGCGCGCCAGCTTGCCCTCGTACGGGTTCGTCTTCAGCGGCCGATCGTCCAGAAAGAGCTTCGCCTCGGGCGGCGTCGCCGAGAGGCGCACCGAGACCTGCTCCGCGTCCGGCCTCGGCGCGGGCACCTCGCCCCCCGCCGCCGCGCTGGCCGCCGCGACCGCCTCGCCCACTGGCCCCCTGTCGGCCCCCCGCTCGCCCCCCGCGGGCCCCCGCTGCCGCGCCCGATAGATCGCGCCGCCCGCCCCCACCGCCAGCGCCACGCCGATCACCGTCGCGAGCGCCCACGGCCGCCGCCGCACCCCCGCCAGCGACCCCGAGCCCGTCGCCAGCATCGCGTTCTGCCCCCCCGACGGCGTCGGCCCCCCATCCGGCACCAGCGACAAGGTCGTCTGCAAGAGCGGCAGCGTCGGGCGCCCCCCCGGCGAGGACGCCGGCCCCTCCGGGCCCAGCCGCATCTGCGCCTCGATGAGCGCCTTCGTCTTCGCCCGCGTCTCCGCGAAGAACGCCGAGATGTGCCGCCCCACCGCGCGCGACGTCACGTGCCCCTGGCCCATCTCGCGCAAGAGCGCTTCGATGTCCGCCTGCAGCTCCGCCGCCGTCCCGTACCGGTCCGCCGGCCGCGGCGCCAGCGCCTTCGCGCACACCGCCTCCGCCAGGTCCGACAGCGCCGGGTTGACCTGCCGCGGCGACGGCGCCGGCTGGCTCATCATCAGCCGCTGCAGCACCGTCATGTCCGACAGATCCTTCCAGAAACGCTGCCCCGTCAGCGCCTCCCAGAGCATGATGCCCACCGCGAACAGGTCGCTCCGCCGGTCGACCGGCTCGCTGCGCGACTGCTCCGGCGACATGTACGAAATCTTGCCCTTGATGACCCCCGTCGTCGTCTCGATCGTCGAGCGCACCGCCTTCGCGATGCCGAAGTCGACCACCTTCACCTGCCCGTCGTACGTCACGAACGTGTTGTGGGGCGTCACGTCGCGGTGCACGATGTTCAGCGGCGTGCCGTCGAAGTCCTCCGCGTCGTGCGCGTAGTCGAGCCCCGAGAGCATGTCCGAGAGCACCCGCAGGTGCATCGCCGTGCTGAACTTCAACCCCCGCGAGCGCGTCGCCCGCAGCAGGCTGTTCAGCGAGAGGCCGTCGAGGTACTCCATCACGATGAAGTGATGGCCCTCGCTCTCGCCCACCTCGAACGTCTGCACCACGTTCGAGTGGTTCAGCCGCATCGCCAGGCGCCCCTCGTCGAGGAACATCTCGACGAACTCTTGCTCCTGCGCGATCCGCTCGCGCAGCACCTTGATGACCACCAGCTTCTGCGAGCCCGCCACCCCCGTCGAAATCGCCAGGTACACGTCGGCCATGCCGCCCTGGCCGAGCTCCGCGATAAGCCGATATTTGCCGAGGTTTCCCGTATGCGCAACTACGCTCATTCAACTTACCTCGGCACGAAGCGGCATACCCTTAAGGCATTGGCCCCCGCCGCGACGGCCGCCAGGCGCGAGGTCCAACACGAAGGTATCACTTCACCACTCGCCCCCGCAAGCTCCGCGCCAAGCCACAAAACCGCTCCACTGCCGCCCCGACGCCGCCACGAGCTCGGCAGCTCCCGCCCCGATCGGGTCCCGTCTAGCGCATCGAGGTTTTTCCTATACGGTAAAATTTCTCCCGAGGCATAAAATCAACAAAGGCAACCAAGCCAACCCTCCCCCGGACGCCGACCAGGGCCCCCAAAGGCGGCTCGAAGGCCGACAGGCGCTCGCGCCCCGCGCCCCGCGGGCCAAAAGCTCGGCGCTCGCACCCCGCGCCCCGCGGGCAGAAAGCTCGGCAGACGCCCCCTCCCCCGCGCTCGACGATCGAGGCGAGACGCTCCGCCAGCCCGCAGGGCTAGCGCTCCACGCAACGCCGAGGCCATGCCCCTTGGGGCGGCGACAGGTGGCTTGGCGGGCCCGCAGGGCGGTGCCTTGCGGTCGTACGCCGCCGACGAGCCCAGGGCGCCTGCGAGGCACGGCCAGGGCGCCGGCCGCTTGGAGCGGCGAGCGCCCCATGCCCACTCTCGGCGCTTTGGCGGTCGAGCGGTTCGAGCTCGGAGCCAGAGTCTCGAGATCGACCGAGTCGAGCCCGGCTCGGTGCTCGAGAGCACGCAAGGCAGAGGCCGGGGCAGCCAGGCAGCGGAGACGTTCGCCCGACCCGATGACGCGCCGCCGCCCGTATGCGGCGCCCGCCCGTCGGCCACGAGAGCGGGCGACCCCAAGGTGCAGGGGGCGGCCAGGCCCCTCCCGAGCACTCGGGTGTGAGGCGCCCCCGCTGTCTGCGGCGGGCGGCGCGGGCGCCTGCCTTCAGGCCCGCCCCCGAGGCTCTCGAGTCCGGGGGGCGGGCGGGCTCTCTGCTCAGCCTTGCGGCGCCGCTGCCGTCGTGGCGCCCGGCCGGTCGACGAGCTCGATGTAGACCATCGAGGCGTTGTCGCCGCGGCGCGGGCCGAGCTTGACGATGCGGGTGTAGCCGCCCTTGCGCTCGCGGTAGCGCTTGGCGAGATCGACGAAGACCTTCTCGATGAGGTCGATCTTCTCGTGCTCGGTCTCGGTCGCCTTCACGCCGAAGCGCGGCAAGAACTGCCCGACGAGGCGCTGGGCGTGCAGCCGCCGCGCCTTGTCGGCGTCCGACAGCTCGCCCTGGGGCGTGTAGGCCACGGGCCCGAGGCGAATGGCCTTGGTGAGCAGCCGCTCGGCCACGCGGCGCAGCTCTTTGGCCTTCGCGTCGGTGGTCTCGATGCGCTCGTGGGTGATGAGGTTGGCCGCCAGATTGCGGAACATGGCGCGGCGGTGGCTGGTGTTTCGGCCGAACTTGCGGCCCGCATTCAGGTGACGCATGGCGGTCTCTCTCTATTGGCCGGGGGGCGCGCTCAGCCCTGCTGCTGCTGGGCCTGCCAGCGCTCTTTCAGCTGCTGCCAGTTGTCGATCTTCATGCCCAGCGACAGGCCCATCGTGGCAAGAATCTCTTTGATCTCTTTGAGCGACTTGCGGCCGAAGTTCTTGGTCTTCAGCATGTCCTGCTCGGTGCGCTGCACCAGCTCGCCGATGAGCGAGATGTTGGCGTTCTGCAGGCAGTTGGCCGAGCGCACCGACAGCTCGAGCTCGTCGACCGACCGGAACAGGTTCTCGTTGACCGGCTCGTCCTCCGACGACGACGACGAGTACGAGGTCTCCTCGGTCTCCTCGAAGTTGATCCAGATCGTGAGCTGCTCTTTGAGAATCTTCGCCGCGAAGGCGACGGCGTCGGCCGGCCGCACGGCGCCGTTCGTCCAGACCTCGAGCACGAGCTTGTCGTAGTCGGTCACCTGCCCGACGCGCGCGTTCTGCACGGTGTAGTTCACCTTGCGGATCGGGCTGAAGAGCGCATCAATGGGGATGGTGCCGATCGGCATCGTCGGCGTCTTGTTGCGCTCGGCGGGCACGTAGCCGCGGCCCACGTTGACCGTGAGCTCCATGCCGAGCGGGCCCTTCTTGTCGAGGCTGGCGACGACGTGGTCGGGGTTCAAGACCTGCAGCCCGTCGGTCGCGCGGATGTCGCGCGCGAGCGCCGGCCCGGGCCCCTCCTTGTCGAGCCGCACGGTGTAGGTGCGGGCCTGCGGGGCGCGGAAGACGACCTGCTTGAGGTTCAAGATGATGTCGGCCACGTCCTCGACGACGTCGGGCACGGCCGTGAACTCGTGCAGCGCGTTGTCGATGCGCACGGCCGTGATGGCCGCGCCCTGCAGCGACGACAGCAGCACGCGCCGCAGGCTGTTGCCGACGGTGATGCCGAACCCGCGCTCGAGCGGCTCGCAGGTGAACTTGCCGTAGAACTCGCTCTCCTGCTCGACCGAGATGCCCTTCGGGCGAATCAGATCGCGCCAGTTGCGCGCCTGCATCGTGTTCGCGGCGCTCGTCGCACTTTGCGTCATGGTCGTACCTTCTCGGGGGTCACGGGTCCGGCGCGGGGAGCCCGGCGCGGGGCCGAACATCTCGGCCGGTCGCGCCCGTCCCCTGCCCGCCTAGGCAAGCGTCGAAGAAAAGCGGGGAGGGAAAACAGGAACGGGGCGCGTCGAGCGCGCCCCGGGTGGGCCGGCCGGCCGGGGGGCCTCTGCTCGAGAGGCCCTCGCCCGCCGGCCCGGGGGGCAGCCTCAGCGGCTGTAGTACTCGACGACGTACTGCTCGCGAATCGCCGGCTCGTTGAGCTCTTCGCGCAGGGGCAGGCCCTTCAGCGTGCCGGCGAAGGCGCCCTTGTCGACCTCGAGCCACGAGACCTGCGGCCGCCGGTCCGACGCGGCCACGGCCGCGACCACGCCGGGGATCTTGCGGCTCGACTCTTTGAGCTCGACCTTGTCGCCGACGCGCACCACATAGCTGGGGATGTTGAGGCGCTTGCCGTTGATGAGCACGTGGTTGTGCTTGACGAGCTGCCGCGCCTCGGCCCGCGTCGAGGCGAAGCCCATGCGCAAGACCACGCTGTCGAGCCGGCGCTCGAGCAGCGACAGCATCGTCTCGCCGGTCGAGCCCTTCGAGGCCGCGGCGGTGACGAAGTAGCGCGAGAACTGCCGCTCGAGAATGCCGTAGATGCGCCGCACCTTTTGCTTCTCGCGCAGGCGCAGCCCGTACTCGGACAGCTTGACGCGCCCCTGGCCGTGCTGGCCGGGCGGGTAGGGGCGGCGCGTGACCGAGCACTTCTCGGTGAAGCAGCGCTCGCCCTTGAGGTAGAGCTTCATGCCCTCGCGGCGGCAGAGCTTGCAGACGGGGCCAATATAACGAGCCATCGTAGTCGCGTCCTGAAAGGGGCCTGGGGGGCCGCGTCACACCCGGCGCCGCTTCGGCGGGCGGCACCCGTTGTGGGGGATGGGCGTCACGTCGCGCACGAGCGTGACGCGGAAGCCGGCCGACTGCAGCGCCCGCAGCGCGCTCTCGCGCCCGGCGCCCGGGCCCTTGACGAACACGGCGACCGAGCGCATTCCGTGCTCCATCGCCTTCCTCGCGGCCTCCTCGGCGGCGAGCTGCGCGGCGAAGGGCGTGCTCTTGCGCGAGCCCTTGAAGCCGCGCGAGCCGGCCGACGACCACGAGATGGTGTTGCCGTTGACGTCGGTGATCGTCACGACGGTGTTGTTGAACGTGCTCTGAATGTGGGCGATGCCGCTGCCCACGTTCTTGCGCACCTTCTTCGGCTGCTTGCCGCCCTTGGTGCCGGCCGTCTTCGCTTGGCTCATGGCTGCCTCTTCAACTCACTTGCGGGCGCCGGCCGCGGCGCCGCCCCGCGGCGTCGCGCCCCGGCGGGGGCCCTTGCGCGTGCGCGCGTTGGTGTGCGTGCGCTGACCGTGCACCGGCAGGCCGCGGCGGTGGCGCAGCCCGCGGTAGACGCCGAGGTCCATCAGGCGCTTGATGTTCGTCTGCACTTCGCGCCGCAGGTCGCCCTCGACCTTGAACTCGGCGTCGATGATGTCGCGCAGCGCCTTGACTTCGGCCTCGCTCAGCTCTTCGACGCGCTTGTTCTCGGGCACGTTCGCCCGCGCGCAGATGACCTTCGCCGTCGCGTGGCCGATGCCGTAAAGGTAGGGCAGCGCGAAGACGACGTGCTTGCGCCGCGGGAGGTCAACGCCGGAAATACGAGCCATTCGCTTCGCCTCGCCTCTCAGCCCTGCCGCTGCTTGTGGCGGGGGTCTTCACAAATGATCCGCACGACGCCGCGCCGGCGGATGACCTTGCACTTGTCACAAATCTTCTTCACCGATGGCCGGACCTTCATCGTCTCTACTCCGCGTCGTCGTCGCTGCCGCCGCTCTCGCCCCGCCCGGGGGGCGAAGGGCCCGCCCCGTAGCCCGGCGGCGCGCCCTCAAGTCTCCGGAGGATGGCGCCCTGGTGGGGGTCCCAGGCGAAGGGCTCGACCTCGACCAGGTCCCCCGGCAAGAGCCGGAAGAGCCCGGCCCTCGCCTCGCGCCCTACCATCGCCCGTAGCCGGTCACCGCCTTCGAGGCGGATGAGGTACTGCCCCCTGGGCAACACCCCCTCGACCCGGCCCACCTGTCGCGCTCTACGTTCTGCCTCCGCCACGCCTCCGTCTACGTCTCGCCCGAAGCCCTCAGACCCCGAGCGCCTTGAGCACCCGCCCGGTCACCTCGCCGGGCTCGCCCACCCCGTCGACCCGACGGAGCAGCCCCCGCCCCTCGTAAAAGGGCAAAAGGGCCGTCGTCATCGCCTCGTACGTGTCGAGCCGCTTGGCGACCGCCTCTTCGCGGTCGTCGGCGCGGTGTTCGAGTTCGGCCCCAGGGGGGGGCGGATTATACTTCAAGTTGTAAATCTGCCCAGTGCTTTTGTCGGTGCGCCTGTAAATTGCACGCTCGAGCAAGAGCTCGCGCGGCACGTCGAGCTGGAGCACCGCGTCGAGCGACCAGCCCCGCCCCCCAAGCAGCCCGTCGAGCGCCGTCGCCTGCGGCTCCGTCCGCGGGAACCCGTCGAGCAGAAAGCCCGGCCGGCAGTCGGCCGCGTCGATGCGCCGGTCGATGAGCCCGATGACCACCTCGTCGGGCACCAGCGCCCCGCGCGTCATCGCCGCCACCAGCTCGGGGTCGAGCGTGCCCGACGCCTTCGCCGCCCGCAGCATGTCGCCCGTCGAGAGCTGCGGAATGCCGAGGCGCCCGCAGAGCACCTTCGCCTGCGTCCCCTTGCCCGACCCCGGGGGCCCGACCAGCACGATGCGCATCGCCCTCGCCCTCTCTCGCCGCGGGCCTAAGGCCGGGTCCCGGCGGCCGCGCAGCCGGGGCCCCGTGGGCCCGGCCAGCGCCGCGTAGTTCTGTTGGATGAGGTGCGCCTCGATCTGGCTCACCGTGTCGAGCGCGACGCCGACCACGATCATGATCGAGGTGCCGCCGAACCGGAAGGGCACCCGGAAGATGTTCGTCACGATCGTCGGCACGATGCACACCACGGCCACGTACATCGCGCCGCCGAAGGTGATGCGCGTGATGACCCGGTCGATGTACTCGGCCGTCTGCCGCCCCGGCCGGTACCCGGGAATGTGCGCCTGCTGCTTCTTCAGGTTGTCCGCCACGTCGGCCGCCTGGAAGGTCACCGCCGTGTAGAAGAAGCAGAAGAAGACGATGAGCAGCACGTACCCGGTGTTGAACACCCAGTCGCCCCGGGCGATGAACGCCTCGAGGTAGCTCATGCCCCAGATGCCGAACGACGCCAGCGTCGCGGGGAACATGAGCAGCGAGCTCGCGAAGATGGGCGGAATGGTGCCCGCCGCGTTCACCCGCAGCGGCAGGTGCGCCTGCTGCCCGCCGTAGACCCGCTTGCCGACCTGCCGGCGCGAGTAAACGATGGGGATGCGCCGCTGCGCCCGCTCGAAGAACACGATGGTCGCGACCGTGACCAGAATGAGCGCCGCCACCGCCGCCACCGTCAGCGGCTGCACGTTGCCCTTGTTCTGCTCGAGGTACGCCCCAATCGTACTGGGGATGTCGGTGACGATGCCGGCGAAGATGAGCAGCGAGGTGCCGTTCGAGATGCCGCGCTCGGTGATCTGCTCGCCGATCCACATCAAGAAGGCGGTGCCGGTCGTCAGCGTGATGACCGTCATCAGCCGGAAGGCGAGCCCCGGGTGCGCCACCGCGTCGCCCGCCTCGCCGCTCGCCTTCTCGAGCACCCCGGTCGCGATGCCGAAGGCCTGGAAGGCCGAGAGCAGCACCGTGCCGTAGCGCGTGTACTGGTCGAGCTTGCGCCGGCCGACCTCGCCCTCTTTGCGCAGCTCTTCGATCGGCTTGTAGACGATGCCGAGCAGCTGCATGATGATGCTGGCCGAGACGTAGGGCATGATGCCCAGGCTGAAGATCGACGCCTGCTCGAGCGCCCCCCCGCTGAAGAGGTTGAAGAGGCCGAGCAGGCTGCCGCTCTTCGACGCCATCGTCGCGCGCAGCACGTTGCGGTTGACCCCGGGGGTCGTGATGAACACGCCCACGCGGTAGACCGCGAGCATCGCCAACGTGAACAAGACGCGGCGCCGCAGGTCGGGCGCCTTGAAGATGTTGCCGAAGTTGGCGAAGCGGCTCATGGCTGGGCTCGGGCCGAGACCTTACGCCCCTTCGGCCGGGGCGTCAGCCCCCTTCGGCACCAGGCTCAGGGCCTTGCCGCCGGCGCCCTCGATCTTCTCGCGCGCCGACTTCGAGAAGGCGTGCGCCGTGACGGTCAGGGCCTTGTCGAGCTCGCCGTCGCCCAAGATCTTGAGCCGGTCGACCGCCCCCTTGATGAGCCGCGCCGCCCGCAGCGCCGCCTCGTCGACCGTCGCGCCCGCGCCGAAGCGCTTCGACAGCTCGCCGACGCTGATGGTCACGAGCTGCGCCGGGAACGGGTTGCGGAAGCCGCGCTTCGGCAGCCGGCGCTGCATCGGCGTCTGGCCGCCCTGGAAGTGCAGCTTGTTGATGTTGCCCTTCGACCGGGCCTTCTGGCCCTTCTGGCCGCGGCCCGACGTCTTGCCCAGGCCCGAGCCGACCCCGCGGCCGATGCGCCGCGGCGCCGTCACGGCCCCCTCGGGCGCCTGCAACTTCGACAGAATGTCCGCCATGGCCGCTCAGCCCTTCGGCCCGGACGACGTGGGCATCTGCGCCCCCACGACCGAGCCGCCTTCTTGCACCGTCACCAGGTGCAAAACCTTCTTGATCATGCCCCGGAACGAGGGCGTGTTGCCCACGCGGACCTCGCTGCCGACGCCCCGCAGGCCCAGGCCCTTGAGCACCGCGCGCTGCGTGTGCGGCGTGCCGATGGCCGACCGAACCTGACGAACCACTAGCTCTGCCATGGCCCGCTCCCTCACGCCCCCGTGGGCTGCGCCGCCGCCGCCGCCCGCCGCTTCGGCAAGACGTCGTCGACCTGCTTGTCACGCTTGCGGGCCACCTGCTCGGCGCCCTTCAGCTGCTTGAGCGCCTTGATCGTCGCCCGCACCACGTTGTGCGGGTTCGACGAGCCGAGGCTCTTCGACAAAATGTCGTGGATGCCCGCCGACTCGACCACGGCGCGCACCGCGCCGCCCGCGATGACGCCCGTGCCGGGCGAGGCCGGCTTGAGCAGCACGCGGCCCGAGCCGAAGTGCCCGAACGACTGGTGCGGAATCGTCACCCGGTCGAGCGGCACCTTGAACAGGTTCTTTCTCGCCTGCTCGTTGCCCTTGCGAATCGCCTCGGGCACCTCGTTCGCCTTGCCGAGGCCGACGCCGACGTGCCCCTCCTCGTCGCCCACGACCACGAGCGCGGCGAAGCTGAAGCGGCGGCCGCCCTTGACGACCTTGGCCACGCGGTTGATGTGGATGACGCGCTCCTTGAGCTTCTCGTCGTCCACCTGGTTCTCGAACGGATTCGCCATCGCTCTTTAACCCCGGGCGCTGGAGGCGCCGCTCAAAAATCGAGGCCGCCCTCGCGCGCGCCCTCGGCGAGGGCGACGACGCGGCCGTGGTACATGTAGCCGTTGCGGTCGAAGACCACCCGCTCGATGTTCTTCTCTTTGCACTTCTGCGCGAGCAGGTTGCCGACCCGCTTGGCCGCGCCCACCTTGCCCTCGTCGTCCGCGCCGCCGCCCTTGACCCCCTCGGTCAGCGTGCTGACGGCCACGAGCGTCGAGCCGCTCGCGTCGTCGATGACCTGGGCGTAGATGTGCCTCGCCGAGCGGAACACCGAAAGGCGGGGGCGCTCGGACGTGCCCGAAATCTTCTTGCGGATGCGCAGCTTGCGGCGCTCTCGCCCTACCAGACGCATGGCCATTGAATAACGCCTCCACCTTTACGCGACGCGCGGGGCCCCGTCGGCGGGGCTCACTTCTTGCCGCCGCCCTTGCCGCCCTTGCCCGCCTTGCCCGCCTTGCGCCGCACGTTCTCGCCGCGGTAGCGCACGCCCTTGCCGCCGTAGGGCTCCGGCGGCCGGAACCCGCGGATCTTGGCGGCCGTCTGGCCCATCACGTCCTTGTCGACGCCGGTCAGAATCAGCACCGTGCCCTTCGAGTCGCCCGGCACCGTCGCCGACACGTTCGCCGGCAGCGGGAACGAGATGGGGTGCGAGAAGCCGAGCGCCAGGTTGAGCACGTTGCCCTTGACCTCGGCGCGGTAGCCCGTGCCGACCAGCTCGAGCGTCTGCGTGTAGCCCTCGGACACGCCGCGCACCATGTTGTTGATGTGCGCGCGCGCCGTGCCCTGCAGGCGCGCCGCGTCCGAGCCCGGCGCGTCGGACGCGACGTGCACGAGCCCGCCCTCGACCCGCACCGCCACCCGCTCGGGCAGCTCGCGGCCGAGCGTGCCCTTCGGGCCCTTGACCTCGACCCGGCGGCCCGAGGCCGTGACCGTGACGCCCTTCGGCAGCGCGATCGGCCGCTTGCCGACGCGCGAGGTGCGCGCCGGCGCCGGCGTAGCTTGTTCGAGTGCCATCACCACACCTCACACAGGAGTTCGCCGCCGACCTTCAGCCGGCGGGCCTCGCGGTCGCTCATCACGCCGCGCGACGTGCTCAGGATGGAGATGCCGAGGCCCGAGAGCACGCGGGGGATGCGGTCGTGCCGCACGTACACGCGCCGGCCCGGCCGCGAGACGCGGCGGATGCCGTCGATGGCGCTGGCGCGGTCGCGGCCGTACTTGAGCACGACCGTGATCTTGTCGCCGGCGCCCGGCATGCCGTCGCCCTCCTCCTTGCGCACGTCGGCGATGAAGCCCTCTTTCTTGAGGATCTCGGCGATGTGCAGCTTGAGGTTCGACGCCGGCATCGTCGTCTTGTCGAGGTGCACGAGCGACGCGTTGCGGATGCGCGTCAGCATGTCGGCGATGGGGTCGGTCATCATGGCGTCACCAGCTCGCCTTGAGCAGGCCGGGCACCTCGCCCCGCAGGCCGAAGACCCGCAGGCAGACGCGGCACAGCTCGAAGTCGCGGTAGTAGCCGCGCGCGCGCCCGCAGACGCGGCAGCGGTTTCGGTGGCGGGTCGAGAACTTGGAAATCCGGTTCAGCTTCGCGATCTGACATGCACGGGCCATGGCACTCTTCCCTCAGGCGCGGAACGGCATCCCCAGGCTGCGCAACAGGGCGCGCCCTTCTTCGTCGGTCTGTGCCGTGGTCACGATGGACACGTTGAGCCCCTTGATGACGTCGACCTTGTCGTAGTCGATCTCGGGGAAGATGATCTGCTCCTTCAGGCCGAGCGTGTAGTTGCCCCGCCCGTCGAAGCCCCGGGGCGAGACGCCCTTGAAGTCGCGCACGCGCGGCAGCGCGAACGAGATGAGCCGGTCGAGGAACTCCCACATCCGCTCGCGGCGCAAGGTCACCATCAGGCCGATCGGCAGCCCGGCGCGCAGCTTGAAGCCGGCGATCGCCTTCTTCGAGCGCGTGACGACGGGCTTCTGGCCCGTGATCGCCCGCACCTCTTCGACCGCCGAGTCGATGATCTTCGGGTTCTGCACCGCCGCCCCGAGCCCCATGTTGACCACGATCTTCTCGATCCGCGGCACCTGCATGGGGTTCTTGACGTTGAACTCTTTGGTGAGCGCCGCGATCGACTCGCGCTCGTACTTCGCCCGCAGCCGCGGCTGGTTGCTCTCGGTCGCTTCGGTGGTCGCCATCTTGCCGCCTCTCACTTCTCCGCCGCGAGCACCGCGCCGCTCTTGGCCTTGCGCACCCGCTTGCCGTCGACCACGTCGACGCGCACCCGCGTCGGCTTGCCCGTCTCGGGGTCGACCGGCATCACCTTGCTCGCGAAGAGCGGCGCCTCGCGCTTGACCACGCCGCCCTGGGGGCTGCGCGGGGTCGGCTTCTCGTGGCGCGTGACCACGTTGACGCCCTCGACCACGACCATGTCGCGGTCGCGCAGCACCTTCGTCAGCCGCCCCTGCTGGCCCTTGTGCTTGCCCGAGATGACGACCACCAGGTCGCCGACGCGCAAACGCTCCATCACACCACCTCCGGCGCGAGCGAGATGATCTTCATGAAGCCCTTGCCGCGCAGCTCGCGCGCCACCGGGCCGAAGATGCGCGTGCCGACCGGCTCGTTCTTGTTGTCGACCAGCACCGCGCTGTTGCCGTCGAACTTGATCAGGCTGCCGTCCGGCCGCGAGTACTCGCGCCGCGTGCGCACGACCACCGCGCGCGCGGTGTCGCCCTTCTTCACCTTCGAGCCCGGCGCGGCCTCTTTGATGGAGACCACGATGACGTCGCCGAGCCCGGCGTAGCGGCGGCGCGAGCCGCCCAGAACCTTCAAGCACTGCACCGAGCGGGCCCCCGAATTGTCGGCCACGTCGAGCTTCGCGCGCATTTGAATCATCGTCGTCGCGCCCCCATCACTCGGCCACCGCGCGCGCCACCAGGCGCACCACGGCGAAGCGCTTCTCTCGCGAGAGCGGCCGGTGCTCTTGGATCTCGACCCGGTCGCCGACCTTGTACTCGCCGCGCTCGTCGTGCGCCTTGTACTTGGTCCGCCGCTTGACGTACTTCTTGTAGACCGGGTCGAGGCTGTAGCGGTTGACCTCGACCACCACGGTCTTGCTCATCTTGTCGCTCGTCACGACGCCGATCATCTTGCGCCGGAACGAGTGGGTGCGGTGGCCCGCCGCCGCCCCGGGCGCGGGCTCGCCCGCCGCCGCCGGGGGGGCCGCCGGCGCCGCCGCCTTCGCGGGCGCCGCCGGCGCCGCCGCGGCCGGCTTGGCCGCCGCCTGGCCCGCGGCCGCCTTCGCCGAGGGCGACGCCTTGGTCGCCGCCGGCGCGGCCTCGGGCGCCTTCGCTCGCTGCTTGCTCGCTGCCATCGTCATGCCTTCTGCCGAGACTTCTCGGCCAAGAGCGTGCGCACGCGCGCGATGTCGCGCCGCGCCTTGCGCACCAGGCTCGTGTCGTCGAGCCGGTTGGTGAAGTTCTTCAGGCGGTTCTCGAAGAGGCCCTGCCGCAGCTCCCGCTCGAGCGCGGCGAGCTCGTCGGCGCTCTTCTCGCGCAGCTCTTTCGACTTCATCACGTCAGCCCCCGCGTCAAAAACTTCGTCGCCACCGGCAGCTTGTGCGACGCCAGCCGGAACGCCTCGCGCGCCACCTCCTCGGTCACGCCCGAGATCTCGTAGAGCACCCGGCCCGGCAACACGTCCGCCGCCCAGTACTCGACCCCGCCCTTGCCGCCGCCCATGCGCACCTCGAGCGGCTTCTTCGTCACCGGCCGGTGCGGGAAGACGCGGATCCACAGCTTGCCCGCGCGCTTGACGTGGCGCGTGATGGCCATGCGCGCCGCCTCGATCTGGCGCGACGTGATGCGCGCCGGCTCGAGCGTCTGCAGGGCGAAGTCGCCGAAGGACACGTCGCTGCCGCGCGCCGACAGCCCGCGCAGGTCGCCCTTCTGCATCTTACGGTACTTGGTTCGCTTCGGAGAAAGCATGGCTCAACGCTCCCGATCGCGGCGCCGCCGGCCCGCAGGCCTCAGACCGCGCCGATCCTGCGCGGCTTGCGCTGCAGGACCTCGCCCTTGAACACCCAGACCTTGACGCCGATGATGCCGTAGGTCGTCTTCGCCTCGGCCGTGCCGAACTCGATGTCGGCCCGCAGCGTGTGCAGCGGCACCCGCCCCTCGCGGTACGTCTCGACCCGGCTCATCTCGGCCCCGCCGAGGCGCCCCGAGCACCGGATGCGGATGCCCTTCGCCCCGAACTTCATCGCCGTCGAGAGCGCCTTCTTCATCGCCCGCCGGAACGCCACCCGCCGCTCGAGCTGCATCGCGATGTTCTCGGCCACGAGCTGCGCGTTGGTCTCGGCCTTGCGCACCTCCTGGACGTCGATGAACACCTCGTTGTGCGTGAACGACTGCACCCCGGGGAACTTCTGCTCGCCCTTCGACGCGGTCTTCAGGTTGCCCGACTTGAGCACCTCGATGCCCTTGCCGCCCTTGCCGATGACCATGCCGGGCCGCGCCGTGTACACCACGACCTTCGCCTTGTTCGCCGCCCGCTCGACCTCGACGCCCGCGATGTTCGCGTTGTAGAGGTAGTCCTTCACGGCGCGCTTGATGCGCACGTCCTCATGGAGCCAGGTGGTGTACTGCTTGTCTTCGTACCACTTCGAGTTCCACGTCTTGATGACGCCGAGCCGGAAGCCGTAGGGGTGGGTCTTCTGTCCCATGTGCGCGCTAGCCCTTCAGTCGCGAGCGTCGAGCTCGATGACGATGTGAGAGACGCCCTTGGTGATGCGCGTGGCGCGCCCCATGGCGCGCGGCCGCCACCGGCGCATGGCCCGGTTCGGGCCCTTGTCGACCGTCGCCTTCGAAATGAAGAGCGCGTCGACGTCCTGGCCCGGGTTCTTCACCCGCGCGTTCGCCACCGCGCTCTCGATGACCTTCTTCAGCACGGGCGCCCCCGCCTTGGTCGTGAACTCCAAGAGTTGCAGGGCCTCGGCGGCGTCACGGCCGCGCACGAGGTTGGCAATCATCCGCGCCTTGCGAGGGGCGATGCGTGCGTAGCGCACACTGGCCTGGCTGATCATGGAGGGACCTCGGACAAAGTGGGGTGGCCCGGGGGCGCCCGCGCGTCGTTCGGCCAAGTCACCCGCCCGCTCTGAGCCCACCGGAGGCGCTCGGCGCCCCGCCCGCCTTCGAAGCCGAAGGGGGCGAGCGCCTTACGAACCGCGTGGAGCGGACGGGGCCGTGCCGTCGTTACGCCGGGGGCCCACCGCCCAAATCGAACTCGCCCGGGGGGCTCGAGACCCACCGAGACGAGGGGCGCAGGTGGTACCAGACGCCCACGCCACCACGCAAGCGATTTCGTACGCCCCCCGCGCGGCGCTTGACCTTTCGTGCCGCCCCCGGAACGCTGCAACCGTGCGAAACGCCCTGCGCCCCGGCGTCTGCCCCCCCTCGCGCCCGCTCCTCGCGGGGCTCGCGGGGCTCGTTACTCTGCTGTTTCTGGCCCTCGGCGCCCCCCGCCCCGGCCGCGCCCAGCCCCTGCCCTCGGCCCCGCCCCGCGCCACCGAGGCCGCCCCCCCCCCCCTCGGCGCGCCACGCGCCGCCGCCTCCGCCCGGCCCCCGCAGACCCCTTCTGCCCGGCCCCCGGCCACCTCCGCCCGCCCCCCGCAGACCACCCCAGCCAACGCCCCGCAAGCCACCCCGCCGAACGCCCCGCAAGCCACTGCCGCCACCCCGCAGGCCACTCCCGCCAACGCCCCGCAGGCCACCCCGGGCGCCCCGCAGGCCACTGCCGCCAACGCCTCGCCGGCCAACCCGGGCGGCCCCGCTAGCTCGGTCTCGGCCGGCGCCCCGGGCGCCGACGCGGCCCCGAGCGCCGACGCGGCCCCGCCCGAGAGCGCGCCGCCCGAGCCGCCTTTGTCCCCCGCCGAGGTCGGCTCGGCGGCCCCGCCCGCTTCGCCCGGCGCCTCGCCCTCGGCCTCTGCCTCGGGCGCGGCCTCGGCGTCCCGGCCGGGCGCCCCCCCGGCGCTCGTGCGCATCCGCGACCGCAAGGTCTTCCCGGTGCTCGCGGCGCGGGGCGGGCAGGCGGCCGAGGCGCGGGCGCGGGCGGCGAGCCAGCTGCTCGAGAAGGCGCTCGAAGAGAAAGACGGGGGCGAGGTCCGGGTCGAAGAGCAGGGCGACGTCGCCGTCGTCTTCGTCGGCAAGAAGCCGCTCATTCAGCTCGGCGCCGAAGACGTCGCGGCCTCGGGCGACGCCTCGCTCTCGGTGCACGCGGCCGCCGTCGCCGGCCAGGTGCGCGACGCGCTCGACGCCGAGCGGCAGCGCAACGCCATCGCCAAGACCGTCTTCTCGATCTCGGTGCTCATCTTCTCGGCCCTCGTCGCGCTCCTGCTCGCGCGCGAGGTGGGCCGGCTCGCCGCGCGGGCGCAGGCCTGGCTCGAGTCGAACCCCGAGCGCGTGCCGGAGCTGCGCTTCCGCGGCATCGAGGTCATCCGCGGCGCCGCCTGGCGGGGCCTGCTCGCCATCTCGCTCGTGCTCGGCCGCATCTTCGCGGTCTTCGCCATCGCGTACACCTGGCTGCTGGTCGCGCTCTCGCTCTTCGACTCGACGCGGCCCTACACCGACCAGCTCTCGGGCATCGTCTTCGCGCCGCTCTCGTCGGCGACCCAGCGCGTGGTCGGCTCGCTGCCGGCGCTGGTCGTCGTGGGGCTGGCGCTCGGCGCGACGCTGGTGGCGGTGCGCTTTCTGCGCATCTTCTTCGGCAGCGTCGAGCGCGGCGAGGCCGACCCGGCGTGGCTGCCGCGCGAGTTCGCCCGGCCGACCGGCCTGCTCGTGCGCGCCGCCGTCTGGCTCGCGCTCGTGCTCTTCGTGCTGCCGACGCTGACGGGCAGCTTCGACGGGGCGCTCGCGCGCGCCGGCGCGGTGGCGCTGCTCGCGGTCGGGCTCGGGGCGGCGCCGCTGCTCGCCTCGGCGGCCGTGGGGGTCGGCGCGGTGTACGGCCGCTGGCTGCGGCCGGGCGCGCGGGTCGAGATCGGCGGCCGGCGCGGGCGCGTCACGCAGGTGACGCTCACCGAGGTGCGGCTCGAAGACGACGAGGGCGGCGAGGTGCGCGTGCCGCACCTGATGACCCTCGCGCACCCGACGCGCTTCGGCGACGTGACGCGCCAGACGCGCTTCGAGCTCACGGTCTCGGCCACGGCCGGGCAGCGCGCGCTGCGCGAGCTGCTCCTGCGCTCGGCCTCGTCGCTCGGGGCCTCGGCCGACGTCGAGCTCGTGCGGCTCGACGAGGGCGGGGCGCGCTACCGCGTGACGGTGCGGGGCGCCGGCGACGCCTCGCCCGAGGGGCTCGCCTGCGCGCTCGCCGACGCGCTGCGCGAGGCGAAGGTGCCGCTCGGGCGCGCGACCCGGCCGAGCGAGCCGCCCGCCGGGGGGGGAGCCGGCGGGTGAACGCCATCTGGCTCTTGATGGGCCTCTTGCTGCTCGCGTACATGGGCAGCTTCCTCGTCGGGGGGCAGTCCATCCGCGGCTTCGGGCTGCCCTCGGGCGCCGAGTACCTGGTGCTCGGCCTGCTGCTCGGCCCGCACATGCTCGGGCTCCTGCAGCGCTCGACCGTCGCCGACTTCCAGCCCTTCGCCGAGGCGGGCGCGGGCTGGGTCGCGCTCGTGGTGGGGCTCGACTACGGCTTCGTCGGCCAGCGGCGCGTCAAGCTGCGCAACCTCGCGCTCGGCTCGCTCCTCTCGCTCGCCGCCGGCGCCCTCATCGCCCTCGCGGTCTACGCGGCGCTCGCGGCCCTCTCGACCATGGACCGCGGCGAGCTCTTGCTCTGCGCGGGCGGCGTCGGCGCCGCGTGCGCCGAGACGACGCGGCACGCGGTGCGCTGGGTGATGCAGCGCCACGACGCGAGCGGGCCCCTCTCGACGCTGCTCGCCGAGCTCGCCGACAGCGACGACGCGGTGCCCATCCTCGCGACGGCGCTGCTCTTCGCCCTGCGGCCCTCGGCGCACCTGCCCTGGCAGGCCTCGGCGCTCGGCTGGGCCGCGCTCACCCTCGGGCTCGGCGCCCTGCTCGGCCTCGCCGCCGCCCTCCTGCTCGGGCGCGACTTCCGGCTCGACGAGAGCTGGGGCGTCTTGCTCGGCGCCTCGGTGCTCGCCATCGGCCTGTCGACCCGGCTCGGGCTCTCGACGATGACCACCCTCTTCGCCTTCGGCGTCGCCATCGCCACCGTCTCGCCGCACCGCGACGAGGTCTGGGCCATGGTCGAGCCGACCGAGCGCACGGTGCTGCAGCCCCTGCTCTTGCTCGCCGGCGCCCGCATCGACGCCGACGCCGTGCCGGCGGGCTTCTGGGTGATCGGCGCCGCGCTCGCGGCGCGCGTCCTGGCCAAGGGCGCGACGGGGCTCGCGCTGCGGGCCTCGGCGCCGGCCCGCGCCGCGCCCCCCGCGCTCGGCCTCGGGCTGCTCTCGACCGGCGCCGTCTGCCTGAGCATCGGGCTCATCTTCGCCCTGCGCTTCCCCGGACGCGTCGGCGACACCGTGCTCGTCGTCGCCGCCGCCACCACCATCTTCGGCGAGTTCGTCGGCCCCCCCCTGCTCCGCTCGGCGCTGCGCCGCGCCGGCGAGATCGCCGCGCGCTCGACGAGCTCGATCATCACGCCCTTCCCCTTCCGCCTCACGCTGCCGCCCGCCGCGCGCCGCCCGACCGCCCCCTCGCCCCCGGGCCCGCCCCCCGCCCCGCCCCCCGAGGACGCGCCGTGAGCCCGCCGCCGAGCACCCCCCCGCGCCCGCCCTCAACCCCCCCCCCGGGCCCGGCTTCGGCCCCGCCTTCGAGCTCGCCCCCCACCTCGGCCCTCGCCGCCAAGGGCCTGTCGACGCGCCTCTTGCAGGGCGGGCTGCTGCTGCTGTTCTTCGGCCTGCTCTACGGCGTCTCGCGCGCGGCGCCCCACCCCGGCCCCCACGGGGGCACGGCCGCGGCGCTCGGC
The DNA here is from genome assembly GCA_035762175.1 of Polyangiaceae bacterium. Classification (GTDB taxonomy): domain Bacteria; phylum Myxococcota_A; class Polyangia; order Polyangiales; family Polyangiaceae; genus DASTPP01. Next base: position 5,836 of record DASTPP010000043.1, on the reverse strand, counting down.
TTTCTGCTGCTCGCCGGCACGCTCGCGAGCGAGCTGCTCGAGCCGCTGCGGCTGCCGCACCTGACCGGCTACATGGCCGCGGGCGTGCTCGCCGGCCCCCACGTGCTGCACCTCATCGACCACGGCGCGGTCGACGACGTCTCGTCCGTCAACGCCCTCGCCCTCTCGCTCATCGCGCTCGCCGGCGGCGCCGAGCTCAAGGTCGACGTCATCCGCCGCTCGCTGCGGGGGCTCTCGTGGGCCATGGCCCTGCACTCGACGCTCGGCTTCGCCGCCCTGACGGGGGTCTTCTACGCCTGCCGCTCGCTGATGCCCTTCGTGCGCCCGATGGCCGCCCCGGCCGCGTTCGGCGTCGCGCTGCTCTGGGGGGCGCTCGCCGTCAGCCGCAGCCCCTCGGCCACCCTCGCCATCCTGTCGCAGACGCGCGCGAGCGGGCCGCTCGCCCGGCACACGCTCGCCTTCGTCATGACGTCCGACGTGGTGGTGCTCGCCCAGCTCGCGCTCACCACCGCCGCCGCGCGCCCGCTGCTCGAGCCCGGCTCCACCTTCTCGACCGCCGAGCTCGGCTCGCTCGGCTACGAGATGCTCGGCAGCGTCGCCATCGGCACCGCGCTCGGGCTGGTGCTCGCGCTCTACCTGCGGCTCATCGGCCAGCAGCTGCTCTTGGTGCTCATCGCCCTCGGCTTCGGCGCCACCGAGGTGCTGCGCTACCTGCACTTCGACGCCATGCTCACCTTCGTCGTCGCCGGCTTCGTCGTGCAGAACCTCTCGCAGCAGGGCGACGCGCTCCTGCGCGCGGTCGGACGCACCGCGGGCCTCGTCTTCGTCGTCTTCTTCGCCACCGCCGGCGCCCACCTCGATCTGCCGCTCTTGCGCAAGCTCTGGCCCGTCGCGCTCATCCTGGTCTCCTCGCGCGTCGTCGTGACCTGGGCCCTCGCCCGCGCCTCGGCCGCGCTCGCCCGCGAAGAGCCGCTCATCCGGCACTGGGGCTGGTCGGGCCTCGTCTCGCAGGCCGGCCTGACGCTCGGCATGAGCCTCATCATCGAGCGCTCCTTCCCCGCCTTCGGCGCCCCCTTCCGCGCCCTCGCCATCGCCGCCGTCGCCTTCAACGAGGTCCTCGGCCCCATCCTGTTCAAGTACGCCCTCGACCGCGCCGGCGAGACCGGCCACGCCCAGGCCAGGCCCGGGCACTGAGGCGCCTGCCCTCGCCCTGGGCGCCACCAAAGGCCGCCCGCGCCCGCCCCGAGACGCTCTGGCACCGCCCGGAGCGCTCCCGGTGGGGCTTTCAAGCGCTCCGGACCCGTCCGGAGTATCCCCGCGGCGTCGCCGAAGCAGTCCGGACCCGTCCGGAGTGCCTCGACGAACTCGACCGGCCTCTCCGGACCCGTCCGGAGTATCTCGGCGAGCTCGATCGACCTCTCCGGACCCGTCCGGACTGCCTCGACGCCCGCGACCAAGCACTCCGGACCCGTCCGGACTACCTCGACACGCGCGACCAGACGCTCCGGACCCGCCCGGACTGCTTCGCCGATGCCCCCCGGGCACTCCGGACCCGTCCGGACTACGTAAAACACGCCCCGAGCGTGCTCCGAAGGCGTGCGGGCCCCTTCCACCGGCCTCGGGGCGGCTTCGGAGGCCGCCCGCGCGCCCTCGACCCCGTGCCGGGCGCGCCGCGGGCCCGTGCGGGGCAAGGTCAACGCCGCACGAAGCGGCGGGAGGTCCGCATTCCGGATGACCCGGCGCTCTAGTTCGGCCCCCCGGACTGGGGGGGCAGCGAGCTAAGGACGGCGGCGCGCTGGGCGGGGTCTTGCAGGAGCGACGCGAGGCGCCCAATGGTGTCGTCGACCCAGGTGCCCTCGAACCCGAACGCCGCGCCCAGCGCGAGCAGCGTGTTGTGTTCGCGCCCGCTCAGCTCGCCGTCGCAGAGCGCGATGAGGATGGCGAAGCGCAAGATCTCGTGGCGCGCCGCCTCGTCGGGGATGGCCTCGGCGAGCGTGCGGATGCGCCCCTCTTCGCCGTCGTCGCCCAGCACCTCGGCGAACGAGTTCAGCATGGCCGAAAAGTCGTCGGCCGAGAGGCGCTCGCCGGCGACGAAGTTGATCGTCTCGGCGAGCGTATGGGTCTCTTCGTCGGAAAGTAGCCCGTCGGCCGAGGCGACGAGGAAGGCGCCCTCGACGAGGGCGCTGAAGAACTCGTCGGCGGTCGACTGGGTCTCGTAGAACGAGGCGCGCACCAGCCCGAAGCTGAGCACCTCGCCTTCGACCTTCTTTTCGAGCATGGCGCGCGCGCGCTCGAGCACCGCGGGGATCGGCATGCCTTCGACCATCGCCCGCGTCGCGGGAAGGGTCAAGCGCCGCGGGCGGCCTGGTTCAGGCGGGCGCCGACCGAGCGGACCATCTCGGCGGTCTTGTCGGGGCCGAGGCCCACCGCGCGCCCGAGCGAGTGCAGCACGAAGAGCTCGGAGGGGGTCAGATCGTGGTCGCAGAGCGCGAGCAGGGCGGCGAAGCCGGCGACGTGGCGCCGCTCGTCGGGGCCGCCGACCATCGTGGTCAGGCTGTTCAGGCGGGCGAAGCGGCCCTTGTCGGCCAGGCGCTCGGCGGCCTCGCGCACGAGCGCGGCGACGGCGTCGCGGCCGAGCGAGGGGCCCACGGCCTCGGCCATGAGGTTGGCGACGTCAGCGTAGGCCTGCTCGCCGGCGGGGCGGTCGGCCGTCATGACGATGAGGGCGGCCTCGGCGAGGGCGCCGAGGTAATTGCGCGAGGCGTCGTCGGCCCCGCCGGCCGCGCGACCGAGGCGCTCGACGGCGGGCAGCCACTCGTTCTGGCCGGCCTCGAGCACGTGGCGGGCGCGGCGTCCGAGGAAAGAGCGATCGGCCATGCGCCCCCGTTAGATTGCCGAAAGGGTTTCGCGGGTCAAGCCGGGCGCGCCCCGCGCGCGCCGCCCCCGCATCATCGGGCCGGGCGGGCCGGCGGGCAAGGGAAAGCCCGCGAGGGGCGCGGGGCGGGCCCCGCCGGCGGGGCGGCCGGGCCGGAGGGGGCCGCCCGCGCGCCCGGGCGGGCTACTTCTTGCCTTTGACCTTGGCCTTGCGGTCGCCCGAGTGCCCGTGAAAGGTGCGCGTCGGGGCGAACTCGCCGAACTTGTGGCCGACCATCTGCTCGGTGACGAAGACGGGCACGAACTTGCGGCCGTTGTGCACGGCGAAGGTCAGGCCGATCGCGTCGGGGATGACCGTCGAGCGGCGCGACCAGGTGCGAATGGGCGTCTTGCTCTTGGTCTGGAGCGACTTGACGATCTTGGCGAGCAGGTGCCCGTCGATGAACGGGCCTTTCTTGAGCGAGCGCGGCATAACCTCTTACCCTTTAGCGCCGCGGCGGCGCACGATCATAGAGTCGGTGCGTTTGTTGTTGCGCGTCTTGAGGCCCTTGGCGAGCTGGCCCCAGGGCGAGCAGGGGTGGCGGCCGCCGCTGGTGCGGCCCTCGCCGCCGCCCATCGGGTGGTCGACCGGGTTCATGGTGACGCCGCGGTTGTGGGGGCGGCGGCCGAGCCAGCGCGCGCGCCCGGCCTTGCCGAGCGAGACGTTCTGGTGGTCGATGTTCGACACCTGGCCGACCGTCGCGCGGCACTCGAGGTGCACGCGGCGAATTTCGCCCGAGGGCAGGCGGACCTGGGCGTAGTCGCCCGCCTTGGCCATCAGCGTCGCGGCGACGCCGGCCGAGCGCACCAGCTGGCCGCCCTTGCCGCGGCGGAGCTCGACGTTATGAATCATCGTGCCGGCGGGGATGGCCTTGAGCGGCAGCGAGTTGCCGGGCTTGATGTCGGCGTTGCGGCTCGAGACGACCTGGTCGCCGACCTTGAGCCCGTCGGGGGCGAGAATGTAGCGCTTCTCGCCGTCGACGTAGTGCAAGAGGGCGATGTGCGCGCTGCGGTTCGGGTCGTACTCGACCGTGGCGACCTTGGCGGGCACGCCGATCTTGTCGCGCCGGAAGTCGACGAGGCGGTAGCGCTGCTTGTGCCCGCCGCCGCGGAAGCGGCTGGTGACGCGGCCGAGGTTGTTGCGGCCGCCCGAGCTCGTCTTGTGCTCGAGCAGCGAGCGCTCGGGCTCGACCTTCGAGAGCGTGCGGAAATCGATGACGGAGAAGAAGCGCCGGCCGGGGGAGGTCGGCTTGAATTGCTTGAGCGGCATGGTCGCACCGAGCCTTCGCTAAGGACGAGGCCTGTTCTTGGCCGGCTTCGTTGAAGAAGTCGATCGAGTCGCCCTCTTTCAGGGTCACGATCGCCTTCTTCCAGTTCTGCATCTTGGCGACGCCGCGGCCCATCCGGCGTTCTTTGCCGCGCATGACGAGCGTGTTGACGTCGGTGACCGTGACCTTGAAGAGCTTCTGCACGGCGTCGCGAATTTGGATCTTGTTCGCGTCGCGCGAGACCTCGAAGACGACCTGGTTCGCGCGCGCGAGGCGCGCGGCCTTCTCGGTCAGCACGATGGGGCGGCGGATGATCTGCTCGGGGCTCATTGGGCGGCCTCCTTCGCCTCGTCGGCGGCCTCGCCCGGGGCGCGCAGGCAGCGGGCCTCGAGGGCCTTGGCCGCCTCGCGCGACAGGACCAGGTGGTCGTGCCGCAAGAGGTCGTAGACGTTGACGCCCTCGGGGGGCAGGAAGAGCGCGTCGGGCAGGTTGCGCACCGACAGGCGCAGCTTCTCGTTGGCGCGCCCGTCGACGACGAGCGTCTTCTTGGTCGCCTGCAGGGCCGAGAGCGCCGTCACGACGCCCTTGGTCTTGATCGCCTCGAGCTCGAGGCTGTCGACGACGATGAGCCGGCCCTCTTTGACGAAGAGCGAGAGCGCGCTCTTGAGGGCGCCGGCGCGCACCTTGCGCGGCGGCCGGTAGGACCAGTCGCGGGGCCGGGGCGGGTGGGCCCGGCCGCCGCCCGAGTGGTGCGGCGCGCGGATCGAGCCCTGGCGCGCGCGCCCGGTGCCCTTCTGCTTGTAGAGCTTCTTGGTCGAGCCGGAGACGGCCGCGCGCTCCTTCGCCGCCGCCGTGCCCTGCCGCCGCGAGGCGAGCTGGGCCTTGACGACCTCGTAGAAGAGCTGCTCTTTGACTTCGGCGCCGAACACTTCGTCGGAGAGCGCGAGCTCGCCGACCTTCTCGCGCTTGAGGTTGTAAACGTCGAGCGTGGGCATGGCTACGCACTCCGCCGTAAGGATTTGATCTCGACGTCGACGCCCGCCGAAAGGTCGAGCTTCATCAACGCGTCGAGCGTCTGCTGGGTGGGTTCGAGGATGTCGAGCAGCCGCTTGTGCGTGCGGATCTCGAACTGCTCGCGCGACTTCTTGTCGACGTGCGGCCCCCGGAGCACGGTATACCGGCGGATCTCGGTCGGCAGGGGGATGGGCCCCGCCACGCGCGCCCCCGTGCGCTTGGCCGTCTCGACGATGTCGCTGGTCGAGCGGTCGAGCAGCTGGTGGTCGAACGCCTTGAGGCGGATGCGGATTTTCGATGTCTCGGCCATGTTGCTCGTGCTCTCTCCCTCAGCCGCCCTTGACCTTGGCGACGATCGTTTCTTGGATCTGGTTCGGCACCTGGGCGTACTGCTTGAACTGCATCGAGTAGACCGCCCGGCCCTGCGTCTTCGAGCGCAGGTCGGTCGAGTAGCCGAACATCGCCGCCAGCGGCACCTCGGCGTCGATCACCTGCGCGTTGCCGCGCTGGGTCATGCCGTTCACCTTGCCGCGGCGGCTGTTCAAGTCGCCGATCACGTCGCCCATGTACTGGTCGGGCGTCACCACCTCGACGCTCATCATCGGCTCGAGCAGGTAGATGCCCGCCTTCTTCGCCGCCTC
>DASTPP010000042.1:0-32648 GCA_035762175.1 Polyangiaceae bacterium | reverse complement strand
GCGACTGGGCGACGCTGTCCAAGCACAAGTTCATGGGCCGCGGCGGCATCGCGATCGCCGACCTGATCCCGACCCCGGGGGGCTTCCTCGCCAGCGTCGCCGCCATACCCGTGCGGTGCCCTTGACACGAGTTCTGGTCTGAGCGAAAGCCGACGCTTGGGCGGGGGTCTAGAGCACCGACCAAAAACTCCGGTCGGTGCTCCAGAGCGTGGGCCAGGCCGCTTTGGTACGGCGGCAGGCAAGGCTTTGTGAGCGAGGCCGACTCAGGTCGGCCGCAGCGAAAAAACGCAGCATGCGGCCGTACCAGGGCGACCTGGCCCACGCTCTAAAGCTCGGGCCCCGGTTCGGGCGCCTCGGGGACGCGATCGAGGGGTGACGACGAGCCCACAAAACCGGATCAACCCCAGTCTCGCCCGCTGCGAGCTCATCGTGGCCGCGCTCTCGAACGTGGTCGGGTGTGTGCCATGGGCGGGAGGTAGTACGCATCGAACCACCTTCGGGCCAGAGCGCTTTCGTTCACCTTTGACAGGTGCTCGAGTTTCGGAATTCGAAGAAATCACGAACTGTTTCGTCGAAACCAACAAGGCGAAAGCGCAGAACCCCTCATTTTCGCAACTCTGGCTCGACTGCGGAGCGGTTGTACGAATGTCGCAAAGTAGTAATTGTATCGAGGTGCCGATTTTTTCGTGGCGCCATTTGCGGGGTCTTGCTACCCCGTGAATTGACGGTTCGAGCGAGGAGACGAGCGGGTGCCCACGTCGGGGCGCACGCTCTCGCGCGTGCGCGGCGTGTGCCCTGCGGGTGAGTTCGTTCCCGGCACGATAGGGTGGGCCCCGGGGCATCGGGTGGCCTGCTCGGAGGGGGGCGTCGGGCAGCCCGCTCGGAAGAGAGCGTCGGGCAGCCTGCTCGGAGGACAGCGTCGGGCAGCCCGCTCGGAAGAGAGCGTCGGGCAACCTGCTCGGAGGGGAAGCGCCGTGACCATTCTTCGTCCTGTTCATCCGTACCGGGTGCCCGGCGCAGGTCGCGCCCTCGCGCGGCCCGGCGTCCGACGTCTGCTCGTCGCAGGGGTCTTGCTCGCGCCGTTCGCAGCCTGTGGCGGCGGGGGTGAAGCGGCGGACCCGGCCGATGCTACGGAGACGCCAGCGGCGGCGGCGGGGGCGGGCGGCCGAGGCGTTCCGATGCAAGGGGGGGCCGGTGGGGCCGGTGGGGTCGGCGGGTCGAAGCAGGCGGGCGCATCGGGCGCGGCCGGTGCGGCCGGCGCGGCCGGCGCGGCGTGTACGCCGAGCGCCCTACCGGACGAACCCGACGATTCCTTCGAGGACACGAACTGCGACGGCATCGACGGCGACAAGGGCGCCGCCGTCTTCGTCGCCGGGCCGAGCGGCGACGACACCAAGGGCGGCGCCTTCGGCGAGCCCGTCAAGACCATCCAACGTGGCATCGAGCTCGCCCAGGCCTCGGGCAAGAAGGCCGTCTACGTCTGCAGCGGTGTCTACCAAGAGGCGCTCGTCCTCGACGGCAAAAAGGGCGCGGTTTCTCTCTACGGCGGCTACAACTGCCTCGGCGAGGCGACCCCCTGGCGCCGCAACGACGGCGACAACGTGCTCGTCGAGCCCCCGAGCGGCGTGCCGCTCCTCGTCAAAGACGCGACCGAGCCCGTCACCGTCGACCGCTTCAACGTCCAGGGGCCCGACGCGCCCGGCGGCGCCGTCGCCGGCAGCTCCTACGCCGTGCAAGTCTTCCAGTCGGTGCTCGTTCGTCTGCGGCACGCCGACCTCGCCGCCGGCGCGGGCGCGAAGGGCACCGACGGGGCCGGGGGCGACGACGCGCCGGGGCCGCTCGCGTGCGGCGGCCAAGCCGATTGCGGCAGCGGCGCGTGGGGGGGCGACGGCGCGCCCGGGGCGCCCACGGGCCAAGGCGCCTTCCACGGCGCCGGCTTCACGCCGGGCCTTGCGCCCTCGGGCGGCGACGGCGCCGTGGGCAGCCACGGCACCGCCCCCCCGACCACCGCGCAGGCGCCCCAGAGCAAGTGCACGATCGTAGGCGGCGAGACGTGCAACGTCAGCACGGGCCCGGTCGCCGTGCCGCCCGGCCGCTGTGGCTGCGGCGGCGGGCGAGGCCGTGGCGGGCGCGGGGGCAAAAGTGGCGGCGCGTCGGTCGGCCTGTTCGCCGTGGGGCCGTCGACCTCCGTCGTGCTCGAGGCCAGCCAGGTCCGCGGCGGTGCGGGCGGCAAGGGTGGGGTCGGCGGCCCGGGGGGCGACGGCACGGACGGCACGTTCGGCGCGCCGGGCCCGAGCACCTCGTACACGAAGCGCACGTGCAAGCCGCCGGTCTGCCCGCCCGACGACCCCGGCTGCGGGCCGCCGACCTGCGGCACCTCGGGCAGCGGCGTCGTCTCCGGGGCGTCCGGCGGAAAGGGGGGCAAGGGAGGTCGGGGCGGCAAGGGCGGCAGCGGTGCGGGCGGCATGGCCTACGCGGTCGTCACGGTGGGCGGCGCCGAGGTCGACACGTCGGACGCGGTGCTCGTGCCAGGCACGGGCGGGCTCGGCGGCCCGGGCGCGCCGAGCGGCGACGCGGGCGAGACGCGCGCGTTTTGAACGGAGGCAGGCGATGCGGAACGGACGGCACCCCCTCGGCTTTTTCGGCCTCGGCCTCGGCCTCGCCCTCGGGGCGTGCGGCGGGGGTGGTAGCGCCGACAAGAACCAGCCCACGGGTAAGCCGACCGCGCCCACCGACCCGCCCCCGCCGCTCGCGGGCGGGGGCGCGTGCCGGCTCTCGGTCGACTGCCCTCCGGGCACCTATTGCGACCTCGGCGAGTGCCGACAAGACTGCAATACGGCCCTGGCCTGCCCCTCGTCCTCGGACGTGTGCGGGCCTCGCGCTCGCTGCCTCCCTCCGGGCACGACCGATGGCGACCCCGCGCCGACGACCGACAAGGCCGGCACGCTCTCGGTGCTCGCCGCGCCCGCCGTCGTGGGGCCGCGAGACAACGCGTTGACCCTGACGCTGCGCTCGGACTCTCCCTCCGTGCCCGTGCGCTACCGCCTCGTCCCCTCGGGGCCGCACCTCTCGGTGCCCGCGCCCCGCGGCGAGTTCCGCGGCGAGACGACGATGACGTTGCCCGTGGACGCGTCGAAGGTCTCGGGGCGCGAGGCGGCGGGCTCGGTGCGCATCGTTACGACGCTCGGCGACGCCGTCGTCAACGCGCCGCTCGTCCGCACCTGGTCGGGCGCCTACGCGGGGGCCCTGCGCTACGAGGGGGCGGGCGACCTCGTGCCCCTCGGCCCGGCGCGCTTCGCCCTCGACCTCGACGAGGACGGGGGCAAGGTCCGCGTGCGGGTGCGGGCCGGCGAGTCGCTGCTCTTTCCGGCCTCGGCCGGCGAGGTCGGCGCCGAGGGCGCGCTCAGCGACGACAAGCAACGCATTGAGGTGACGCTCGCGCAGCGCATCGCGAAGTCCGTCGGTGATGACCGCAATGCCTTCGGGCGCGATCTCGGGCGCGTCCTGCACCTTGCGCTCACCGCGGGCGAAGGGGGTAGCTTTTCGGGCACGTTCGACGAGACCGTCCACGGGCTCTTCGACGAGCCCGTGACGCTTCGGGGCTCGGTCGTGCTCGCCCCGGCGCGGGGTGGCGGCGAGCCCGAGCGCCTCTCCGTCGCGCCCGCGCCCTCGATGCCCTCGTACGTGCCAGGCCCCCTGCTGGACGCCCAGACGGTTTACGCGGTCGCGCTCGGCACGACCAACTGCGCGAACACGGCGCTGCTCAAGGGCAGCTTCTACGCGCTGCTGCCGCAGGCCATGGGGGCGATGCTCGCGGCCAGCCCGGGCGACGGGCCGCCCTTCGAGCCGGTCGCCGAGGGCTGCCGCCGGGCCGCCACGCTCCCGAGCGCCAGCGCCTACCTCACCGAGCGGCCCGCCTGCTCCTTCACCCCCGCGCTCGCCTGCGGCCTCGCCTCGCTCGCGCTGTCGAACGAGGCGCCCGACTCCATCGCCGGCCGGCCCAAGGCCTTGGCCTTTCACGACCTGTTGCAAAAGACGCTCGCCGCCCCCCTGCTCGTGGCCAAAGATGCCCTCGTCCGGGCCCCCGCGCGGGGCATCGCGGGCGGCCTGCTCGGCGAGCGGGGCACCTACGAAGAGGCCCTCGACGCGCTCCACCCGTCGGCCCGCTTCGTCCTGCAGCCCGCCGTCCTCTCGTACGCCCGCCGCACGCCCGCCAGCGTCGCCGCCGCCGCGCCTGCCGACGCGGACCCCGAAGGCACCGAGGGCCTGCCCTATCCGGGGGCCCGCGCCCTCGCCGATCTGCTCCAGACGATGAGCGTCGTGGACGGCGAGCGCTCGCGCCTGCTCTTCGCCGAGCCCGGGTTGAGCGACGCCGCGCGCCGGGACCGGGCCCAAGCGCGGGCCCTCGTCGGCTACCTCGAGTCGGTCGCCCTCGCCGAGATTCTCCGGGCCTGGGGCTCGACCGGCGAGCTCGCGGGCATCGGGCTCGCCGGCGCCCTCGCCCCGCTCGACGAGGGCTTCGGGCGCTTGGTCGAGGGCTCGGGCGCGTTCGGCGTGCCCGACGGCTTCGTCCCCTTCGTCTACCGCGCCGAGGACGCGGCGAAGGCGCCCACCAACTTCGAGCAAATGGCGGCCCTCGCCGCGCCCCTGGTCGAGGCGGCGAACGAGGCCGAGGCGGCGCTCGTCGGGAACGACCGACAGTACGAGGCGAACGCCTACCAATTGCACCAAGTCCTTCTCACGACCAACGCCCAGTATGACGAACAACTCGCCGCCCTGTGCGGCGACGCCTTCGCCCACGACGCGCCCGGCGGCCCCGAGTGGGCGCGCTGCGGGGAGGGCGGCGGCGCCGTCGCCGAGGCCCAGGCCGCCGTCGACACCGCCGTCCAGCGCGTCGTCGCCGCGCAGGCGCGCGCCGAAGGCCAGCGCCAGAAGATCGTCATCGACCAGACCGCGCTCGCGAAGAAGCGGGGCGTGCGCGCCGACACCATCCGCTTTATCAAGCAGAGCGGCGACGAGCTCGAGGCGATGGCCTGGGCCGACGCCGTCATCCGCGCCCAGCAGGCCGTGCTTCAAGGCGTCTCGGGCGCGGTCGTGAGCGCGGGCGCCAGCGTGGCGGCGGGCGCCGTGACGGGCCTGCTCGAGCTGCAACGCGGCGCGCTCGACGCGCGCCGGGCCGACCTGCAAACCGCGCAGACCGTGCGCTTCGAGCGGCAGGCCCAAGAGCTCGACCAGATCGAGGGCCAGGCGGCGATTCAGAAGGCCATGATCGATCTGGCGCAGCTGCAGCTCGAGATGCAGACCGACGTGCTGGCCGCGGTCGAGGCGGCCCGCCGTCGCGCCGACCTCGTCGCCCAGGCGCGCCGCGCCCACGACGAGCGCGCCCGCGCCCTCGCGCTCCACGCGAAGGACCCGGCGCTCGACCCGAGCTTCCGGCTGGTGCGCGACCAGGCGGCGGCGACATTTCTCGCGGCGCGGGCGCGGGCGCAGGAGGCGCTCTACCTGGCGGGGCAGGCGCTCGCGTACGAGCTCAACACGCCGCTCGACGTGGGCCCGGCGGTGCTGCGGGCGACGAGCGGTCAGGCGCTCTCGGCGCGCCTGACGTGCTTCGCGACGATCTTCAACGAGGGCCGGCTCGCCTTCGGCGCGCCGCAAGACTACGCGACCACGGTCTCGGTGCGGGCGATGCTCGGGGTGCGCGGCCCGCGCGCCGACGAGGCGACGGGCGCGACCCTCTCGGAGGGCGAGCAGTTTCGCCTTCTGCTGCTGAAGAACGAGAACGTCGACGGGCGCGGCGGCGTCGAGGCGGTGTTCGCGACCGACCTCGGGCCGGACAACGCCCTCTGGGCGACGGACGTGTGCGGCGACCGCATCAGCGCGGTGCAGGCGCAACTCGTCGGCGACTTTTTGGGCGACAACCAGGCCGTCGTGCAGGTGGGGCTCGAGGGGGCGGCGACGCTGCGCGCGTGCGACCAGGCGGGCGAGCTACGGACCTGGTCGTTCGGGGGCGAGGCGGGCGCGCCGACGGGCCGGCGCGCGTCGGTGCAGGCGGGCGTCAACTCGTTCGGCGACGCGCCGCCGAACGCGTCGCTCTTCGGGCAGGCCGTGGCGCGGGCGACCTGGCGCGTGCGCATCCCCGGAGGCACCGACGTGCCGGCCAACCGCGACCTCGATCTGACGAAGCTCGAAGATATCGTGCTCAAGGTGAACCACAAGGCGCTACCCCGACAGGACCGGACGCCGAGCCTCGACGCGTCCTGCCTGACCGACTGAGCGGGAGGGAGCCATGCGGAAGCACAAAGCGGGGGCCCCCTGGGCCCCGGCGCGGGCGCCCTTGGTCGTCCACGCCGCCGTGCTCGCGGCCTTGTGTGCCATCGCCTTCGGTGCGCGCACGGCCCGGGCGGACGGGCTCGGCTCGACCCGGCTGAGTCTGCCCAAGGGCCCGGGGTCGATCGAGGGGCTCGGCCGGTCCTTCGAGCCGTCCCTCGCCTCGGGCACGGCCTCGTACGGTCTCGACCTCGCGGTGCCGCCGGGGGCGGGGGGGTTCGGCCCGAAGCTCTCGCTCGCCTACGACGGCGGCGGGGGCGAGACCGAGCTCGGGCGCGGCTGGCGCCTCGCGGGTGCGCCCCGGGTGCGCCTTCGCACCGACGACGGGCTGCCGCGCTTCGACGGCGCCGACACCTGGGAGCTCGAGGGGCTCGGCCCGCTCGCGCCGCTCGTGCCGGTCGCCGGCGGTTTCTCCCGCCCTCGGTACGAGGACGGCTCGTTCGTGCGGGCGCGGCGCGGCGAGGGCGGCCTCTGGGAGGCGCGCGACAAGGGCGGCATCACGTATCGGTTCGGCGGCGAAGGCTACGAGGAGCGCGAGGGGGCGCACGTCGTCTCGGCCCTGCTGCGCGAAGCCCTCGACCTGCACGGGCACGCGGTGCGCTACGAGTGGGCGACCGACGGGGGCTACGCGCGGCTGCGTCGCGTCGTGTGGAACGAGTCCGCCGACGATCTGCGGCACGAGGTGCTCTTCGCCTACGAGGCGCGCCCCGACCCGCTGACGCGCTTCTCGGCGGGCATCCGGCAACACCTGGCCGAGCGCCTTGCGACCATCACGGTGCAGCACGGCAGTCGGCTCGTGCGCCGCTACGCGCTCGCCTACGAGGGGGGCCGAGCGAGTCGCCTGCAGTCCGTGACGATGACGGGCACGGACGGCGTGACGGCCGCGCCGGTGCTCTCGTTCGGCTACTCCGAGCTGCGCCTACGCGCCGACGGCCAGGTGGCGGCGATGCAGTCGCCGCCGGGGCTCTCCCCGGCCGACCCCAACAACGAGCTCGTCGATCTCGACGGCGACGGGCTGCCCGACCTGCTCGTCACGCAGGCGGGTTCCTATCGGAGCTACCAGAATCACGACGGCGTGCGGTGGCAGGCGCCACGCGACTGGGCGCCCTCGGACAGCCCCTCGCTCGCCTTGTCGTCGTCCGACGCCGAACTTGCCGACGTCGATGGCGATGGCGCGCTCGACGTGCTCGCCAAGAGCGGTGAGAATGCCTTCCGCTACTTCCCGGGCGACGACGGGACGCACTTTGCCGCGCCCGTGCCGCTCGCGGGCGCGCTCAACGTGCCGCTCGACGGCCCCGACGTGCGCCTCGCCGACCTCGACGGCGACCGGCGTGCCGACGTCGTCGTCACGACCCCCGCGGGCCTGGCGGTGGCCTACAATGAGGGCGGTACGGGGTGGGCCGAACCCGCCTTCGTCGGCGCCGTCGACCCCGCGCAGCCGCTGCGCTTTTCGGACGGGCACACCTCGCTCTGCGAGATGAACGGCGACCGGGTGGCCGACCTTTGTTCCCTGAACCCGGGGCGCTTGGTGTTCTGGCTCGGCCGGGGGCGCGGCGCGTTCGAGCCCGCGCGCGAGGCCGAGGGCGTCCCGCCCTTCGACCCGTCGGACCCGTGGCAGCTCGTCGACCTCGACGGCGACGGGCGCGCCGACCTCGTGCACGTGGGCGTCTCGGGCGTCGACCTCGCGCTCGCCGAGGGCGAAGGCGCGTTCGGCGCGCCGACGCGCATCGAAGACACGCCGACGAAGGGGCCGAACGCCGCGGTGCGCTTCGCGGACATGAACGGCTCGGGCACGACCGACGTCGTGTGGGTCGACGTCTCGGGCCCCCCCGACAAGGCGTGGCAGTACCTCGAGCTCTTCCCCGAGGGGCGGGGGGGCTTGCTCCACCGCATCGACAACGGCCTCGGCAAGGTCACGACCATCGCGTACGCCCCCGCCTCGCTCGGGGCGGCGTCGGCACGAGGCGAGGGGCGGCCCTGGTCGACGCGCATGAACGTCGCCATGCCCGTCGTCACGCGCGTCACGGTCGACGACTCGCTCGGCGACCCGCCGCTCGTGACCGACTACGCCTACCACGACGGGGCGTTCGACCCGCGGGAGCGCACGTTCGCGGGCTTCGGCCGGGGCCTCGAGACCGACCGGGGGGGCGAGCCCTCGACGACGCTCGTGACCGAGAGCACGTTCGACACCGGGCTCGCGCATCGCGTCTTGCGGGGGGCGGCGCGCGCCACCGAGACGCGCGACGGGACGGGCAAGGTCTTCGCGCGCACGACGCGCGCGTACGCCGTCCGAACGGTGGCGAGCTCGACGGGCGGCACGGCCATCGACTACGCCTTCGCCGCGAGCGAGCGCGTCGAGCACGTCGAGGGCACGACCTCCCCGCGCGTCACGCTGACCGAGTGGGAGCACGACGCGTGGGGCAACGTGACCGAAGAGCGCCGCTGGGGCGAGGTCGTCGGGGACGACAAGCTCGCCGGCCGCGACGAGGCCATCACGCGGCGCACGTTCGCGCAGAACGAGGGCGACTGGCTGCTCGGGCGCCTGGCCACGGAAGAGCGGCTCGACGGGGCAGGCGTCCGCGTCGCCCTCGCGCGCCTCTATTACGACGGCGAGCCGTTCGTCGGGCTGCCGCTCGGGCAACTCGCGCGCGGCGACCGGAGCCGGCGCGAAGAATGGGTCGGCCCAGGCCCGGACGCCTTCGAGCTCGAGATCGCGACGGCGTACAACGCCGACGGGCAGCCGGTCGAGACGCGCGACGGCCGGGGCGGTGGGCGCCTCTTCGAATGGGACGGGCGCGATCACACGACCTTGCTCGCCGAGTCAGTCAAGCTCGGGGGTTCTACCTTGACCGAGCGGGCCGAAACCGACCGGGCGCTCGGCCACCTCCTGTCCGTCACGGGCTACGCGGGCGAGACGACGGCGTTCCGCTACGACGCCCTCGGGCGCCTCGTGTCGGTCGTGCGGCCCGGCGATAGCGAGGCGAGCCCGACGCTGCGCTACGCCTACGTGCAGGGCTCGCCCCTCTCGCGCGTCGTCACCGAGGCGCGGGTCTGGCCCGGGCGCGCCGAGGTCGAGCGCAGCGAAGATCTTGTCGACGGCCTCGGCCGCAAACGAGGCACGCTGACGGCCGACGAGGGCGGACGCTGGGTGCTCGCGGGCGTCCAACTCTTCGACGCCCGGGGGTTCGCGCGCCGATCGCTCCGCCCCCGGTTCGTGCCCTCGGCCGAGAGTCCGCCCCTGCTCGACGACGCGCCCGGCAGCACCCTGACGCACGACGCGCTCGGCCGTACGCTCACGACGCGTTCGCCGCTCGGCATCGAGGCGCGGACCGCGTTCGCGCCCTTTCAGACGAGCCGTTGGGACGGCGCCCAGGCCGACCCCCAATCGCCCTACGAACACACCCCGACGGTGCATGCGGTCGACGGCCTCGGCCGTTTGGTCGGGGCCTCGCAAACGCTCCGGGGCAAGGTGCTCGCGCTGCGCGCGACCTACGATGCGGCGGGCCGCCTCGTGGAGAAGGTTGACCCCGAGGGGCACGCCGGGCGCTACGCCTACGACGGTCGCGGGCGGCGCACGCTCGCCCGTGACCCCGACCAGGGCGAGCACCGCTTCGCCTACGACGCGACGGGCAACCTCACCGAACACCGCCGGCCCGATGGGTCGGTGCGGCGCTGGTCGTATGACCTCGCGGGGCGCGAGACGGCGCAAGACTGGGACGGCGATGGCGCGCCCGAAGTGACCAAAACGTGGGGGGACGAACCCGACGCGGGGGCCGGCCCTCTCGGCGCGGGCCGGCTCGTGCGCGTGCGCGACCCGAGCGGGGGCGTCGAGAACGAGTACGACGAGCGCGGGCGCGTGACGAAGACGCGCCACGCCATCGAGGGTGCCACCTACGAGGTCGAGAGCGCCTACGACGACCAGGACCGCGAGTATTGGCACCAATTCCCCGACGGCTCGTCGGTGCGCCTGCACCGCAACCCTCGCGGTCAGCTCGCCGGCTACGGCGATCACGCCCTCGACATCACGTACGATGGCGACGGGCTCGAGCTCGGCCGCGCCTACGCGACCGGGGTGACCGAGCAGCAAGGGTACGATGACGACCGGCGGCGAACGAGCTACGCCGCGCGGGGGCCTGACGGCGCGCCCATCGTCGCCCTGCGCTGGACGTACGACGGGGCCGGTAACCTGACGGGGGTCGTGGACGAGCGGCCGGGGGCTGGCCCCGACCACGACCGAACCGAGTCGTACGCGTACGACAACCTGTACCGACTCACCGACGCGCTCGGTGCCTCCGGCGCGACCCGTTGGGCCTATTCGCTAAGTGGTAACCTCGTCGAGCGGACGAGTCAGGATGCGACGCTCAACGTCGGGGCACTCACCTACGGCGGGGGGGCGGGCCCGCACGCGCCGACGGGGGTCGCGGGGCGGCGACTTACCTACGATGCGCTCGGCCGTATGGCCTCGGACGGCGAGCGCGCGTACGCGTGGAGCGCCGCCGACCGCCTGGTGCGCGTGACGCACGCCAGTGGCGCGGCGGTCGAGAGCGTGTACGACGGCGGGGGCGTGCGTCGCGTCCGCGTCGAGCGCGCGGCCGACGGCGGCGAAACCCGCACGCACTTCGTCGACCCGTGGTGCGAGGCGCAGGGCGGCACGCTCGTGCGCTACCTCGTGCACGAGGGCCGGCGCGTGGTTCGACTCGCCGAAGCGAACGGGGCGCCCGCCGCGGTCGCCGGGCCGACCGGGCGCCCCCGCGGCGCCGAGCGACGCACCACGCCGTCGCCCTCCCTCGTCGCGGCGGCGAGGCACGCGCCCACGCTGCTGCTCGCCGCGGTGCTGCTCGGCGTGCTCGCCTTCCGGTGGCGGACGTGGCCCCGGCGGTGGGCCCCGGCGATGGCGCTCGTCGCCGTCGCCGTCGCGTGCGGCGGCGAGCCCGGCGACGCGGGGCCGCCGCCTTTGCGCGAGGGGAGCGTACGGACCCTCTCGGACGCGGACACGCTGCTCTTCGCCGATCAAATCGGTTCGCTCGTCGAGACCACGACGGGCACGGGGGCGCCCCGGGGCTCGTTCGCCGCGGCGCCGTTCGGCGCCTCACGTCGGGACACGACGGCCGAAGGGCGGCTCTACGCGGGGGGCGAGCGCGACCGCGGCGTGGGGCTCGACGTCATGGGCCTGCGGGCGCTCGCCCCGGACGTGGGCGTCTGGACGAGCCCCGACCCCGAAGCGCTCGCCTCGCCCGAGCGAGGCCTCGACGACGACTTCGCGGCCAACAACCCCTACGCCTACGCCAGCCAGACGCCGCTCGTCGCCCGCGACGAAGACGGCGAGTGGGTGCAGGTGGCGATCGGCGCCGGCGTCGGCGCCGTGCTCGGGGGCGGGGTCGAAGCCTTCCGCCAGTACCGCGAGCACGGCCGCGTCGAGAGCTGGGGCCGGGTCGCCGGGCAGGCGGGCGTCGGGGCCGTCAGCGGGGCGGTGACGGCACTCGCGGGCCCCCAAGCGGGTCTGGCGACGCAGGCGGCGCTCGGGGCGGGCACGGGGGCCGTGACGGGCGTGGCCGAGCGGCTCATCG
This sequence comes from Polyangiaceae bacterium, assembly GCA_035762175.1. Lineage (GTDB taxonomy): Bacteria > Myxococcota_A > Polyangia > Polyangiales > Polyangiaceae > DASTPP01. The sequence continues at coordinate 20,754 of DASTPP010000042.1, read as the reverse complement.
AGTCCGGCGGGCGCAGCGTCGGCACGGTGAGCGACGTCCTGGTGGACGCGAGCGTCGGCGCGGCGACGGCGGGCTTCGGCTACGGCATCACCAAGGCCGCCAAGGCGGCGATGCCCGCCGTACGCCGGACGCTCGGTAGCGCGGCCGGCAAGGCCATGGAGCAGGGGTGCGCGGGGGGCACGTGCTCGTGCTTCGTCGCGGGCACGCTCGTCTGGACCGCGGGCGGCTTGCGCCCGATCGAACAGGTACGAGTGGGCGACGTCGTGCTCGCGCGGAACGAAGAAACAGACGCCTTGGCCTGGCGCGACGTGACGCGCACCTTCGAGCGCGTCGCCGAATCGGTGATCGCGCTGACGCTCCGCGATGAGGCGGGGGTCGTGCAACTCTTCGAAGTCACCTCCGAGCACCCGTTTCGGGTGCGAGGCCGCGGCTGGGTGGGCGCGGCCGAGCTCGCCCCGGGCCAAGAAGTGCATGAGGTCGAAGACGGGGCGTGGCTCCGGGTCGTGCGGGTCGCGTTGGTCCCCAAGCGGGCCACTGTCTATAACTTCGAGGTCGATGGCCTGCACACGTACTTCGTCGGCGACCTCGGGGCCTGGGTCCACAACGCCTGTAGCAGCAGCTACCTGGGCAAGCGCTCCAACAAGGTAGGCAAGGAAGCCGAGGCCAAGCTCCGAGCTTATCTTCAAGACAAGGGAGTGGCTTTTAAAGAACAGGTTCGCTACGACACGAGTGACGGCAAGCGAATTGTAGACTTCGTTGCTCGCGGGGCGGTCCACGAAGCCAAGGGCGGTTTTCTAGAGACCTTCAGCGGCACCATTAAGTCGCAGGTCAAGAAAGATGTCGAGCTGCTTCAAAACGGAAACTTCAAGACGGTAACGTACCACTTCTTCAGAAGCTCCGAGACGAACCAGGGTGGTGCTTCTGACACCGTCTTGGAAGCTCTGAAGGCGGCCGGGATTCGCGCCAAGATACACAACTACTGAGGAGCTCGCCGTCGTGACGTACAAGCCCGTGGATCCGCCCTTTGAGCTCAACTTCGAGGAGATGTCACAGAAGGGGCTTCGGGCTTATTTTGATTGGTTCCTTGGCTCGCTCTCGGAGAGAGAAAAAGAGCTCGAAGCCGAAGTGCGGCGCGCGCCTGGGTTTGAAACATGGACGGCTGATCGAACGCCCGCGTCTCTCGACGCCCTCGGTGAGTGGTTCGCCGGGCAGGTTGAAGAGCGGCCGCTTACCGACGAAGAAATGGCAAAAGGCCGCTCTTCGGTGCCAGAAGAAGCATCATTTCTACTGGACGAACTGCCGACCACGACGCCGACGTTTCGTACGTTGTCGCTGACCTTCGACGTCGGCGCGTACTTGGGTCAGGTTCTCTTGAAGAACTGCGAAGGCGTGTCATGGCAGCAGGTTCGAAGTGGGAAAAGTTACCACGACTACGGCCAGCCCGTGCTCGTCGGGCTCGGCCCGGTGCGATGTAGCCCCCTTCTGCTCGTGATGACGCTCGCTCATGGCATAGCCGACGGGAAGAAGTCGGGCACGGGCCTCCGAAAGCTTTATGATATCTGGTCGAGTAAGAAAGTAAGTGGCTAAAGCCTCGCCTTGCCGGGTGGCGCCGGTGGCACGGCGCGAGCCATGCCGTTCGAAGCTGCCCACACCGCGGCCCCCCGCCTCTCTTCGCGCCCGTTGACCCTTCGGTCGTCGCAGCCGCCCAAGCTGCCCTCGGGCTTACCTTCCCCCCCTTGCTCGTCCGACTTTACTGCGGCGTGGGCAACGGCGGTTTCGGCCCCGGCGCTGGCATGCTCGGCTTGGAGGGGGGACACCCGGGTTCGAACGGTCAGACCCTCGTCGGCGTTTACGAGACGTTCCGCTCGGCCCGCCTCGCCGCGTGGCTCCGCGACGAGTTTACGAGGTCTCGGTCGGCACGCAACCGGTCGAGGCGGGCAGGGGCACGCCGAAGACCTGGGCGAGCCGCTCGGCGGCGAGCGAGGGGCGGTTGCGGAAGAGCAACGCCAGGCCCTCGTGTTCGAGCGTGACGGTCATGGCCCGTGCGCGGCATAGCCCGCGTCCTCGGCATGCGCCACCGAATCGCGACGCCGGGAGCCCGCACGCGGCGGGGGTCGGTGCGCTACGATTTCGCCATGGCTGGCGATCGTGACGAAGCCGCCGAGGCCCGGCGCCGGGCGCGCCAGGCATGCGAGGTGCGCATCGTCCGCCCGGGCGACGACGAGGCCGAGGCCGACGCGAGCGCCCTCGACTGGGCCCGCACCCGCCTCGATGAGCGGGCCGAGGTCGTCGGGCGGCTCTGCGTCGAACGCTGCCGCCTGGCCGCCCAGGGCTCGACGGCTGACGCCGGCCACCCCTTGCCGCGCGCAGAAACGCCGTGGCGCCGGCGACGGTGAGTGTCAAAGAAGTTGTCGCCTTTCCCGTCCCCTTACGCCCGCCCTTGCCTGGGGCTGGCAAGCGAGCGCGGGGACGTGGTTCCTCCTCGTAACACCCCGGCTCCGGGCCGGCTCCCTGGCGCCCGGGCTCCGCGCGTGCGGCACGCCGCCGCGTTCCGTCTATCCGCCGGCGACCGGCTCGTGCCTCGGCCCGCCACGGGCGCCACCTCCGCCAGTGGCGCGTCCCGTCGCGCGCGGGCCCGCGCCAGCGCTCCGGGCGCCGGCGGCGCGCCTGCGACGTCGTGCGGCCTGCTTTCGCGGCGCGCCGCCGGGCCGCCGAAGGCGCCGACCCCAAGCGCGGCGGCCGGACGCTCGCCTGCAGGGGTGGCAGGCCGGCGTTCCGCTATTGAATGGTGCAGCCGCCGACGAGCCCGGGTTGCAGCGTGTACCCGTTGATTACCACCGTGCCGCCGATGCCGTCGAGAACGACGGGCTCCAAGTAGTTTGGCTCGGGGACCGAGTAATACCCGTTGATGTGCGGCGCCAGGCTGATCGACGCGTTGTTCACGTACGAGAGCGAGTCGGCCCACGGCGCGCTCTTGGAGGAAGCCGGCACCGGCAGGGTCGTTTGGTAGAGCCCGTTGAGGCGGTACCACCAGTACCAATCGAGGTTCACGGAGACCGAGTAGGTTTCGGAGAACTTCCACTGGCCCAGCCAGTTTCTCTTCATCCCTTGGATTCTGAGCACGTTCGTGACGTACATGTTCGTGCCGAGCCACTCCGTGCGTGAGTCTTCTTCGACCCACGCCCGGTAGCGCCTGCTGCCGCTGACGTACCAGCCGTTGCCCTCGCCAGAGTAGTACCGGCACTGCGCGACGGTCGGAATGATGGACAGCACCTTGCCGGTGTCGCGCTCGCCAGCGAGTGCGACCTTGGCCCCCTCGATCTCGGCGAGACCCTCGTAAGAAACCTGCTTTGTCTCGGCGGGGCCGTACTGCATCAGCACCCCCCCGACCGACACCCGCCCGTCGGGGTCCAGGATGGGCGCGAGGTGTACCTGGCGAAGGTTGTAATCGAAATATTCGCCATCGTCTTCGGCGACCACGCGCAAGCGCCCCGCCCGCAAGGCGCGGTGGTACGCCTCGGAATGGACGGGCTCCGTGGGCAGCAGGGCCGCCGCTTCGGGGCCGCTCTGGGCGAGGCGCTCGTAGTGCTCGTCGAGCGCGGCCTCCTCCCGGACGACCTCGTCGAAGACCTCGCGCAAGGATACGAAGCCCATGCCGCGGTTCCACGCGCGGAGCGAGTCGGCGTCGAGGACGCTCAGGCCCGCGAGCGTTTCTTGGAGGGCCTTTGCGTCCCTGAAGACGAGCACCCCAGACCGCACGACGACGGGCTGGTCTTGCTCAACGGCCGAAGGCTGCTGCCCCTGGACGACCTCGGGAGGGCCATCGGCGGGCCCGGCGCCACAGCCCAAAAGGGTCGAGATGCACGTGACACAGATGGCCGCGCCGGGAGATGTTCTGGCTTTCATGTCGCTCCTTTTCGCAAGGTGAGGTCGTGCGCCCGCACGCCGGCCGAAGTTCGAGACGGACGAAGCCCCTTCTCGAGCCCGCCCGCTCGCGCCGCCGATGCGCGCAACCTTTAGACTCTCATGCGCAGAACCGTGTCTCGTCACACAATTTTCTAAAAAAAATTAGAACGGCCTTGCCGCCAAGGTAACCATGCTGACTTTGTTGGTAATGACCCCCATGGCGGGCGACGGGCCGATTTCGCAGAGAGGCAGGCCGCCAAGGCCATGCGAACCGACGGCCAGAAATTGGCTGAGGGCGGAGAGGGGCCGAAGGGCGAGGCGCCCTCGAGGCCGGAACCTACAAAGGCGGGCCATACGTCCCCCGCCATGGCGGGCCGTACACTCCGCACATGGGGCCCGACTAACTCACCCATCGTACGCAGCCCCTCATAGTCGAACCCCTCGCCCTACCTCGTCTGCTCGCGGGGCCCTCCCCAACCACCGCGGGGTGTAACCGGTCGATTACGCCGAGGGCGCTCTGCATCGCCGGCTCGCCCGTCACCGCGCCCCTTCGGGCACCGAGCCGAACAAGCGCAAGGCGGCCTCTCGCCCATAGAGGCGGACGGTCAGCCGCACCTTCAACTCGTGCTCATCGGCTTCGGGAAACCGCTCGTGCAGCCCCGCCAGGGCCAGCTCGCGTACTGCCTGGCTCAGCCGCATCGTGGCCTCGAGCTTTCGTTCGGGCGGCATGGCGCGCAGTAGCTCTTCGTAGCGAGCCCTGGCTGCAGGCGGCGTGTCGCGCACCCGCGCCGTCGAGCGCACGCCGACGCGAGGGGCCCAGCCGAAGGCGCGGGCGCGTGCGGCCCTCGCCCCCCGCCGGCCGGCCCTCAGCGCCTCTTGGCGCCCGCCGCGCGGGGCCCCGTCGCCTTCGCCCGCGCCGCCGCCGGCCGGCGCCTGACGGTCATGACCAGGGCGCGGCATAGCCCGCGTCCTCGGCACGCGCCGCCGAATCGCGACGCCCGGAGCCCGCACGCGGCGGGGGTCGGTGTGCCACCATTTCGCCATGGTTGGCGATCGTGACGAAGCGGCCGAGGCCCGGCGCCGGGCGCGCCAGGCGTGCGAGGTGCGCATCGTTCGCCCGGGCGACACCGAGGCCGAGGCCGACGCGAGCGCTCTCGACTGGGCCCGCATTCCGCTCGACGAGCGGGCCGAGTTCGTCTGGCAGCTCAGCGTCGAACTCGGCCGCCTGGCTGCCCAGGGCTCGACGGCCGACGTCGGTCGTCACTGGCGCCCGCGCCAGTAGAAGGGGCGTCGCTTCTGGTGGGCGACCGCCAGAATGCGAACATGGTCGGGTCGCACGCGGTAAAGACGCTGTACGGAAAGCGTCGGAGCCGCCACCATCGAATGTCACCCTCTTCGGGCGCCCCCGCGAGTGGCGAGGTGGCGAGGCTCTCGACGGCGCGTTGAACCTCGGCGACGAATGCCTCGCCGAGGCCTGGGCGGGCACGAGCGTAGAAGGTGGCGGCCTCGTCGAGCTCTTCTTCGGCGAGTTCGTGAACGATGGCGGGCAGGGTCACCGCAGCCGGGCCCGCGCGTCGCGAACGACGGCCTCGGCCGGCCGCCCCCGAGACGGGTCGGCGTCGAGCTCGGCGTCGCGCCGCGCGGCCTCTTCGGCCCAGAGCTGCCGGTGCTCTTCGTCGGAGAGCGCGTCGAGACTCTCGAGCAGCGTCTGCGCGAGACGGGCCCGCTCGCCCACGGGCAGCTTCAAGGCTTCGGCTTCGAGGTCGGGCAGCTTCATGCCCGACCAGGGTACCTCGCCCGAGGGGCCCCGCCCAGGGCCCATCACCTCACCCAAGCGGCCGGCGCTGCGCGGCCCTCGCCCCCCGCCCGCCGGCCCTCCGCGCTTCGTGGCGCCCGCCGCGCGGGGCCCCGTCGCCTTCGCCCGCGCCGCCGCCGGCCGGCGCCTGACGGTCATGACCAGGGCGCGGCATAGCCCGCGTCCTCGGCACGCGCCACCGAATCGCGACGCCCGGAGCCCGCACGCGGCAGGGGTCGGTGTGCTACGATTTCGCCATGGCTGGCGATCGTGACGAAGCCGTCGAGGCCCGGCGCCGGGCGCGCCAGGCATGCGAGGTGCGCGTCTTTCGCCCGGGCGACGACGCGGCCGAGGCCGATGCGAGCGCCCTCGATTGGGCCCGCACCCCCCTCGATGAGCGGGCCGAGTTCGTCGCCCGGCGTCGGGCTAGCGGCTTGGGCGCGAACGCTCCAACAGGCGGCGGCTCATGGCCGCGTAGTCGTCGCCGAGCGGCGCGAGAAAGCACATGACGAAGGCGCCGACCGACCAGCCGGCCGGCCGCTCGGACATCAGCAACCGGGGGAGGTTATGAAAGGCGTCGGCGATGGCCTCGGCCCGCTTCACGTCGCCTTCGTAACAAGCCATGCGAATGTCGATGAGCGCCCGCTCGAGGGCCAGCAAGAGCTCGTCGGTCAGCGCATCGGGGAGTCGTTCGGTCATGGCGGTGCCCTTCGCCCCGAACCAACCGCCCGGTGACGCGCTTGTTCCGCCGGCAGGTCGGCGCCCACGCCCGGCGCCTGCTCGTGGCGCCGGCTCACCGCTGGCCGGTCGCGCCCGCGCCTGGCGCCCCCAACCCGAGCGCGAAGAGCATCCGTGGCGTCGGCGAGACACCGAGACGGCCGACGACGACCTGAATCGCGCTCGATGAGCCCCGACGCCGTCGACCTACTCCGCGCCCCTGCGGAGGGGGACGCGCCTCGTGGGAGCCTGTAGGGTGCCTTGCTCGGGGCAGTGCCCTCTGGCAGAATCGTTCGGCTCTCGTAAGGCTTACGCCATGCCTCGCCGCCTCGAAGCCACCGACCTGCCCGAAGACATCGCCCGCCTGGCCCAAGCCCAGGTGACGTCGGGCCGCTTCGCGACGGTCGAAGACGTGGTGCGGGCCGGGGTCGAAGCCGTCGCGCGAGCGCAGCAACAACGTGATGACGCCGCGCTGGCGGGGCTTCGGGCGGCCATCGACGAGGGCGACGAGAGTGGTGTTCGAGGGTGACCCCTTCGCCGAGGTCCGCGCCCGCTACGGCCTTCGGGGCACGCTGCATTATCGGATAGCCGAACTCGACGCCGGAGCGGTCAGCGGCACAAAAGGCGTGACGAGTTGACAGGCCTCCGCGTCGAACATGAGCGAACCTCCCGTGCACTCGGGGGCGCGCACCTGGGAGGCTTGCCGTCGGCAGCTACCCCGTCAGAACGGGGCAAGGCGAGGACAGGCCGTTAATCGTGCGTCCACTCGTTCACTCGAGGGAGAGCACCATCACCTTGGCAGAGCCAATTGGGGATGCAATGGTCGAGTTGCCTTCGCAGTTCTAAGCACTTATCGAGTTTTAGCGAGTGCGGCCTCGACCCGCGAATGCATTTCGCGCCTGTATGGCTCGCTTACGCTCGACCAGTCAACGTCCCAATGCTCAAAACTGGCAGCGCATTCGGGCGAGACGATGAATTCTATCTCGTGTTTTGCTAGTGCCCCAACAAAATAAGTATAAGGCTCGTGATCTTCGTCGTGATCAATTGCGAATAGTCCCCACTCGTTAAAAATGAACGGATCGATGACGCCAAAAACAAAACGGAGTGTTTCTTTTGATGCGTCACGCTCTGCAGGCGGTGGGCCAAAGTGCTGAATTCCGTTCCTAAGCTTGCCAAATTCATCAAACAGGGCTTTTGATGGCAATGTTGTGCCAGTTGCTGCCCAGAGTCGCTCCGGCAGTTCATTCCATTGCAGGGTTCGACCTTGCTTGAAAAGCTCCTCCAGGCCAAGTCGAGGGTTTGTTGTCTGCGTGGAGCGCGGCAGCTGTTCGAATATGAGCAACGGGTGTTCCTGAGCAATCCGTGCCTTGATGAGCAACTCTGCCGCATGGGCTGCCTGCAAAACCGAAAGCTCGTCCCATCGGGGATTCTCCATGGCAATGTATGCGGCATGGCGGTTCGCGTGTGCGAGTGCTCCAAGGCCAAGTTCTCGCATATGCTCCCAAATTCCGCGCAGCTCAGGATTCATTGGTTCGACGCTTTCGACTTGAGCTTTGCTTGGCGGCTCATGGCGATATCAATAGCTGCGCACCACGATTTCGGTGATGCGGCCTCGTTTTGCCGCATTGGAATTGACCCGACGTTCGGCCTTGACCTCATCGATTGAGAATCCCCTGTAAAGCTTGCGAATTTTGGGCACGTCGGAGTTGGAAAGCATAACCTGCACACCGCGGCTTGCAAGCTCTGTAAAGACGGCCGCAAGGCGCTCTTGCGACGCCCAGTCAAAACCATCGGCCGAGTAGCTTGTAAAGTCAGCGGTTGGCGAGATTGGCGCATAGGGAGGGTCGAAATAAACAAAGTCTCCGCTTTTTGCCTGCGACGTCGAGGTGCCAAAATCGCAAGCCGTAAGCCTGACTTCTTGCAGTGCTCTTGAGCACGCGTGCAGGTTTGCCTCATCACAGATGAGCGGATTTGTATAACGTCCGAAGGGCACGTTGAAGCGCCCTGCGCTGTTGACTCGATAGAGGCCATTGTATCCCGTGCGATTAAGAAAAATCGTTCGTGCGGCACGAGATGGCAATGGGAGCTCTTTGGGTGATTGTTCTCGGACTTTGTAAAAATAATCTTCGTCGTAGTAATGTAGCTTTAGCGCTCTGATTACGCTGTCTACGTTGTCTCGGACTGCTGTGTAGCAATCAATGAGCTCCTCGTTCACGTCGCTTAGCGACGCCTTGGCAGGCGCAAGCGCGAAGAAGAGCGCAGCTCCACCCAAAAATGGCTCAAAGTAGCAGCCATATTCGGACGGAAGAAAACTGCGAAACTGCTCGAGTAGACGCCCCTTGCCGCCAACCCATTTCAAAAAAGGTCGAGGTGCAATCCGAGAGGAGGGAAGGGCGACGGATGTAGGCATAGGTCTGCTTGACAATGCGCGTCAGCGATCTTCGCCGTGAACCTGCCATGATGTCAAATTTCCCGGACGAGGCTTGGTGTCGTGCATTGGAGACGGTTGCTTAAAGGCTTAATGAAGTGCGGTCTTTCGGGCCAAAATCGACGGTCTGGCAATGGGTGGTGCGATCATGTCGGAGGATTTTGGCTACTAGGCATGCCGAGTGGGTGGCTTCGAAGTGTGGGGTAGCTTCCGTCTTAATTGTATCGAGGAGCAAAGTCTTCCCTGTTGAGGGCCCTGCTTGCCGCGGCAGGCTGTGCACCAGCTTTGTGCCCCCTCTGGGTCTGGACCGGTAACTCGCGCATCTGTTTCGCCAAAATTGTCTGGATAGGGATGGAATACATGTTCCGCTCCGTTAGCTCTCGAACAGCTCGGGCACGATTTGAACTTCCCGTCGCTGCTCCGTTGAGATCTGTTGATTGCTTTGCTGCAGTGGTGACAGGTGGTCATAAATCGGTGCTCCGCCTTACTCGTTGACACGCCATACGTGGAGACGGTTTTGTAGCCCGCTTTCGATCATCCATATTTCATCTTCTCCGTTGACGACTTGTACAATGCTTTGCACGAATAGGGCACTAAAGAGCCATCGAATGTCGTCGGCGTACTTCGTCACCGCTTCTGTAACTTCAGCGTCCGCGCAGGTGTCGAAATGCTCAATTGACAGCGGCGGAGACTTTGTCGAAGGATCGCCACATGGAAAGATGAATCGAACGACCGCTGTCGTCTCGTCCACCAGATAGCGCCCTCCATCTTCAGCATGCTTTGCGGCCTCTTCTGTTGTTCTCAATGGCTGTGCCCTGAATCGACCGTGAACATGACTGATTGAGTAGCCGCCAAATTTGTCCGACAGCCAAATGCACAAACGGTTGAGATAGGTTTCGTCGCTTTCTTTTGGAGCTGATTTGAACCTATGCTCCAGCTTCTGTCGGCCAATTGCTCGCAGCCGTGACATGATTGTATCTTTGTAGAACAGAGCGTCGAGCGCGGTCTTGAGGTGCCCCTCGTTTGAAAGTGGCATGAAAAATTCAAAAACCATGACGCTGGGATACACCAGCGTGGTGTAGTCTGACGATACGTGACGCTTCTGTGAAACGATTTGCCGCTTGAATTTTTTCCAGTCCATGTATGGACGGAACGACTCGCTCACTATGTATTTGTTGTCTGATATGAGCATCAAAAGTGGTTTGAGTTGCTTGCTCCAATATGTGTCGAATGTTGTTTTGTCGTATCCGCTGCCGACTCTAAGGTCTTCTTTGGAGAACCTTCGTTGCTCCTTGAAGGATTTTAGTAGAAACTTAAATAGATTTTCTTGTTGCTCGGATTTTTTGGCCATTAACGAGTCTTGGTCTAAAATCTGAACTGGAGCCAACTGCGACGTCGCTGCCATTAGTCTTTGTTGGGCCACCTGTTGGTGTCTCGTACGCTCGGTGCTTTCTCGCGTGTAGTTCGCTCGATTGCGTTCGCTGTAACGGGGAGCCCTTGTCTCTTCTGCGCCACACGCAATACGGGGAATTCTCGTCCATGGAGCGTCCGGGGTTGGCCATTCTTTGTGCCTGCGAGAAGCTCCCACCAGTTTCGGCGTGTTTTGATGCCTTTGCTTGCCCATTCTTGCATTGCTTCGTCGATAATTTGGACGATGTCTTCGTAGCCGTTCGTGCGAAGCCATTCTCTGGCTGTTGTGCCATCTCTGTAGGTGCGAGTCGAAGCCTTGTTTGCTTGCTTTCGTTTGTTTGTTGCGACTGAGGCGCGGCGTTGTTTTGTGATCGCCATTGAACGGCTCTCTTCGATTAGTGTCTTGGGGTCGTAAATTTTGGGATTCTGTCCTCTTGATTGGGTGCTATGGCTAGCCGATCCTTTGTCGCTGCTTCGATGGCCTAGTGCTCTGCCTCAAAGCTCTTGGGTGTGACCCTACTTGTGAGCATCTCGCTCGACCGTACTCAGATGAAGCAGAATGTTTATGGTGGCTGGTGCGCTTCCCTGTCCGACATGTGAGTGCCTCGCGCGCCGGAATAATGGCTCAAGTGCGAATGGGTCAGCGAATGCGGGCGGTGCGATCCTTGGACGATGTGGCTGCCCCGGATTTTGGTGGAAACAACCCGTGGCTGCGCCGCAATATCCCCTTCGTCGTTCGAGCGGCGCCTTGCTATTCGGGGGGGCGCTTCAGGCACCAACAAACCCGACGGGGCTGCGGCACCCCAAAGCGCAGCAAGCGTCGCGCTGAGTGGCACCAGGAGAGACCTGGCCATTACCTCATCGTCTCCCTCTCTCTGCCATTCGTCAATAATTCTCGTCGACCCTCTGCGCCCGAAATCGCACCGCGCGTAGGATGCTCTTCTAGCCTTCTATCTGGGCCGACGACGCCCTCCTGTTCTGCCCGAGCGAAGGGCGCGAGATCACAACGCGCTCCCTAGGCAGGCGGGCCGGGTATGACCTGCGCCGCTCGGGCCAGCGTCGACGATGTGCGCCTGCGGTCGTTGAACTTTGAGAGCCACAAAGCTCACAAAACGGTTCTTTCACCGTCTATCGACCATGGACGCTTGAGGCGGCCAGACGACGACAACGAATCTCGGCCCACCGTTCATGCAACCCCCGAGCTGTACAATGTAGGAGGCGGGGAGAGGGTGGGCCGGGGCGTTAGCCCACCTCAACACGACGCGTCCGCCAGAGCCCAGCCAGCGTACCCGCCCGCTGACGCCCTCGATGGTCGGCCCCCCAACCTATCTCGCCTGCTAGCCGAGGCCTACCCCACCATCGCCTGGTGTAGTCCGCTCGTTGCCCTGGGCCTACACGACCATCGCCCGATCTATTTCCGCGAATAGAACCGTGATGGTGACCATCGCCCGGGAAACAACGTTAGTAGCTCCGGCCGCCTTCTGTGCCTGGTTTGTTAGGATCTTGTTTCGCGGGGCGATGGGTGACCACCACGAGCCTTACACCGGTAGTTCCGACCCTGATGGTGACCTAGGCCTGGGGTAACAACGTTCGTTCGACCCCTGATGGTCACCATCAAAACGTAGTACGCGAAATAAAAACCTCGCGTTTTCAGTTCGGGGGTTCGAGCTTGCCTGCTGCCGCCTTGATGGGGGAGGGGGCCCGGCCGGGCGGGAGAAAAAAATCGTCGTCGAGGTGACGAAGTCAGCAACTGCCCCTCGCGCCTGGCCGAGCAGACCTTTGTAAGCAGGGCGAAGGGTCGCTCGCTTGCGGCCCCACGAAAGGGGGGTCTGACCATGTTTGACGAGACGATTTATCAAGCGGCGGTGGTGAGTGCGGTGGGCCCTGGCGGGGTTGGCGGGGCGAGTCAGGCGGCGTCGACCGGGGCGGCCGGGGGCGAGGCGAGGGCAGGGGCGTCGGGGCAAGCCGGCGCCGGTGAGGCGGCGTCGGGGCCGCGTGAGGGGGGTGAGGCGGTGGTTGGGCAGAATGGTGGTGAGGGGGTCGGGCAGGGGCAGGCCGCGTGGGGCGACGTTTCGTTCGGGGCGGCGCTGCGAGAGTATGAGTCGCTGCGGGCCGAGATTGAGGCGCTGCCCGCGTCTCAGATCATGACGGTGCGGGTCGACGTGCAGAAGGTGGCCGCGATCGTGATTACGCTGATCGAGCGCGATTCGGCGCCCGAGCGGCGGAAGAAGTTCGAGCGCTTCGCGGCGCAGGGTGACTACGATATTACCCTGCTCGATCGGCTGCCGGCGCTGGCGCGCTCGGTCTGGGTCTTGCGGCGCCAGCAGCAGCGCGTCTTGTACGTGGCGTCGGGGGCCACGGTCTCGGAGGCCGACCGGCTCGCCGCCTTCGAGCTGCGCTCACGCATGATGACCGAGCTCGCGTACCACTGCGATGACATGCCCGACATTCTCCTCGAGCTCGAGTACCTTCGTCAGGGCGCGGGCCACCAAGACATGGCCAACGATCTCGAGACGCTGGCCGACCTCTACGAGCGCCCCGACGTGCGGGCCCGGCTCGAAGGTAGCCGAAAGTACCGTCCGGGCGACCCGACCGAGGCGCGCCGGCTGGCCGGGCTCTTGCTGCGCTCGCTCGGCATGAGCCAAGAAAGCGAGGTCGAGCGGCTGACGGGGCTCTTGCAGCGGGCGACGACGTTGATGGTGCAGGCGTACGAGAAGCACAGCGTGCGGGGTAAGTTCTTGTTCCACGAGGTCGAAGACGTCGAGGCGACGTACCCTTCGCTCTACGCGGCGGCGCGCAGCCCGCGGCGCAAGCGGCCGTCCGATGAGCCCTCGGGCGGCGGCTCGGGGGGCGAGGGGCCCGGCGACGACGGGGCTGGCGGCGAGCCGGGCGACGACGGCGCCGGGCCGGCGTGAGCGAGGAGGGCGACGGGCCCGGGTCGGCGTTCGCGAGGGGGGCGACGGGCCCGGGCTGGCGTTAGCCTGGGGGGCGACGGGCCCGGGTCGGCGTAATCCCGGCCGTCCGTGATGCGGCCAGGGGGCGCGGCCCGGGGGCGCCGCCCGGGGGCGCGGCGCGGGCGCCAACAAGCGCTCGCCGTCGGGCTCGCGGGCGAAGCTTGTCGCTCGCGCGCGTCTACGGGCGGCCGGGGCCGCTCTCGGGCCACGTGACGGCGGGCTGCCAGTACGTCTCGGGCGGCAGCCCCCGCTCGGCGCGCGCCCGGGTGAGAAGCTCGGCGACCAGCTCGGCCTTCGCGGCGACGTAGACGGCCAGGTCGCCGCGGGCGCGCTCGGCGTTCTTCCGCTTGAGCGCCGCGTAGCGCTCGCGGGCTGACGCGTCGGCGCGCAGAAGGTCGCGCAGCAGCCAGTGGTCTTGATGGGCCCTGTTGTTCTCGACGACGAGATAAAGGTTGTGCGCCGGCAGCCCCTGATCATGAACGGGCTTGAACGCCTCGCGGCCGGCGATGCCCAGATCGCCCACCCAGGCGTAGCCGACGGCCGCCAGGCGTTCGACGACGGGGCGAACGTCGCCCTCGGACGCGACGACGACGTCGAGATCGATGATGGGCTTTGCGGCCAACCCGGGCACCGAGGTCGACCCGACATGGTCGATGCGCAAGGCCACCCCTTCGACCGCGGGCCAGACGCGCTGGCAAATCGCCTCGAACCAGGCGGGCCACGCGGGGTCGTAGTCACGAACGACGATGGTGTGCCCGGCGCTCATCGCTGCCCAGTGTATACCCTCCCGGGCTCGACGGGCCGCGGCCGGCGGGGTGGGGCGCGGGCCGGGCGGCGCCGAGCGTGGTTGATGCCCACGCGGTTGGTGTGGCAATGATGGTGCCATGCCGGCGGATCAGGCGGGGCTCTTTACGCTGACGAGCTCCGATCGGGGGCGCTCGCTGCGCTTGCCGAGCCTGCGGGCGGTCGTCACGCTGGCCGATGGCCGCGCGCTCGAGGCCGAACTGGGCCTCTCGCCGCTCGTGGTGGGCACGGGCGACGATTGTGACCTCGTGGTGCCCGACGCGCGGGTGTCGCGGCGGCATTGTGAGCTGCGGGTGACCGAGCGGGGGGTGTTGCTGCGCGATCTGGGCAGCAAGAACGGCACGCTCTTGCGCGGCGCGTCGATCGTCGAGGCCTGGTTGCCGCCCTCGGTGGCGGTGACGCTGGGGGGCAGCGAGCTCGCGGTGCGGCCGGCGGGGGGCGCGGCGGCGGTCTTGCCCCTCTCGGCCGAGGGCTCGTTCGGCGAGGCGATCGGGCAGAGCCTGACGATGCGGGCGCTCTTCGCGAAGCTCGGGCGCGCGGCGCCGACCGACGAGACGGTGCTCTTGCTGGGCGAGTCGGGGACGGGCAAAGAGGTGCTGGCGCGCGCGATTCACGAGCGCAGCCGGCGCAAGGCCGGGCCCTTCGTCGTCCTCGACTGCGGGGCGATCGCGCCGACCCTGGTCGAGGGCGAGCTCTTCGGGCACGAAAGGGGCGCCTTCACGGGGGCGACGGGGGCGAAGGCCGGGCTGCTCGAGCAGGCGAACGGGGGCACGCTCTTCATCGACGAGCTCGGCGAGCTGCCGCTCGAGCTGCAGCCGAAGCTCTTGCGGGCGATCGAGTCGCGGCAGGTGCGGCGGCTCGGCGCGTCCGAGTGGCGGCCCTTCGACGCGCGGGTGGTCGCGGCGACGCACCGCAACCTGCGGGCCCGGGCGACGGAGGGCTCGTTCCGGCAAGATTTGTACTTTCGGCTCGCGGTCGTCGAGGTGCACGTGCCGGCGCTGCGCGAGCGCAAAGACGACCTTCCGCTGCTGGTCGAGCGCTTTCTCGCCGGCCGCGACCCGCCGCGCACGCTCGACGATCTGCCGCCGCACGCGCTGCCGCTGTTGCAGGCGTACGACTGGCCGGGCAACGTGCGCGAGCTCCGCAACGCGGTGGCGCGGCTGGTGCTCTTTCCCGAGCTCCTCGGCGAGCTCTTCGGCGCCCCCGCGGCGAAGGCGCCGGGGGGGGCGGGGCCCTCGGGGGCGGGCGAGCCCTCCGCCCCGGCGCCTGTCCCGGGGGGGGCGGGGGGCGCGGCGGCGGCGGCGGAGGCCGAGCGGCTCGTGGGGCTGCTCGAGCTGCCGCTGCCGCAGGCGCGCGAGGCGGTGATGGAGCAGTTCGAGCGGCGCTACGTGGCGGCGAAGCTCGCGCAGCACGGGGGCAACATCTCGCGGGCGGCGGAGGCGATGGGCGTCTCGCGGCAGCTCGTGCACCGCCTGCTCGACCGCTACGGAATCCGCGCGAAATGAGGCGCGGCGGGGCCGGCCCCGGCGTGACGTTGACGGTGACCGGCCGGGTGGCCCCGGCGGCGCTCGAGACGGACGAGGCGGCGGCCGTGGGCGCGCTCGAGACGGACGAGGCGGCGGCCGTGGGCGCGCTCGAGACGACCGAGCCGGCCTCGGCCGGGCCGTCGGGGCTCGAGACGACCGAGCCGGCGGCCGGGGGCGGGCCGGTGGTGGCGGGGGTGGCCGAAGACGAGGGCCCGGGCAGCGCGCCGTCGATTCCGCCCTCGCTTTATGGGCGCTTCGAGGCGTTCGAGCTCTTGGGCCAGGGCGGGGCGGGGGTGGTCTACCGGGCGCGCGACTTTCGGCTCGGGCGCGACGTGGCGATCAAGCTGCTCTTCGGGGCCGACCCCGAGCGGGGGGCGGGGCTCTTGCGCGAGGCGCGATCGCAGGCGCGGCTTTCGCACGAGAACGTGTGCGAGGTCTACGAGGCGGGCGTCGCCGACCACGTGCGCTTCATCGTGATGCAGCTCATCGAGGGCGCGCCGCTCGACCGGGCGAAGGCCGAGATGACGCTCGAGGCGAAGGTGCGCGTCGTGCGGCAGGCGGCGTCGGCGCTGCACGCGGCGCACCAGCTCGGGCTGGTGCACCGCGACGTCAAGCCCTCGAACATCATGGTCGAGCGGGGCGAAGACGGCGCCTGGAAGCCCTACCTGATGGACTTCGGGCTCGCCCGCGAGGCGGGCGACAGCGGGCAGACGGCGACGGGGGTCATCGCGGGCACGCCCGCGTTCATGGCGCCCGAGCAGGCGCTCGGGCGGGTGCGGGCGCTCGACCGGCGCACCGACGTCTACGGCCTCGGCGCGACGCTCTACGACCTCGTCTGCGGGCGGCCGCCCTTCGTCGCGGGCAGCGTGCTCGAGGTGCTCGAGATGATCCGCACGCGCGAGCCGCCCCCGCCCCGCTCGCTCGACCGGAACGTGCCGCGCGATCTCGAGGCGATCGTGCTGCGCTGCCTCGAGAAAGAGCCCGGGGCGCGCTACCCGTCGGCGCGGGCGCTCGGCGACGACCTCGAGCGCTTCCTCGCTGGTGACCCGGTCGCGGCGCGCCGGGGGGCGCTCGGCTACGCGCTGCTCAAGCGGGCGCGGCGGCACAAGGCGCGGGCGGCGCTCGGGGCGGCGGCGCTCGGGGCGGCGCTGGCGGTGGCGGGGGCGTGGGCGCGCGGGCGGCGGCTCGCGGCCGAGCAGGCGACGCTCTCGCGCGAGCTCGGCGAGAGCGTCAAAGAGATGGAGCTCTTCCTGCGCGGCGCGCACTCGATGCCGCTGCACGACGTCGAGCGCGAGCGCGACGTGGTGCGGGGGCGGCTCGGCGCGATCGAGGCGCGCATGGCGGCCGCGGGCGAGGCGGGGCTCGGGCCGGGGCACTACGCGCTCGGCCGCGGGCGCCTGGCGCTGCAAGAGCCCGACGCCGCGCTCGCGCACTTCGAGCGCGCCGACGCGGCGGGCTACCGCTCGCCCGGGCTCGACTACGCGACGGGCGTGGCGCTGAGCGCGGTCTACAAGCGGGCGCTCGACGAGACGAAGCGGGTCGAGACGCGGGCGCTGCGCGAGGCGCGCGTCGCCGAGATCGAGGCGCGCTACAAGCGGCCGGCGCTCGCGCGGCTGCGCGCGGCGCTCTCGGGCACCATCGAGGCGCCGGCGTACGCCGAGGGGCTCATCGCCTTCTACGAGGGGCGCCTCGACGACGCGCTCGCGCGGGCCCGCGAGGCGCACGCGCGGGCCCCGTGGCTCTTCGAGGCGAAGAAGCTCGAGGGCGACGTGCTCTTCGCGCTCGGCGCGCGGCACGGCCACGACGCGGCCTTCGACTACGACGAGATGACGCGCTGGTTCGGGCGCGCGGCCGAGGCCTACGCGGCGGCGGCCGACCACG
Source organism: Polyangiaceae bacterium (assembly GCA_035762175.1). Classification (GTDB taxonomy): domain Bacteria; phylum Myxococcota_A; class Polyangia; order Polyangiales; family Polyangiaceae; genus DASTPP01. The sequence goes on along the minus strand of DASTPP010000042.1, from coordinate 3,333 downwards.
GCCGCTCGGACCCGGCCGTGCACGAGGCCGCCTGCGAGCTCTTCACCCAGGCGATGAACGGGGCCTTCGAGCGGGGCGCGCCGGTGCGCCCGAGCTTCGAGGCGGCGACGGCGGCGTGCGGGCGCGCGGTCGCGGCGAGCCCGCGCGGCGCCGCGGGCTACGTCAAGCTCGCCTGGGTGCACAACTGCTTCGCCTGGCGCGTGGCGACCGGCGAGCTCGCCGACGAAGACCCGGCGGCCGCGATCGGCGAGGCCGTGGCCCGGGCCGACGAGGCGGCGCGGCGCGCCCCCGGCGACCCCTTCGCCCGCTACGTCGCCGGCTCGGTGTGGCGCACGCGCGCGCTCTACGCCGAGAGCCGCGCCCTCGACGTCTCGCCCGCGGTCGACCACGCCATCGACGCCTACGAGCAGGCGCTGCGGCTCGACCCCGGCTTTCTCTGGGCGATGAACGAGCTCTGCTCGTCGCTCACCATGCGGGCCCGCCGCGAGGGGCTGCGGGGCGGCGACCCGGGGCCCTCGTTCGACGAGGCCGTCGCGCGCTGCGACCGCGCCATCGAGCTCGACCCGGGCTTTCTGTTCGCCAAGTCGGCCAAGATCGTCGCCCTGACCGAGCGGGCCGAGGCCCTCGTCGCCGCGGGCCGCGCGCCGGACGCCCCGGTCGAGGAGGGGCTGCGGCTCGTCGACGTGGCGGCGGCGCAGAGCCCGAGCCTGCGGTGGGTGCCCTTCTGGCGATCGAGCCTGCACCGCATCGCGGCCCAGCACGCGCTGCAGTCGGGCGGCGACGCGGCCCCCGCCCTCGGGCGCGCCGAGGCGGGCGCCGAAGAGCTCGAGCGGCTCTGGCCCTCGTCGCCGGCGGCGTTCCAGGCGCGCGGCGAGGCGTCGCTCGCGCGGGCGCGCTGGCTCGCCCAGCGGGGCGACGACCCGTCCGCGTCGCTGCGCCGGGCGCGGGAGGCCTTCGCGCGCGCGATGGCCGCGAGCCCCTGGGACGTCAGCCACCGCGCCGGCGGCGCCCGGGTCGAGCTCGCCGCGCTGCGCTGGGCCCTGGGCAAGGGCGGGGCGGCGGGCGCGGGCTTCGAGGCCGCGCTGGCGCCGCTCGCGCCGCTGCTCGACGTGCCGCGGGCCGACCCCGAGCTTTACGTCTTGTTCGCCGAGCTGCACGAGCTGCGTGCCGCCTTCCGGCGCCGGCAGGGGCTGCCCGCCGCCGACGACATCGACGCGGGCCTTGCGCAGCTCGACGAGGCGTTGGCGCTCGACCCCCGCCGGCGCTCGGCGCTCGCGTGCCGGGAGCGCCTGCTCGGGCTACGCGAGGGCGGCACCGGCGCGCCTGCCCGGCGCTGAACGGGCGGGGGTGCCGGCGCGCCCGCCCGGCGCTGAGCGGGCGGCGGCGATGCGCCCGCCCGGCGCGTGCCTGGCCGCAGCTAGCGCGGTTGGTCTCCTTACGGGCAGGTGGGGTAGAGACGGTCGACGTCGTTGGGGCGGAGCCAGCTCTGAATGACCGGCTTGCCGCCGCACTCGTAGCCCTCGGGCACCTGGACACACTCTTGGTCGATCGGGCCGCCGGGGATGAAGTCGCAGAGCTCGGGGTGAGCCCCGCAGAGGCGCGTCTCGAGCGCCGCGCTCGCGGCCGGGCAGAACTCTTCGAGGTCGGGCAGGGGCCAGACGCGGTACTTGACGGTCGGCGGCGCGCCCATGGTGGCCACGATCTCGGCCTTCCAGAGCGCCTCGCGAAAGGTGTACAGCGACGGGTCGTAGGTCCTGAGAAACTTGTCGTCGACCGTGGGGCCCGTGAGGCGAATGGTCACGGGCACCTCGAACGGGTTGACGAGCGTCGCCATGCACGCAAAAAGGTCTTCTTTGGCGGTCTTGTCGAGCGGGCCGGCCAGCCACGCGTCGACGGTTTTGAGAATGCCGCCGCCCTTGTAGTTGACCCCGTCGATGTTGACCAACTGCGCATAGGGCAGGGCACACTGCATGGCGTACCCGAAGGTCTTCGCGCTCGCGGGGGTCACGGTGAAGAGCTGCGCGACGGTGACGTTCAGCTCGCCGTTGAGGAACAGGGGGACGTTCGTGCCGGCAAGGAGCCGGGCCTGGTTCGCAAAGTACTCGCCGTCGCCCAGGCCGTTGTTGCCGCTCGAGCCCGAGCCGATCGCGACGGCCCCCTCGGCGCGGGGGGCGTGACCGATGGGCCCGGCGGCGCTCGAGGCCCCCTTGTCGCCGAGGTCGGCCGCGTCGACGCAGCCCGCCAAGGTGGCGCCGAGCCCGAGAGTCACCGCCACACGCATCGTACCGGAGAGCTTGTACAAGAGTCCCACCTTTCGGCGCCGGGAGGCGGCGCTCACAAACCTAGAGGAATAGCAGAAGGCGTGCCGCGCCCGGCGGGCAGAACGAAATACCCCGTTCTTGATGCGGCTCGCCCCCGGGCTGGGCGCGGCCGTCACGGCGCCATGACGGGGGGGTGTCACGCGGGCGTGACAGTGTCGTGGGCCCGTGACAGCGGGCCGGTGGGCGCGCGACGGCGGGCCGGTGGGCCCCTGACGATCAGGCCCGCCTCGGCAGACCCTCGCCCCGCTTTCCGAGAGGCCGTCCGGACTCAGCCGAGCGTCGAGGTGAACAGCACCGTCGGCCCGCCCAGGTAGGTCGTGCGCAGCTTCTCGCGGAAGCCGACCTTCTCGGCGACGCGGATCGACGCCTCGTTGTCGGGGTCGATGATGCACGCGATCTCGACCGGGCCGAAGTGCGCGAGGCCCCAGGCGCAGGCGGCGCGGGCGGCCTCGGTCGCGTAGCCCTTGCCGTGGGCCCAGGGCGAGAGCACCCAGCCCATCTCGGGCGCGGTGATAGGCGGGTCGATGGCGCGCCGGAAGTCGCCGAAGCCCACCTCGCCGACGAAGCGCCCCGTCGACCGCTCTTCGAGCGCCCAGAAGCCGTAGCCGAGCAGCGCCCAGTGCCCGGCGTAGCGCAAGAGCCTCGCCCAGCTATCGCCGGGGCTGCTCGGCGTGCCGCTGATGTGCCGCACGACGGCCGGGTCGGCCCAGGTCGCCGCGAGGGCGTCGAAGTCGCTCAGCCGGTGCCCCCGCAGGAGCAGGCGTTCGGTCTCGATGGGGGGGGCCGCGGCCCCCGCGTCGCGCGTCGGCTTCGCCATGCGTGCCTCGCTGGTCGTCAGAGAGTGGGCCCAGCCATGGTTCATGCCTCGCGCCGCGGCAAGCCCAGGCTTCGGGGCCGGGCGGCACAACGCGCGGCGTGCGGCGGCGGGCGGGCGGCGGGCGCGCGGCGCCGGGCGGGCGGGCGGCGGGCGCGCGGCGCCGGGCGGGCGGGCGGCGGGCGCGCGGCGCCGGGC